>NZ_JAIUHA010000001.1:0-755121 GCF_020164885.1 Mesorhizobium sp. CO1-1-7 | reverse complement strand
CTGTCCAGCAGGGCAGCGACCGCAACCTCTTCGGCCATTAACGGCCATCCCACGGCCGGTGGGCTCTGGCCCGCCGGCAGCCGGACTTCCAAAATTCAGGAGTACCTAACATGAACAAGATCCTTATTGCTGCCGCCGCCGTTCTGGCCCTTTCTGGCAGCGCTTTCGCCGGCAGCGACAACTATGGCTCCAACGGCGCCAATCAGGCTGCTGCCGCTTCGACCGACAATTCGAATACCGCGTCGATCGGCAAGTCGGCTCCGGCCACCTCGGCGCCTGTCCAGCAGGGCAGCGACCGCAACCTCTTCGGCCATTAACGGCCATCCCACGGCCGGTGGGCTCTGGCCCGCCGGTCCGCGGGACTTCCAAAATTCAGGAGTACCTAAAATGAACAAGATCCTCATTGCCGCCGCCGCCGTTCTGGCCGTCTCCGGCAGCGCCTTCGCCGGCAGCGACAATTATGGCTCCAACGGCGTCAACCAGCCCACTGCTTCGTCGACTGTCAATGTCGATACGTCGCATACAGGTGCGATCCGCAACAGCGATTCGCCTGTCTACAAGCTGCTCAACTCGTCCGGCGACGTGCAGAAGCCGGCCCATCAGGGTGCCGATCGCAATCTCTTCGGCAACAACTAACCAGCCTGTGCAGACAAGAAGAGCGGCGGGCCAGGCCCGCCGCTCTTGTTCTTTACCGGACGGCCGTCTTCAGGCTGCCTTTGCTTCAGCTTCGTGGAGGGCAAAGGAGCGACCATCCGCATCGAAGATATGGAGATCGCCGGCATTGGCGGTCAGCCGCAGCGTCGAGCCGCGCTTGACCTCGACATTGCCCGGCAGCTTGGTCACCAGCGGCAGGTCGGCCCGGCCGATATCGACATAGACCAGCTGGACCTCGCCAAGCTGTTCGAGATAATCGACGGTCCCCTCGAACAGATAATCCGCACCGCTGGCGATCGCGAGATCTTCCGGCCGTACGCCGAAGCTGACCGCCGCTCCCTTTGCCGAAGCAGGTGTCGCGATCGGCACCGTCGCCTTGCGGCCGCCGACATGGCTGACGATGGTCGGATTGCCCGTCTTGTCGACCGTCGCCGGCAGGATGTTCATGGCCGGCGAGCCGATGAACTGGGCGACGAAGAGGTTGCCGGGGTTCTTGTAGAGTTCCATGGGCGTGCCGACCTGCTCGATGTGCCCGTCCTTCAGCACGACGATGCGGTCGGCCAGCGTCATCGCCTCGACCTGGTCGTGCGTGACGTAGATCATGGTCGTGTTGGGCATCGATTCCTTGAGCTTGGCGATCTCGATGCGCGTCGCAACGCGCAATGCGGCGTCAAGGTTCGACAGCGGTTCGTCGAACAGGAACACCTTCGGATTGCGCACGATGGCGCGGCCGATGGCGACGCGCTGCCGCTGGCCGCCCGACATCGCCTTGGGCAGACGGTCGAGATATTTGGTCAGCTGCAGGATCTCGGCGGCTTGCCGAACCCTTTTGTCGATCTCGGCCTTGCTTTCCCCACCGATCTTCATCGAGAAGGCCATGTTGTCGTAGACGGTCATGTGCGGGTAGAGGGCATAGGACTGGAATACCATGGCGATGCCGCGCTTCGAGGGTGGCACGTCGTTGACCACGTGGCCGTCGATCTTGAGTTCACCCGACGTGATTTCCTCGAGCCCGGCGATCGAGCGCAGCAAGGTCGACTTGCCGCAGCCCGACGGGCCGACGAAGACGATGAACTCGCCCGATTTGATGTCGAGGTCGATGCCGTGGAGAATGTTAAGATTGCCATAGGACTTCTTCACTTGTCTCAAATTGACATCGGCCATTGGTTTCCTCCAGTGATTCCTCGGATGTTTCAGCCTATGCGTCCGAACCAGGCGCCATAGCCGCCGAGCTCGACCGACCCGGTGCTCGCCTGCCCGGAGAACCCGTGTCCCGGCAAAGGTTGCAGGGTTCGGTTGCCGAGGTCAACCTTCGCCGGCCTTGCGCCCAGATTGAAGACGCAGACGATCTCCTCATTGCCCGACCGGCGGGTGAAGGCGACGGTGTCGCCCTGGCTTTCGATGAAGGCGATGTCCCCCTTGGCCAGCGCCGGATGGGCGCGGCGGAAAGAAAGAAAGCGCCGGTAATGCTCAAGCAGGGAGGTTTCGTCGCCTTGCTGCACGTTGACCGCCTGCGGCAGATGCTCGGCCGGTACCGGCAACCAGGGTTTTGCCTGGGAGAAGCCGCCATTCCTTGCATTGCCATCCCACACCATGGGCGTGCGGCAGCCGTCGCGGCCCTTGAATTCAGGCCAGAAACGGATGCCGTAGGGATCCTGCAGATCCTCGAAGCGCAGGTCGGCCTCGCCGAGGCCGAGTTCTTCGCCCTGGTAGATGCAGACCGAACCGCGCAGCGACATCAGCAATGCCGAGATGACCTTGAGATAGGCCGACGGGTCCGCCTCGTCGGCGGCCCAGCGCGAGGCCGGTCGCATCACGTCGTGGTTTGAAAACGCCCAGCACGACCAGCCATCGCTGGCCACCCGGCCAAAAGCTTCCAGCACCGAGCGGACCTTGGCGGCACTGATCTTTTCCGGCGCCAGGAAGTCGAAGGAATAGCACATGTGCACGCGCTTGCCGCCGGCGGTATAGGCGGCGACCACGTCCAGCCCGCGTTGCGAATCGCCGACTTCGCCGACCGCTGCGGTCGCCGTGTACTCGTCGAGCAGCGCGCGGAAGCGCTCGAGGAAGGCGAGGTTTTCCGGTCGGCTTTTGTCGTAGATATGGTCCTGGTAGTTGTAGGGATTGACCGCCGGCGCCGTCTGGTCGTTGCGCTGTTCCGGCGGCAGCGGCGGGTTGTTTTCCAGCCCCTGGCTGTGGAAGTAAAAATTGATGGTGTCGAGGCGAAAGCCGTCGACGCCGCGCTCCAGCCAGAAGCGGGTGACGTCGAGCAGCGCGTCCTGGACTTCGCGGTTGTGGAAATTGAGGTCGGGCTGCTCGGCCAGGAAATTGTGCAGGTAGTATTGCTGGCGGCTGGTGTCCCATTGCCAGGCCGAGCCGCCAAAGATCGACAGCCAGTTGTTGGGCGGCGTGCCATCGGGTCTTGCATCCGCCCAGACATACCAGTCGGCCTTGGGATTGGTGCGGCTCGAGCGGCTTTCCTTGAACCAGGGGTGGATGTCGGCGGTATGCGACAGCACCTCGTCGATCATCACCTTGAGGCCCAGTCGGTGCGCCTCCGCCGTCAGCGCATCGAAATCCGCCAGCGTGCCGAACATCGGGTCGACGTCACAATAATCCGAGACGTCATAGCCGAAATCCTTCATTGGCGATTTGAAGAAAGGCGAGATCCAGATGGCGTCCGCGCCAAGGGCGGCAATGTAGGGCAGCCTGCCGATGATGCCCTTGAGGTCGCCGATGCCGTCGCCATTGGAATCCTGATAGCTGCGCGGATAGATCTGGTAGATCACCGCGCCCCGCCACCAGTCGCGGTCGATGGCGGGGTCTGGTTTCGCAGTCGCCTTCAAAGCCGATTGCATGGTCTCAACCTCCTTTCACCGAGCCGGCCAGCAGCCCGCGGACGAAATAACGCTGCAGCGAGAAGAAGACGATCAGCGGCACGATGATGGTGATGAAGGCCGATGTCGTCAGGATCTCCCAGTTACCGCCACGCGAGCCAAGCAGAGCATTGAGCTTGGCCGTCAGCACGATCTGATCGGGCGCCGTTCCGAGGAAAACCATTGCCACCAGGAGATCGTTCCATACCCACAGGAATTGGAAGATGGCGAAGGAGGCAAGCACCGGGAAGGACAGCGGCAGCACGATCTTGACGAAGATCTCGAAATCGCTGGCGCCGTCGATGCGCGCCGATTCCATGATCTCGCGCGGCAGGCCGGCAATATAGCTTCGCAAGAGGTAGATGGCAAAGGGCAGTCCGAAGCCGGTATGCGCCAGCCAGATGCCGAGGTAGGTCTTGGACGGCACGCCGAAGAACGTGCCGACGCCATTGTAGAGCTTCAGCAGTGGAATGAGCGACATCTGCAGCGGCACCACCAGCAGGCCGATGACGACGGCGATCAGGAGCGCGCGGCCTGGAAAGCGCATCCAGGCCAGTGCGTAAGCCGCAAAGGCCGCGATCAGGATCGGGATGACGGTCGCCGGGATGGTGACCGTTAGCGAATTCATGAAGGAGCGGCCGATGCCTTCGGAAAACAGCACGGTCTGATAATTGTCGGTGGTGAATTTCGGCGGCGCCGACGAAGCGTAGTAGACGCGCTGGCCCCTGTCGCCCTCGAACGCCTTTGGCGAGGCCATGACGAAGCTGCCGTCGGCGTTGATCTGGAGGGTCACGCCGTCACCTAGATCGGCTGATGTGCCGGCAGGATACTGCGTCGGTGCCGCCGCCTTGACGCCGAAGGCGCTTATCGCGCGCTTGGCCCCGTCGCCGAAGATGTTGCCCTGGAGAACGAACTTGCCGTCCTTTTCTACCTGTGTGGAGGCGGCCGGCAGTCGCCCGGCTTCCGTCTGGCTGGAACTGGCGAAGGAATTCCACCAACCCGAGGCGATGATCTGGTCCTTGTCGCGCAGCGACGAGACGAGGATGCCGAGCGTCGGGATGGTCCAGATCACCACGAAGACGAGCACTGCGATATGGACGCCGAAACGGCTGGCGAAGGAATTTCCGGTCGCGACGGCCATCTCAGTGCCCTCCCGTCTCTTTGTTGGCCTGGCGGATGTTCCAGACCATGATCGGAATGACGGCAATCATGATGATGATGGCTATGGTCGCGCCGCGGCCGAAATCGCCGCCGCCGCGGAACATCCAGTCGAACATCAGATTGGCCAGCACCTGGCTGTTCCATTGACCGTTGGTCATGGTCAGGACGATGTCGAACACTTTCAGCACCAGGATGGTGATGGTGGTCCATACCACCGCGATGGTGCCCCAGATCTGCGGCACCATGATCTTCCAGAAGATCTGGAACGGATTGGCGCCGTCTATGACCGCGGCTTCCAGTGTTTCTTCGGGGATGCCGCGCAGCGCCGAGGACAGGATGACCATGGCGAAGCCGGTCTGGATCCAGATCAGGATGACCATCAGGAAGAAGTTGTTCCAGAACGGCAGCGATATCCAGACCTGCGGCTGGCCGCCGAAATACTGGATGATGGCGTTGAGCAGGCCGATCTGGATCTGGCCCTGGCCACGATACTCGTAGATGAACTTCCAGATCACGCTGGCGCCGACGAAGGAGATGGCCAGCGGCAGGAAGATCAGGCTCTTGGCGATCGTTCCCCACCATATTTTGTCGGTGAGCACGGCGATGATCAGGCCGAGGAAGGTGCAGGCCGCCGGCACCACCGCCAGCCACAATATGTTGTTGCGGATGGCGTTTCGCAGATCCGGATCGCGCAGCGCCCATTCATAGTTGGCGAATCCCACGAAACTCGTGCCGCCGCGATCGAAGAAGGACAGCCACAGCGTCGCGATCACCGGATAGACCAGATAGATGGTCAGGATGATCAGCGCCGGACCCACGAACAACCAGGGCCGCACCAATCCCTGCCGGCGCAGATTGTTGACGGCGGCCGTTCCGGACACCCCGCGCGCGGGGAAGATCAGGTCAAGCAGTTTGTTGGCGCCCCAGAAATAGGCGACGCAGCCGCCGACGCCGATGATGATGACGAATATTGCCGAGAAAATCTGAGCCGCCATGGGTCCCTCTCCCTGCGCGTGACCGGCCAGCGATGCTGGCGACCAATGCGCCGACTTTCAGTTATTCGGAACAATCGAAACGCGAAGCTTCCGGCGTGCCCCGCCGGTCGGATCCGGGCCGTAGCCCGGATCCAGTAGCAAGATGAGGAAAGATCAGGTCGCGCCGGAGCGGCCTATTTGATGGCGTCCCAGCTCTTCTGGATGTCGGTGGCGACGTCCTGGGCGGACTTGCCGCCGACCAGGTCGATCATGCCAGTCCAGAACGAGCCGGCGCCGACCTTGCCGGGCATCAGGTCGGAGCCGTCGAAGCGCACGGTCGTGGCGCCGACCAGGATCTCGCCCTGCTTCTTCAGCGCATCGCTGCCATAGGCGTCCTTGTTGGCCCCCTTGAAGGGTGTGACGAAGCTCTTCTGTGCCATCCACAATTCATGCGCGAGCGGCATTTGCAGGAACTTGATGAATTCGCGCGATGCCTTGGAATCCTTGGTGATCATCACCAGCGTTCCGGCGACTTCCAGCGGCGTCCCGAGCTCCGGCTTGGAGCCGTAGGGCGGGTAGGGGAAGAAGTCCGCATCCTGGCCAAGCTTCACGCCCTCCGGGAAGAAGGAGGGGATGAACGATGCCTGATGGTGCATGTAGCACTTCGGCGGTACGGTAAAGAGGCCCTTCGGGCTGTCGCGGAAGTCGGTCGCCGCGACCGCCTTGGCGCCGCCGTCGACCATCTTGTCGTCGGTGGCGATCTTGCCGAAGATGTCGATGGCGTTGACCACGGCCGGGTCGTTGAACGGAATCTCGTTCTTCACCCACTTGTCGTAGACTTCGGGAGTCTGCGTGCGCAGCATGATGTCCTCGACCCAGTCGGTCGCCGGCCAGCCCGTCGCGCCGCCCGAACCAAGCCCGATGCACCACGGCTTGCCGCCATCGGCGATGATCTTCTTCTCGAGTTCGGCAAGTTCTTCCTGCGTCTTCGGCACCTTGTAGCCGGCTTCCTCGAAATTGTCGGGCGAGTACCAGACCAGCCCCTTCACGTCGATCTTGTAGGGAAAGGCATAGAAGCCTGGCTTGCCGTCCTTGCCGTTGTAAGTGCCGAGCTTGGCCCAGGAGTCGCCGGCGGCGTAATTCTCCTTGACCCAGGCTGCGACGTCGTCGCCGAGCGGGGTCAGCACGCCCTTGGAAGCGAGGTCCTGGATGAGGCCCGGCTGCGGCAGGACGGCGATGTTGGGCGGGCTGCCGGCCTGGGTGTCGATGACGATCTGCTGCTCGTAGTTCTCGGACGAGGAATATTTGACCTCTGCGCCGGTGGCTTCGGAGAAATAATCAAGTACCGACCGGACAAGCGTCTCGTCCTCGCCACGCCACGGTCCGAAGATGGTCAGGGTCTCGCCCTTGAGGTCGACTTTCTTGAGGTCCTCGTAATTCGCCCAGTTGAAGCGCTTGTCCTCGCCCGGCTTGAACTTCAGTTCGGCATGCGCGGGCGCGCTCAGGGCGAATGCGGCAGACGCAACACCCAGCAAAAGCATTTTCTTCATCGGTATTCCTCCCAGTGGGTCATACACACCGGACGGAACCTCCATTCCGCCCGCCGACGCCGCAGGACTGTGACTCAGTCGCAAGGGAACCGCAACCTTTCGAACAGTCTTCCAAAGCGCTTTGGCTTTGTTGATCTCGCCACTGAATCGGACGGGTGTCAAGGGGGAGCAGGAACTAATCGATTTAGTCGCCGTCTGCCAGGGTCCAAAAATTTGCACCGCAACATGCTTTTTCGGCACTGCAGCAGCAATTTTCGTTTCAAACCGGGCCCCGGCACGCTTATGGTCCATGTGGAGTTGGCCACGCCCTTGTGGCGTTTGGGTCGATTCAATTTAAAAGCGCTTTGAGGCAGGGAGGCCTCTCGTGAACCTCAAGCAACTCGCGCATATGCTGGCGCTTTCCCAGACCACGGTAAGCCGGGCGCTGAACGGCTATCCCGAAGTCAACGAGGAAACCCGCAGGCGTGTCATGGACGCAGCCAAGCGCCACGGCTATCGCCCCAATCCGAGTGCGCGCCGGCTGGCCACGGGTAAGTCCGGAATGATCGGCTATGTTCTGCCGACGGGTGCAGCCGTCGACATCGATCCCCATTTCGTCGAATTCCTGTCCGGTCTTGGCGACTATGCCCGCTCGCACGAGCTCGACCTTGTCCTGTCACCGACCGATGCCGATGACCAGGAAACGACCTACCGCCGCATCGTCGCCAACCGGCAGGTCGATGCCGTCTACATCTCTTCGCCGAGGCCGCAGGACAGGCGCGTGGCGCTGGTCAACACGCTCGGCATTCCTTTCATCGTCCATGGCCGCAGCGAGGGCCTGAATTTCGACTATCCCTTTCTCGACATCGACAATGAAGGCGCCTTCCACGAAGCCGCGCGGCTGCTCGTCCAGCTTGGCCACCGGCGGCTGGCGCTGATCAACGGCGACGACCGCGAGACCTTTGCCATCCACCGCGAGCGCGGCCTGCGCCGGGCGCTGGCCGCGAGTGGCCTGGCATTGGACGATCGCCATGTCTGCTCGCTCGTCATGACCGAGGAGAACGGCTATCGCGCCGCCCGGCGCCTGCTCGAACAGGACGACGCGCCGACGGCAATCGCCTGTTCCAGCCTGATCATGGCGCTCGGCGTCGTGCGCGCGGTGCGCGACCTTGGCCTCAGCATTCCCGGCGACGTCTCGCTGATTGCCCATGACGACGTTTTTCCCTGGCTGAAGCCGGAGAATTTTTCCGTGCCGCTGTCCACGACGCGCTCGTCGATCCGGCTGGCCGGCGCACGCATCGCCGAGCGGCTGGCGGCGCGGATATCGGGACTGGAGGAGGGCGCGCGCGGCGAGGTCTGGCCGGTCGACCTGGTGGTCAGGGGATCGGTCGCCGGCGCGCCGGCCTGACCACTCGCCAGCAGGGTCAATTGCTGGAACGACTTCTGCGCTGCCTCTGCCCGTTGTCTCAGCCCGCGGATTTAAGATGATCGATGAAGGCGCGCAGCTTCGGCAGGACCTGACGCTTGCCTGGATGATAGAGGAAGACGCCCGGGGTCGCGCCGGCAAAGTCCTCCAGCACCGGTTTGAGTTTCCCCTGTTCTATTGCGCCGTCGGCGACAGGCCGAGGCGTCTGCGCCAGGCCGACGCCTTGGATCGCGGCCCCCAGCAAGGTTGGATAGTCATGCGCAATCAGCGGGCCCGAGACGATCGCCTCGATCGCCCCGTTGCCGTCGGTGAAGGACCAGGGTGCGACGGCGCCGTTCGCGCGGCGCAGGCGCAGGCAGGCGTGGCGGCGCAGATCGGTGATCTGTTCGGGCTGGCCGTGGCGCTCGAGATAGTCCGGGCTGCCGACGACCACGAAGGAGAAGGGCGGCGTCAGCCGCACCGCGATCATGTCGGGCGCTATGAACTGGCCCAGCCGGATGCCGGCATCGAATCCGCCGGCGGCGAGATCGACCATCTCGTCGCTGGCGGCGATCTCCAGTTCGATCTCGGGATAGGCCCGGCAGAACGACGCGATCATAGGCTCCAGGATCAGCGGCACGACCGCGCGGGGCACGGACAGTCGCAAAAGCCCGGTCGGCCGCTGGCCGACATCGCGGGCGACCTCGCCTGCGGCCATGATCTCCTCGAAGGCAGGTCCGGCGCGGTCGAGGAACCGCTGGCCAGCCTCGGTCAGGCCGACGCTTCGGGTCGTGCGGGCAAACAGGGCCGCACCGATGCGGACTTCCAGCGCGCGCACCGCCTGGCTTACCGCGGACGGCGTTACCGCCAGTTCGGCCGCGGCACGGCGGAAGTTACGATGCCGCGCGACGGCCAGGAACACCTCGACCCCGTCCAACGCACCGTGCCGGATTGTGTATCTCTGCTTCATAGGCTGTTCTGATTACAGCGGATGGCCGAACTATGAAAGCAGTCTTAGCTAACGGCCGAAGTGCGCGGGACCGCATGACCACCTGTTGCGAGGAAACCGATGTCAACGCCGATGCTGTTCCAGATCCAACTCGTCCTGGGCTATGTCGCATGGCTGCTTTGCTTCGGTGCATATGGCCTGCCATGGCTGGACTCGATGGATCGGATGGCGGCGCAACGCGCCATTGCCACGCTGCACAGTTTCCGCTTCTTCGGTCTCGTGTTCCTGCTTCCGGGCGTCGTCGGCCCCAATCTGCCTGCCGGCTTCGCCATGTTCGCTGCCTATGGCGACTTCGCCACCGGGGTGCTGGCCATGCTGGCATTGCTGACGGTCAGAGTTCGCTTGCTCTTCTGGTCGTTCGTCGTCGCCTTTAATCTCGTCGGAATGGCCGACCTCGTCGTCGACTATTACCACGCGGTTCAGGAAGGCCTTCCCGAGCACGCGGAGCAGTTGGGAGCCACCTACGCGATCCCCATCATCTACGTGCCGCTGCTGATGATCACGCACATCGCCGCGTTCTGGTTCCTGCTTCGTCCCGGCAAAGCGCCGCGTGAGCCGTCGCTGGCTATTCCTTCGCAGTCCCTGCAGCCTTGATGTCCAGCAGGCCGTAGCCGAAATCATTGTCGCGCCCCTTAAGCCCGAGATCCTTCGCGGTCGCCGCAAGCGCCTTCTCGATGTCGTCGGCCGAGCGGTCGGGCGTGGCATGGATGAGGTTGGCGATGGCGCCGCTGACGATCGCGGCCGCGAACGACGTGCCGGTAACGACATCCGAGCCGGCGCCGCTCGGCGCCACCATCTCGACGCCGGGCGCGGAAATGAACACATAGGCGCCGCGATTGGCCTGCGGCATCAGCGCATCCTTGGCGTCGGTGGCCGTCACGGCGATGACGCCGTCAAAGGCGGCCGGATAGCCGTAGGGCGCCTTCGGCCCGTTATTGCCGGCCGCCGCCACCAGCACCATGCCAAGCGCCCGTGCATTGCGGCAGGCGGTGCCGAGCAGGTCGTTTTTCGGTCCGACGAAGCTCATATTGATGATGCTGACATTCTGGTCCGCCGCCCAGTCGAGCGCCGACAGAATGACGTCCATGGTCGACTTGCCGCCCTCGAAGGCGCGCGCATGGTAGATCCTGGCGCCCGGCGCCATGCCTTCCAGCGGGCCGACGCCGGCAATCAGACCGTCGATCGAAGTGCCGTGGTCGCGCTTTTCGATCGGCACGTCGGGCATGGCGTCGAACTGCGCGGCGATGACGCCGGCAAGCGCCGGATTGCTGTCGTCGATGCCGGTATCGATGACGGCGACGCGCACGTTCTCGCCGCTGGCCTGTTTGGCGTCGAGCGCGATGCGGTCGAAGGCATAGTTGACGATGCCGGCCGCCTGCTGCAGCGAGTAGATGTGGTTGGGCTCGCGGCGCCGCGTGCGGCCGTCGGCGGCAAGCTGCGCCAGCACCACGCCGACAGGGCGGCCATCGGGAATGCCGAAACGCACCAAAGTGGCGCCAAGCAGCCGGGACTGGCGCTGCGAGCGTACTTCTAGGCCGAAGGAAGCGGCGATCTGCTGCACGGCACCGGCATCGCCATCGACCGTCACCAGCACCTCGTCCGGCACGAACTCCCCGGTCACGGCGCGCCGCGACTGGACGGTGATGAGATCGGTCGGCGAGACGATCGGTCCACTGGCTGGTGGGCCGGCCTGGTTGCCCCCGGGGGAAGTCGCGGGCTCCGGCCGTGGTGCCGGCACCGGTGCAGGAGGGGCGGCCGGATTGGGGAAAAGGTCGACGATCAAGGCGGGCAGAAAAACGGCGCTGGCCTGGGCCGCACCCGACCCGCCTTTGGTGGCGCCGCCGTCCTTGACGCAGTCGGCCGCCATTGCATTGGCGTCGTTGCTGCAATCGATTTTGGCCCGCTCGGGATTGCCGTCGTTGGTCTGCGCCGACACAGGCACGGCGGCGATTGTCATCGCCGCCGCAAGGACAGCCGCAAATCGAATGACCGCCTCAGCCGCCATCAACAGGTTTCCTTCCCTCGATCACAGTCTCGGCGAAAGGCTGGGCGGCAATAAGGCTGCGCGCCTTCTCGTAGTCGGCGGCTGTCGTCGCCGGAATGGCGAGCCTGAAGATGCCATCGGCGGTCGGTCCGCCGATGATCTTGAGCTTGTTGGCGTCGAGGAAGACGGCAATGTCGGCCATCCTGGCGTCCGGCTTGAACTTGACCAGCGCAAACGGCAATTTGGCCAGATCGTCTTGTGCGCCGGCGATCTCGAAATTGCCGCCCTTGCCGCCGGGCTGCACCAGCGACTGCACGGCGATCAAGGCCAGCAGAACCGCGGCCGCCGCCCACGCGACGCCGACCGGCACCGCCATGAAACGGGTCCAGGCCTGCGCCAGCCAGGACGATCCTGCCGGCCTGCGTGCAGGCCCGGCCTCCGCGTCCAGCGCCTTGGCGAAGCGGCTGAGCGCATCGGCCGGCGGGCGGATCGCCTCATTGGCCGCCGCCGTGCCGGAGAACTCGGCTTCCGCCTCGCCAAGCGCGGCAAGTGCCGAGGGATCGTTGGCCAGCCATTCCTCGACGGCTTCCAGATCCGAACCTTCGAGCGAGCCGTTCAGGTAGAACGGCAGCAGCGTTTCCATTTCGTCGCGGCGCGACATCTTTTCAGCGGCGCTCATGGCCACCCCCTGTCGTAACCGGCGGCCTTCAGGGCTTCGCCGAGTTTCTTGCGGGCGTAGAACATACGGGTCTTGACGGTCGCGACCGGAATGTCGAGCACCTCGGCGATCTCGGTCACCGACTGGCCCTGATAATAGGCGAGGTCGATCACCGTGCGGTGCTCCTCGGGCAGGGCGTCAATCAGGCGGCGCAAGGCGGCGGCCTTATCCTCCTTCAAGGTGACGACCTCGGGCGTGTCGGCGCTGTCGGGCACCGCGGCGGCGGCCTCGTCGTCGATCCAGTCTTCCTTCTTCTTGCGCAGCAGCGATAGCGCCTTGAAGCGGGCGATGCCGAGCAGCCATGTCGAGACTTCGGAGCGCCCTTCGAAACCCGGCGCCTGGCGCCACAGTTCGAGAAACACCTCGTTGGCGATATCGTCAGCCATCATTTCCGATCCCGTCTGGCGCGCCACGAAGCGGTAGATCCGCGCGTGGTGACGCATGAACAGGAGCCGCACGGCGGCCCGGTCGCCCTTCGCGACCCGGTCGACAAGCGCGCGATCGGTCTCCGTCGCCGCTGTCATGGCCGGTCGAGCCGCCTGGCTCCTGTTTGCTCTGTCGCCGATCGGTCCAAAAAGGTTCATCCTCCGCCAAGGAATTTTGGGAGGCTAACCGAAGAGCGGGGCGGTTGCCAGAGCATCCCTTCGCCCCGTTTACGGGGAGAAGGTGCCAGCAGGCGGATGAGGGAGGCGCCAGCCGCCCGATCAGGTGAGAAAAGCCTTCGCCTTCATCGTCGCCGGCACCGGCACGCCCAGCCGGCTCAACACCGTTGGCGCCAGTTGCAACTGGTCGAGCAGCGTGTCGGCTTCCGGCCCTTTGCCTTGTCCGAAATAATACAGCGCGAAATCCTGCATCTCGTCGTCATGGCCGCCATGGTGACCGCGGTCGGTCTGGCCATGGTCGGCGGTGACCATGACCTCATAGCCGGCTTCGATCCAGCCCGGCAGGAAGGCCGCCAGCATGCCGTCCATGGCGTAGCAGGCATGGTCCATCTCGTGGCAGTCGTGACCGAAGCGATGGCCCATCGAGTCCAGCGTGCAGGTGTGCAGGATGCCGTAGTCGATGCCGTGGCGCTGGGTGAGCATGGTCAGCGTCGCGAACAGGTCGACATCGCTCGGCGTCATCTGGTTCTTGAGATTGTAGCCGGTCATGGTGTGGAAGCGGCCATGCGTGATCGGTCCGCCGGGCTCGTCATATTCCATGTCCTCGACGAGGTCGAAGGGGTAGGAGCGGAAGAATTCAGACCAGTAGGAATGGGTAACCGCGCCGGTCCTGCCGCCGGCCTTGCTGACTTCCGAGAAGATATCGGGCTGTCCGACGCGAAACCGGTTTTCGTTGGACAGGATCCCGTGCACCTGTGGCGAAACGCCGGTGTGGATCGAGGCATAGCAGCAGGCCGAGGTCGACGGCAGCACCGAGCGCATCTTCCACACCCGCGCCTCGCCCGATTGCACCCAACCCTCGAGATTGCCCATCAGCCGGCGCCAGTTGCGGTAGGGAACGCCATCGAGGATGATCAGCAGAAGCTTGGATTGGATCGCCACCGGTTGCTCCATGCGTTTGTCTGTTGAAACGAGCGCGCCGCGTGTCGTTCGGACACGCGGCGCTTTTCAATATGAGACAGATGTCAGGCGTTCAGCCAGCATTCTCCCAGCGCGTACCCATCCATCATTTCGCCGATCGGGTTCTTGATCCATCCGCTGATCTTGTTGGTGGCGGCCGCGTCGATGAACTGGTTGAAGAAGGGCACGATCAATCCGCCTTCATCGCGCATCATCACCGCCATGTCGTGGTAGATCGCCTTGCGCTTGTCCTGGTCGAGTTCGCCGCGCGCGGTGAACAGCATCTTGTCGAATTCCGGCCGCTTGAAGCGCGTGTCGTTCCAGTCGGCCGTCGAGACATAGCCGGTGGAATACATCTGGTCTTGCGTGGCGCGGCCGCCCCAATAGGAGAGCGAGAAGGGCTTCTTGTTCCACACCTCGGACCAGTAGCCATCGCCGGGCTCGCGCTTGATCTCGATCTTGATCCCGGCTTTGGCCGCACTCTGCTGATAGAGCTGGGCGGCGTCGACGGCGCCGGGGAAGGCGACATCGGAGGTACGCAGCAGGACCGAGCCGCTATGGCCCGACTTCTTGTAGAGGGCGGCGGCTTTTTCGGGATCGAATTTGCGCTGCTCGATGGCGGTAAACAGCGGGTAGGCTTCGTTGATCGGGAAGTCGTTGCCCACCGAGCCGTAGCCGCGCAGAATCTTCTCCAGCATTTCCTCGCGGTCCATGGCGAGCTTGAGCGCCATACGCAGATCGTTGCTGTCGAAGGGTGCGGTGTCGCAGAACATGTTGAACGGGTAGTAGCCCTTGCCAGACACGTTCTCGATACTTACGCCGGCAATGCGCTTGACCAGATCGACAACCTTCGGCTCGACGCGGTTGATCATGTGGACCTGACCACCCTGGAGGGCAGCGAGACGCGCCGTCGCGTCGTTGATGACGACGATCTCGACCTGGTCGGCATGGCCGGCCTTGTCGCCCTGCCAGTAGTTGGCAAAGCGTTCGCCGCCATGGCGCACGCCCGGCTGGTTGACGGTGACCTTGTAGGGACCGGCGCTGATGCCGGCATTCGGGTTGTCCTTGCCGCCATTCGGCTGGATGACGAGATGGTAGTCGGCCATCAGATAGGGGAAGTCGGCGTCTGCATCGCCGAGCGTGACGATCACTTCCTTGCCGCTCGCCTTGACGCCCTTGATGTTCTTGAGGATACCGAGCGCGCCCGACTTCGACTTCTCGTCGGCATGGCGCTCGATGGTGGCGGCAACGTCTTCGGCGTTTACCGTCTTGCCATTGTGGAATTCGATGCCGTCACGGACCTTGATCGTCCACGTCTTGGCGTCCTTGGAAGCGCCGATGTCTTCGGCGATCAGGTTTACCAGCTTGTTGTCTGGGGTTAACCGGGCAAGATACTCGCCCCACTGCTTGCTGAAACTGTAGGTGACCTGGCTGAGGTTCAGGGCAGGGTCGAGGCTGTTGGTCGATTCACCGCCCTGCAGGCCGGCCTTGATGATGCCGCCCTTGACCGGGCTCTGCGCGAAGGCCCTCCCGGCCAGCGTCGTTGCCAGCGCGGCGGACACGCCGAGCGCCGCGGTGCGGCCAAGAAAGTCGCGACGCGATATCCGGCCCTGGCCAGCGAGATCGGCGAGATGATCGAGTTCAGTCTTCATGTCCTACCCCTTGTTGAAACAACGCCGCACCAGTGGCGCCCGTCCAAAGGACGTGTGGCGCCCTAGTGTTGCATGCGGATGACGGCCGCCATCTCCCCTGGTTGGCGGATCGCTGGGTGCCTAGAGCAATTCCAGGAAAAGTGTGAACGGTTTTTCCATCCGGAATTGCATAAAAACAAAGAGATAGAGCAGTTCACCGTTCCCGTGAAACCGTGAACTGCGCTAGTTCCCGGCGCTGGCCATGCGCCGCCCCTTG
Source organism: Mesorhizobium sp. CO1-1-7 (assembly GCF_020164885.1). Lineage (NCBI taxonomy): Bacteria > Pseudomonadati > Pseudomonadota > Alphaproteobacteria > Hyphomicrobiales > Phyllobacteriaceae > Mesorhizobium > Mesorhizobium sp. CO1-1-7. The sequence goes on along the minus strand of NZ_JAIUHA010000001.1, from coordinate 739,341 downwards.
ATCGCCTTTTCCAGCCAGCCGATCTCCATCTCCGGGACCGATGACAAGAGAAGGTCGGTGTAGTCATCGAAGGGGGGCGTCAGCACCTTGCTCTTCGAACCATAGCGCACCACCTCGCCGCGATACATCACAGCGATCGAATCGGCGATCGACTTCACCGTCGCCAGATCGTGGGTGATGAACAGATAGGCGACGTTCTCCTCCTTCTGCAGTTCAAGCAGAAGCTTCAGGATGCCGTGCGCCACCAAGGGGTCAAGCGCCGAGGTCACCTCGTCACAAATGATCAGCTTGGGTTTTGCCGCGAGCGAGCGGGCGATGCAAACACGCTGTTTCTGGCCGCCGGAAAGCTCGGCCGGGTAACGGTCGACAAAGCCCTTGCCCATTTCGATCTTGTCGAGCAGTTCGGCGACGCGGGCATCGCGCTGTTTGCCGCGCATGCCGAAATAGAATTCGAGCGGCCGGCCGATGATGGTGCCGACGGTCTGGCGCGGGTTCATCGCCACGTCGGCCATCTGATAGATCATCTGCAGCTGGCGCAAATCCTCCTTCGGCCGGTCGGCAAGCCGGTTGGCCAACGGGCGTCCGTCGAACGTGACGGTGCCCTGCTCGGGTGGCAAAAGTCCGGTTATGGCGCGCGCCAGCGTCGATTTTCCGGAGCCGGATTCGCCAACCACGGCCAATGTCTGGCCGGGGTAGATATCGACCGAGACGTTCTTCAGCACCTTGACCTGGCCGCCGCCATAGGCAGCGGTGACGTTCTTGACCGACAGGAACGGCGTGGTGCCGGGGTTCTGCTCGGCATGTTCGATCTCGTGCACCGAAACCAGGGCGTTGGTGTATTCCTGGCGCGGTTCCTTGATGATCTGGCGGGTGCCGCCCCATTCGACCAGCCGGCCGTGGCGCAGCACCATGATCTCGTCCGAGACTTGGGCAACGACGGCCAAATCGTGCGTGATATAGAGCGCCGCCACATGGGTGTCGCGGATGGCGTCCTTGATCGCCGCCAGCACGTCGATCTGCGTCGTCACGTCGAGTGCCGTCGTCGGTTCGTCGAAGACGATCAGGTCAGGCTCCGAGCACAGCGCCATAGCCGTCATGACGCGCTGCAGCTGGCCGCCTGACACCTGGTGCGGAAAGCGTTCGCCGATGGCTTCCGGGTTCGGCAGGCTGAGCTTCTTGAACAGCGCGATCGCGCGTTTCTCGGCCTCCGCCCGTGTCGCCGTCCCGTGCAGCAGCGTGGCTTCCACCACCTGGTCCATCAGCCTGTGCGCCGGGTTGAAAGCGGCCGCCGCCGACTGCGCGACATAGCAGACCTCGCGGCCACGCAGCTTGCGGAAACCTTCCTTGCCGCCCTTCAGGATGTCGCGGCCGTTGAGCAGCACCTCGCCACCGGTGATGCGCACGCCGCCACGGCCATAGCCCATGGACGACAGGCCGATGGTCGACTTGCCGGCTCCGGATTCGCCGATCAGGCCGAGCACCTTGCCCTTCTCCAGCGTCAGCGAGACGTCGTGCACGAGCACGATATTCTTCGGCGCCTCACCTGGCGGATAGACCGTCGCCTCGATGCGCAAATTGCGGATATCGAGCAGAGGGGTGGACTTTGCCTTCACGTCGGCCGTCATCCGCGTCCTCCCTTCAGGCTTGTCGTGCGGTTCAGCACCCAGTCGGCCACAAGATTGACCGAGATCGCCAGTGCTGCGATCGCGGCCGCGGGAATGAGCGCGGCGCCTATGCCGAACACGATGCCGTCCTTGTTCTCCTTCACCATGCCGCCCCAGTCGGCGTCCGGCGGCTGCACGCCGAGGCCGAGAAAGGACAACGTCGACAGGAACAGCACCGCATAGATGAAGCGCAGGCCGAGCTCGGAGATCAGCGGCGACAGCGCATTGGGCAGGATTTCGCGGAAGATGATCCAGGCGCTGCCTTCGCCGCGCAGCTTGGCGGCCTCGACATAGTCCATGACGTTGATGTCGACGGCGACCGCGCGCGACAGGCGATAGACGCGCGTCGAGTCGAGAATGCCCATCACCAGGATCAGCGTCACCAGGTTGGTTGGCAGCACTGAGAGCACCACCAGGCCCATGATCAGTGTCGGGATCGACATCAGGAGATCGACGAGGCGCGACAGGATCGTATCGAACCAGCCGCCGAACACGGCCGCCGAAAAGCCAAGTATGGCGCCGAGCGAGAACGACAGCGCGGTGGCCAGCACCGCGATAAACAAGGTGATGCGCGCGCCATAGATCATCCGGGACAGCAAATCGCGGCCGAGATTGTCGGTGCCCAGCCAATGCGCCGCCGATATCGGCTCCCAGACATCGCCGACGATTTCGGCGTTGTCATGCGGTGAGATCCAGGGCGCGAAGATCGCCGCCAGCACGAACAGTGCCGTCAGGACGATGCCGATCAGCGCGGGGATGGGGATGCGTTTGATATCGAGCATATCAGCCCCCCTATTTCGGATGGCGGAGACGCGGATTGGCGACGATCGCCGCTATGTCCGCGATGATGTTGAGACTGATGTAGACGGCGGCGAAGATCAGGCCGACGGCCTGTACCACCGGTACGTCACGCTTGGTGACGTGATCGACGAGATATTGTCCCATGCCGGGATAGACGAAAATCACCTCGACCACGACGACCCCGACGATGAGATAGGCGAGGTTGAGCATGACGACGTTGATGATCGGCGCGATGGCATTGGGGAAGGCGTGCTTGCGGATGACGTTGAACGCCGACAGGCCCTTCAGTTCCGCCGTCTCGACATAGGCCGACTGCATGACATTGAGGATCGCCGCTCGCGTCATGCGCATCATGTGGGCGAGCACCACCAGTGTCAGCGCCGTCGCCGGCAGCGCGATCGCCTGCATCCGCTCACCGAAGGGCATGCCTTCGTAGACAGTCGAGATGCCGGGAAAGATCTGCCACTTCACGGCGAAGAAATAGACCAGCACATAGCCGATGAAGAATTCGGGGAAGGAGGTCGAGGCCAGTGCCAGCCCGGAGATCAGCTTGTCGACCCAGCCATTGCGGTAGCGCACCGCGATCAGGCCCAGGATGATGGCCAGCGGTACGGCCACGATCGCCGCCCAGAAGGCGAGGAACAGTGTGTTCCACAGGCGCGACTTGATCGAGGTTGCGATATCCTGCCCGCTCGACATCGCCGTGCCGAGGTCGCCGGTCAAAACGCCGCCGAGCCAGTGGAAATACCTGACATAGGCGGGGTCGTTCAGCCCGAGCTGCTCGCGCAGATTGGCGAGCGATTCCGGCGTCGCGGATTGTCCCAGAATGGCTTGCGCGACATCGCCTGGCAGAATCTGCGTGCCGGCGAAGATCAGGACCGAGATGGCCAACAGAAGGAGGATGCCCAGCGCAATGCGCTGGGCAATGAGTTTCAGGATGGGTGAAGACATCTCTGCAAAGCCGGACTCAGGCCTGCAGCCAGCACTTCGCCAGGGCGTAGCCGTTCATCAGTTCCTGGTGCGGATCATCCACCCAGCCATCGACCTTGGCGCCGGTGGCGTCGATGAACTGGTTGAACATCGGCAGGATCAGGCCGCCGTCGTCGCGGACCATGACAGCCATGTCATGGTACATCTGCTTGCGCTTGGCCTCGTCGAGTTCGGCGCGCGCCGCCAGCACCATCTTGTCGAAATCCGGGCGCTTGAAACGCGTGTCGTTCCAGTCTGCCGTCGACAGATAGGCGGTCGAATACATCTGGTCCTGCGTCGAGCGGCCGCCCCAGTAGGAGGCGCAGAAGGGCTGCTTGTTCCAGACCTCGTTCCAGTAGCCGTCGCCGGGCTCTCGCTTGAGCTCGATCTTGATGCCGGCCTTGGCCGCGCTCTGCTGGAACAACTGGGACGCATCGACGGCGCCGGGGAAAGCCACGTCCGAGGTCCTGAGCAGAACGGTGCCGTCATGGCCTGATTTCTTGTAGTGGAACTTGGCCTTGTCGGGATCGTACTTGCGCTGCTCGATCTCACTGAACAGCGGATAGGACGCGTTGATCGGGAAGTCGTTGCCGAGCGAGCCGTAGCCGCGCAGCACCTTGGTCAGCATCTCCTCGCGGTCGATCGCCAGCTTCAGCGCCATCCTGAGGTCGTTGTTGTCGAACGGCGCCGTGTTGCAATGCATGATGAACACGTAGTGGCCGGGACCGGCGTGGTTGCGGATGGTCACGCCCGGCACGCGCTTGATCAGGTCGACGATCTTCGGCTCGACGCGGTTGATCATGTTGACCTGGCCGCCCTGCAGTGCTGCCGTGCGGGCGGTCGCGTCATTGATGACGATGACCTCGATCTGGTCGGCATGGCCCATCTTGTCGCCCTGCCAGTAATTGGCGAAGCGCTCGCCGCCATGGCGCACGCCAGGCTCGTTGGTCTTAACCACGTATGGCCCTGCCGAGATGCCGGCATCTGGCTTGTCCTTGCCGCCATTGGGCTGAACGATCAGGTGATAGTCGCTGAGCAAATAGGGAAGGTCGGCATTGGCCTCCTTTAGCGTCAGCACCACTTCCTTGCCGCTGGCCTTGATGGTGTCGATGCCCTTCATGTAGCCGAGCGCGCCGGATTTCGACTTCTCGTCCGAATGGCGCTCCAGCGTGGCGGCCACGTCCTCCGCGGTCACGGTCTTGCCGTTGTGGAATTCGACGCCGTCGCGGATCTTCAGCGTCCAGGTCTTGGCGTCCTTGGACGAGCCGATGTCTTCAGCGATGCGGTTCTCGAGCTTGCCTTCCGGCGACAGCTCGACGATCATTTCGCCCCAGCACTTGCCGAAGGCGAACGGCACCTGCGTCATCATCAGCGCCGGGTCGAGGCTGTTGGTGGATTCACCGCCGACCAGGCCGGCCTTCAGCGTACCGCCCTTGACCGGACCCGCTGCACGCGCCGCGCTCGAAAGCAGCGCGTTGGCGAAGGGTGCGGCGATGCCGAGCGCTGCCGCCCGGCCGAGAAAATCACGACGGCTCAGTTTGCCGGACGCAACGCGCCGGCTAAGGAATTCCAGTTCATTTGACATTTGAGTTCCTCACTCTGTTGGTTCGACTCTGCGGTCGATTTTCTTGCTTCTTGTTAAAGGGAATAATGACCGCAAGGGAAAGCGGTAAGCAAGACCGAATGCGACATGCCGTGGCGTAAATCGCACGTCGCATTTGGATCAATGATTTCAACGCTCAAACAAGCGCACGCGGGACCTTTTCGTCGAAATCGCGCTCGAAGACGAGTTTTTCGCCCTCATAGGCTTCGATTCGGGCGCTGACGATGAAGTTTTGCGTGTCCGACCGCATCTGCGCCCATGTCTCGGTACGGACCGACCATCCATTTCGCGACAGGGTCTGCGTCCAGTGTGTTTTTCCCGAGGCTGACAGGGGATCGTCAGGTTGGATGGTCCAGGTTTCGCGGGCAATGCTGCCGTTGACCAGTCCGTGGTCGAGATCGCGCACTTCGCCGAAGTCGTCCGTTATCGACAGCGTGACAATCCCGGTCTTTTCGTCGCGATCGACATGGCGTTCGGAATTGGCGGGCCGAACCGTCTCGGTCGCCCACGGCGTAGCACCTTCCGGCTCGGCGAAAACGGCTTCGTCGCCTGTTGCCAGCAGGCGCAACGGCACCGATAGCGTGGCCGCCGACACGGTCAGTCGTACCGGCTCGGGCGAGGGCCAGATAGCGGGCCAGTAGGCGGTCGAAACGGCGACGCGCAGACGATGGCCGGCCGGCACGCGGTAGGCGCATTGATCGAGCACGACACGGACCGAAACCGTCTCCCCGGGGACCAGCGCCTCGGGGAATTCATGCGAGCTGCGGTGCGTCAGATTGAGCACGCCATAGGAGATCAGTTCCGAGGCGCCGTCGGGATGTACGTCGCAGAGCCGGACCGCGATGTTGGCCTGGGGCCGGTCCGAGGCAAGCTGGACCTCAAGCTCCGGCGCGCCGACGATCTCGATCGGTTTGGTGAGCTCAGGCTGGTCGAAACAGGCCGACAGCCCATCATCAGGACGCTGATCGCCCGGCAGTTCCGGTCCGAAGGTGAACGGAAAGTATTCGCCGCCGGCAAGCCCACAGGTTTGCGGCGAAGCGACGGTTGAAGGCCCTGCACCCGGAGCCATGAGCTCGAGCGCTTCAATCGTTATGTTGGACGATGGCCACTCCTGCTCGGCTATCCAGCGGCCGGGCCGCTCCGGATGCCAGCGCGCGGGACGCACGCTGTCCATCACATAGGCGCGGTAGTCGGGATCGGCCTCGACGCCGGTCTCGGCGCCCTTCAGCCAGCGGTCCCACCAGCGCAGCGCTTCCTGGAGGAAGCCGATGGCTGGCTTGGGGCCGGCATAGTGCGGGTATTTGTGGATCCACGGTCCGACGATGCCCTTGACCGGTGCCTCGATGTTGGTGACGAGGTGCGAGATCGTGTTGCGGTAGCCGTCGTGCCAGCCGCCGATCGACAGCACAGCCGCCTTGACGGCCGAAAAATCCTCGCAAATCGAACCGCGCTTCCAATAGGCGTCGCGATGCTGGTGGCTGAGCCACAGCGGCGCCATGAAGGCCAGGTTCTCCAGCCGGGTCATCCAGAGGTCGCGCCATCTGTTATCGCCGGCAATCAGCGGATCCGGCGGCCGCGACGAATAGGAAAGCATGGTCGAGGCCCAGCCGAAATTCTCGTTCAAAAGGCAGCCGCCCTTGTAGTGGATGTCGTCGGCATAGCGGTCGACGGTCGAGCACAGGCTGATCACCGCCTTGAGCGCCGGCGGCTGTTTGGCCGCCACCTGCAGGCAGTTGAAGCCGCCCCAGGAAATACCCATCATGCCGACACTGCCGTTGCACCAGGGCTGGGCCGCCGCCCAGGCGATGACATCGCAGGCGTCCTGCAGTTCCTGCTCGGAATATTCGTCGTCCATCAGCCCTTCGGAATCGCCATTGCCGCGCATGTCGACGCGGATCGAGGCGTAGCCGTGGCCGGCGAAATAGGGATGGGTAAGCTGATCGCGAAAGATCGTGCCGTCGCGCTTGCGGTAGGGCAGGTGCTCGAGGATGGCAGGCACCGGATCGTCGCCCGCATCCTCTGGCATCCACACCCGAGCCGATAGCCGGCAGCCATCGGGCATGACGATGCCCATATCGGGAAATTCGACGACCTTGCGGGGAAATTCGGTGATGATTTTCATGGCAGGCATAACGCTCCGCGGCACGAGAACTTTCAATCGCCATTCGCGACTGGAGCAGCGAAATATGCGACCTGTGCCGCTATCGCAATTCGTCGAGCAGTTCGGGATGTTTCTCCAGCAATGTCATCAATTGAATGGTCGGGCCACTCGGTTCGATCAAGCCTCTTTCATACTTGTCGAAGGCGTTCTCGCCGACCTTGAACAAGGATCCGGCCTCGCGCTGCGACAGCTTGAGCTTCGTGCGCATGCGGCGGATGGTTGACGGGGCCGGCACGCCGTCGATCTTCTCCTTGAGCGCGCGCAGCGCGGCATCAACGGCGGCCATATCGTCGCCGACATGCACACCCTCGCCATCCGATGGCGGATAGTAGCCGGGCAGGTCGACGATCATGCTCTCGCCCTTATAGGTCACGGTGAATGGACGGACTCCGCGCATCAACGTTTTTCCGGTTTCGGGGGAGACCATCCTATTCGTTTCACTGCTCTCCCTTGTCGCCATGGTCATTTCTCCTTGAATGACATGACCGTGAATTCGGTCACGAGATCCGCCTGGAATTTCACATGAGAAGGATGTCACGCGCTGGCACGCGATAGACATCCTGTCACACTCGATGCTCCGCGAAAGTCGTCATCGACTTCACAAACATCTTCCGCGTCATGCTGTCGGTCACCTCGATCACACCGGCGCGATCGAAGCCCAGCCCAACAGCATCCCGCAGTGCGGACGTTGTGATCGCCAGCGTGTCGACAGACCCAAATGTCGTCTTGATTGCATCAAGATCGTAAGTGGGTCTGCGTTTATCCATGATCCAGTATGCCCCCATAAAGGGGGTAACTCAAGCGGCGATTGTTGAGACGGAAGCTCAGTTCAGCGGAATGTCGTTCTCAGCCTTGCTCGCCTGGTAGTCGCCCGACAATTCGTCGTAGCGCGCCGAGATTTTCCCGATCCGCTCCTCCAGCCGCTGGCGTTCGGCCCCGGCCAGCGCCCTCACCAACCTGCGGATCGAAAAACTTTTCCAATAGGCGTTCTCGGCATTGTAGCCGCCGGGGTCGAGGGTGAAGACCTCTTTCAGAATTTTGAGATCATGCGGGATGGCAAAACTGTCACGCGAATCCTCGTGGCTGAACAAATAGTAGAAGTTGTCAAAGCCGGCCCAGGTGATCGCCGACAGGCAGAGCGAGCAGGGCTCGTGTGTGGCGAGAAAGATGGCGTCCTTGGTGTCGACGCGCTCGGCCCTGGGCATCTCGTAAAAGCGCTTCAGGCAATGCACCTCGCCATGCCAGAGCGGGTTTTCCATCTCGTTGTTGGTCTCGGCCAGTACCAGCGAATAGTTGTCCTTGCGCAGGATCGCCGCGCCGAACAGCTTGTTGCCGTGGGCGACGCCTTCTGCCGTCTTCGGCACGATATCGTGCTCGATGACGTCGAGCAGGCGGTCGATCAGCGAGATGTCGGTCATCACAAGCTCTCGTCGGGGAGGTGGATTTCGTAGGCGTGCGAGAAGTGGAATTCCTCGAGGTTGGAGCCGTCGCCGCCACGGTCGACGATCAAAAAGTCCTGAGGCTCTCCGAGCGGCGTCAGCACGCCGTGCCAGAGATTGCGGAAGTAGTTGATGCCTTGCCCCGGTGCGGTGACGAAGGCATGAGGCTCGCCAGGCCCGTCCTTGCCGTCAGGGCAGACGACGACCAGGAACGGACGCGGCGACAGCGGTATGAAGGCCTGGCTGCCCAAGGGGTGGCGCTCCACCATGGTCAGCTTCAGCGGCATGTCATAGGGCGTGCCGCGCACCATCGAGATCAGCACGCGCGCATTCGGCCCCGTGGCTTGCGCGGTGGCGAGGTCATGGTAGCGCTCGGCCTTGCCGCCATTGATCGGATAGTGGTTGTCGCCGCCCATGTCGATGACATCGCCGAATTCGGCGAAGGCCTCACGGGTCAGCGGCCGCGCGACAATGCGGCTCATGACGTCCGCTTCGCGATGCCGGCCCCGCCGAGCTTGGCGTGCCGGTTGACGTCCTTGTAGAGCAGATAGCGGAATTTGCCGGGGCCGCCGGCATAGCAGGCCTGCGGGCAGAAGGCGCGCAGCCACATATAGTCGCCGGCCTCGACCTCGACCCAGTCCTGGTTGAGCCGATAGACAGCCTTGCCTTCGAGCACATAGAGCCCGTGTTCCATGACATGCGTCTCGGCGAAGGGAATGACCGCGCCGGGCTCGAGCGTGACGATGGTCATGTGCATGTCATGGCGCAGATCGGCGGGATCGACGAACCGCGTCGTTGCCCAGCGGCCCTCGGTGCCGGGCATCGGCGTCGGCGCGATCTCCTGTTCGTTGGTGAAGAAGGCTTGCGGAATCTCGAGGCCGTCGACCGCCTCATAAGCCTTGCGTATCCAGTGGAAGCGGACAGCCGCCTTGCCTTCGTTGCGGACTGTCCAGCCGCTGGCCGGCGGCAGGAAGGCAAAACCGCCGGGGCGCAACACATGTTTCATGCCGTCGAGCAGAACCGTCAGTTCGCCCTCGACCACGAACAGGGCGCCTTCGGCGCCGGCATCGGGCTCCGGCCGCTCGCTGCCGCCGCCTGGCGCGACCTCGACGATGTATTGCGAAAACGTCTCGGCGAAGCCGGACAGCGGCCGCGACAGGATCCAGACACGGGTCTTGTCCCAGAACGGCAGGGCGCTGGTGACGATGTCCTGCATCACGCCCTTGGGGATGACCGCATAGGCCTCGGTAAAGACGGCGCGGCCGGTCAGAAGTTCGCTCTGGCCGGAATGGCCGCCCTTTGGGGCATAATAGGTTCGCTCGGGCATCCTGATCGTATCCATGGGTTCAAACCTATTGTGGAAGCATGTCCTTGAGGCGCAGCAGCGCGATGCGCTCGACCTGTTTGCAGGCGGTTTCGAATTCGACGCCGCGGCCGTTGCCGATGCGGGCTTCGAATTCGGCGAGGATTTCCTCCTTTGTCTTGCCTTTCACCGCGATGATGAAGGGAAAGCCGAAGGTGGTGACGTAGGCGGCGTTGAGCTTGGAGAACAGTTCGCGTTCCTTGTCTGTCAGCGCGTCGAGACCGGCGGAAGCCTGTTCCCTGGTCGATTCCGCCGTCAGTCGCCTGGCCTTGGCCAGCTTGCCGGCGAGGTCGGGATGGGCGTTGAGCACGCCGAGCCGTTCGGTCTCACTGGCGGAACGGAAGATGCGGCAAAGCGCATTGTGGAGGCCGCCCGCCGTGTCGTGCGCCGGGCCGAGCTCCAGCTCGTAGGCCCGCTCGGCGATCCAGGGCGAATGTTCGAAAACGCCGCCGAAGCTGTGAACGAACGTCTCGAATTCCATCTTCGAGGGGCGTAGCGCGGCCGGCTGATAGGGGTGGTTTTCCTGCCAGTGCTTGGCGATGTCGATACGCCGCGCCAGCCAGACCTTGTCGTGCGATTTGACATAATCGACGAAGCGTTTCAGCGCCGCCACCCGGCCCGGCCGCCCGACCAGGCGGCAATGCAGGCCGATGTTCATCATGCGCGGCCGGCCGGCCTTGCCCTCGGCATAGAGCGTATCGAAACTGTCCTTCAAATACGCAAAGAACTGGTCGCCCGAGTTGAAGCCTTGCGGTGTGGCAAAGCGCATGTCGTTGGCGTCGAGCGTATAGGGGATGATGAGCTGCGTGCCGTCCTCATGCTCGAACCAGTAGGGCAGTTCGTCGTCATAGGTGTCCGAGACGTAGTCGAAGCCGCCTTCCTCTGCCACCAGCCGCACCGTGTTGATAGATGTGCGGCCCGTATACCAGCCGGTCGGGCGCTGGCCGGTCACCTCGTAGTGCAGCTTGATCGCCGCTTCGAGGTCGCGGCGCTCGTCCTCGGCGTCGTGGTCGCGGTAGTCGATCCACCTCAACCCGTGCGAGGCGATTTCCCAGCCGGCTTCCTGCATCGCCGTGACCTGGTCGGGCGAGCGCGCGAGCGCCGTGGCGACGCCATAGCAGGTGACAGGCACTTGCTCTTCGCTGAACAGGCGCAGCAGCCGCCAGAAGCCGGCCCGCGCCCCATACTCGTAGATCGATTCCATGTTCCAGTGGCGCTGGCCCACCCAGGGCGCCGCGCCGACGATCTCGGACAGGAAGGCTTCAGAAGCCTTGTCGCCGTGGAGCACGCAGTTCTCGCCGCCCTCTTCGTAGTTGACGACGAACTGCACGGCGACATGCGCGCCGCCAGGCCATTTCGGATCCGGCGGATTGGCTCCGTAGCCACGCATGTCCCTGGTGTAACGCATCGTCCCTCCGCGCCCGGCATCACCGGAAGTATGATCAGGATATCGAAAGGGTGCTTCTCGCATTCCCCTCAAAATTTTTGAAAGTGTTTTTGTCGCACTCCGCTCGACCGGGACTTATGCATCGCCTTTAATTGGCGCACAATTCATCAGTAGTGCTTGATTGTACCGGCCAATTTGTTCGTATTGGAAAATGGGAGGCGGCCAATGGCAGAGACAGCGAAAGCCGATGGCGGGCGTCTGACGACCCATGTCCTGGATACCGCGACCGGCAGGCCGGCGGCTGGATTGTCCATCGCGCTCTACCGTCTCGAGGGTTTGGCCCGCACGCTTCTGAAGACGGTCGTCACCAATGCCGACGGCCGCTGCGATGCGCCGCTGCTGGCCGGTGCCGACTTCCGCATCGGCGAATACGAACTGGTGTTCGCGGCCGGCGACTATCTGCGCGGCCAAGGAACGAAGCTGCCCGAGCCGGCCTTCCTCGACAGCGTGCCGATCCGCTTCGGCATGGCGCAGGCGCTGCACTATCATGTACCATTGCTGATCTCGCCATACGGCTATTCCACCTACAGGGGGAGCTGAGGCATGGCCAAGGTCAATATCCGCAGCGAAATCCGCTTCATTCTGAATGGCAGGGATGTCGCGCTGTCATCCGTGGCGCCTGACGCGACCCTGCTCGACTGGCTGCGGCTCGACCGTTCGCTGCGCGGCACCAAGGAAGGCTGCGCCGAGGGCGATTGCGGCGCCTGCACGGTGCTGATCGGCAGACTTTCGGCCACCGGACTGGTCTATGAAAGCGTCAATGCCTGCATTCGCTTTCTGGGCTCGCTCGACGGCACCCATGTCGTGACGGTCGAGCACCTGCGCGGCGAAGCTGGCCAGTTGCATCCGGTCCAGCAGGCTATGGTCGATTTCCATGGCTCGCAATGCGGCTTCTGCACGCCGGGTTTCGTCATGTCGCTCTACGGCTTGTGGATGAAGTCACCGGATCTTTCGGACGCCGCCATCGAAAAAGCCTTGCAAGGCAATCTCTGCCGCTGCACCGGCTATGAGGCGATCATGCGCGCCGCGCACGCCATATCGAGCTACGGCAAGGTGGCGAAGGACCCCTTGGCGGCGGAGCGCCGGGACGTCACCACACGGCTGCAGGCGTTGCACGATGGCGCCAGGGTCGAGATCGGCGCCGGCGGGACGCGGCTGGTTGTGCCGGCCGATGCCGACGATTTCGCGGCTGTTTTCGAAAAAGAGCCGACCGCCACCGTGGTAGCCGGTTCGACCGACGTTGGTCTGTGGGTGACCAAGCAGATGCGCGACATCTCGCCGGCGATCTTCATCGGCAATCTGCCGGGGCTTTGCACCATCACGGAAGACAATGGTGTCATATCGATTGGCGCCGGCGTCACCTACACCGAAGCCTTTTCGACGCTGTCGAAACGCATCCCGGCATTGGGGCCGTTGTTCGACCGCATCGGCGGCGAACAGGTTCGCAACATGGGCACGATCGGCGGCAACGTCGCCAACGGCTCGCCGATCGGCGACACGCCGCCACCGTTCATCGCGCTCGGTGCACGGCTGACATTGCGCCGGGGCAAGACACGGCGCACGATCCCGTTGCAGGATTTCTTCATCGCCTATGGCAAGCAGGACCGCCAGCCAGGCGAGTTCGTCGAGGCCGTGCATGTGCCGGTGCCGGCAAAGGGGACAAAGTTCGCCGTCTACAAGGTCACCAAACGCCGCGACGAGGACATCAGCGCGACCCTTGGCGCCTTTTATCTGGCCTTGGCCAAGGACGGCACGGTAGCCGATATCCGCATCGCCTATGGCGGCATGGCGGCAACGCCGAAGCGGGCGTCCTCTGTCGAAAAGGCGCTGCTCGGCAAGGCCTGGACCGAAGTGACGGTGGAAGCGGCTATGGCCTGCTATGCCAGCGATTTCACCCCGCTGACCGATATGCGCGCAACCGCCGAATACCGAGCTTTGGCGGCGAAGAACCTTCTGTTGCGCTTTTACGTGGAAACCACCGGCACCAAGGCGCCGTTCCAGGTATCACGCAGCGAGGCGGCCTGATGAACAAGCACGCACCATCAAACCTCAAGGCCGAGAAGATAGTCGGCGGCGTCGCCACCGACCAGCGGCACGATTCCGCCCACAAGCATGTCAGCGGCGGCGCGGTCTATATCGACGACATGCCGGAGCCGGCCGGCACGCTGCATGTCGGTCTTGGCCTGTCCAAGGTGGCGCATGGCGTCCTGAAGAGCGTCGATCTCTCGGCGGTGCGCGCGGCCCCTGGCGTCGTCGACGTGCTGACCTATGCCGACGTGCCGGGCGAGAACGATGTCTCGCCCAGCAACATGCATGACGATCCGGTGCTGGCGGAAGGCAAGGTGCAGTTCTTCGGCCAGCCGATCTTCGCGGTCATTGCCGAGACGCGCGAGGCGGCGCGTCGCGCCGTGCGCCTGGCTGGGATCGAGTATGACGAGCTTCCCGCCGTCATCGACATCTGGGACCTCGATCCGACCAAGGACAAGCAGGTCACCACCCCGCTGATCCTGAAGCGTGGCGACGCGGCCGCCGCAATCGAGGCCGCCCCTCGCCGCGTCAAGAACCGCATGTGGCTTGGCGGCCAGGACCATTTCTACCTCGAAGGCCAGGTGTCGCTCGCCATCCCCGGCGAGGACGACGAGGTGACCGTCTACTGTTCGACGCAAGGGCCAAGCGAGACGCAGCATCTGGTCGCCCACACGCTCGGCGTGCCGAGCAACGCGGTGACGGTGGAGGTGCGCCGCATGGGCGGCGGCTTCGGCGGCAAGGAAACGCAGGCCAACCAGTGCGCCGCGATCGCCGCCATCGCCGCCAAGAAGCTGAAGCGGGCGGTCAAGGTCCGGCTCGACCGCGACGAGGACATGACCGCCACCGGCAAGCGGCACGATTTCGCCATCGACTATGAAGTCGGCTTCGACGACGAGGGCAACATCCTCGGCGTCGACTTCACCTATGCCTTGCGCTGCGGCTTTTCCGCCGACCTGTCCGGCCCGGTCGGCGACCGCGCGCTGTTCCACTGCGACAACGCGTATTTCTATCCCGCGGTGTTGGCCAAGTCGGCGCCGCTCTACACCAACACCGTCTCCAACACCGCCTTCCGCGGCTTCGGCGGCCCGCAAGGCATGATCGGCGCCGAGCGGGTCATCGACGAGGTCGCCTTCGCCGTCGGCAAGGATTCGCTCGAAATCCGCAAGCTGAATTTCTACGACCCGATGGAGGCGATCGGCGCGCGCTGCGTCACGCCCTATCACCAGAAGGTCGAGGACTGCATCATCCAGCGCATCGTGGCGGAACTGGAAGAGAGCGCCAGCTATGCGCGCCGCCGCCGCGAGATTTCCGCGTTCAACGCCAACAGCCGCTTCGTCAAGCTCGGCCTGGCGCTGACGCCGGTCAAGTTTGGCATCTCCTTCACCAAGACCGAGTCCAACCAGGCCGGGGCGCTGGTCCATGTCTATGCCGATGGTTCGGTGCACATGAACCATGGCGGCACCGAAATGGGGCAGGGCCTGCACCTCAAGGTGGCGCAGGTCGTGGCCGAGGAGTTCCAGATCGACCTCGACCGCGTGAAGATCACCGCAACCACAACCGCCAAGGTGCCCAACACCGCGCCGACGGCGGCGTCCTCGGGCGCCGACCTCAACGGCATGGCGGCGCAGAACGCGGCGCGCCAGATCCGCCAGCGGCTGACCGACTTCGCCGCCGAGAGATATCAGATACCTGTCGACCAGGTGGTGTTCCTGCCCAACCGGGTGCGCGTCGGCAACCAGGAAGTCAGCTTCAACGATTTGGTCAAGCAGGCCTACATCGCGCGTGTGCAGCTCTCCGCGGCCGGCTTCTACAAGACGCCTAAGATTCACTGGGACCGCGGCAAGGGCCAGGGCCATGCTTTCTACTACTACGCCTATGGCGCGGCCTGCGCCGAAGTGTCGGTCGACACGCTGACCGGCGAGTATGTCGTCGAGCGCGCCGATATCCTGCACGACTGCGGCCGTTCGCTGAACCGGGCCATCGACCTCGGCCAGGTCGAGGGCGGCTTCATCCAGGGCATGGGCTGGCTGACCACCGAGGAACTGTGGTGGGACGACAAGGGCCGGCTGCGCACCCATGCGCCCTCGACCTACAAGATCCCGCTGGCCTCGGATCGGCCGAAGATCTTCAACGTCGCGCTGACCGACTGGTCGCAGGCCTATGAGCCGACCATCCATCGCTCCAAGGCGGTCGGCGAGCCACCGCTGCCGCATGGCATGGCAGTGCTGCATGCGCTGTCGGATGCCGTGGCCAGCGTCGCCGACCACAAGATCTGCCCGCGCCTCGACGCGCCGGCGACCCCCGAACGCGTGCTGATGGCGATCGAACGGTTGAAGAAAGAGGTCAAGGCGGGCGCCTGAAGGCCGGCAAACGTGCAATCCCAACCGAAAAAGCCTATATTTTTCATTCGGGAACCGTGAACCATGAACTCGAACGTGCAAAGCCTGAAAACCTTTCTCGGCAGCGCCGCGCGACTTGCCCTGGTCGAAGTGGCCGGTACCAAGGGCTCGACGCCGCGCGAGAAGGGCGCCTTCATGCTTGTCTCGCCGGCGGCGATCTTTGGCACGATCGGCGGTGGTCAGCTCGAATACATGGCCATCGACAGAGCCAGGCAGATGCTCATCTCCCCCCTCGAGGGGGAGATGGCCGCGAAGCGGCCAGAGGGGGTCCTCGCAGGAGGCACCGCAAGGGGGTCGAGCACTGCCGCAACGACCCCACCCGGCGGCTTCGCCGCCACCCTCCCCTCGAGGGGGAGGGGAACCCGCATCGAAGTCGACGAAATCTGCGCCACGCTCGATGTGCCGCTTGGGCCGGAGATCGGCCAGTGCTGTGGCGGGCGCGTCGAGGTGCTGATCCGGCTGGTCGATGCAGCGCTGGCCGCCGAACTGGTTGCGGCGGCGGAAGCCGAGGAAGCCCATCTGCCGCACGTCTACATCTTCGGCGGCGGCCATGTCGGCCAGGCGCTCGCGTCTACGGTAGCGCTTCTTCCCGTGCACGGTGTCGTCATCGAGACGCGGGCCGAGGCGCTGGAAGGCATGCCGGAAACCGTCGAGACGCGGCTAACGCCGATGCCGGAAGCCGAGGTTCGCGCCGCCCCGGCCGGCACCGCCTTCGCCATCCTCACCCATGACCACGCGCTCGATTTCCTGATCGTCGCAGAGGCGCTGAGACGCGGCGACGCTGCCTATGTCGGCATGATCGGTTCGAAGACCAAGAAGGCGACATTCAGAAACTGGTTCCTGAAATCGGCGGACGGCACGGAGGCTGAATTTGGCGGGCTCGTCTCGCCGATCGGTGGCGACGCCGTCAAGGACAAGCGCCCGCAGGTGATCGCCGCACTGGCGGCCGCCGAGATCATGACGGCTCTAGTCGTGCACAGGGCGGCCTCAAGTTCCGACCGTCCCCATGACAGGGTGATGGCGAGTTTAGACTTGCGCCGCGGCTAAGCCGGCCGTTTCAAGCCGAAATGTTCAGGCAGCGTGACCGCCGCTCTTGTCGAACAGTAGAGCATCCGCGTCCTGCCACAGGCCCTGCAGATGCCTGTGAATTCCTCCGCGCAGCGTCGAAAAACCGTGTCCGAAAATCCTTCGGGCCTGCTGAAGTTGGTGGCCTCGCGCGGGTTGGGTCAGCGATGCGTTCCAGCCGGCACGGCCGTGGCTGATGACGTCGAGGGGACGCGAAGCGACGCGCCAGATTATAGGCTCATGCGCGAGGGTCGAGGCGCCTCGGAATCGGCAACGATGACCCATCGGCTTCGCTCGTACCTCGACCAAGGTGCGGATTGCCCGGTCAAAACCGCGCAGGACGAAACTAAGTTCGTCCTGCAGCAAGACAAGCCTGGCGAATGGACCAGCCGGCGGTCACTTGACGGCCTGTTCTACCGCCCGGCCAGGATGTCCTTGATCAGCCGCTGGCAGCGCTCCGCCATGAAGTCGAGCAGCAGGCGCACCTTGGGGTCCTGCAGCTTCTTGTGCGGATATACGGCGGCGAATTGCACCGGCGTAGGCGGGGTGCTGGCGAGAATGACCTTCAGCCGCCGGTCGCGGATGAACGGCTCGACCTCGAAGCGCGGCTTGTTGATGATACCGCGTCCCGACAGAGCCCAGCCGGTCAGCACGTCGCCGTCATCGGTGTCGTAGGGCCCGTGCACTTCGAATTTTTGCTGGCCGGCCGGCGTTTGCAAGGTCCAGACATATTCGCGTGCGCCGGAATAGCGCAGCATCAGGCAGTCATGTTTCCTGCCGATCAATTCCTGCGGATCCATGGGCTCGCCGCGTGCCTCAAGATATTTGGGTGCGGCGACCAACACACGTTCGCATTCCATGATGCCGCGCATCCGAAGGCTGGAGTCCTCGATGATGCCGAGCCGGAAGGCGACATCGATGCCCTCTTTCATGATGTCGACATTGTGGTCCGAGAGCCTGAGCCGCACCTCGATATCAGGGTATTTGTCGTGAAAATCGGGAATGCCCGAGGCCACCAGGCGCCGGCCGAGCCCAAGCGGCGCCGTCACCTTGATGGTGCCGCGCGGCTGGCCGGACAGTGCCGAGACGGCCGCCTCCGCTTCGGTAATCGCCTCCAGAACCTGCTTCGCGCCCGAGTAGAACACGGTGCCGTGCTCGGTCGGCATCAACTGCCGTGTCGTGCGGTTGAACAAACGGACGCCGAGATGCTTCTCCAGTTCCTTGATACGGTTCGAGGCGACCGCCGGCGAAATGCGCATGTCGCGCCCGGCCGCCGACAGATTGCCGAGCTCGACGACGCGGACGAAGACGGCGATGTTGTCGAGATAGGCCATGCGGAGCACCTTCGCCGGTTTGCAGGGATCAACCTAGTATTTTCCAATTTTTTTTGAAAGTCATCGCACACCTCGCCTCTTTCCGTTTACGCGCCACACCTTAAAGTCGCGTCATCGGCAGGGACGACTTCAATGATGGATTTCGCGATTTTCTGGGACTGGCTGAGCTTCGCCGTGCGCTGGCTGCACGTCGTCACCGGCATCGCCTGGATCGGCTCGTCCTTCTATTTCGTCGCGCTCGATCTGGGCCTGCGCCAGCGACCAGGCATGCCCGTCGGCGCCTTCGGCGAGGAATGGCAGGTGCACGGCGGTGGCTTCTACCACATCCAGAAATATCTGGTGGCGCCGGCCGAGATGCCCGAGCATCTGACCTGGTTTAAGTGGGAATCCTACGCCACCTGGCTGTCCGGTTTCGCCATGCTGTGCGTGGTTTATTACGCCGGAGCGGACCTGTTCCTGATCGATCCCAATGTGCTGCCGATGTCGGTGCCAATAGGCATCCTGCTGTCGATGGCGACGATCGGCGTCGGCTGGGTGGTCTATGATCTCCTGTGCCGCTCGCCGCTCGGCAAAAGCGACACCGGCCTGATGCTGGTTCTCTATTGCGTGCTGGTGTTCATCGCCTGGGGACTGACGCATCTGTTCACCGGCCGCGCCGCCTTCCTGCATCTTGGCGCCATCACCGCGACGATCATGTCGGCCAATGTCTTCATGGTCATCATTCCGAACCAGAAGATCGTCGTCGCCGACCTCATCGCAGGACGCAAGCCGGATCCGAAGTACGGCAAGATCGCCAAGCAGCGTTCGCTCCACAACAACTATCTGACGCTCCCCGTGCTGTTCCTGATGCTGTCGAACCACTATCCGCTGGCGTTCGGGACGCAGTTCAACTGGGTCATCGCCTCGCTGGTGTTCATCATCGGTGTCTTGATCCGCCACTATTTCAACAGCGTGCACAAACGTGCCGGCAACCCGCACTGGACCTGGCTGGGCGCCCTTGTCCTGTTCCTCATCATCATCTGGCTGTCGACCGTGCCGAAGGTGCTGACCGGTGAACCCAAGGTTTCCGCCTCGGCGCAAGTCTATATCGCTTCGGCGCATTTCCCGGCGGTGCGCGACACCGTGCTTGGCCGCTGCTCGATGTGCCATGCCGCGGAGCCGGTCTACGAGGGCATCTACCACGCGCCCAAGGGGGTGATGCTGGATACGGACGCGGGCATTGCTGATCATGCCCGCGAGATTTACCTGCAGGCAGGCCGCAGCCACGCCATGCCGCCCGCCAATGTCACGGAGATCACCAACAAGGAACGGGCCCTGCTGGTCGCCTGGTTCGAAGGCGCGGGGAAATAAGCATGACCGTGACACTTCTGCGCGGCCGCACGCTGTCCTTCGTGCGCTGGCCGCAAACCATCGACGATTACTCCGCCTGGCGCTACGAGGAAGATGGCGGCCTGCTGATAAGCGACGGCAGGATCGTTGCGTTGGGCGCCTACGCCGATGTCGAGAAACAGGCTGGCGAGGGGACGAAAAAGATCGATCACCGGCCGCATCTGTTGCTGCCGGGCTTCATCGATGCCCATGTGCATTTCCCGCAGATGCAGATCATCGCTTCCTATGGCGCCGAACTGCTAGACTGGCTGAACACCTACACCTTTCCCGAAGAAGCAAAATTCGCCAACGCGCAGCATGGCCGCCGCATCGCGCGCCTGTTCCTTGATGAGACGGTGCGCCATGGCACGACGACGGTCGCCGCGTACTGTTCGGTGCACAGGGCGTCGGCGGAAGCGTTCTTCGCCGAGTCGCACGCGCGCGACATGCTCAACATCGCCGGCAAGGTGATGATGGACCGCAACGCGCCCGAAGGCGTGCTCGACACGCCGCAATCCGGCTATGACGACACCAAGGCGCTGATCGCCGAGTGGCACGGCAAGGGCCGCCAGCTTTATGCCATCACGCCACGCTTTGCCATCACCTCCTCACCGGAGCAGATGGAGATGGCCGGCGCGCTGTGCCGCGAACATCCCGACCTGCACATGCAGACGCATCTGTCGGAAAACCACGCCGAGATCGCCTTCACGCAACAGCTCTACCCCTGGTCGCGCGACTACACCGATGTTTACGAACATTACGGGCTGCTTGGCAAAAAGAGCCTGTTCGGCCATTGCATTCATTTGTCGGAGCGTGAGGCGGACGCGCTTTCGGACAGCGGTTCGGTGGCGGTATTCTGCCCGACCTCCAACCTGTTCCTCGGCTCCGGCCTGTTCGACTATCAGCGCTTTCGCCGCCGCGACAAACCATTGCGCATCGCGGCCGCCACCGATGTCGGCGGCGGCACCAACTATTCGATGCTGCGTACCATGGACGAGGGCTACAAGGTGATCGCGCTCAATGGCGAGAAGCTCAACCCGTTCCAGTCCTTCTGGCAGATCACGCGCGGCAACGCCGAGGCGCTGTCGGTAGTGGACAGGATCGGCACGCTGGAGGATGGCACCGATGCAGACATCGTCGTGCTCGATGCCAGGGCGACGCCGGCGATGCGGCTCAGGATGGAAACGGTCGAGACGCTGGCGCAGGAATTGTTCCTGCTGCAGACGCTGGGAGACGACCGCGCCGTGCGCGAGGTCTATGTCGCGGGGCGGCCCGCCAAGAGCGACATCGCAATTTAGCACTGCGGCGTGTTCCCCGCTTGACCCGGCGGCAGCCATCGGTCAAAGCGTGCGGCGAAGTTGACAGGGGAACAACATGGCCGTTGCTGACGACATCGCTCTGATCAAGAGACAGGAAGAGACGCTTGTCTTCACGGCCTTCGACGAGGCTGTCGCCTTCGAGATCGGTTCGGCCATCCGTCGTCGTGCAACAGCAGAGAACCTGCCGATTATAGTCGATATCAGGCTGTGGGACCGGCCCCTGTTCTATGCGGCGATGCCTGGTTCGAATGCTTCCAATCCCGACTGGGCGCGGCGCAAAATCAATGTCGTGAAGCGCTATCTCAGAAGCACTTACCGGCTGGTGCTGGAGCAGCAGCGCCCCGACCGCACCTTCAAGATCGGCGAGGGGCTCGATATTGCTGACTATGTGTTGGCCGGCGGCGGCTTTCCGGTTGCGGTCAAGGGCGTCGGTGTTATCGGCGTGATCGCGGTCTCTGGCCTGCCTGAGCGCCAGGATCATGGCGTGGTGGTCGATGCGCTGTGCGATTACCTGGCCATCGATGCAGGCAAGCTTGCTCTGCCGCCGGAAGAAAAATCGTGACGTCAGCGCTGCCCCTCACCCTCACCCTCTCCCCGTATAGAGACGGGGAGAGGGGCGTACCAACGCTGGAGCGCTTCCCTTCTCCCCGTTACTATACGGGGAGAAGGTGCCGGCAGGCGGATGAGGGGCGGAGCCAGCCTTGCGGCCATTCGCAAATCGCCGATGGCAGCCAAGGATGACCGTGCTCGATCCCAAATCCTTCCTCATCTCCATCTTCGACGCCGCCGTCGCGGCCGCCGATCCGGAAAAGACCATTCGCGATCATTTGCCGGCAAAGCCGAAGGGCCGCACCATCGTCATCGGTGCCGGCAAGGGCTCGGCGCAGATGGCGGCGGCCTTCGAGAAGGTCTGGGATGGGACGATCGAAGGCCTGGTCGTTACCCGCTACGGCTATGGCGCCAAATGCGAGCGCATCGAGATTATCGAGGCCGCGCACCCGGTGCCGGACGCCGCCGGGCTCGAGGCCTCGCGGCGCCTGCTGGAGAAGGTGCAAGGGCTGACAGCGGACGATCTGGTCGTGGCGCTGATTTCCGGCGGCGGTTCGGCGCTGCTGCCGTCTCCGGCCGCCGGCCTGACGCTGGCCGACGAGATCGCCGTCAACGAGGCGCTGCTTGCCTCCGGCGCGCCGATCGCGGCGATGAATACCATCCGCAAACACCTCTCCACCATCAAAGGCGGCCGGCTGGCTGCCGCGGCCTGGCCGGCCAAGGTGGTGTCGCTGGTGGTTTCCGACATCCCCGGCGACAATCCGGCCCTTGTCGCGTCCGGCCCAACCGTTCCCGATGTCGGCAGCCGTGAGAATGCCCTGGCTTCGATATCAGCCTATGGCATGAAACTACCGGATGCGGTGATGGCGCATCTCCAGTCGCCGGCGGCCGACGCACCAGATCCCGGCGATCAGCGCTTTGCGCGCAACGAGGTGCATCTGATCGCATCGGCCGGCGTGTCGCTGGAAGCGGCAGCGGTGGAAGCGAGGCGGCAAGGCATCGAAGCCGTCATCCTCTCCGATGCCATCGAAGGCGAAGCACGCGAGGTCGGCGGCGTCCACGCGGCAATCGCCCGCGAAGTGGCAACGCGCAACCGGCCTTTCCAAAAGCCGGTTCTGATCCTCTCGGGCGGGGAGACCACCGTCACGCTGCGGGCCAAAGGCAAGGGTGGCCGCAATTCGGAATTCCTGCTTGCGTTCGCCATTGGCATCAATGGCATCGAAGGCATTCACGCCCTGGCGGCCGACACTGACGGCATCGACGGCTCGGAAGACAATGCCGGCGCCTTCGCCGACGGCTCGACCGTTTCGCGCATGCGCGCGGCGGGTGTGGATGCCAAGGCGATGCTGGCCGGAAACAATGCCTGGACGGCCTTCAATGCCGTTGGCGATCTCTTCGTGCCCGGCCCGACCGGCACGAACGTGAATGATCTCAGGGCAATTCTCGTTCGCTAAACCGGCAGATCAAGCTGCCATCAGCTTCTTCACCTGCTTCATATCCTGCAAAAACCGCTCGCGTTCGGCTTCTTTGTCGGCGTGATCCCGAATGCGCAGGATGAAGGACGGATGGATGGTGAGGAAGACACGCAAGCCATCCACGCGTTCGATCACCTGGCCCCGCATCTTGGTCACCGGGACCGCCTTGCCAAGCAGGGATAGCGCCGCCGTGGCGCCGAGCGCCACGGCGAGATTCGGCTTGATCAGGTCAAATTCGTGGTCTAGCCACCAGCGGCAGGCTTGAACCTCGCCGACATTCGGCTTGGAGTGGATGCGGCGTTTTCCGCGCGGTTCGAATTTGAAGTGCTTGACCGCGTTGGTGACGTAGACCTTCAGCCGGTCGACCCCGGCATCGTCCAATATGGCATCGAAAACCTTGCCCGCCGGGCCGACGAACGGCTGGCCGGCGAGGTCTTCCTGGTCGCCCGGCTGTTCGCCGACGAAAATCACCTTGGCGTTGTCAGGCCCCTCGCCGAATACGGTCTGCGTCGCATCGCGCCAAAGCGGACAGCGGCGGCATCCCTTGGCGGCCTCGCGCAATTCGGAAACCGTGTGCGCGTCGCGGTCATCAGGCGCTTCGGTAGGCTCATGCTTAGGCCAGTGCCTCGCCTGCACCTTGGCGTGGTGCGGCGCGGGCGTTGTCGGCATCTTCGCAATCATATCCCTGGCGGCCTCGTCCGCTCCTGCGATCAAGTCAGGAATGAGCGAGGCCTCGGGAAGGTTCCGCCAATATTTCTTCGGCATCTCCTTTTGCATGGCCTTCACCTTGAGGCGTGCCGGATTGAAGATGTTCTCGAAATAAGTCCTCCACAGCGTCTCGGTATCGTCCTTGTCTGGCGCATCGCCCTTGGCCGCGCCCGGCCCGATCGCCAGCCTCTCGCCATCCCAATCGGCGGACGCGTAAGGCGTCAGGATCGTCCAGCGCATGCCGGTAAAACGCCTGACGAAGAAATCCGCATTGCGCTCGACGATGAAATGGTCGGGTTCGAACCAGGCGACATAGCGTTCATCCTCGCCGTCGCCGATCTTCCGGAAGCGGACGAAGGCGTGCATCTTGTGGCTGTCGCGCCGCACTGCCTTTTCCATGGTTTCAAGCCGTTTGGTGTCGGGATCCGATGCGATCGCCAGCAATTTGGGCTCGGTGCGCAGCCGCCACAGCAGCCTGTAGAGAAAGGCGAAACGTCCGGGATCGGAATGGCAGAAGGCGGTCTCGGCGTGGCCGATGAAATCGCGTGGCACAATGAGCTCAGCGCCCTGCGGCACGTCAGGCAAGTCGCTTGGCGGCCGGTCAAGACCGGCTACGACATGCCAGCTGATGTCCTCGGGTCTGACCTCATTCAACGCCAGCCGCCGAGCCGCGTCGCGCCAGCCGGCGAAATCGGTCTGGCTTTCAAGCCATACGGTGTGGCGGGTGAGGTCGAGCTCGGCCGGCCGCATCGTCAAAACAGCGCCAGTTGTTCGCAGGATTGCACGATCTTGCCGCGCAGTCCGGCCTTGTCTGTGAGCGCGCCTGGCGACCAGCCTTCGGCGATGATGAAGGGCCTGAGCTTGGCGATCGAATGGCAGAGCCGGCCGACATCCTCGAGCCGCAGTCGCCGGTAGCGGCGGGTTTCGAGGATTTTCGCGACCACCTTGGTTCCCAGGCCAGGCACGCGCAACAGCGCTTCGCGGTCGGCGCGGTTGACGTCGACGGGGAAGCGTCCCCGGTTGCGCAGCGCCCAGGCAAGTTTCGGATCGATGGCGAGATCGAGCATGCCATCGCTGCTGCCGGCCAGGATTTCAGGCTGCGAAAATCCGTAGAAGCGCATCAGCCAGTCGGCCTGGTAGAGCCGGTGTTCGCGCATCAGCGGCGGCTTCCGCAGCGGCAGCGATGACGAGGAATCGGGGATCGGACTGAAGGCCGAGTAATAGACGCGCCGCAAATGGTAGCTGCCATAAAGCCGGGCGCTGGCGTGCAGGATGCCGTCGTCGGAGGTCTTGTCCGCGCCAATGATCATCTGCGTCGACTGGCCACCCGGGGCGAAGCGTTCTCGCTTTTTGGTCCGCAACGTCGGCTCGGCTTTTTCCTCCATCTTCCGGCGCAAATTGGCCATGGAAAGCCGGATTGTCTCCGGCCTCTTTTCCGGCGCCAGCTTCTTCACGCCCTCGTCGGTGGGCAATTCGACATTGATCGACAGGCGGTCGGCATAGAGCCCGGCTTTTTCGATCAGTTCCGCCGAACTCTCGGGGATGGTTTTGAGATGGATATAGCCGGAGAATTTTTCATCCAGCCGCAGCCGCCGCGCCACCTCGACCATCTCGCCCATGGTCTCGTCAGGCGAACGGATGACGCCCGAGGACAGGAAAAGCCCTTCGACATAATTGCGCCGGTAGAAATCCATGGTCAGCTTCACCACCTCGTCGATGCCGAAGCGGGCGCGCCGCACATTCGAGGACGAGCGGTTGATGCAATAGCTGCAGTCGTAGATGCAGAAATTGGTCAGCAGGATTTTCAGCAGCGAGATGCAGCGGCCGTCCGGTGCGTAGGAATGGCAGATGCCCATGCCTTCGGTGGAGCCGATGCCGCCGGATTTCAAAGAATCCTTCTTCGCCGCGCCCGATGAGGCGCAGGAGGCGTCGTATTTGGCGGCGTCGGACAGGATTGCCAGTTTCTCACGAACAGGGAGTGCGCTCATTTGTTCATGATATGTTCTAATAGGCCAATGCGCCATCTCATTTGATGGTGACGGCGAAAAAGTGATCGCCGCCGGTCTCCCGCATCAGACTTCGTGCAGATAGAGATGATAGTCCAGCTCGCTTACCGTGCGCGCCACGCGCAGGTACTCGGACTGCTTGATCGCCACAAAGGTGCGGTGCAGGTCCTCGCCGAGCGCGCCCTTCAGGAAGCTGGACGCCTTGGCCGCTTCGATGGCGGCCCGCCAATCGGCCGGCATCGTCGTGCGGGTGATTGCCGCTTCATAGCCATTGCCGGTCGTTTCGGGGCCGGGATCGAGCCCTTCGTCGAGGCCCTTGACGATGCCGGCAAGCACCGTCGCGGCAATCAGATACGGATTGGCGTCGACGCCTGATGGACGATGCTCGATGCGCCGGTTCTTTGCATCGCCGGCCGGCACGCGCAACGCTACCGAGCGGTTGTTGACGCCCCAGCTCGGCGCCACCGGCGCATAGGATTGCGAGACGAAGCGCCGCCAGGAATTGGCATGCGGCGCAAACACCAGCATTGATTCCGCCATGGTCTGGATCAGCCCGCCGAGGCCACGCAGCAGCGGCAGCGACCAGCTCTCGCCGGCGGCTTCCGCAAAGACGTTTCGGCCGTCCTTGTCCTGCAGCGAGACATGGAAATGCATACCGGAGCCGGCATATTTCTCGATCGGCTTGGCCATGAAGCAGGCGGTGACACCATGGCGGCGCGCCTGCGCCCGCACCAGCCGCTTCAGCATGACCAGATCGTCGGCCGCCCGCATCACGTCCTTGCGGTAATTCAGCGTCAGTTCGTACTGGCCGGGCGCATATTCGGAAATCACCGTCTCGGCCGGAATGCCTTGCGCCTTGGCGGCGGCGTAGATGTCGGAGAACAACGGCTCCATGCCGTGCAGATGGTCGACTGAATAAACTTCGGTCTTGCCCGAGACGCGGCCATCGAGCACCGCGCGCGCCGGCTGCACCTTGCCGTCGGCGTCGCGCTCATTGGCCAGCAGAAAAAACTCGAGCTCGAAGGCACCGGCGGGATAGAGTCCCTTGGCCGCCAATATGCCGACCTGCCGGGCAAGCGCCAGCCGCGGATCCGACGACATTGGCTGGCCGTCGAGATGATACATCGCCATCAGCAGTTGGCCGCGCGGTGGCTTCGTGCCGTAAAGCGGCACCAGCGTGCCCGGAATCGGCCAGGCCCTCAGGTCGCCGTCGCCGCTGTCCCAGATCAGCCCGGTTTCGTGCACATCCTCGCCGGTGATGTCGAGGCCGAGAATGGAGATCGGCATATGCCGGCCGCCCTCGAAAATGCTTTTCAGCTCATGCCTGCGCACGATCTTGCCGCGCCCCACACCATTGGCGTCGGTCAGCACGATATCGAAGGCCTCGATCTCGGGATGGGCGTCGAGGAAGGCTTGCGCCTCGGTGGGCGTCGAACCCGAAGGTGAGGTCATGATCGCACTCAAATTTGGCTTGGGCGCTTGTCTCACGCCGCAAGCTTTGCCGCAACCGCGCCGAACGCGGCGATCAGCCGGTTGACCTGGGTGCCTGACGTTGCCGGCGAGATCAGCATCATGTTGTGGAACGGTGCGATCAGCACGCCGCGATTGACCAATGCGACATGGATGGCAGCCTCCAGTTCCGGCGCATGCGCAACTTCCGCCTCGGCACCATTGCGCAGCGGGCCGGGCGCGCAGATGAACTCGACGCGTGCCCCGACGCGGGAGACATGCCAGGGCAGATTGTAACGATCGATCACGCCGGTCAGCCCGGCATCGAGCCTCCGCGCCAGATGATCCATGCGGTCATAATTCTCCTGCGTCATCACCTCCTCGAGCGTGGCGCGCATGGCGGCGAACTGCAGCGGGTTGGCCGACAGCGTCGTGCCCATGCCGGAATATCCCGGCTCTTTCGTTCTGTTATAGTCGGCATAGCGCGAGGCGACCTCCTCGCTCATGCCCCAGACACTTGCCGGCACGCCGCCGGCAATCGGCTTGCCGAGCACGAACAAGTCGGGCTCCAGCCCATATTTACTGGTGTAACCACCGGGACCGGTCGAGATCGTATGCGTCTCGTCGATCAAGAGCAGGGTGCCGGCTTCACGCGTCAATTTTCGCAGCGCATCATGGTAGCCAGGGTCGGCAAGTACCATGCAGGAATTGGTCAGCACCGGCTCGGCGATGACGCAGGCAACGTCCCTGTCCTTCAATGCGGCCTCGAGAGCGGCGACATCGTTGAATTCGATGACCTTGGCCGTGCGGGTCAGGTCGCGGAATTCGCCCGCCAGTCCCGGCCGGTTGACGGGCTTGCCGTCGATCAGCCGCACCATCGTCTCGTCCACCGAGCCGTGATAGCAGCCGTTGAAGACCAGGATCTTCTCCCTGGAGGTGACGGCGCGGGCGACGCGCAGCGCAAAGCGATTGGCGTCGGTCGCCGTGGTCGCGATCTGCCAGAACGGGAGGCCGAAGCGCTGCTGCAGCAGCGGCCCGATGGCCAGCGCATCCTCGGAAGGCAGCATATAGGTCAGGCCGCGCCCGGCCTGGCGGCGAATGGCGCGCGCCACCGGTGGAGGCGAGTGGCCAAACATCGAACCGGTGTCGCCGAGGCAGAAATCGTCGAGCTTGTTGCCGTCCATGTCGGTGATCGTGGCGCCTCGGGCGCTGTCGACCAGGATCGGAAACGGTGTCGGCCAATCGTTCATCCAGTGCATCGGCACGCCGCCGAAGAAGCCGGGCAGGCCGTTGCCGACCTTGGTTTGTGATCTCGGCCGCGCCTCGCGAAAGGCTGCCCCTTCCGTCTCGCGCAATTGCGCGATGCGGTCGCGGCTGATCCCGCCGATGGTCTTTGAACTATCGCTGCCGTGCATGAAAATCCCTCTGGCTCATTCCTACTTACCCAATCCACCTCCGCAACGGCAATTGGCCGTGCGTCCGTTCTGCATTGGCTCAGTCGCCTGCGGCGGGCGCTTGACCCCGCTTGCGAAGTCGGCGCCAATGCTGTCGGCAACGACAAGCGGGGGAAAGAATGCGGACGATCATCTGCGTGACCATGCTCTTCCTGTCGGCCGGTACGGCGTTCGCGACCGGCGGTATCTGGTGCACCGTCGATGATTCACAGGTCAAATTCCAGGTTGATGCCGGCGTCACCACGGGCATGGGCGGCCCGACTTTCAATTTCCGCGGCGACCTCGAAATCAAGGCAAGGCCCACGGGTGATCCATTGCGCAAGACGGTGTTAGAGGATGCGAACCTCACCCAGTATTGGCTCGACGACAAGGAACTGCGGCTGAACATCTACCACGAGCAGCAGGTCGCCAAGATCTACAGTTCGGTCGAATTGACGATCCTGACCAGGGCCAGCGACGAGGGCGTCTATGACGGGCATTACAAGCTCGCTGTCTATGACAGCACGGCCGACAAGGAAAGCGACGGCAAGCCCGTCGATCTGACCGGCAAGGTCTCCTGCGGGGCCGAGTGATCGGCCATCCCGGCTAGGCCGTGATGTCGATGACGCCACAGTCGCCGGCGGCGCTGCCGAAGGCGACGCGGCGTTCTTCCCTGTCCCACATCATCGTGGTGATGGCGCCCTTGCCCGGTCGCCGCAAAAGCACTTCCTTGGCGTCGGAAAAGCGCACGGCCATCACCATGCCGTCGTCGTAACCGACTGCGACGACGTCCTGGCTCGGATGGCAGGCGACCGCCGTCACCATGGCATTGCCGCGCGTGCCGAGCTCCAGCGGCGCCTTACCCATCGGGCCGTCCTTGCCCGAAAACGGCCAGACGATCGCCGCCGGCGCGCCGGAACTGGCCAGCCACTTGCCTTTCACGCTCCATGACAGGCTCTTGACCTTGCCGGGATAGCCGCTCATGCGCATGTGCTTGCCGTCGGCCAGCTTCCAGCCATGCAGGGCGTTTTCCTGCATGGTGGTGACCAGAAAGGCGCCGTCCGGCGAGAAGGTGATGCCGGTGTGCGCGCCCGCCCATTCCAGTTCCACTGGCTTGCCCTCGGCGGCGGGGAAATGCAGCGTCGCGCCATTGTACCGGGCGACGCCGAAGCGCATGCCCTTGGGCGAGAAGGCCAGCCCCTCGACCGAGCGCGGATGGGCAAATTCCCGGGTCTTGCCATCGGCGAAGCGCACGAAGGCGGTCTTGCCCGTAGCATAGGCGATGGCTCCTTGCGGCCCGGCGGCAACGCTGGTGATCCATTTTTTTCCCGCGTTCGCCACCTCCTGGGTCTCGCCGCCGGCTTTCACGGCAAAAACCTTGCCGTCCTCGCCGCCGGTGATCAGCCGGTCGTTGGCCGCGTCATGGAAGGCGGCAAGCAGCCCGTCATTGGCCTGCACCGTCTTGTGGCCATTGTCGAGCCGATGGACAGCACCATCGGCCAGCGCGAAATGCGGCACGTCGCCGAGGAAGACGGCGGCGACGCAATGGCCTTCGAGATCAAGCGGGGCAACTGTGGGCATGGGTTATCTTTGTTCGACTGGATTAGAATTGTAGAGGCGGCTTACTCGACGTTTGCGGTTCCGACAACCATCGGGATTGGCAAGTGATGAAGGGGCAGGCGTCAAAGCAGCCCCTTGGCTCGTAGATCCGCAGCGAATGCTGCCAACGGCATCACCAGAGTCAAATCCGATCCTGTGAGACGCTCGGCGCCGTAGCTTGCATACCACTTTGCCGCCCGCTCGCTCTTGGCGTCGATGATGAGCAGAATGCCGCCCCCTTCTCCCGCAAGCCGCAGGCAGCGCAATGCCGCCGCGGCAAGCAACTGACCTCCGAGGCCTTGCCCGGCGGCGGTGCGATCGGTGGCAAGACGGCCAAGCTTGAAGCCGGAAACTTCGTGTCGTGCCAAGCCTCTCGTCAGGGCTGCGGGAACGGCTTCATGAGCGACGGCGGACGGCGCGATCGTATAAAAACCGAGTACACGTTCCGAAGCTGTATCGCCGATCGCGCAGAAGGTCTTGGCCGCATTCTGATCATGACTCTGTCGCGCGAACCGCTGCAGAAATTCGTTCATCTGCAGGTCGCCACAATCGAAGGACGCTCGATCGTGGCGTTTTGCTATTGGCTCCTCGTGCCAGGACGGAAGAGTCACAAAGTGTCCGGCAAGGCCGCAATCGCCGCCTTGAGCCTGGCGTTGGGTTTTGGCGGGTGTTCCAGCAGGTCCAGGATGCGCTTAAAGTCGCGGTCGGACACCTTCGTCACTTCAGCCGCATCAATCACCGCCTGCGCCGCAGGCACGATCTTATCGAGGATGAAGTCTGCCATGTCTTTGTGCGAGAGCGCAGCGGCGCGCGCGATCATCGCCTTCTCCGAAGGGGGAATGCGGATTTGGTAGCGCTCGGTCTTGTTGTCCGCAGGTCTAGGCATGGTCATTCCTCATCGCGATACGTACACATGATATGTGTACGTATCGCACAATTCAAGCTTTGAATCGTGTGGCTGAACCTAGGCCTGGCAGGCGTCAAAGCTCTTCTTCAGCCGTTCAGCGTCGAGTTCGCGTCCGATGAACACCAGCCGGCTTTCGTGCTTTTCGCCGTCCTTCCAGGCGCGCTGGTGGTCGCCCTCGATGATCATGTGCACGCCTTGGATGACATAGCGCTCGTCATCGCCCTTGAGCGCGATGATGCCTTTCAGCCGCAGGATGTTAGGGCCTTCCATCTGGGTGACCTTCTCGATCCATGGGAAGAATTTCTTCGGGTCCATCTCGCCGCCGCGCAGCGACACCGACTGCACCGTCACATCATGGATGTCGGACGGATGAGCGTGATGGTGGTGGTCGTGCCCATCGTGGTGATGATGATCATGGTCGTGATGATCATGATCGTGGTCATGGTGATCATGTTCATCATGCGCTTCGAGGAAATGCGGATCGTTCTCCAGCGCCCTGGACAGGTCGAAGGCGCCGCGGTCGAGCACTTCCGACAGGGCGACGCCGGCGCGCGTCGTGCGGTGAATTTTGGCGGCAGGGTTGATGGCGCGGATCGTCGCCTCGACCATGGCAAGTTCTTCCGGGGTGACGAGGTCGGTCTTGTTGAGCACGACGACGTCGGCGAAGGCGATCTGGTCCTCGGCTTCCTTGGAATCCTTGAGCCTGAGCGGCAGGTGCTTGGCGTCGACCAGGGCCACCACGGCATCGAGCTTGGTCTTGGAGCGCACGTCGTCGTCCATGAAGAAGGTCTGCGCCACCGGCACAGGATCGGCGAGACCCGTGGTCTCGACGACGATGGCGTCGAAGCGGCCGGGCCGCCGCATCAGGCCCTCGACGACACGGATCAGGTCGCCGCGCACCGTGCAGCAGACGCAGCCATTATTCATCTCGTAGATCTCCTCGTCTGATTCCACGATCAGGTCGTTGTCGATGCCGATCTCGCCGAATTCGTTGACGATGACGGCGTAGCGCCTGCCGTGGTTTTCCGACAGGATGCGGTTGAGCAGCGTCGTCTTGCCGGCGCCGAGATAGCCGGTGAGGACGGTTACGGGAATCTGTGTCTGCGCTTCGCTCATGGCTTGCCTCGAAATGACTAGGCCCTGAAATTCAGGCCGCGAAAAGGGATTGTCGGTTCCATATAGGATGTGCGCCGGGCTTTTGCACGGGGCAAACCATGGGCCAAAGCTGCCGACCGGGATTGTCCCGCCATCATGGCCGCGGAAGCGGCCGCCGTCCCCGGCGGCGGAATGATCAACGGGCCTCTTGCCAGGGCTGTCCGGTCGTCGGATCGCATTCACGCAGCGGTCGCTCCGAATTCCCTTCACCCGAAACTCGTTTGTCATCTAACTGAAATAAACATCTGGCATCACCACGGCGGACACCGCAAATGCTTGCCGGCAAAGCTGTTTCGGATGCCGGAATCTTTTTCGATCGTCGATTGCCAACCGGCCGGCTGCGTCTATGCTGTGCGCACCGGTACGGCCGAAGAGGGATGACCATGGCCAAGGCGGACAAGACTGCAACGATGAGCCGGCTGCATTCAGCGGCAAGGCTGGCAAGGACCGCGCTGGCGGCACGGCTCCTGGCGCATGGCTTTTACGCCGGCCAGGACCAGATCATGCTGGCGCTGGACCGTGAGGACGGCCAGACGCCGGGCAATCTCGCCGGGCGTCTCGGCGTGCGTCCGCCGACCATCACCAAGACCATCAACCGGCTGCAGGCGCAGGGTTTTCTGGAGAAACGCGCGTCGGACTCCGATGCCCGCCAGGCCCATATCTTCCTCACCGATACCGGCCGTGAAACCATCCGCGCCATTGAGAAGTCGGTGAAGAAGACCGAAAAGCAGGCGCTTAAGGGTCTCGATAAGAAGGACCAGAAGGCTCTGTTCAAGCTGCTCGCCCGCATCGAGGCCAACCTCTCCAACGAGGAGTTGGTGCTGATCGATGACGACGCCGAGTCGGATGACTGATCTCTCCGGCCGTCAGGCTGCCGCGGTATTTCCGTGGATCAAGGACGACCAACGGCCCGGCGTCATGCCGAACGCTTTCTTGAATTGCCTGTTGAAGTGGCTCTGGTCGCTGAAGCCGGCCTCGATCGCGATCTGTGCCAAGGGCACGCCGGCGGCGATCATCCTGCGCGCGCGCTGAAGCCGGCGCATTACCAGGAAGCGATGCGGGCTGGTCGAGAAGGCCGCGCGGAAATGTCTCGACAGGGCATAGCGGTCGAGACCCGTGACGGCTTCCAACTCACCCGAACGCACGGGCCGGTCGAGGTTTTCCGTGAGATACTCACCCGCCAGTGTCGCCGCCCGCCACGCCGTCCCGGCTATTGGCTTTGCCGGCTTGCCGGCATGCCGGTTCAGACTTTGCATCAGTCGCGCCAGGAAGTCGTCGACGAACAGCTCGTCGAGTTCCTGCTCCAACGGCCCGAGCGCCGACAGCAGGGTCGCGCAGAAGGCCTCGTCCGTCACCACGCCGTCCCTGACGAAGGGCAGCGCCGTGCCGCCGAGACAGTCGAGCATCAGTGACGGCTCAAGATAGAGCATCCTGTAGCGCAGGCCTTCTTCCGTGCCGGCGCCGCCATCGTGCAACTCGTCCGGATGCAGCACGATGACCTGGCCGGGCAGGCTCAGCCGTGCCGCGCCGCGATAGCGGAAGGTCTGCACGCCGCGCAGCGTCACCCCGATCGCGTAGGTGTCGTGGCGATGCGGATCGAAGGCGCTGCCGTGAAACCGCGCCTCGATGCGCTCCATCCCCACGGGGTCGCGAGCGGAGATGATGCAGTTTTCAGCGGCATCCGCGCACAAACGTCCAAGACCCTCGAAGGCCTGGCGGTCTAGATCGAACGACATCGTCTCCTTCAGCCTCGTTACACGGGGCCTAACTTTGAATGGCTTGTTTTCTCATGTTCGATACGAAATTTGCAATCGTACTGCGGCAAGACCTGGCCGTCTGGCAGAAACTCAACGTCACCGCCTTCCTGACCAGCGGCATTGTCGCGCAATTCCCCGACATCATCGGCGAGCCCTATCGCGACCGCACCGGCAATCTCTACAATCCCCTGTCGATCCAGCCGGTCATCGTGCTCTCGGCCGACCAGGCAACGATGAGTGCGATCCATCGGCGTGCGCTGGAACGCGGCGTCACCACCTCGCTCTATGTCGAGGAGATGTTCTCGACCGGCTTCGATGCCGCCAACCGCGCCGTCTTTGCCGAGTTCGCGCCCGAAGATGCCAAGGTGGTCGGCATAGCGCTGCGCGCCGAGAAGAAGGTGGTCGACAAGATAACCAAGGACGCCCGCATGCACGCGTAGCGCCCGAAGGCTAAGCCTGACGCCGACTGTTGTTGTACCAGCGAGCTTAGGCGCGGCTGCGGGCGACAATTGGCTTGCCGGCAAGCCGCAATTCCCGCAAAGGTGGGGTTCCAGCCCAGCTTTTCCCCGGCCTGCACGTGAATCCTTCCCAAAGACATGTCGAAAGCGCGACGCCGCCGGTGGCGATCCTGTGCATGCTGACCACCTATGTCTTCTTCACCTTCCTCGACACCAGCAGCAAATATCTCGTCCTGGCCGGCGTCTCCGTCCTGATCGTCGCCTGGGTGCGCTTTGCCGTGCATGTCGTGCTGGTTGGAGCGCTGCTGCGTGGCTGGCGCGAACCGAGGCGATTTCGGCCGGTCAACCTGCCGGCGCATGTGATGCGCGGCGCGTTCCTGTTCGGCTCGACCATGTTCAATGTCCTGGCGCTGCGCTCCCTGCAACTGGCCGAGACGACGTCGATCTATTTCTTCGGGCCGATGGTGATCACCGCCCTTGCCGGGCCGCTGCTCGGCGAATGGGCCGGATGGCGGCGCTGGCTGGCTATTCTGGCCGCTTTCGCCGGGGTCCTGATCATCACGCGGCCCGGTGTCGGCGTTTTCGGCATCGGACATCTCTTCGCGCTCGGCTCGATGCTGTCGAACTGCTTCTATGTCATCATGACGCGCCGCATGTCGGCGACCGAGACTCCGGAGAGCCTGATCTTGTTCTCGGCGTTGGCGCCGACGGTCCTGCTGCTGCCCTTGCTGCCGTTTTCATTTTCCCTGCCGCATGATGGCTGGCACTGGTCCGTGCTGCTCATGCTTGGCGTGTTCGGCGGTGTCGGCCACTGGTTGCTGGTCCAAGCCTATCGGCTGGCGACGACCACAGC
The DNA here is from genome assembly GCF_020164885.1 of Mesorhizobium sp. CO1-1-7. Classification (NCBI taxonomy): domain Bacteria; kingdom Pseudomonadati; phylum Pseudomonadota; class Alphaproteobacteria; order Hyphomicrobiales; family Phyllobacteriaceae; genus Mesorhizobium; species Mesorhizobium sp. CO1-1-7. Next base: position 704,032 of record NZ_JAIUHA010000001.1, on the reverse strand, counting down.
GCTCGCGCCATATCCCTATTCGCAAATGGTGTGGATGATCATTTCGGGCTGGCTTGTCTTCAAGCAGTTCCCCGACCGCTGGACGCTGGTCGGCGCCGCCATCATCGTCGCCAGCGGCCTCTACATCGTCCATCGCGAACATCGGCTCAGGCTGCGCAGCCGTGCGGCCTCGGATGTCGAGGCCGAGGCGCTGGCAAAAAAACTTTGATTTGGCCCGGATCGATGGCATAAGGCCGCCCTTAAACAGTTTAAAAAAACGACGGGGAGCGAAAGGCTGGCACAGAAGATCAAGCTGTCGACGATCGCGGATGCGCTCGGCGTGTCCACGGCCACCGTATCCTTGGCACTGCGCGACAGCCCGCTGGTTGCCGGCTCAACGCGCGACCGCATTAAGGAACATGCGCGCGCCATCGGCTATATCTACAACCGCCGCGCCGCCAGCCTGCGCACCTCGCGCTCGGGCATTGTCGGTGTCGTCGTCCACGACATCATGAACCCGTTCTTCGCCGAGATTCTGCGCTCGATCGAGAGTGAGCTCGACCGCAGCCGACAGACCTTCATCCTGTCCAATCACTACGATCAGCTCGAAAAACAGCGCACCTTCATCGATACATTGCTGCAGCTCGGCGCCGATGGCGTCATCATGTCGCCGGCTATCGGCACGCCGGCGTCCGATATCGTCATGGCCGAGGAGAATGGGCTGCCGGCGGTGCTGATCGCACGCACCGTCGAGGGCGCCGACGTGCCGGTGTTTCGCGGCGACGATGCCTATGGCACGGGCCTCGCCACCAACCATCTGATCTCGCTCGGCCACAAGCGCATCGCCATGATCGGCGGCACCGACCAGACCTCGACCGGCCGCGATCGCTACCAGGGCTATGTGAACGCCATGGAGGCAGCCGGACTCGACGTCAGGCCGTCCTGGCGCATATCAGGCCCGCGCACCAAGCAGGCCGGTTTCGAGGCCGCCGGGCAGTTTCTGGCGCTGAAGGACAGGCCGACCGCGGCCTGCTGCTGGAACGACCTCGTCGCCATCGGCCTGATGAACGGCATTGCGCGTGCCGGCCTTGTGCCGGGCGTCGACATCTCCGTCACCGGCTATGATGACCTCGAAGAGGCGGCGATAGCCACGCCGGCGCTGACCACCGTCTGGAACGGCCAGCGCGAGGTCGGCCGCCGCGCCGCCAGTGCGCTGCTCGACAAGCTCAACGGGCAGACGGTGCGGCCCTCGCAGGAATTGATCAAGCCGGAACTGCATGTGCGCCAGTCGACCGGCAAGCCGGTGGAGCGTGCATGACCAAGGCCGAACAATTGGGAGCCGTTGCCATTCTGGTGCCGGCCGATTTCAGCGACCACGCCGTCGCGCGTATCGACCAGACGTTCAATCGCATCGGCATCGAGCGCGCCGATCCCGCGCTGGTCACCGACGAGATGCGCCGCACGGTGCGCGGCATCGCATCCTTTGCCGGCATCAGTGCGGCGATGATGGACGCGTTGCCGAAGCTCGAACTCATCGCCTCGTTCGGCGTCGGCTATGATTCGGTCGATGTCGGCCATGCGGCGGCGAAAAACATCATGGTCACCAACACGCCCGACGTGCTGACCGAAGAGGTCGCCGACACCGCGATCGGGCTGCTGATCAACACGGTGCGCGACCTGCCGCGTGCCGAAACCTGGCTGCGTGACGGCAGCTGGGCGAAGAAGGGCAACTATCCGCTGAGCCGGCTGACCTTGCGCGCGCGCCGCGTCGGTATTTTCGGCATGGGCCGCATCGGACAAGCCATTGCACGGCGGCTGGAGGCCTTCAGCCTGCCGATCGCCTATCACAACCGACGCCGGGTCGAAGGCCTGTCCTATCAATACCACGACACGCTGAAGGGCTTGGCCGAGGCAGTCGACACGCTGATTTCGGTGGCGCCCGGCGGTGCTTCGACACAGAAAGCGGTCAATGCCGAGATCCTGTCGGCGCTCGGCGCGAACGGCGTCTTCGTCAACATCGGCCGCGGCAGCACCGTCGACGAGGCGGCGCTTGCGGCCGCTCTCGCCGACGGCACCATCGCCGCCGCCGGGCTCGATGTCTTCGCCGACGAGCCGAATGTCCCCAAGGCGTTGCTCGACTTACCAAACGCCTCTCTGTTGCCGCATGTCGGCTCGGCCTCGGAGCATACACGCCGCGCCATGGCCGATCTGTGCGTCGACAATCTGGTGTCGTGGTTCAGCGACCGCAGGCCGCTGACACCAGTGCCCGAGACGGCGCATGTGAAGGCTCGCCCTTGAGCGGTGGCACTGCCACACTTATTAACGTCCGCTTAACCCTTTGAAATCATTCTTCATCCTGTGTGCTGGATGAGGAATGATGAAAACGCTTTTCGCATTGATCGGTGCAGCCGCGCTGTTTGGCGGCGTTCAGCTGTTTCATGACGGCAGCGGGGAAAGCATTGCCAATGAGGCCACGCCTTCCAATGCCTACAGACTGATTGCCAATGGCGACGAAGGCGCATGCGCGGTCACGCGCGGCGCCTCGGTCTCGGATGGCCTGTCGCTGCTGACGGTGGCGCCGAATTGCCGACGGCTCCTGCCGGGCCTCGAGCGGGCTAAATTCTGGCGCGAGCAAAACGACGGAACCGTTGCCTTCAGCGCCAACGGCATCGATCCGATCGTCACCTTTGCCGTGGCTGATGGCGATGGCTACGAATCCTACGCGCCGGCCCTGCCGTTGCTGTCGCTGGCATCAGACGGTGGCCTGAAACCTGGAAACTGACTACTCCGCCGCCGCCCGCGCGCCGGCTTTCGCGGCGGCATGCAGGCGCACCGCATCGCCGAAAGCGCGAAAAATCTTGGCGGAATTGCTGTCCGACTTGACCCAGTATTCGGGATGCCACTGGACGCCGACGGCGAAGGCGCGGGCACCCTTGACCGAAACCGCTTCGACCGTGCCGTCGGTGGCGACAGCCTCGATCTCGAGCTTCGATCCCAGCCGGTCAATCGCCTGGCGATGCAAGGAATTGACCTTGATGTCGCCGGCGCCGAACACGCCGGCCAGGCAACTGCCTGCCTTGATCGAAATGGTCTGGTGAATAGCGAAGCGCTCATCCTGTTTGTCGCTCACCGCCGCACGGTGGTCCAGCGACCCCTCGCGCTCCTGGATCTCGGTGCCCAGTGTGCCGCCGAGCGCCACGTTCAATTCCTGGATGCCGCGGCAGATGGCAAGCAGCGGCACGCCGCGCTCGATCGCCTTGCGGATCAGCGGCAGCGTCGTGGCGTCGCGCGCGGTGTCATAGGGGCCGTTCGCTTCGCTGGCATCGCCGCCATAGAGCGAGGGGTCGACGTTGGATTTCGAGCCCGTCAGCATGACGCCGTCGACCGACGACAGAAGTTCGTCGAAGTCCAGCCGGTCGCCGAACGATGGCACGAGCAGTGGGAAAACGCCGGCACCTACGATTGCTGCTTCCAGATATTGGTGAGGGGCGGCATGCCAGGTGTAGTTGTCGAACTGACGGACGTCGGTCGATATGGCGACGAGCGGCTGCTGCATTTTGGGTCTGTCTTCCATCTGGCAAGGGATATCCTGCCTTTAAAATAAGCGATCCCCGGCCATTTTTCCAGCCAAGTCTCAGCGTGTCGCATGGGCCACGAAACCGCCTGTTAGACTATAGTTGCAGGGTCGCATGGCTTCGCCATCAAATCCGGCCGGCGTGCTGGACTCGACTCCTTGCCCGTGTATTGTTTCGAGCGAACCGATGCGGGAGCCGAGGATTTCCCGAACGTCGGTTTGTTGGTCCAAAAGGGAGGAACTGCATGGATCGTCGTTCATTTATCCGCAAGGCCGGCGTCACCGGCGTCGGCGCAGCCGCGGCGGCGGCCACGCTCGCCGCACCGGCAATCGCCCAGTCCAACCCCAAGGTGACATGGCGATTGGCGTCGTCCTTCCCGAAGTCGCTCGACACCATCTATGGCGGGGCCGAAGTGTTCTCCAAGATGCTGTCGGAAGCCACCGACGGCAATTTCCAGATCCAGGTCTTTGCCGCCGGCGAGCTTGTTCCCGGCCTGCAGGCCGCCGATGCCACCACGGCCGGCACGGTCGAGGCCTGCCACACGGTGGCATATTATTACTGGGGCAAGGACCCGACATGGGCGCTGGGTGCGGCGGTGCCCTTTTCGCTCAACGCGCGCGGCATGAATGCATGGCACTACCATGGCGGCGGCATCGACCTGTTCAATGAGTTTCTCGCCACGCAAGGTCTGTTCGGCCTGCCGGGCGGCAACACCGGCGTGCAGATGGGCGGCTGGTTCCGCAAGGAGATCAACACCGTCGCCGACCTCTCCGGCCTCAAGATGCGCATTGGCGGCTTTGCCGGCAAAGTGGTGCAGAAGCTCGGCGTGGTGCCGCAGCAGATCGCCGGCGGCGACATCTACCCGGCGCTGGAAAAAGGCACCATCGACGCCGCCGAATGGGTCGGCCCCTATGACGACGAGAAGCTCGGCTTCTACAAGGTCGCGCCCTATTATTACTATCCCGGCTGGTGGGAAGGCGGCCCGACCGTCCACCTGATGTTCAACAAGGCGAAATACGACGAGCTTTCGCCGACCTACAAGTCGCTGCTGCGCACGTGCGCCCAGGCCGCGGACGCCAACATGCTGCAGAAATATGACTATGTGAACCCCCCGGCGGTGAAGCGGCTGGTGGCCGGCGGCGCCAAACTGCGCCCATTCAGCCAGGAGATCATGGCCGCCTGCTTCGAGAAGGCCAACGAAGTCTACGCCGAAATGGAAGCCTCGAACGCGCCGTTCAAGAAGATCTGGGAATCGATCAAGGGCTTCCGCAAGGAGCACTATCTCTGGGCGCAGGTGGCCGAATACAATTACGACACCTTCATGATGGTCCAGCAGCGCAACGGCAAGCTGTAGGCGATCGTACTTTGCTTTTCGAAAGCCTCGGGGCATTTTTGTTCCCCGGGGCTTTTCTTTGCTCGACGGCGACGGCAATCGCCAAATGCCGCGAAGCCTGAACCTCAGCCCATAGCTGGTACCACCAGCACCTTCACTTCACCCGGAGCCGGCGGATTGGCGATCACCCCTGGCGCCTCTTCGAGCGTGACTTGCCTGGAGATCAACTGATCGATCTCGATCACGCCCGACGCGATAAGCTCGGCGGCGCGGCGATGCGTGTAGGGATTGAGGAATGAGCCCACTACCTTGAGTTCGCGGAACAACAGGTCGAAAGGCTCGAATTCCACCTTCATGCCTTGCGGCGTCACGCCGACGATGACGACGGTGCCGCCCGCCCTTGCCAGCCGCATCGACTGCTCGACGGTCTCGCGCACACCGGCGCATTCGAACACCACGTCGGCGCCACCGGGCATCAGTCCGGCCGGACCGGCGATGGCCTCGATCACATCGGTGGCGGCGGGATCGACCGTCGCCGTCGCACCGAGTTCGCTGGCAAGCGCGCGCCGCGACGCTTGCCGTGTCGACAGGATGATGGTGGTGGCCCCGGCCAGCCGCGCCAGTTGCACGGTGAGCAGGCCGATGACGCCGCCGCCGAGCACGACCACCGAGCTGCCTGGCTTGATCTCGGCAAGGTCGACGCCGTGCAGGCAGCAGCCGAGCGGCTCGCAGAAAGCACCATGAGTTGGCTTCAGATCGGCGGGAAGGACAAAGGCCTGTTTCTGCGGCATCACCACATAGTCGGCAAAGCCGCCGTCGCGGTGGATGCCGATGGCGGTGAGATTGCCGCACAAATTGACGCGGCCGGCATGGCAATGGCCGCAGCGCCCGCAGGCGATGTTGGGGTCGCCGGTGACGCGGTCGCCGACGGCAAAGCCGGAGACGGCGGTGCCGGTTGCCTCGACGATGCCGGAGAATTCGTGCCCGGGTGTCACTGGCGGCCTGCAGGGGAACTCGCCGTGGAAAAGATGCCGGTCGGTGCCGCAGACACCGCAGGCTTCGATCCGCACCAGGAGGTCGTCCGGGCCCGGGACCGGTTTGGCGATCTCGCGCAACGAGATGCTGCCCACTGCCTCCAACCGCACGGCTTTCATGGCATCGTTTCCATCAATTGAAGCTCGGCGGTTGCGACAGGTCCGGCGCGGGTGCAGCCGGCTTGGCCGGCGGCGCATCGCCGAAATTCGGGGGCTGCGACAGATCGGGCGTGCCGGGCGCCGTCGGTGCGGCGCCGCCATTGGCAGGCGCGCCGCCACCGTCCGGCGCGCCGAGCGGCGACAGGCTGGGCACCCCGGGCACCGTGTAGTCGATCGTGCCGGAATCGACGGCCGTGCCCTTGTAGCGCATCACCATTTGCGGGAAGGCGATGGTCAAGCCGATCATGATCACCTGGATGCAGACGAATGGCACCGCGCCCCAATAGATCTGGCCCGTTGTCACAGGCGCGATCTGCTTGCCGGTCAGGCGATCGAGATAGGGCACGCGGGCGGCGACAGAGCGCAGGTAGAACAGCGCGAAGCCGAATGGTGGATGCATGAAGCTGGTCTGCATGTTGACGCCCAGGAGCACGCCGAACCAGATCAGGTCGATGCCGAGCTTGTCGGCCGCCGGCGCCAGCAGCGGCACGATGATGAAGGCCAGTTCGAAGAAATCGAGGAAGAAGGCGAGGAAGAAGACGAGCATGTTGACGCCGATCAGGAAGCCGACTTCGCCGCCCGGCAGCGAGGTCAAGAGATGCTCGACCCAGATCTGGCCGTTGACGCCGTAGAAGGTCAGCGAGAACACCCGCGCGCCTATCAGGATGAACAGCACGAAGGACGACAGCCGCGTCGTCGAGGCCAGCGCCTGCTTGATCACGTCCATCGACAGCCGGCCCTTCATTGCCGCCATCGCCAGCGCACCGACCGCGCCCATCGCGCCGCCCTCGGTTGGGGTGGCGATGCCGAGAAAGATGGTGCCCAGCACCAGGAAGATCAGCGCCAGCGGCGGGATCAGCACGATCACGACCTGCTGCGCCAGCCGCGACATCATGTTGATGTTCAGGCTGCGGTCGAGGATCGCGACGATGTAGATGAAGATGACGCCGACCGTCGCGCCGAGAATATCGGCGTTGTCGCCATGAGCGGGCACCAGGTAACGGTAGGCCGCATAGGCGATCGCAATGGCCGCTATCAACGCGATCAGCAACGACACCACGCCATGGCCGAGCGTCCGCGCCTCAAGCGGCAGGGCAGGCATCGACTTTGGCCGGACGATCGACATGATCACGATGTAGAGCGTGTATAGGCCGGTCAGCACCAGGCCGGGGATCAGGGCGCCGGCATACATGTCGCCGACAGAGCGGCCGAGCTGGTCGGCGAGAACGATCAGCACCAGCGACGGCGGAATGATCTGGGCGAGGGTGCCCGAGGCAGCGATGACACCGGATGCCACCCGGCGGTCATAACCATAGCGCAGCATGATCGGCAGCGAGATCAGTCCCATGGCGATGACGGACGCCGCCACCACGCCTGTGGTCGCGGCCAACAGTGCGCCGACGAAGATCACCGCGTAGGCGAGGCCTCCGCGGACGGGCCCGAACAACTGGCCGATCGTGTCGAGCAGGTCTTCCGCCATGCCCGATCGTTCGAGCACGATGCCCATGAAGGTGAAGAACGGGATCGCGAGCAGCGTGTCGTTCGACATCACCCGGCTGCCGTAGAAATTGTCCGGCAGCGCATAGAGCAGCGGCCATGCGAGATTGATCGCGCCGCCCGAATAGGGCGTCAGAAGCACGCCGATGAAGAAGAACATCAAGCCGTTGGCGGCGAGCGAAAAGGCGACGGGATAGCCGATCAGCATGAACAGGATCAGCGAGGCGAACATGATCGGCGCCATGTTCTGGGCGATGAACTCCATCACGAACGCACCTCTTCGGCGAGCGCCTTGGCTTCGAGTTCAGCCTGTTCGTGCACGGAAATGAATGGGTTGGGATCCTCAATGACGCCGCGCATGATGGCGATCTTCTTGATGATCTCGGAAATGCCCTGCAGCGCGAGCAGGAAAAAGCCGACCAGCAGGATCGCCTTGGCCGGCCACACGATCAGGCCGCCGGCGTTGGTCGACATCTCGCCGCTGTGAAACGACAGCGACACGTAGGGCACGAAATAGAACACCATCAGCGTCACGAACGGCATCAGGAAAAAGACGTGGCCGAAGAGGTCGATCCAGTGCTGCACGCGGCGTGAAAACAGGCCGTAGACGATATCGATGCGGATATGCTCGTTCTGTTTCAGCGTGTAGGCGGCGGCCAGCATGAAGGCGGCTCCGAACAGGTACCATTGCAGCTCCAGCCAGGCGTTGGACGAGGTGTCGAACACCTTGCGAATGACCGCGTTGGCCGCACTCACCAGGATCGCCAGCAGGATCAGCCAGGATACCGATTTGCCGATGAACTCGTTTATACGATCGATCGTTCTGGATAGAGCGAGAAGCCCTGCCATGCATTCCTCCCTGATGCGGTGACGCGCGATCGCCCCTTTCGTCGCGCCGCCTGGCCCAACCGTATGCAGTGCGTGGTCCGGTTGGTCAACAAGGGGAGGACGGATGCAGGCCATCGGCGCTCCCGGCACGGTGGAAAACCGCGCCCTGACGAAACGTCATGCAACCAAAGTCTGGCGGGATCAGACGACCTTGCCGGTGTCGCGACCGGCGCCGATCAGGATCAGCATGGCAACCAGGAACAGATACATCCAGGCGTCGCGCCATTCGACCGGGAAATAGCCGGCCCACAGTGATTCGGCCATGCCGAAAGCGGCCGCGCCCAGCGCCGCCTTTGGCGGCGAGAGATAACCGCCGACCGCCGTCACGAACAGGATCTTCAGGCCGTAGACAAGGCCGGAACCGAAGCTGACATTGCCATAGTAGAGGCTGGCCATGATCCCGGCCAGCGCGGCGCAGAAGCCGCCGAACAGCACGGCACGCCGGAACACGCCGCGCACGTCGACGCCGCACAGCGCGGCGGCCCTGGGGTCGTCGGAGACGGCGCGCCAGCACCGGCCGAAGTTTGAGCGGGCAAATACCCAGGTGGCGAGGGCGACCGCCGCCACGACCACGGCGCAGTCGAGCACCTGGATCAGTGTCAGCGTCGCCTTGAATCCTGGGCGTTCGGCGAAAACGATGGGCTCGGCCAGCATCGGCGGCAGCCACAGATCATGCGTGTCGGCGGCGATGCGGCTTGCTTCCGACAGGACGAGCAGGATGCCGAGTGTCGTCACCACGATGGCGTTGGGCGAGCGGTCGGCCAACGGCTCGAAAACGCTGCGCGACAGGACGTGGCTGATGAGCGCCGCATAGAGGAACGCCGTGAGGACGCCGAACAGCACCGAAGCCAGCAGCGTCAGCCACAGCACCTGGTAGCCGAAGGCGACACTCAGGATCATCGCCTGGCCGCAAAAGGCAAACAGCGCCCCATAGGCAAGGTTGGTGCGGTGCAGAATGCCGTTGGTCAGCACGTAGCCGAAGGCGAGCAACGCATAGAGCGCACCCGAATGCAGCCCGTTCAGCACTTGCTGGAAGAAGTAAAGCATGCTCGACAACACCAGAAAGCATCCCGCCCAAGAGGGAATAGACAAGCGCGGACAAAGGCGACGGTACCCTGCGCATCCGAGGTTTGCATCGTCGATCTAACTTGTCAAACGCGATTTATAGGTTAGATTTTCGGAATGACAGTTGCCTGGACTCCTCACCGCTTCACCGGCGGTCTGCTCGCGCTCGACACGGCGAACACCGTCGTGCTGCGCGGCGATCCGGAGCGCACGTTCGACCGCTTCGACGATCCGGCCGAAATCGCCCGCTTCGCCGACGCGGCCAGCGGCTTTCGCGCCGCCGAGCTTGGCGACAGGCGGCTGGCGGTGTCCTCGCCGGCGGCAATCGCGCCTGTCGTGCTGTCGATCCGCGAGACGACCGATAAGCTGTTTCGAGGCGCGGTGTCGAAAGGCGCGGTCGCCACCGCCGATTTGCCCGAATTCCTGCGGTCCTGCGCCGACGGCCTGGCCGCCAGCGGGACCGAGATCGGGGCGCAGGGACGGCCGTTCGGCGATCCGGCGACGCCGATCGCCTTCGAGGCGGCACTGGCGGTTTCGGCGCTTTCCCTGCTGCGTGACGACACCGTCGCGAGGCTCAGGATCTGTCCCAATTGCACCTGGCTGTTCGTCGACAGAAGCCGCAATTCCAGCCGCCTTTGGTGCGACATGGCGGTGTGCGGCAACAGGCAGAAGGCAAGCCGTCACTATCGCCGCCGCATGGCGGCCAATGAGGTCGGGAATGCCTAGAATTCTTTCCCGCTCGACGCTTGTTGGCGCGGCGCTGATTGCGGCGATGACGCTTGCCGCTTGCCGGGATACTGGCGGTGGAGGCAAGCTGTTCGAAGTTTCCGGCAAGATATTCGTCTTCAACTACCGCCTCGCCAGGGCGACCTATGTCGTGACGCTGAGACCCTTGCGGCCGATGGGCGGGGGTCAGGTGGCGGTTGCCAGTTTCCAGAACCCCGCCGGTGGCGATCCCTTCGTGGTCGAGCAGAAGATCTGGCCGAAGCTCGATAAGGTGAGCCTGGAAAGCCCGGCGCTGACCTGCGTCGTCAGGAACAAGCCCTATGCCATCGCCATCAGCATCAAGGGCGCCGATGGCGCGGTCCTGCAGGAGATCGACACCACGCTGATGTCGACGGAAGACCAGTCCATCCTGCCCGATCGGCCGCTGGTCATCGACCAGCTCTACACGGCCAACCCCGACCTCGCCGGCCATCCCGACGGCAAGCTGCCGGGCGAGCCGAAGCCGGACTGCTCGAAAGCCGGCTGACACCTTCCGACGGCCTCGATTTCCGCTGAATTTTCGTGTGCCATCGCGCTTGGTGACGCACCGTTTGATGCGTGGTCCAGCGCCCGCCGAACAGTTTGTCGCGCGTTGGCCGGTCCTTTCGATTTTGTTTGACCTGTCTTGCAAGGGGAGAAAGGATGCGTCATCCGATCCCGACGTTGGCTGCTGCCCCGCGCCGCCTTCGCAGAGGAAATGCCTGATGACGCTGCATGATGTCGCGCTCGACGACAAGTTCGATCTTGGAAAGGAGCGCATCTTCCTGTCCGGCGCGCAGGCGGTCATTCGCATGCTCCTGATGCAGCGCGAGCGCGACCGCCGCGCCGGCCTGAACACGGCAGGCTTCGTCTCTGGCTATCGCGGCTCGCCGCTCGGTGGCCTCGACATGCAGCTGTGGAAGGCGAAAAAGCAGCTCGCCGGGGCCGACATCGTTTTCCAGCCCGGCCTCAACGAAGAGCTGGCCGCCACCGCCTGCTGGGGCTCGCAGCAGACGGAACTGGCGGGCGAGGGCACCCATGATGGCGTCTTTTCGGTCTGGTACGGCAAGGGGCCGGGCGTCGATCGTTCGGGCGACGTGTTCCGCCACGCCAATCTCGCCGGCTCGTCCAGACATGGCGGCGTCCTTGCGCTCATGGGTGACGACCACATGGCCGAATCCTCGACCAATGCGCACGCCACGGAATTCCTCTTCGTCGACACCATGGTGCCGATCCTCAACCCGGCCGGTGTCCAGGAGATCATCGACTACGGCCTGTACGGCTTTGCCATGTCGCGCTTCGCCGGCACCTGGGCGGCGATCAAATGCGTCAAGGACAACATCGAATCGACGGCCTCGGTCGACGCCTCGCTCGAACGGTTGAACATCGTCGTCCCGGATTTCGACATGCCGCCGGGCGGCCTCAACATCCGCCACGAGATCGACATGCTCGGCCAGGAAGAACGGCTGCATGAACACAAGCGTGCCGCGGCCTCCGCCTTCATCCATGCCAATGGGCTGAACAGGCTCGTCTATTCGGGCGGCCGCAATCCGAAACTCGGCATCATCACGCTGGGCAAGAGCTATCTCGATGTCCGCCAGGCGCTGGAGGATATCGGCATCGACGAGGCGGCCGCCAACCGCATCGGCGTGCGGCTGTTCAAGGTCGGCTGCCCCTGGCCGCTCGACCTGCAGCACATCGCCGACTTCGCGCGCGGTCTCGACACCATCGTCGTCGTCGAGGAGAAACGCTCGCTGATCGAGGTGCAACTGCGCGAAAGCCTTTATGGCACGGCCTCGCAGCCGGTCATCGTCGGCAAGAAGGACGAGCGCGGCGACTGGCTGTTTCCGGCCAAGGGGGCGCTCGACCCCAACGAGATCGCCATTGCGCTCGGCGAAAGAATCCTCAAGACCATCGGCCCGTCCGAAGAGATTTCGGCCAAGGTCGCGAAGCTACTTCAGTTCCAGGCGATGCTGGCCGATGCCACCGACATCGGCTCGCGCACACCCTTCTTCTGTTCGGGCTGTCCGCACAATTCCTCGACCAAGGTGCCGGACGGCTCGATCGCCGCCGCCGGCATCGGCTGTCACTTCATGGCGCTGTGGATGGATCGCAACACCGTTGGCTTTACCGCCATGGGCGGCGAGGGGGCGCAATGGGTCGGCCAGGCGCCGTTCTCCAGGCGCGACCACATCTTCCAGAATCTCGGCGACGGCACCTACAACCATTCCGGCACGCTGGCGATCCGCTTCGCCCTCTCGAGCGAGGCCAACATCACCTACAAGATCCTCTACAACGACGCCGTCGCCATGACTGGGGGCCAGCCGCATGAGGGCGGGCTGACGGTGGACATGATTGCCAGGCAGGTGCGGGCAGAGGGCGTCGACCGCATCGCCATCGTCACCGACGAACCCGACAAATATGCCGGGAAGGCCGAATTCCCGGCCGGCGCCACTATCCACCACCGCGACGACCTCGACCTCGTCCAGCGCGAGTTGCGCGACGTCAAGGGCGTATCGATCCTGCTCTACGACCAGACCTGCGCCGCCGAAAAGCGCCGTCGTCGCAAGCGCGGCACCTTTCCCGATCCCGACAAGCGGGTATTTATCAACGAACTGGTCTGCGAAGGCTGCGGCGATTGCGGCGTGCAATCGAACTGCGTCTCGATCCAGCCGGTCGAGACCGAATTCGGCCGCAAGCGCAAGATCGACCAGTCGAGCTGCAACAAGGATTTCTCCTGCGTCAACGGTTTCTGCCCGTCCTTCGTCACCGTGCACGGTGCCAAGATCCGCAAGGCCGAGGGCCTGGCCGGCGGGACCGACCCGCTTGAAGGCGTGCCGATGCCAGCCGAATTCCCGCTCGGCGTCGAGGGCTGGGCGGCGATCATCGACGGCGTCGGCGGCACCGGCGTCGTCACCGTCGGTGCCGTGCTCGGCATGGCGGCGCATCTGGAGAACAAGGGTTGCGGCATGATCGACATGGCCGGCCTGGCCCAGAAGGGTGGCTCGGTGTTCACCCATGTCCGCATCGCCCGCACACCGGAAGACATCAATGCCATCCGCGTTTCGGCGGGGAAGGCCGACCTCGTGCTCGGCTGCGATCTGGTCGTGTCAGGCGCCAAGAAGGTGCTGACGGCGGTGCGCGAGGGGCATACAATCTTCCTCGCTAACACCGCCGAGATCATGCCGGGAGAATTTGCTCGATCGGCCGATTTCTCGCTGCCGATCGAGCGCCTGAAGAAGGCGATCCGCTCAGCGGCCGGTGACGACAAGGCGCATTTCTTCGACGCCACCCGCACCGCCACAGCCCTGTTCGGCAATTCGCTCGGCGCCAACATGTTCATGCTCGGCTTTGCCTTCCAGTACGGCGGTCTGCCGCTCTCGGCCGAAGCCGTCGAAAAGGCCATCGAATTGAATGGCGAAGCGGTGGCGATGAACATCGCTGCTTTCCGCTGGGGCCGCCGCGCCGCGCATCAGCCGGATTTCGTGCGCGGCCTCATCGCCCAGCCCGGCCCGACGATCGCCGGGAAGGCTGCTCCGGCCGCCGAGACACTCGACGATATCATCGCCCGCCGTGCCGCCTTCCTCACGGCCTATCAGAACGCTGCTTACGCTAAGCGCTACGCCGACAGGATATCGACGCTGCGAGGGTCAGAAACGAAGGCCGTGCCGGGTTCGACCGCCGTGACCGAGGCCGCCGCCAAAAGCCTGTTCAAGCTGATGGCGATCAAGGACGAATACGAGGTTGCGCGGCTTTATACCGACGGCTCCTTCGCCGCCGCGCTTGGCAAGCAGTTCCAGAGCTACGAGAAACTTGAATTCCATCTCGCCCCGCCGATCATGGGACGTCGCGGCAATGACGGCAAACCCAGGAAATCGAGCTTCGGCCCGTGGATGATGAAAGGCTTTCGCCTGCTGGCCGCGATGAAGGGCCTGCGCGGCACGGCCTTCGACCTGTTCGGCTACACCGCCGAGCGGCGCATGGAGCGGCAATTGCTGGCGCAGTACGAGGCCGATCTACAGCTCGTGGCCAGTTCGCTGGCGCCGGGCAAGATCGAGGCCGCGGTAGCCCTGGTCTCGGTCCCGGGGCTGATCCGCGGCTATGGCCACGTCCGGCAGGCAAGCGCCGAAAAGGCGGCGGGCGAGCGCTCCAGACTGCTCCAGCGACTGACCCAAACCATGCCGGTACCGGTTCTCAGTGCCGCTGAGTGATTTCTCCACCCATGCCTGAAGCCTGCTGCAAGGTTCCTCTTGCCGAGGCGGGTCGGCCGAAGCCGTAGCTTAAGCCCTCTGTCTAAGCCTTTCTTAAGGCGGTTGTGGCATGACAAGGCTTAGCGTTGGGCCGATCATATGGGCAAAACAAAGACCGAAAGCATCCCCGCGGATGTCTATATCCAATTTGTGCGGTCGTTGTTCGACAACGCGCACATGTTGGTGATCGGTGGCGCGTGCTACTGGATCCTCGGATTCATGATTTATCTGCGCACGCAAAATCCGTTGTTTCTGGCCTTTTCTTTTATTCTACTGCCGATCAGCCTTCTGCGTTATTTCGGTATTCGCAGCTTCCTGAAGACGGGCGGCGTGATTGCCGACGTCGAACACGCACACCGATTGGAGCGCAGTTACATCCTCAAGGGCTGCTTGCAGGGCCTCGGATTGGGTGCGCTTTGCTTCGTGTCGATCTATGTGTATCCCGACCCATTCGCCGAACTGGCGGCAATGTCGCTGACCCTGGCGACCTTGGTCACGGTTGTCGCCCGTAATTACGGGTCTCCGCGCATGGTGCGGATTTTTTCTGTAACCTTCATCGGTCCGGCGGCGCTAGCGCTCCTGCTGCGTTTGGATGCCCCGTCCGTCGTCCTCGGTCTGATGATCTTCCCGATGACGTTCATTACCATCAACAGCGCCGACCATGTTCGCAATGTGCTGTTTTCGGCGGTCATCGGCCACAAGCAGGCGAAAAGCATAACGCGCAAGTTCGACCGCGCGCTCAACACCATGTCGCACGGCCTGGTCATGCTCGGCCCTGATGGGCGCGTCGCGGTCGCCAATGCCGAGGCCGCCCACCTGATGTCGCTGAAATCGGCCGACGCGCTGCTCGGGCGCTCCATCCACGGGCTTCTGATGCGCGGCGTCGCCGGCGGCATGCTGGCGCCGAAGGACTGCCGCTACGTCGAGGCGCAGTTGACGCGCGCGCTGCGCGAGGGCAGGGACCGCAAGGTTCTTGTTTCGCTCGCCAACGGCCAGCATTACGAATTCTCCGCGCGCGAAGGCAGCCAGGAACTCGGCGTGATCACCTTCGAGGATGTCACGGCGCGCGTCGAAGCGGAGGAAAAGATCCGCTTCATGGCGCGCTACGACAATCTCACCGGCCTCCCCAACCGCGCCTACTTCCATGAACTGGTCGGCGAGCTGATGGCCTCCGGCGACCGCGATCGCCTGTGCGGCCTCGCCGTGATCGACCTCGACGATTTCAAGAGCGTCAACGACACGCTCGGCCATCCCGTCGGCGACGGGCTGATCTACGCCGTGGCCGACCGGCTGGCGGCCATCGCCGGGCAAGGCCTTACCGTCAGCCGCTTCGGTGGCGACGAGTTCATGCTGTTCTTCGACCGCATCGATGACGAGAGCCATCTGGAGAGCCTGCTCGACCAGATTTTCGCCGAGCTGCAGGGAGAGGTCGACGTGGCGGGCCACGGGTTGCGGATCCAGGCCAGCGCCGGCGCGGTACTGTCCAAGGTCGGCGGAACCGATGTCGACGCCATGATCGTCAAGGCGGACCTGGCGCTCTACAAGGCCAAGGAACTCGGCAAGAACGGATGGCGGCTGTTCGAGGCGGCGATGGATGCCGCATTCCGCAATCGCCAGCTGATGAAGGCGGATCTTCGCAGTGCCGTGGAAGGCAGGGAACTGCGGGTCGTCTACCAGCCCATCGTGGCGATGAACACCATGCGCATCGCCAGCTGCGAGGCGCTCTGCCGTTGGGACCATCCCGATCTCGGACCGATTTCGCCCGGCATCTTCATTCCGCTGGCCGAGGAGATGGGCATCATTTCCGAGATCAGCACCTTTGTGCTGCATGCAGCTTGCACCGAATGCGCCAAATGGCCTGACCAGACCAGCGTCTCGGTCAATCTCTCGGCCAGGGATTTCCGCAGCCGCGACGTCATCCAAAAGGTGCGCGATGCGTTGGCTAACTCCGGCCTCGATGCTAGCCGCCTGGAGATCGAAGTCACGGAAACCGCGCTGCTCGACGACAAATCCCTGACCCGCCAGTATATCGAGGAACTGAAGCAGCTTGGCGTCCGCATCGCCCTCGACGATTTCGGCACCGGCTATTCAAGCCTGAGCTATCTCCACAAGCTTCCGCTCGACAAGATCAAGATCGACCGGTCGTTCGTGATGGACGTCACCCACAATCCGCGCTCGCTCGAGCTGTTGAAGGGCGTCGTCGACCTGACCCGTGTCCTGGGGCTCACCGTCACCATCGAAGGCGTGGAAACATTCGAGCAGCTTAAGGTCCTCATGCATTCGGTGAAGCCGGATCTTGTCCAAGGCTTCCTGTTCGGCGCGGCGCTCAGCGCGTCGGGCATCGAGACGATGTCGAACGTCACCTGGCCGTTTGCCGCGGATCTGCGTCTCGCCGCCAAGCGCACAGTCGGCTAGCTTTCGTCGCAAATTCTGCCAATCGAAGTTGATAAAGCGCGTGCTTGGGTCGTGCGGTTGGTGCGAACCAGAATATTTTTATCGGCGGCGAACAAATCCAACCAAGACGCGCAGTAGTTTTGGCCGATTTTGAAGAAGCGAAAAGGTTTGACCGGATCGGCGCATCTGTCAAAGCGGAACGCTCCAGTGCTTTTCGCGCCCGAGTTTGCAGCGCCTTTCATAGGAATGAAGGCTTGGATTAGAACGTCCAGGCTGCCCCTTCAGCAACCACTCCGCAGCCATAGATTTCTAGCTGTTAAGGTTAACAAGTGGTAAACCAGTGGGATCCAATTTTCGGCTTGTGTCTCATTTCAACTCGAATAGCCTGTTCACGGCGGATACGAGGACTTGAGAATGGATGCTGCGAGGAACGATGCGCGGGCTGGCGCCAGCTCCAATGCTGGGTCGGCGCTGAACCAGTCGATCATGCAATTGCTGGAGCATGTCGACTACCGTCTCATCACTGGAGGCGAGGATCTGGAGGCGATCTACCGCCTTCGCTATCAATCCTACCTGCAATCGGGCATGTGCGGCCCGATCGCCAGCGGGATGTTCGAGGATCGCTGGGACAATCTGCCGAATTCCTATCGGTTCGGCGTCTATTTCGATGGACACCTGGTCAGCACGTTACGGCTTCACTACATTTCCAGAGAGCACCCTCATTCGCCGTCCGTTGATGCCTATCCCGAAATATTGGCCGAGCGGCTTGCCCGCGGAGAGACGTTCATCGACGGGACTCGTTTCGCAACCGATGCCGACAGTGCGCCCGCGCCCGGAGTGCTGCCTTTTCTGACGCTCAGGCTTGGCATGGTGGCCGCCTCTTACTTTGGGCTCACCGCAGTGCTTACGCCGATCAAGATCGAGCATTCCGCCTACTATGCTCGTATCTTCCACGCCGTTCAGAGGACAGAGGGCAAGGTGTTTCCGGGTGTCCTCGCGCCGATCGCTCTGTTCGAAATCCCGTGCGGCGAAAACTTGCGCCAGACACTCGAACGGTTCCCGTTCTTTAAGTCGACAGCCGTGGAACAGCGAATGATGTTCGCCAATCCGGCCATCAACCGGCTGACGCCGCTGTCCATTGTGCCGACGGCGAAATACTACCGCGATGCTGCCTGAACGGGCGTCGTCCTTGCATCTGAACCTTCCCGCGGCTTCGCCGTTATAGGTAGCGGCATCGCCATCGAGTGTCGCCGCGATCCTGCCCAACGGGCATTTCGCCCCGGGCTTCTGCCGCATT
Source organism: Mesorhizobium sp. CO1-1-7 (assembly GCF_020164885.1). Classification (NCBI taxonomy): domain Bacteria; kingdom Pseudomonadati; phylum Pseudomonadota; class Alphaproteobacteria; order Hyphomicrobiales; family Phyllobacteriaceae; genus Mesorhizobium; species Mesorhizobium sp. CO1-1-7. The sequence continues at coordinate 685,817 of NZ_JAIUHA010000001.1, read as the reverse complement.
GTTCGTGGGAAGGAATACGGTCATGACCATCCACTCGCTCGCGCTCACACCGCTTATCTCGCTGATCGCCGGCGTGCTGATCCTGATCATGCCGCGGCTCCTGAACTACATCGTCGCGCTCTATCTGATTGTCGTTGGGCTGCTCGGGCTTTTTCCTCACCTTGCTGGCTGAGACGCTGGGCAGGGGCTCGCTCAAAAGCCATCCCGCGGGCATCGGCCGCCAGTTTCAATTTTCCCTTGAGGGAGTTGTCGGCTGCGATGCGGCAATAGCGCCATTGCCCTGCGCCCAGCTTTTCGGTATGTGCCTGAAAGATGTCTTCGAAGGGGTATTCCTATGGCTGAGCACACGCCGAGCGGTCCTGTAGAACTGGGCGCGAAGATGGACTATGCCGAGCATGACCGCACCTATGCGGGCTTCCTGGCGCTGGCCAAATATGGCTCGCTCTTCTGCGGCGCGCTTCTCCTGGCGATGGCTTTCGGCTTCTTCGCGGGCGGCTTCTTCTCTGCGCTGATCCTGTTCGTGCTTATTCTGGCAGTCGGCGCCTTCATTCTGCGATAGACCTTCCAAAACGCTCTTGCGGTTGACGTCGCCGGATATCCCGGTCGACACTTCGCGCAGACAGGTTCCGTCCGAAAGGATCATGCGGTGGGACAGACGGTTTTCATCCCTCGTGAGCTCGACGCGAACGAGCCGCGTGTCGCGGCTTCGCCCGATACGGTGAAGCGGCTGACGGCCTTGGGTTTCGACGTGATCGTCGAAGCCGGAGCCGGCACCCGCTCGCGTATCCCCGACGAAGAGTTTGCCAAGACGGGTGCTGTCATCGGCAAGGCCTCGGATGTCGCCAATGCCGATGTCGTGCTGAAGGTTCGCCGGCCAACGGATGCCGAGCTGAAGAGTTACAAATCCGGCGCCGCGGTGATCGCCATCATGGATCCCTACGGCAACGATGCGGCTGTCGCGGCCTTGGCCAAAGCCGGCGTCACCGCCTTCTCGATGGAGTTCATGCCGCGCATCACCCGCGCGCAATCGATGGACGTCCTGTCCAGTCAGGCCAATCTTGCCGGCTACCAGGCGGTGATCGACGGAGCCGCCGAATACGACCGGGCGCTGCCGATGATGATGACAGCGGCTGGCACGGTGCCGGCCGCCAAGGTTTTCATCATGGGCGTCGGCGTTGCCGGCCTGCAGGCGATCGCCACCGCGCGCCGTCTTGGTGCCGTCGTCACCGCCACCGACGTTCGGCCCGCCGCCAAGGAACAAGTCGCCTCGCTCGGCGCGAAGTTCCTCGCCGTCGAGGACGAGGAGTTCAAGGCGGCCGAGACCGCCGGCGGCTATGCCAAGGAAATGTCTAAGGAGTACCAGGCCAAGCAGGCGGCGCTCACCGCCGAACACATTGCCAAGCAGGACATCGTCATCACCACGGCGCTGATCCCCGGCCGTCCGGCGCCGAAGCTGGTGTCGGCGGCGATGGTCGCTTCGATGAAGCCGGGCTCGGTGCTCGTCGATCTCGCGGTCGAGCGTGGCGGCAATGTCGAGGGCGCCGAGGCCGGCAAGATCGTCACCACGGCCAACAATGTGAAGATCGTCGGTCATCTCAACGTGCCAGGTCGCATCGCTGCATCCGCCTCGCTGCTTTATGCCAGGAACCTGTTCGCCTTCGTCGAGACGCTCGTCGACAAGACGACCAAGACGCTTGCCATCAATCGCGACGACGATCTGGTCAAGGCAACCATGCTGACCGACGGCGGCAAGGTCGTTCATCCGGCCTTCGCCAAGGCCGACCAGCAGCCTTATGTCGAGCCGGCCGCGATCCCGGCCACGACCATGATCGCCGATGCCACGGCCGCGCCCAGGAAGGCCGCGCCCGGGAAGACCGCCGCATCCAAGTCACCCTCGCCGAAGCCGAAAGGGACCGCGTGATGGACCAGACCTTGCAGAAAGCCTTGGATCAGCTCGACCAGGCAAGCGCTGCCGTTCGGCTCGCGGTGCAGAACCTGGCCAATGCCCCAGGCGGTGCAGAGGCGGCCGGTGATGCCGCGCATGCGCTCTCGGGCGGGGCCATCGATCCCTTCGTCTTCCGTTTCGCCATCTTCATCCTGGCGATCTTCGTCGGCTATTACGTCGTCTGGTCGGTGACCCCGGCACTGCACACGCCGCTGATGGCCGTCACCAACGCCATCTCGTCGGTCATCGTCGTCGGTGCGCTGCTCGCCGTCGGCATCGCGGCCTCCGGCGTCGCCGCCGGCTTCGGTTTCGTCGCGCTGATGCTGGTCTCGGTCAACATATTCGGCGGCTTCCTCGTCACCCAGCGCATGCTGGCCATGTACAAGAAGAAGGACAAGTGACGTGACCGTCAATCTCGCCTCCTTCCTCTATCTGGTATCCGGCGTCCTGTTCATCATGGCGTTGCGCGGCCTCTCGCATCCGACCACCAGCCGGCAGGGCAATCTCTACGGCATGGTCGGCATGGGCATCGCCATTGCCACCACGCTGGCGCTGGCAACCCCGTCCGCCGGCCGCTTCGGCCTGATCGTGCTTGGTCTCGCCATCGGCGGTGGCGTCGGCGCCGTCACGGCCAGGCGCATTGCCATGACCTCGATGCCGCAGCTGGTCGCCGCCTTCCATTCGTTGGTCGGCCTTGCCGCCGTCATGGTGGCGGCGGCGGCCATCTATGCGCCGGAAAGCTTCGGCATAGGCACGGATGGCGACATCCATGCCCAGGCGCTGGTCGAGATGAGCCTTGGCGTCGCCATCGGCGCCATCACCTTCACCGGCTCAGTCATTGCCTTCCTGAAGCTCGACGGCCGCATGTCGGGCAAGCCGATCATGATCGGCGGCCGTCACGTCATCAACGCTGCCCTTGGCGTGGCCCTGATCGTGCTGATCGTGCTGCTGGTCACCACGGAATCGAAACTCGTGTTCTGGCTGATCGTTGCCGCCTCGCTGGTGCTCGGCGTGCTCCTGATCATCCCGATCGGTGGCGCCGACATGCCGGTCGTCGTCTCGATGCTGAATTCCTATTCCGGCTGGGCGGCCGCCGCCCTTGGCTTCACGCTCGGCAATCTGGCGCTGATCATCACCGGCGCGCTGGTCGGCTCGTCCGGCGCGATCCTGTCCTACATCATGTGCAAGGGCATGAACCGGAGCTTCGTCTCGGTCATCCTCGGCGGCTTCGGCGGCGAAACCGCCGCTGCGGCCGATGACGGCATCGAGCGCACCGTCAAGCAGGGTTCGGCCGACGATGCCGCCTACCTCATGATGAACGCGCAGAAGGTCATCATCGTGCCGGGTTACGGCATGGCGGTCGCCCAGGCGCAGCACGCGCTGCGTGAAATGGCCGACAAGCTCAAGGCCAATGGCGTCGACGTCAAATACGCCATCCACCCCGTCGCGGGCCGCATGCCCGGCCACATGAATGTGCTGCTCGCCGAAGCCAACGTGCCTTACGACGAAGTGTTCGAGCTCGAGGACATCAACTCGGAATTCGCGCAGGCCGACGTCGCCTATGTCATCGGCGCCAACGACGTCACCAACCCGTCCGCGCGCGACGACAAGTCGTCGCCCATCTACGGCATGCCGATCCTCGACGTCGACAAGGCCCGCACCTGCCTGTTCGTCAAGCGCTCGCTCGGGTCCGGCTATGCCGGCATCGACAACACGCTGTTCTACAAGGACGGCACCATGATGCTGCTCGGCGACGCCAAGAAGATGACCGAGGAAATCGTCAAGGCGATGGATCACTGACCGGTCGGTCTTGATCGTCGAATAGAAAGAGCCCGGTCGATGCCGGGCTCTGTAATTTTGGCGTGATGCTGCCTTCAGCCGTTGGTCAGGAACACCGCTTCCTCTTCATCGCGCTGCCTGCCGCCGAGCGCTGCGGCCGCACTGGCGATGAAGGCGCCGATGACCAGCGACAAGGCGCCGAGAAGCGCGAAAGTGGCGCTTGCTTTCCTTGCCGTGTCGGCCGCCTGCTTCGCCTTGACCTTTGCGTCCTGCGCCTTCGCCAGCACCGTGTCGACACGCGTCTTGGCATCAGCCTCGGAAAGGCCGGTGCGCGCGGCGACCAATTGCGCAAGATAGGTCTTGTCTTCCGCCGAAACCTCGCCGGCGACGGCGCCGGCGATCAGGATCCGCGAGGCCTGCCCGGCCGCGGCGGCTTCGTCGGCAGGATTGGCGGTGGCCAGCTTGGCCGGATCGGCCGGGCGGAACAGGGAATCCACCAGATAGGAGGTCGCATTGTCGGTCGATGCACCGCTGGCATTCGCCGAGGCCCCGGCCGACGCACCCATGGCGGCTCCCGAGGCCACGGTGGACGCGGCCTGTACACCTGAACCAATCGCGGCGGAAAGTGCCGAGCCAAGCACGCCGGCGACCAGCAAGGTGGCCAGCGCCCAGGCGAGAAAGCCGTGCGCGGTGTCACGGAAATACACTTCGTCGGTGTGGATGCCGACCCATTTGGTCCGCAACCGGCCCGCAAGGTAGCCGCCTACACCGGCGGACAGCCACTGTACGATCACCAGCCAGACGGCGGTGGAAACCGCGAAGGTGGTGATCGACGCGCCAGAGCCCGACCATGGTGAAACCATGCTGAGCCCAAGGCCTGAGCCGAGCAACATGAGGATGAAGGTCAACGTCGAGGCCGCGAAAGCGCCGGCGATGATCGGTCCCCAGCTGACGGCGGTGGAGGACGATTCCGTGGAAGCGGATACGTCGACAGCCGATAGGGTGGACTGCATCGACGCCCCCTACCGTACGAACAGCATGATGAGGATGATGATCGGAATCGGAATGCCGAGCAACCAGAGTAGAATGCCGCGTCCCATGAAAAGCCTCCTGAAAGAAATTGTGATGGACACTGTCACAATGTCTTCGAAGGCCTTCTGTTCCGGCGCATCCTCATTATTGGCGCGGGCACGAGCTATGCCAATCTGTCAAAAAGGCTGGCGAAACCTCAAATATCCAGGTTGGCGACCGACAGTGCATTGTCCTGGATGAACTCGCGCCGCGGCTCCACCTCGTCACCCATCAGCCGCGAGAACAGGCTGTCGGCATCGGTCGCATCGTTGACCTTGACCTGCAGCAGCGAACGCACGTTCGGGTCGAGCGTGGTTTCCCAGAGCTGCTCGGCATTCATTTCGCCGAGACCCTTGTAGCGCTGCATGGTCAGCCCCTTGCGGCCGGTCGCAAAGACCGCGTTGAGCAGCGCCAGCGGTCCCGAGACTGTTTCGGACACCTCCTTGCGGCGCAGCACCGGCGGCGTCCCGTAGACTTCGCTGAGGCGCTGCGCGTAGCGATCGAGCTGGCGTGCGTCGGCGGAATTGATCAACGCCATGTCGAGATGGGCGTATTCCTTGACGCTGCGCACGGTGCGTTCGAAGACATAGCCGCCGATGCCCTCGTTCGAGGTCGACATGCGGCCGGTCCAGCCGCGCTCGGTGTCCTCGGCAATGATGTCGAGGCGTTGCGCGATCCGCTCCGCCATCGCGTTGGCGCGGCCAAGATCGGCGAAGATTTCGGGATTGAGCCCGCCGGCGATCGCAGCCTGCTCGACGACGTCGCGGTTATAGCGCGTGTGCAAGCCGTTGATGAGCTGGCGCACGGCAAGCGCATCGGCGACGGCGCCGTGCAGATCCTGTCCGGTCCGCACTTCCTCTGAGCCGAGCGTAAGGGACGCTTCCTCCAACCCCGAATCGATCAGGAATTCTTCGAAGGCGCTCTCATTCTTGATGTATTGCGAGCTCTTGCCGCGCGTCACCTTGTAGAGCGGCGGCTGGGCGATGTAGAGGTGGCCGCGCTCGATCAGCTCGGGCATCTGCCGGAAGAAGAAAGTGAGCAGCAAGGTCCTGATATGGGCGCCGTCGACGTCCGCGTCGGTCATCAGGATGATCTTGTGGTAGCGCAGCTTGTCGGCGTTGAATTCGTCCTTGCCGATCGAGGTGCCGAGCGCGGTGATCAGCGTGCCGATCATGTCGGAAGAGAGCATGCGGTCGAAGCGGGCCCGCTCGACATTGAGGATCTTGCCGCGCAGGGGAAGGATTGCCTGGTTTTGGCGCGAACGGCCGCCCTTCGCGGAGCCGCCGGCCGAGTCACCCTCGACGATGAAGATTTCGGACTTCGCCGGATCGCGTTCCTGGCAATCGGCCAGCTTGCCGGGCAGCGAGGTGACGCCCAGCGAGGTCTTGCGGGTGATGTCGCGAGCCTTGCGCGCCGCTTCACGCGCCGCCGCGGCCTGGATCACCTTGTCGACGACCACCTTGCCCTCGGTCGGATGCTCTTCGAGCCACGTGCCGAGCGCTTCGTTGACCAGTCCCTCGACCACGGGACGAACCTCCGACGAGACCAGCTTGTCCTTGGTCTGCGACGAGAATTTCGGATCGGGAACCTTAACCGACAGCACCGCCGTCAGGCCCTCGCGGCAATCGTCGCCGATCAGCGAGACCTTTTCCTTCTTGGTCAGCCCCGAAGATTCGCCATAGCCGGTGATCTGGCGGGTCAGTGCGCCGCGAAAACCGGCCAGATGGGTGCCGCCATCGCGCTGCGGGATGTTATTGGTGAAGGCCAGCACATTCTCGTGGTAACTGTCGTTCCACCACATCGCCACTTCCACGGTGATGCCGTCACGCTCGGCCCTGATGGAGATGGGCTTTCCGATCAGCGGTTTCTTGACCCGGTCGAGATATTTGACGAACTCTTCCAGGCCGCCATCATAGTGCAGTTCATGCTTCACGACGTCGGCATGACGGGCGTCTGTCAGAACGATGCGCACGCCGGAGTTCAGGAAGGCGAGTTCGCGCAGCCGGTGCTCCAGCGTGCCGAAATCGAATTCGACCATGGTAAAGGTCTCGGACGACGGAAAGAAGGTGACCTCGGTGCCGCTGCGGCCCTCATTGGTGCCTGGGCGCTTGTCCTGCTCGTAGCTGCCGATCGCCTTCAGCGGCGCATCGGCATTGCCGTGGGTAAAGCTCATCTCGAAGACCTGGCCGTTGCGGCGGATCTTGAGCTTCAGCCAGGCCGACAGCGCGTTGACCACCGAGACGCCGACGCCATGCAGACCGCCAGACACCTTGTAGGAGTTCTGGTCGAACTTTCCGCCGGCATGCAGCTGCGTCATGATCACTTCGGCCGCCGAAATGCCTTCGCTGGGGTGAATGTCGGTTGGAATGCCACGGCCATTGTCGATAACCGTCACCGAACCGTCGGGATTGAGCGTCACCGAAACCAGGTCGGCATGGCCGGCCAGCGCCTCGTCGATGGCGTTGTCGACCACTTCGTAGACCATGTGATGCAGGCCCGAGCCGTCATCGGTATCGCCGATATACATGCCCGGCCGCTTGCGGACGGCGTCCAACCCCTTCAAAACCTTGATGGAATCGGCGCCGTATTCGGCTTCAGCGCCGTTTGTGTTCTCGGTCTGGTCGCTCATGAAAACCTGTTGTCTAGATGCCGCTTTTACAGCGCGAAAAATCGGCCCCGAATCGCGCTTCTGATATGGGGTAGATATAGGCGCTAAAGGCGGTTTTTCCAAGGTTTGCAGGCATTTCCGGCGCGAATGCCGAGCCGGCAGCCGGCTATTTTTTTCGGGCGTTGAATTTAGCCAGGAGGCCGCGCAAATATTTGACCGTGGATTTGTCCCTGGGCGCCAGCCGGCCCGTCTGGTCGAGCTCCAGCGAAACCAAGTTTCCTCAGCGCCGCTTCCATCGCTTCGCCGCCTTGGGCGGGGTTGGCAAGCGGCCGGACCAGCCGGTAGTCGTCATTGGCCATGACCAATGGCCACGTGCCGCTCGGCCGCCGCGATAGCGGTGGTCGCAAGCATCAGCAGCATGGTAAACAGCAAACGCAGTCGAACCGCCCCCCGGCTCAGTCGTTTGCCGACCATTCCACCTCTTTATGGCGCAAGCAAGCCGCGCTGAGGCGGCTCTCTCAGGCGGCGCGCATCGGTTTCAACGCCTCGCTCCAGCGCAACAGTTCGTCCAGCATGGTCTTGGTCCCGCCCCGCACTTGCTCGCTGGCATCGAAGGCGCCGTTCTCGTCGAGCAGTTTCTGGTACAGCGGCAGCGCGACACCTTCCGGGATAGGCATGATCCCGACCGAGGTCAGCAGCGGCTTCAGCGCCTGTGCCGCGCGCAGGCCGCCGGAGACACCCCCATAACTGAAGATCGCAGCGGGCTTGTATTTCCATTCGCGGGCGAGATAGTCGATCGCGTTGATGATCGCGGGTGCGGCGAAGTAATTGTATTCCGGCGCCACGAACACGAAGGCGTCAGCGGCATCCATCGCCTTCGACCAGGCCTTGGTGTGGTCGTTCTGATAATTGCCGAGCCTTGGATGATGGGGTTCATCCAGGACCGGCAGGTTGAACGCGGCTATGTCGGTCAGCACTGGCTCGAATTTTCCGTGTTCGCGTACGAACGTCTCCAGCCATTCGGCGAAAACCGGGCCAGCGCGGCCGGGCCGCGTGCTGCCGATGATGATGTTCAACTGGTGCTTCAAGGCAGGCTCCTTTGTCAGGCAGTATCTGTTGGTGACTGCCACTACGGCAGAGCGTTCCAGCAGGCAAGGTTGGATCCTGAAGGAACGGTCACGATCGGATGAACAGACCGTCCGCCCTGGCGTTCCCGCCGTCATGGGTCCGGTTGCCGTTCGGTGACATGGACGCCCGAGGTGGCAGCCACTACATTGATGGGAACAGCGGAGCACTTCATGGACACGCAGCCCGCCCCATTCGTTCCTCCCGCCCCGAAGCCGCGCACGTCGCCGCCTTCGACGCTGGAAATGATCCGCATCGTCTATCGCAACCCGCTCGAACTCTGGGGCGAGCCGACCTACAACGAACCCTGGATTTCTGCCAAGGGCGCTGGTGGGCCGCTGGTCATCGCCAATGATCCGGGCCTAATCCGCCATGTGCTGGTCGACAACGCCAAGAACTACAAGATGGCGACGGTGCGCCAGAAGATACTGAGGCCGATCCTGCGCGACGGCCTGCTGACGGCCGAGGGCGAGGTGTGGAAGCGGTCGCGCAAGGCAATGGCGCCGGTGTTCACGCCACGCCACATTTTCGGCTTCGCCCAGCCGATGCTGAAACGGACGCTGGAGTTCGTCACCCGTTACGAGGCCAGCGGCACGTCCGATATCGCCCATGACATGACGCTGCTCACCTATGACATCCTGGCCGAGACGCTGTTTTCCGGCGAGATCGCGGGCGAGCCCGGCAGTTTCGCCAACGAGATCGACCGCCTGTTCGAAACCATGGGCCGCGTGGATCCGCTCGACCTGCTGCGCGCGCCCGACTGGCTGCCGCGGCTGACCCGTATCCGCGGCCGCAAGACCATGGCCTATTTCCGCAAGATCGTGACCGACACGGTCAAGATGCGCGAAGAGAAGGTCAGGCGCGACCCCGATGCCGTGCCGCAGGATTTCCTGACGCTGCTGCTCAAGGCCGAAGGCCCCGACGGACTGACGCGCCCGGAAGTCGAGGACAACATCATCACCTTCATCGGCGCCGGCCACGAGACCACGGCGCGCGCGCTCGGCTGGACGCTCTATTGCCTGGCCGAATCGCCCTGGGAGCGCGACCGGGTCGAACAGGAGATCGACCGGGTGCTGGCGCGCGAGCCCGATCCGGCGAAGTGGCTCGACGCCATGCCGCTGACACGCGCCGCTTTCGACGAGGCGCTTCGGCTCTACCCGCCGGCGCCATCGATCAATCGCGAGCCGATCGTTCCGGAAATGTGGAAGGATCTTTATATCCCCAAGCACGCCGCCGTGCTGGTGATGCCATGGGTCGTTCACCGCCACAGGAAGCTGTGGGACCGGCCCGACGCCTTCCTGCCCGAACGCTTCCATCCGGGAAACCGTGAAAAGATCGACCGCTTCCAATATCTGCCCTTCGGCGCCGGCCCGCGCGTCTGCATCGGCGCCAGCTTCGCCATGCAGGAGGCGATCATCGCGCTCGCCATCCTCTTGTCACGCTTCCGCTTCGACGCGACCGCTGAAACAAAACCCTGGCCGGTGCAGAAATTGACCACGCAGCCGCAAGGCGGTCTGCCGATGCGGGTCACGCCTCGCCCTCGCTGAGGGCCGACGCTTCTTATACCGCGGGCTTACGCTGCTGGAACTGGCCGGCGGCGCGGAAGCGCCAGAGGTAGCTCGGCAGGATCGTCGCGATCGATTGCGGCTGGATGCCGAGTCCCGCCAGTGTCCGGTTGGCCCTGGCGGCTTCGTCCGAAACGATGTTGTGCTCGCGCAACTGCATCACCTGGTCCTTGGTCAGCAGCGGATTGGGCAACAGGCCGAGGATCGAGGCCTGGATGTTTGCCATCCACCACGGCACCGGCACCAGCAGGCGCTTGCGCTCGATAACCGTGAGCAGTTCCTGCATGCACTCCTTGAAGGTGAGCACGTTGGGGCCGCCGAGCTCGTAAACCTGGCCGCCATCGATCTTGCCGTCGACCGAACGCGCGACAGCCTCCGCCACGTCACCGACATAGACCGGCTGGAACTTGGTCTGGCCGCCGCCGATCAGCGGCAGCACCGGCGAATAACGCGCCATATTCGCGAACCGGTTGAAGAAGCTGTCCTCCGGCCCGAAATTGATCGACGGCCGCAAGATCACGGCATCGGCGATCGTGTCCAGCACGGCCTTTTCACCGAGCGCCTTGGTGCGCGCATAATCCGATTCGGAATCCGGATCGGCGCCGAGCGCCGAAATATGGGTGAGCCCGGCGCCGACGGAGCGCGCCGCCTCGGCGATGGCGCGAGCACCGAATTCGTGCACGGCGGAGAATTTCTGCCGGCCGCTCTCATGCAGGATGGCGACGAGATTGACGACATGGTCGGCACCTTGCACGGCGCGGTCGACCGACCAGCGCACGCGCACATTGGCCTGCACCGGCTGGATCTGGCCGACATTGCCGAGCGGCTGCAAATGGCCGGCAAGGTCGGGCCGCCGGCAGGCGACCCTGATGCGATAACCGCGCTTGGCCAGCGCCCGCACGACATGACGGCCGACAAAGCCTGACCCGCCAAAGACGACGACGAGCTTTGGGGTCTGCAGGATTTCGGTCATGGCGGGCTCCGGCGCGCGTTCCAGATGGCTTGGCTGAGCCGTTTCATAGTCCGTTTTGCGCCAAAGGCAAAGGGTGACGCGTCGTCGCGTCATCCTTGTTTTTCGCGCGATTCCAAGAAAAAGCAAGGCCCGGTATTCCTGCGACAAGCGCATCAATCATGTCTTGGCCCTGCGAGCGACAGACGCAGGAAACCCCGCCGAAGCGGGGTTTCCCGGATGACATCCATGAGGTGTCAGGGGCCGACGAGCGGCCTGACCTGAGACGGTATCAGGAGGGCGTGAAGCAAGTACGCCCACCCCAGCCCTGAACATCCGACATGGTGCCACCAACCTTCTTGCAGGCGGCGACGAAATCGGCGCTGCAGTTGGCGAATTTCGCATGGCCGTTCTTGCAGTAGTGGTCCTCGGTGGCGCCGCCACCCGGCGCGGTAATGACGCCCGGGTTGGCCGGCTTGACCGGTGCGGCCTTCAAATTGGCAGCCTGCGTGGCGCCCATGAAGGACCGAGCAGGAGGACGGCGGTCAGCATGGTGGTCTTGGTGTTGGTCATGATAATTTCCCTTGATTTGAGGTTGGGTTTCCGGGACGCGAAGGGCGATGCCTTTCACGCGAAGCAGACTTTCGATTTGATTTTGCTATTCCCCGGTCTGGATCGGGCAAGCTCACCTTGCCCTGGACAAACGTTGGTCGCCCGGGCGCTCAAAAAGGTTCAGGACGCGCGCGAAAAAAAACGCGCACAACCGCGTGTCAGGCGGGGGCGGCCAAGTAACTGTCTGCAAAGAAAGGAGAAGAAATCAGGCCGAGTAGCGTTCGGCGAATTCGGAGATGCGCTGGATCACTGCCTTGGGTGCGGTGATGCCGCGCGCCTGCGCCTTTTCGGCCGCTTCGGCGCGGGCGCGGCCGGGCACATGAACGCCGAAGCGCCGCCGCAGCCGGTCAAGCTGGTCTTTCATGCGCTGCTCGAAACCCGGGTCGAGCAGCTTGGGCTCGACGGCAAGCACGAACAGGCCGGTCCCGGGGCTGTCCGGGCCGCCGCTGAACCACGGCGCGTCGAGTGACCAGTTGGCGCCCGACAGGCCGGCCGCCAGCACTTCGACCATCAGCGCGATGTTGGCGCCGCGCTGGCCGCCGAAGGCGAGCATGGCGCCCTTCATGGCCGCCGCCGGATCGGTGGTCGGGTTGCCGCTGGCGTCCAGCGCCCAGCCTTCGGGGATCTTCTTGCCGTCCTCGGCGGCCTTGCGGATGTTGACGAAGGCGGTGGCGCTCGACGACTGGTCGATGACCAGCGGCGCGCCGTCGGCGGCGGGGGCGGCGAAAGACATCGGGTTGGTGCAAAAGACCGGCTTGACCGAGCCTGAGCCGGCCAGGACGGCCGGACCGTTGGTTGCGGCGAAGGACACCAGCCCCTGCGCGGCCAGCCGGCCGGTGAAGTAGCCGAGCGCCCCGCAGGTGTAGGCGTTCTTCTGCGAGAAGATGGCGACGCCGAACAGTCTTGCCGCCTTGGCGAGGTCGTCGATGGTGCGGTCGAAGCCGGTATGCGCCAGCCCGCCGCGTGCGTCCGAGAGATAGATGGCCAGCGCCGGCCGGGTGATCACCGGATCGGCATTGCCGTCGATGCGTCCGGCCTCGAGCGCTTCGAGGTAGTCGATGAAATGTGTGAGCCCGACGGCTGCAAGTCCCTCTGCCTCGGCCGCGATGATCGAGGCGGTGAGCGATTGCGCTGCTTCCTCGTTGGCGCCGGCGCCAAGTGCCGCCATCCGGCACAGCCCTTTTGCCTGGTCGAGACTGAGTTGCATGGCGATTGCCCTTAGTGAGTAGTGAGTAGGGGTTGGTGAGTGGTGAGTTGTGGAGTGCGCGGCAGCCACTTCCTACTTACCAATCCCTACCCACCACCCACTTGGACCTAACCGATCTTGACCGGGATTCGTGCCTCGATCCGGCTGAAGGCGAAGACCAGAATGCCGGTGATCGCCATATAGATCAACGCCAGGAGCAGCAAGGGCTCGTAGGTGAGATAGGTGTCCTGCCGCACCTTGGACGAGACGGCGAAGATGTCGATCACGCTGATGGTTGCCACCAGCGGCGTCGATTTCAGCTGCAGCACGGTCTCGCCGGTCAGCGTCGGCAGCGCCCGGTAGAAGGCTTGCGGCAGCCAGATCCGGCGGAAGATCTTCCATCGGCTCATGCCGAAGGCGCGGGCGGCTTCCAGCTGCCCCTTGGGCACGCCGGCAAAGGCGCCGCGCATCACTTCGCCCTCGTAGCCGGCGAAGGACAAGGTCAGCGCCAGCACGCCGTACGGCCAGGCCTGCCTGAGATAGGGCCACATCCAGGATTCGCGGATCCATGGATATTGCGGGAAAAGCGAGCCCAGCCCGTAATAGAGCAGCCATAGCTGCAGAAGCAGCGGCGTGCCGCGGATGATGGTGCAGAAGACTTTCGCAGGTGCCGCGACCCAGATCGAGCCGGCCGCCTGCGCCAGCCCGACGGGCACGGCGATCATGAAGCCGAGCGTACAGGTGACGGCCAGGATCCACAGGGCACGCCAGATCCCCATCAGGCCCATTTCCCAATATTGCGGCAGCCAGTCCCAGCGCATGAAGAAGGCGGCTGACGCCACCAGCCCCAGCGCAATCAGGATCAGCACGATGCGATGCGGCTGCAGCCAGAGCGATGCGCGCGCCGCCGTGTCGATGATGACCGTTTCGCTGGTCATCAGCGTGCCTCCTTGATCGAAGGCATGCCGCGCCGCGCCCATTTCTCCGCGCGGCCGAGCAGGAGGTTCGAAACCAGCGTCACGCAGAGATAGAGCACGCCGGCGGCGAGGAAGAAAACCAGATAGGCCTTGGTGACACCCGCCGCCTGTCGTGTCGCCAGCGTCAGTTCGAAGAAGCCGACGACAGCCAGCAGCGCGGTGTCCTTGGTGGCGATCAACCACAGATTGGCGAGGCCCGGAATGGCGAAAGGCAGCATCGCCGGCAGCGTGATGCGCCGCAACAGAAGGCCGGGAGACATGCCGAAGGCGCGGGCGGCTTCGATCTGGCCCTGCGGGATAGCGAGGATCGCGCCGCGGATGACTTCCGTCGAATAGGCGCCCTGGACGAAGCCGAGCACGGCGATGCCGGCCACCAGCCCGCTGATGTCGACACGCTGGTAACCCATCGCCGTCAGCACCTGGTTTATCAGGTCGGTGCCGGCATAGTAGAGCAGCAGGATCAGCACCAGTTCCGGCACGGCGCGCACCACGGTGGTGTAGACCGCGAACAGGTCGCGCACCACGGGTCCGCCGTAAAGCTTGCCATAGGCACCGCAGGTTCCAATCAGCAGGCCGACGATGGTGGCGCCGACGGCGATCTCAAGCGAATGAAGGAGCCCGAGCAAGAGCGTCCCGCCCCAGCCGACGGGAGCCGGCGAGAGCAGTTCGACGATGCCGGCCGCGGAGGCCGGAAGAAAGGATTCGATCAGCTTCGCCCCCGGATTGCTGGCTCTGTCCGCCGGCACCAGCAGCCGGCGGCAAGCATGCGTGGACAGGCCGGCTGGAGGACGAGGGCGTCAGCGCCCTGTCCTCCAGCCGATTCGAGGGTCTCAGTTCGACTGCGTGGCGCCGCCGTAAATGTCGAAATCGAAATATTTCTTCGAGATCTCGTCATATTTGCCGTTGGCGCGGATCGCCTTGATGCCGGCGTTGATCTTCTCTTTCAGGGCGGTGTCTTCCTTGCGCACGCCGGCGCCGACGCCCGGTCCGAGCACCTCGTCGTCAGGGGCCACCATGCCCTTGAGATCGCAGCAGGCCTTGCCCTGGTCGGTCTTGAGGAACTCCTTGAGCGCGATGGAATCGGCCTGCACCGCGTCGAGGCGGCCCGCGGCGAGGTCGTTGTTGGCTTCGTCCTGCGTCTGGTATTCCTTGATCTCGGATGCGGTGGGGCCGAAATGCTTCTTGGCGTAGACGGCATGCACCGTCGACACCTGGACGCCGAGGACCTTGCCCTTGAGATCGTCGGGCGTGGCGCCGAACTTCTGGTCCTTGGGGCCGATGATCGCGGTCGGGGTGTTATAGTACTTGTCGGAGAAGTCGATGGTCTTCTTGCGTTCGTCGGTGATCGACATCGACGAGACAATGAGGTCGATCTTCTTGGTAGTCAGTGCCGGGATGATGCCGTCCCAGGCGACAGGGGTGATGACGCAGTCGAGCTTCTCTTCGGCGCAGACGGCGTCGATGAAGTCGATCTCCCAGCCGACCCATTTGCCCGAAGCATCTGGCGAGGTGAAGGGCGCGTAGGGTTCGGCGGCGACGCCGATCTTGACCGGATCGGCCTTGGCCACGCCCATGGCGGCGACGCCGAGCAGCAGCGCCGCGGCGAATGTCTTCAGAACAGTCTTCATTTCAGAACTCCCAGTTTGTTGTTGGTTCCCGGTTTTCTTCCGTCCCGGCCTGTCCCTAGCCGATGTTGCGGATGAACTGCTTTAGCCTTTCGGACTTGGGCGCGCCGAAGATCTGCTCCGGCGGGCCTTCCTCCTCGACCAACCCGTTGTAGAGGTAGACGACGTGGGTCGCGACCTCGCGGGCGAATTTCATTTCGTGGGTGACCAGCACCATGGTGCGGCCTTCACGGGCCAGATCGCCAATCACCTTCAGCACTTCGCCGACCAGTTCGGGATCGAGCGCCGAGGTCGGTTCGTCGAACAGCATGACGCGCGGATTGATGGCCAAGGCGCGAGCGATCGCGGCGCGCTGCTGCTGGCCGCCGGAGAGATAGGCCGGATAGACGTCGCGCTTCTCGGCCAGACCGACGCGCACCAGCAGCTTTTCGGCCTGGGCGACAGCCTGGTCGCGCTTGACGCCCAGCACATGAACGGGAACCTCGATGACGTTTTCGATCAGCGTCATATGGCTCCACAGGTTGAAGTTCTGGAACACCATGCCGAGCTTGGAGCGGATGCGTTCGATCTGCCTGCGGTCGGCCGGAATCGTATGGCCATGGCTGTCCGCCTTGAGCTTGATCTCCTCGCCATTGACCCGGATGATGCCGCTGGTCGGGTTTTCCAGGCAGTTGATGCAGCGCAGCAGCGTCGATTTGCCTGAGCCCGAGCCGCCGATGATGGCGATGACCTCGCCGTCGCGCGCCGACAGCGATACGCCCTTCAGCACATGCAGTTGACCGAATTTCTTGTGCAGGTTCTCGACATGGATGGCTTCTGCGGCGCCGTCCTGCGCCTCGCCGGATGGGACTTTGGCAGCTGCCACAGCGCTCACCAAATGACCTCCATATCGCCGCCGGCGGTTCGTCGAACGTCTATCCGGCTAATCAACATACGCTGTACTGCCTCGCTCCAGACCTCAAGCATGGACCCAACAGAGCGAGCCCGTCAATCCCGCTCATTACGGCACTTGCGGCCTTGTTGTGCAAGTGTATAAATAACCTCTCATGAAATTTTCTCGGTTTTTTTCAGCTTAAAAAAGGGCATCGATGAGCGCTTTCGGATCTCAGTCCATGGCGGCGCCGCTGCGGCGCGTGCTGATGCGGTCGGCGGCCAACGCCATGCGCGACGCCGACCGGGCTGCCTGGCACTATGGTCCGGGATTCAACCCGGCGAAAGCGGCCTCGCAGCACGCAGTCCTGGCTGAACTGGTGGCGGCGTCCGGCGCCGAGATCGAATGGATCGAGGACAAGGCCGACGGACTTTCGGATTCGGTGTTCACGCACGACCCTTCGCTGATGACCGACCGCGGTGCGCTGATCCTGTCCATGGGCAAGCCGCTGCGCGCCAGGGAGCCTTCGCTGCATGAAGAAACCTACAGAAGGCTGGGCATTCCGATCCTTGGTCGCGTCGAGGCTCCTGGCCAGGTCGAAGGTGGCGACTGTGTATGGGTTGACGCCCGCACGCTGGCGATCGGGCGCGGTGTCCGTTCCAACCAGGAAGGCATCCAGCAGGTTTCCAACCTGCTGTCGCCGCTGGGGATTTCCGTCTACGGCTTTGATCTGCCGCTGTGGCAGGGCGAAGAGGCGTGCCTGCACCTGATGTCGGTTATCAGCCCGCTGGCCGACGACCTAGCGCTGGTCTATTCACCGCTTTTACCGGCCCCTTTCTATCAGACGCTGAAGGCACGCGGCATCCGGCTGGTCGAAGGCGACGCCGAGGAGTTCGCGGCTTCCAACGGCCTCAGCCTCAACGTACTGCCGACCAGCCCGCTCAAGGTCATTGCCGTCGCGGGCTTTCCCAGGACAAAGGCCGCCATGGAAGCCGCCGGATGCACGGTTGAGATCTTCGAGGCGGACGCGCTCTGCATCGCCTGCGAAGGCGGGCCGACATGCCTGACGCGACCGATCCTGCGCCAATGAATGGGCGCCGTAAGTTCCGTCGCGAGGGCGAGGAGCGGCGGCGGCAGGATCTGATCGAGGCGACTCTGGACAGCGTGGCGGAATACGGCCTTCAAGGCGCCAGCCTGCGCACCATCGCATTGCGTGCCGGCGTCACCGCCGGGCTGATCCGGCATTATTTCCCGGGCAAGGAAGAATTGCTGCAGGAAGCCTATACGGCGCTGGTCGACCGCATGACCGAGCAGGCGAAGGCGGCATTGGTCATGGATGATGCCTCGCCGCGCCAGCGTCTTGCGGCTTTCATCACCGCCAATCTCAATGCGCCGATCATCGACGCGCGGGTGTTTTCGCTCTGGGCAACCTTCATCGGCCGCGCCAGTGCGGATCCCGCCCTGGCCCGTGCCCACCGCGAAGGCTACCTTGGCTTTCGCAACGAGGTGGAAGCAGTTGTGGCCGACGTGCTCGCCGCCGAACAGCACAAGCCGGACGCAACCCAGTTGCGCCACCATGCCATCGCGATCAACGCGATCATCGACGGGCTCTGGATCGAAGGCTGCCTGGCCGGCGAGATGTTCTCGCCCGGCGAATTGGCGGCGATTGGCATCAAGGCTGTCGAGTCCGAACTCGGCCTCGCGCCGCTGGAGCAATTCCTGGAAAAATGAGAAGCGGTTTTCCCGGGAAAAGCGCGCAGCGCTTCCCCTTGGGAATTGCGTAGAAACAAAGAGATAGGGGAGAAAACCAATGACCACTGTGGGCGAAGCGCTCATTTCGCTGCTCGAGGCGCATGGCGTCGACACCGTGTTCGGCATTCCCGGCGTCCACACGGTCGAACTCTATCGCGGTCTTGCGCGCTCGAAGATTCGCCACATCACGCCGCGCCACGAACAGGGCGCCGGCTTCATGGCCGACGGCTATGCGCGCGCCGGCGGCAGGCCGGGCGTCGCCTTCGTCATCACCGGGCCGGGGCTGACCAACACCATCACCGCCATGGGCCAGGCGCGCGCCGATTCGGTGCCGATGCTGGTGATCTCCGGCGTCAACGCCACCGACACGCTCGGCAAGGGGCTCGGCTTCCTGCACGAATTGCCCGATCAGCGCGGCATGATGGAGAAGGTAGCGCTGTTGTCGCTACGCGTGACCGGGGCCAGCGAATTGCCCGGTGCGCTGGCGCGGGCTTTCGCCCTGTTTTCCTCGTCTCGGCCCGGCCCTGTGCATATAGAGATCCCGACCGATATCATGGTCAAGCCGGCGGACGGATTGTCGGCAGCCTTGAGCAATGCCGGGCCGCCGGCGCCAGAGCGTGCCGCCATTGCCAGGGCTGCCGAACTCGTCGCCACCGCACGCCGCCCGCTCATCCTTGCAGGCGGCGGCGCCAAGAAAGCCGATGCGGCGCTGCGGCGCCTTGCCGAAAGGCTGGGCGCGCCGGTTGTCGAGACCACCAACGCGCGCGGTCTCATGCATGGCCATCCGCTTTGCGTGCCGGCAAGCCCAAGCCTCAAGGCGGTTCGCGCGCTCATGGCCGGGGCTGATCTGGTGATCGCCGCCGGTACCGAATTCGGCCCGACCGACTATGACGGCTATGGCGACGGCGGCTTCGTACTGCCTTCGAACCTGATCCGTATCGACATCGGCGCCGACCAGCTTGCGCGGCGTCCGGTGACGGTCGCCATCCAGGCCGATTGCGCCGAGGCGATCGAGGCGCTGCTTGCGGCGATCGATCCCGCCCACAGCGCTGGCGAAGATGGCCATGGCCGCGCCGCGGCGGCGCGAAAGGCCGCTTTTGCCGAGTTGAGTCCGGCCTATGCGGCGCAGGTGCGTGCCGTGGAAATGATCCGCGACGCTTTGCCCGGTGCCATCATCGTTGGCGACTCGACCCAGCCGATTTACGCCGCCAACCTCTATTACGACCACGACCGGCCCGGCGGCTGGTTCAATGCCGCGACCGGCTTTGGCGCGCTTGGCTACGGTCCGCCGGCGGCGATCGGTGCGGCACTTGCCGTGCCCGATGCGCCGGTTGTCTGCCTGACCGGCGACGGGGGCTTCCAGTTCACCTTGCCGGAGATAGCGGTGGCGCTCGATTCTGGAGCGCCCGTCATCTTCGTGGTCTGGAACAACAGAGGCTATCGCGAGATCGAGACCTCGATGCTCGATGTCGGCGTGGAACCTGTCGGCGTGTCGCCGGCGCCGCCGGATTTCTGCAAGCTTGCCGAAGCCTATGGCATTGGTGCCGAAAGGCTGGCCGACATCTACGCCTTGCCACAGGCGCTCAGGCACGCCCGGGCAACGGGGCTGCCGCGCGTCATCGAAGTCACGGTCGTCTGAAACATCCGGGCCGTCCTTGCCGACAGGAAGCGGACCATTTGCCGGCTTGGTTTTTGCAAGACCTGATCCGCTTCCGGGCGGCTTCGTTATTCGGCGATGCCCTGACGCATGCAAAGACGTGACGGCTGCCATGTCGAGATATCGGTTGAGTGATCGACTGAAAGGGGCGACGCTTCGCGTCGGCGCGGCAAACCAACGACAAAAGTCATAAAAATGACAGGAGCGGTCCAGGATGACGGAAACACTTGAAGGCAGGCACATCGTTGTGACCGGTGGAACCGGCGCGCTCGGTGGGGCGGTGGTCGGCAGACTGCTGGAACAGGGCGCGATCTGCCACGTGCCGAACGCGCATGCCGCGGCACCTCAGCACTTCCCCTTCACCACGCACGACAATGTCAAACTGGCGCACAATGTCGATCTCTCGGACCCCGCCAAGGTCGAGGCGTTCTATAGCCAGGTTCCTGCCTTGTGGGGATCGATCCATCTGGCCGGCGGCTTTGCCATGGCGCCGGTGGAGAAGATCGAATCGGCGTCGTTTGCCGAGATGATGGACACCAACGCCCGCACCGCCTTCCTGTGCAGCCGCGCCGCCATCCGCTCGATGCTGGCGTCGGATACCGCCGGTCGCATCGTCAATGTCACGGCACGCGCCGGGCTCGACCCGCGCCGCGGCGCCGGCATGGTCGCCTATACGGCCAGCAAGGCGGCGGTCGCTGCCATGACGGTGGCGATGGCGGAAGAATTGAAGGCCCAGGGCATCCTGGTCAACGCGGTGGCCCCATCGACGCTCGACACGCCGGCCAACCGCGCCGACATGCCGGATGCCGATTTCACCAAATGGGTCAGCCTCGAAGCAGCGGCCGAGGCAATCGCCTATCTCGCCTCGCCGGCCAATCAGGCAATGAGCGGAACGCTGGTGCCGCTCTACGGCAGGGCCTGAGCGGAGAGCGTCGAAGCCGGGCAGCCGGCGTCGGATCCATCGGCGTTGCGGTAGCTGTAGATACGCAGCGGCGATGAAGCGTCCGTGGGACACTCCCTCAACCAAGCCGGCGGCTTGCCTTCCATCAGGGCCGCCGCGAAAGGGTAGGCGGCTTCGAGACCTGGCGACGGCGCGCCTCGCCAGGCACAGATCGCGACATGTGTCGCCTTCGACGCGTCGAGAATCGCACGCGGGTCGGCGGTCATGGGGTCGAGAAAGCGGTAGCTCCGTTCGATGCCCTTGGCCGAAGGGTGGTTTGGGATCGTCACCACCTTGGGGCCGTCGGCCAGCGCGACGAAATGCGATCCGATGAGCGGTGGCGAAAGGACGATGGCGCCCGACGGCCAACCCCGTTGCGCTCCGAAATGATCGAGGTCGCAACTGTCGGCGAATTCGGCGGCGGGTATCGCCGCTTGGGAGGGTCTGACCGCCATATGGTACAGCGCCATGGCCCCGGACAAAACCAGACCGGGCAGGATCAATGCGTATTTGCGCGATGGCGCCGGCACGGGAGATTTCAAGTAGCGCCGCAGCCCCGAACCTTGCGGCAGCAGGCTCTCCAGCACGAAGATCAGGCCGATGCCGGAGAAAATCGGGAGATAGCGGAAGTAGCGGAGATAGTCGATCGCCAGCACCAATCCGAGCAGCGAAAACAGGGCCAGTATGACCAGAGGCCGGCTGCGGCCATGCGACCCGGTGCAGATGCCGACCGGCGCGAGCGCGCCGGCGAACAGCAGCAACATGCTGGGAAAGCCGGACGACAGGACGAAATCGGGGCGCCGAAACAGGCTCAATTCCTGAAGAATTCTGTTGAGCATGTTGTCGCGGACATAGGCGTCCATCGACGCGTAAGGGCCGTCCAGGCATTGCGGAAACAGTTTCACCAGCGCCACCAGGCTGATGGCGGCGAACACCAGCAGAAGCGCGGCCCGCATTGCCCAGCCGCCACGCGTGCCGACAAGCCGAGGTACGACGGCGAATGAGAGCCCGGCGGCGGTCAGCGCCAGCAAATGCGGCGCGGAATAGGTATCGCATTTGACCGCGGCATAGGCCGAGGGCGCGACGGTAGCGGCGAACAGGCCGATCGCGCCGATCGCCAGGGCCACTCCAAAGCCGGTGATCCCTGTCGCACTCTCGTCGCGGCCGGCGATCCAGTCGAAGGCGTAGACGGCCATCACCAGGGCGAAGAACGGTGCGAACTCGGCGCTGATCGCGATTGCCAGGGCTGTCAGCAAGCCGTTGACGAAGGGCGAAAGGCGATTCCGCGACAGCAACAGGACCAGGGCGGCAAGCAGAAGCAATATCTGCAGATTGTGATAGTCGATCCGCCCCGGAGCGTATTCGAAGAAGGTGCGCGCGGCGAAGATCAAGGCCAACGGCAATGCAATGGCCGGATAGGCAAAGCCCATCGCGACAATCAGCCGGTTGTAGAAGTAGAGCGCGGGTACAAACAGGAGCAGCGGCACGACAAAGCTTGCTGCCATCAGCGCCGGCTCGAAACCGGCGAACGGCGCGAGCAGCCATGCAAAGGCGGCATAGGGCAGGTCCACGATCCATGGCCAGTGCGAGATGTAGGGCTCGGGCTGGGCAATGCCGGGCATTGTCCGGTCGAAGATATTCCCGGTCACGAGCAAGGTGCGGATCTCGTGTATTTTGAGAAGGTCGTCCGCATCGGCATTGAGCCGGAAGCCCAGGGACCAGAGGACGATCATCACCGTCACCATGCCGCTGAAGCAGAAAAGGGCCGGTGCGCTCATATAAAGACGCGGCAGCCACGAAGATTGCGCTGCGGCCCTGTCGTCGTCATTGCTCATGGAAAGCTTCCCCGGGATGACTGCCAAATACGCGAGGAAGTTTATCTTGCCGTAAAGAAAGACCCCGCCGGATCGCTCCGGCGGGGTCTTTGTTCAAGCCGCACGAAAATCGTGCGGCAAGCGGTTAATCCTTAGTTGCCCTGCTTCTTCAGCGCGGCACCCAGGATGTCGCCCAGCGAAGCGCCGGAGTCGGTCGAGCCGTACTGTGCGACGGCTTCCTTCTCTTCGGCGATTTCCAGCGCCTTGATCGAGACCTGCAGCTTGCGGGTCTTCTTGTCGAAGGCGATGACGCGGGCGTCGACCTTCTGGCCGACGGTGAAGCGCTCGGGGCGCTGCTCGTCGCGATCGCGGCTGAGGTCGGAGCGCTTGATGAAGGTCTCGATGCCGCTGTCGACCAGCCGCACTTCCAGACCGCCATCCTTGACGCCGATGACTTCGCAGGTAACGACGGCGTTCTTGCGCAGTTCGCCTGACGTCGCGGCTTCGCCGACCGTGTCCTTGGCCAGCTGCTTGATGCCGAGTGAGATGCGCTCCTTGTCGATGTCGACGTCGAGCACCTGCGCCTTGACCATGTCACCGCGATTGTACTCTTCGATGACCTGCTCGCCCGGACGGGTCCAGTCGAGGTCGGACAGGTGCACCATGCCGTCCACGTCGCCTTCGAGGCCGATGAACAGGCCGAACTCGGTCTTGTTCTTGACCTCGCCCTCGACCTGGCTGCCGACCGGATGGCTCGAGGCGAAAGCCTGCCACGGATTCTCGAGCGTCTGCTTGAGGCCGAGCGAGATGCGGCGCTTGGCCGGATCGACTTCCAGCACCACCACGTCGACTTCCTGCGTCGTCGACAGGATCTTGCCGGGATGCACGTTCTTCTTGGTCCACGACATCTCAGAAACGTGGATGAGGCCCTCGATGCCCGGCTCCAGCTCGACGAACGCGCCGTAGTCGGTGATGTTGGTGACGGTGCCCTTGATCTTCTTGCCGATCGGGAACTTGGTGCCGATCTCGGACCACGGATCGCTCTCGAGCTGCTTCATGCCGAGCGAGATGCGGTGGGTTTCCTGGTTGATGCGGATGATCTGCACCTTGACCGTCTGACCGATGTTGAGGATTTCGGTCGGATGGTTGACGCGGCGCCATGCCATGTCGGTGACATGCAGCAGGCCGTCGATGCCGCCGAGGTCGACGAACGCACCGTAATCGGTGATGTTCTTGACGACGCCTTCGACAACCTGGCCTTCCTCGAGGTTCTGCACGATTTCCGAACGCTGTTCGGCGCGGCTCTCCTCAAGCACGGTACGGCGCGACACGACGATGTTGCCGCGGCGGCGATCCATCTTGAGGATCTCGAAGGGCTGCGGGTTGTGCATCAGCGGGGAGACGTCGCGGATCGGGCGAATATCGACCTGGCTGCGCGGCAGGAAGGCCACGGCGCCGTCGAGGTCGACGGTGAAGCCGCCCTTGACCTGGTTGAAGATGACGCCTTCGACGCGCTCGCCCTTGGTGAACTTCTCTTCGAGCTTGACCCAGCTCTCCTCGCGGCGCGCCTTGTCGCGCGACAGCACGGCCTCGCCCAGCGCATTTTCGATGCGCTCGACCATGACTTCGACCGTATCGCCGACCTTGAGCGTCGAGTCCTTGCCCTTGACGCCGAATTCCTTCAGCGGCACACGGCCTTCGACCTTGAGGCCGACATCGATGATGGCCATGTCTTTTTCGATCGCCAGAATCGTGCCCTTGACGACTTGGCCTTCGCCGGAATGACCGGTGGTAAATGATTCTTCGAGCAGGCTCGCGAAATCATCGCGAGTGGGATTTGCAGCAGACATTGTTTCTCCTGGAGTACCCCGCATCTTTCGCGGGGCGGGCGCCGTGGGTTAGCGTTGCGTTGGCCTGCCGGCGTTCCGGGCTGCAAAAGCCCTGGGCCGCTTTTCAAGCGGCAATTCCGGCGCATGAAGAATGCTGGCAGGCTGGTTCGTGCCCGATATGGGTATTTTCTTCGCCTCCGGCAACCGGAAGCAGCATGAAACCCGGATCAGGCCTTGTTTCTCTTGGCCAGCACGTCGTCGATGACGGACATGGCCGCGAGAAACGCGGC
Source organism: Mesorhizobium sp. CO1-1-7 (assembly GCF_020164885.1). Lineage (NCBI taxonomy): Bacteria > Pseudomonadati > Pseudomonadota > Alphaproteobacteria > Hyphomicrobiales > Phyllobacteriaceae > Mesorhizobium > Mesorhizobium sp. CO1-1-7. The sequence goes on along the minus strand of NZ_JAIUHA010000001.1, from coordinate 661,222 downwards.
TTCTATAGCCATTTCGCTGGTATCAAGCAAGTGCGCGTCGGCCGCCGGCTTCAGCGGCGAGTCCGCCCGGCCCATGTCGCGCTCGTCGCGACGCTGGATATCGGCAAGGATTTCGGCGAAATCGGCGGTGCCGCCGATGCTTTCGATCTCGGCCAGCCTGCGCTTCGCGCGCACCTCGGCACTTGCCGTCACATAGAGTTTTATGTCGGCGTCGGGGCACACGACCGTGCCGATGTCGCGCCCGTCCAGCACCGCGCCCGGCGGCGTCCTTGCGAAGTCGCGCTGCTTTTCGACCAGGATGCGCCGCACCGTAGGGAAAACCGCGACCTTCGAGGCGGCCTCCCCAACCGCATGCGCCGACAGCACCGCACGGTCGAGCTTTGCCAGATCGACCTGGCGGGCGGCGGTTTCTGCCGCCGAGACATTGTCGAGCGGTAGGCCGAGCCGCAGCAGCGCATGGGCGACGGCGCGATAGGTCAGGCCGGTGTCGAGCAGGTTGAGGCGGTAGTGATCGGCGAGACGGCGGGCGAGCGTGCCTTTGCCCGCGCCGGCCGGTCCGTCGATGGCGATGGTGAAGGGGTGGGTCATTGGCGGGCAGACGCCTCACGCATGGAAATAGGCCCCCGCGACTTCGTCATCCTAGGGCGTAGCGAACGCGAAGCGGAGCGAAGACCCTGGGATCCATGCCGTGACGTCAGCCAAAGAACGCTGCGGATCAGAATTTTGCAACGTTGCGGGGCGTTGAGGTCATGGCATGGATCCTGGGGTCTGCGCCGCGTCGCTGCGCTCCTTGCTTCGCCCCAGGATGACGAAGCACGGGATGTCGCCAGCCAATCCCCAAGGTTTGCGATTGCCACTATCACTCGATTTCCGCGCCCAGCCCCGTCATCAGTTCCATGAACTCCGGAAAGCTCGTCGCGATCATCGCCTGGTCGTCGATGGTGACAGGCTTTTCCGTCGCCAGGCCCATCACCAGAAAGCTCATGGCGATGCGGTGGTCGAGATGGGTCTGCACCGTCGTATCCCGGCCGTTGGGGTGGCCGCCCAATCCCCTGCCGCCTGGTTTGCCGCGCACGGCAAGCGAAGCTTCGCCCTCGGTGCAGTCGACGCCGTTGAGCTTCAGCCCGTTGGCGACCGCCGACAGCCGGTCGGATTCCTTCACCCGCAGTTCCTCCAGCCCCTGCATCAGCGTCTCGCCCTCGGCGAAGCTGGCGGCAACGGCCAGCACCGGGTATTCGTCGATCATCGACGGCGCCCGCTCGGGCGGCACGGCGACGCCTTTCAGCTCGGAGTAACGAACGCGCAAGTCCGCGACATCCTCGCCGCCGGCATTGCGCGGGTTCAAGATGTCGATCTGGCCGCCCATTTCCTGCAGCGTGAGAAGCAACCCGGTGCGGGTCGGGTTCATCAGCACGTTTTCGATCGTGATGTCCGAACCCGGCACGATCAGCGCCGCCACCAGCGGGAAGCCGGCCGAGGACGGGTCGCCCGGCACGGCGATGGTCTGGCCGGTCAGCTTGCCCTGGCCTTCGATGAAGATGTGGCGCACGCCGCGCTCGTCGGTCTCGACCGACAGGTTGGCGCCAAATCCCTTGAGCATCTTTTCCGTGTGGTCGCGCGTCATGACAGGTTCGATGACGGTGGTGATGCCTGGCGTGTTCAACCCGGCCAGCAGCACCGCCGACTTCACCTGCGCCGAGGCCATCGGCACGCGGTAGGTGATCGGGGCGGCGTGCTTCGGCCCATGCAGCGTGATCGGCATGCGGTCGCCGGGCGTGGCTTTGAGCACCTGCACGCCCATCTGGCGCAGCGGTTCGAGCACGCGACCCATCGGCCGGCCCGACAGCGAGGCGTCACCGATGAAGGTCGTCTCCATGTCGTAGGTGCCGACGAGCCCCATGGTCAGCCGCGAGCCAGTGCCGGCATTGCCGAAATCGAGCGGACCTTCCGGCTGCAGCAGCGCGCCGTTGCCGGTGCCGCGGATCACCCACTCGGCACCGCGTTTCTCGATATGCGCGCCCATCGCCTTCATGGCCGCGCCCGTGCGCATCACATCCTCGCCCTCGAGCAGGCCGGTGATGCGAGTTTCGCCGGAGGCGAGCCCGCCGAACATGAACGAGCGGTGCGAGATCGACTTGTCGCCCGGCACGCGGGCCGTGCCGGAAAGGGCTGGTGACTTGCGGGCAGTGGCCGGCTTGGCAGCGGCGGCGTGAGACATGGAATTTCCCTGGACGGATTGCCGGCGTGCCGACGCTTTTCATTTGTTGCGGCGGTCTCGTATCACGGCGGGACGAAATGGTCATCCCCATGCTCGTCACTTGGCGCGAGGCCTTTCAGTGCTTGGTTTTGTGACGCCGGCTTTTCGCTTTGACAGCGCTGCAAACTGTGGTTAAGGGGACCACTCTTTTATCGACGAGGCTTGCCGTGGCAAAAACCGAACTTGGCACAAAACGCATCGACCCGGAAACGGGCCGGAAATTCTACGACCTGAACAAAGACCCGATCGTCTCGCCCTATACGGGCAAGACCTATCCGCGCTCCTATTTCGAGGAAGGCAAGATCGCCGCCATCGAGGAGGAAGAGGAAGTGGCCGAGAAGGAAGTGGACGCCGAGGAGGAAGAGGGCGTCGAGGTCGTCTCGCTCGAAGAGGCGGAAGACGACGCCAAGAGCGACGATCTTCCCGATCTCGGTGACGACGAGGATGACGTCGACCTCGGCGACGACGAGGATGACACCTTCCTTGCCGACGAAGAGGAAGAAGACGACGACGTTTCCGACATGATCGGCGTCGGCGACGACGACGACGAAGTCTGACAAAGGCTTCGAACGTGAGCGTTTGCCGGCTTTCACGCCCTGTGAAGAAAAAGCCGCCGATGAAGGCTTGATATCTGGGAATGGCGGGGTTAGAAGCCGCCTGCACTAACGGCGCGGTCTTCCAACCCGCGCCGATCTCTCGCCGGAAACGGCGCCGGCTGACTGCCGGGAGTGGGGCCATAGCTCAGTTGGGAGAGCGCTTGAATGGCATTCAAGAGGTCGTCGGTTCGATCCCGATTGGCTCCACCAGTTACCTTCCAGGGCAAGGAAACGCTTTGTTTCGGCGGGACATCTCCGACCTGTTCAACCATTGGCGATCCCTGATTTGCGCGATCACGGAACGTCAGCGCCGAACTCGACGGCAAATCCCGCGTCGATCGCGCTTCGCGCAATGAGATCGCCAAGTTCCCAATCCGTGAGTTCGCAAAGCGGGAACATTCTCCTCACCTCGTGGCTCACCTCGGATATCGAAATGCACGGCCGGTCGACGGTGTCGATCAGGCAGCGGACAATCGCTTGGCGAACGTCCGACAGGGTAGGGGTCTGCGCGAGCGCAGGCATCTCCGCCCCTACGAATGGAGCTGCGGCGCTACGCCATCGGCTGGGTTTGTGTCGAAGGCCACGGGTACGCCGTGAACGAGGGATGCGGTCGCCAGCAACTCCTCCAACTCGCGGTCGGTAGCCCTGCATGCGGGCATGAGTGTTCGGATGGCGCGTATTGCCTGCGCAACGGAGAGAAAGCGTGCCTTGCCCCTGGAAAGAACATAGGCTTCGGCGGCTCTTTCAACCGTGATGGAGTGAAAAGAGTTGGTCATCGAGAATTCCTCCCTGAACCCTGACCAACATGGTTTACGGCAGGACTTCGGTGGTCTTCAAGCCTATGTCCGGTTCCAGACAATCAGTCAGCCCCTGCGCTGAAGTGATGTTGCTCCTCCTCGCCATAGGCACCATCCGTGAGTTTTATCATTCCGGTACGGTCGACGATCGTGATCTCGCCGCGCTTGGCATGAACCAGCCCCCGATATTCGAGCATTTGGAGGGCGGTGGTAACGCCCGGGCGCCTGGAGCCAAGCATGGTCGCCAGAAATTCATGCGTCAGGTAGATGATATCTCCTTCAGCGCGATCGTTGACCATCAGCAACCAGCGGGCGAGCCGTTCCTCGATTTTCGAATGGCCATTGACCAGCGCCGTTCGCGACGACTGGACCAGGAATGCGTGGGCGTAGCGAAGCAGCGACGGGCGAAGGGTCTGGCTCTCGGCAATCGCAATGCGCAGACGTTCAACCGGCAGACACCAGCCGTTGCTGGCGACTTGAATATAGGTTTCATTGGGAGATCGGTCCTGGCCGAGAACGACCGCTACCCCGGTCATGCCGTCGCGGCCGATGATGCCGACTTCGCTTTGCCGCCCTCCGGTCATGGCGGCGACCACCGACGCGATACCGGTTTCGGGAAAATAGACATGCTCGATCGGCTGATGCGCGATCTCCAGCCGGGCTTTGATGGCCAGTTCGACGTGATGCATCGACGGCCGTAAAAGCCCGAAATCCTCAGGCGTGAGGGTTTTCAGAACATGGTTGCGAAAGGTGGATTGAGGCATGGCTCTTCTCCCTATCGGGCAAGAGCATGTACCCTCTTACTGTCGGCTGCATCCGGACAAACGGCGGCCGATGGCTGATCTTACGCTTCATGCGCGGGCTTGGCAAACGACTGCGCCTGCGTGGAAGGCCAAGAGCATCGACCGTCAGGCGTCCCCGGGAGCAGCAGCGCTGCCAGACGCCGAGAAGGCTTCAGCCGAGAAGGTCCGCGGCGACTTCGAGCGTGTTGCGGAACGACGTCTCGAGGTGGTGTTCCATCGCTTGTGCGGCGCCCTCGGCATCGTGCCGCCTCAGGGCCTTGAGAATGGCCTCGTGCTGCTCGATCGTCTGTTCGCCATAGCCGGGCTTTGGAATGGCGAGATAGCGGCCGCGGTCCATCTGCGCCTTGGAGATGTCGACCGCTCGCCAGATCATCGGCAGGCCGCAGATTTCGGCGATGGTGCGATGAAAGACATCGTCGAGTTGGATCGCGGTGGCATATCGGCCGCGCGCGATGGCGAGCTTGTGCGCCGCCATATTGTCCTCCAGCAATTCGGCGGATGCCGGCGTGAGCTTGACGGCCGCGCGCCTGGCGCTCTCCATTTCCAGCGCCCGCCGGATGACGTAGGCCTCCTCGAGGTCGGCGCGGCTGATCGGCGCGACATAGGTGCCGGTCTGCGCCAGGATATGGACCAGGCCTTCGTCGCTGATGCGCTTCACCGCTTCCCGCACCGGGGTGCGCGAAACGCCGAGCGCTTCGGCGATGGCCACCTCGTTGATCACTTCCCCCGGCTTCATCTGTCCGACGACGATCAGGTTGCGGATCTTCTGATAGATCTGATCGCGCAACGGCAAAGCCCGATTGAGGGTCGAAGGGTCAAGGTCCATGGCAAATCCGTAGCGTTCGTTCACCAGAAATGATCGGAGTATATTGGAACGTAAATTGGAATGCACCCAATGCGGAGGCGTCCCTGTCGACAATGGAGGGGGTGGCCAATTCACTCGACGCCTGGAAGGAGGCCGCCAACCCTTTCCAAGGCGGCGCAAGGACAACGTCAACGCGGTCGAGCCGGCCCTCTCCGCTCGCAGGCGGCGGGCATGAGGAAGAATTTCCAATTGCGTGCGCGGATTTAGAATAAACAAACTCTACAGAATTTATAGAATAAGCAATCTGCATGGGCGATCTGTTTCCTGCACAGGACCACGCCATGCCAGCGTTTCCGCGTTTACTCTCAACCGTGCCGGAGCCGGGCCGCTACCACCGAACCACAGGAGGCAAGGCATGACCCAAGATGTCCCTGACCGCATCAAGGTTCTCTGGTTCCTGCCGACGCATGGCGACAGCCGTTATCTCGGCACGACCGAGGGCGGCAGGGCCGTCGATCTGCCCTATCTGTCGCAAGTGGCGAAAGCGGCCGACACACTTGGCTATTACGGCGTGCTGTTGCCGACCGGCCGGGCCTGCGAGGATTCCTGGGTGATTGCGTCGGCGCTGGCGCCCCTGACAGAGCGGCTGCGTTTCCTCGTCGCCGTGCGGCCCGGCTTGCAGTCGCCGACGCTTGCCGCGCGCATGACAGCCACGCTCGACCGCATCTCCAACGGCCGCCTGCTGATCAATGTCGTCACCGGCGGCGATCCGCTGGAAAACAAGGGCGATGGGATCTTTCTCTCGCATGCCGAGCGCTATGAGGTGACGCAGGAATTCCTCCGGATCTACAAACGGGTGCTGAGCGGTGAGACGGTCGAGCACCAGGGCAAGCATTTCCGCATCGAGGACGGAAGGTTGCTGTTCCCGCCGGTGCAGGCGCCCTATCCGCCGCTCTATTTCGGTGGCTCATCGGATGCTGGATCGGCAGTCGCGGCGCAGGAAATCGACAAATATCTGACCTGGGGCGAACCCCCGGCCGACGTCGGACGCAAGCTCGATGCCGTGCGCGAACTGGCCGACAAGGCCGGCCGCAAACTCTCCTTCGGCATTCGTCTGCATGTCATCGCCCGTGAAACCACTGAACGGGCCTGGGCCGCCGCCGACAGCCTGATCAGTCGGCTCGACGACGCGACGATCGCTTCGGCGCAGAAAGTGTTCGGCCGCATGGATTCGGTCGGCCAAGCGCGCATGAGCGCGCTGCATGGCGGCAACCGTGACAAGCTCGAGATCGCGCCCAATCTATGGGCCGGCGTCGGCCTGGTGCGCGGCGGTGCGGGAACGGCACTGGTCGGCGACCCGGATACGATTGCCGAGCGCATCGATGAATACCGTCGCCTCGGCATCGACACCTTCATCCTGTCCGGCTATCCGCATCTGGAGGAAGCCTATCGCTTCGGCGAACTGGTACTGCCGAAACTGCCGACCGATCATCCGGTCAAGTCGGCCGGGTCGTCGGTCAATACCGGGCCGTTCGGCGAGACCATTGCCGGTGACCATCGGCCGAAGTCGCTCGCCAGCGCCTCGTGAACGCGCTGCCTCCGGTCCGCCGATCGCGCGTCGCCATAATCGGCGGTGGTTTTTCCGGCGCGGCGGTCGCTTGGCATCTTGCGCGGGCGCATGGGCCGGAGCGCCTGTCGATCTCGGTGATCGAACCGCGTTCCGCGCTCGGCGGCGGTCTTGCCTATTCCAGCGAAGAGCCGTCGCACCGCGTCAACGTCCCGGCCGTCCGGATGAGCATGGTTCCCGAAGACCAGCAGCATTTTGCGCGCTGGCTGGCCGGCAGCGGCGAAATCGAGCGGGACCCGGATGCGCTGTGGAAGAACGGCGACGTATTTCCGCGCCGGCGGGTGTTCGGTCGCTATGTCGCCGCGCAGCTCGCACCTTGGCTCGACTCGGGCGCTATCCGTCATGTCGAAGCTCAGGCCACCCGGGTAGTTCGAGCCAACAGGGCGGGCTGGACCGTACAGACCTTAGCGGGACCTGTCGCGGCCGACATCGTCGTGCTCGCCGCGACTCATCCTCTGCCGGCCATCCCGGCAGCACTTGCCCTGTTGGCTGGAGCACCTGGCTTCGTCGCCGATCCCTACGCGCCGTCGGCACTCGCTGGGATCGGGCCGGAGGCGTCGGTCCTGATCGTCGGCTCCGGACTGACCTCGGCCGACATGGTGGCCGAGCTTGACCGCCGGGGTCATCGCGGCCGCATCCTGGCGCTGTCGCGCCGCGGACTGCGTTCGCGCGGCCACCCGGATATCAGACATGAGCCCTTCGGCGACTTTGCGTCGGTGCCGGCCACATCCGCACTTGGCCTGCTGAAGAACATTCGCGCCACGCTGGCCGCGGCGCGAGCCGCCAACGTCAACTGGCAGTCGGTCTTTGACCAATTGCGCATGCAAGGGCCGGTGCTGTGGTCCGCCCTCGCTCCGCCAGAGCGGGCAAGGCTGGTCCGCCAGCTGCGCGTGTTTTGGGACGTGCATCGCTTCAGGATCGCACCGCAGGTGGCTTCCGTGCTCGACCGCCGCCAGACCGCCGGCACATTCGACACCATTGCAGCCCGGCTTGTCGCGTCGAACGACGAGGGCGACAGCCTCGCGGTCAGCTTCCAACGGCGCGGACAGACGCACATCGAGACGGCAAGCTTCGATGCCGTCATCAACACGACAGGGCCGGCCCATGGGCAGGCGCTCCAGTCAAATCCGGCGCTGCGTTCCCTGACTGAGGCCAGTCTGATCAGGGCGGACGCATACGGGCTCGGTATCGAGACCGGCCTCGATAGTCGCGCCGTCGGTGGCGATGACAAGGCGGTTGCCGGGCTTTTCGTCGCCGGTCCGCTGGCGCGAGGCACCTTTGGCGAACTCATGGGCCTGCCGGAGGTCGCTCGGCATGCCCAAAGGGTCTCGGCCGAGATCGCGGGGCTGCTCGACACATCTTCTTCAGGCGGAGCGGTTGGCCCCAATGCCGGGGGCGTTGCGGTCGCGGGCTGACAACCGCAAGCCGGCATGGCTGGGCAAAATTGGTATTTCCGTCCCGCAAGTGCGCCAAAAACGGAAAATCCTCCTTTGTATATAAATTCCATAAACATAATAAATACCGACATCTGGCTGCGGCTGGACCGATCAACAGCCTGACTGGGAGACAATTCATGGCACATGCAGGAACCGAAGCGGTCAAATTCGCCTACTGGGTGCCCAATGTTTCGGGCGGCCTGGTGATCTCCGACATCGAGCAGCGCACCAGCCATTCAGCCGAGTACAACCGCAAGCTGGCACAGATCGCCGAAAAGGCCGGTTTCGACTACGCGCTGAGCCAGATCCGTTTCACCGCCGGCTACGGCGCCGACGAGCAGCATGAATCGGTGGCATTCAGCCATGACCTGCTGGCCGCCACCACGACGCTGAAGGTGATCGCCGCGATCCTGCCCGGCCCTTGGAATCCCGCGCTGGCGGCCAAGCAGATTGCCACCATCAGCTACCTGACCAACGGCCGTGTCGCCATCAATCTCGTCTCCGGCTGGTTCCGTGGCGAATTCCACGCCATCGGTGAGCATTGGCTCGACCATGATGAGCGCTACCGTCGCTCCGAGGAATTCATCCGTGCGCTGCGCGGTATATGGACTGAAGACAGCTTCACCTTCCGAGGCGACTTCTACCGCTTCAACGAATACTCGCTGAAACCGAAGCCGCCGCGGCCGCTGCCCGAGATATTCCAGGGCGGCTCGTCGCGCGCGGCACGCGACATGGCATCACGCGTCTCCGACTGGTATTTCACCAACGGCAACACGCCGGCCGAAATCGCCAAACAGGTCGATGATCTCAAGACCAAGGCAAAGGCCAGCAATCATTCCGTCAAGGTCGGCGTCAACGCCTTCGCCATTGTGCGCGAGACCGAGCACGAGGCCAAGGCGGTGCTTGCCGAGATCATCGCCAGGGCCAATCCGGAAGCGGTCAACGCCTTCGGCCACGAGGTCAAGAACGCCGGCAAGGCCTCGCCGGAAGGCGAGGGCAATTGGGCGAAGTCCTCCTTCGACGACCTCGTCCAGTACAATGACGGTTTTCGCTCCAACCTGATCGGCACACCGAGACAGGTTGCCGAGCGCATCGTCGATTTGAAGAGCGCCGGCGCCGATCTCATCCTGCTCGGCTTCCTGCATTTCCAGGAAGAGGTCGAGTATTTCGGCAAGCATGTCATCCCGCTCGTTCGCGAGCTGGAGGATGCCGGGCAGGCGGCTTCGCTGGCAGCGGAATAGTCATCTCTCCAAGGCTGGCCGGGTAATCCGGCCAGCACCCGAATGAAGGTTTTCAAGCGCGCTCGATCTTTTCGGGCGGCATCGAGAATTCGTGCGCCTGCGGGCGAAATCGAGGACGATTGGAATGCCGTTGCCCAGCTATGCCATAGGCGTGATGGAAGCCTCGGTCTATGCGCCGGAAGTTTTCGCGCGCGGCCTGCCCTCGGCGCTGCAGCCGTCCGAAGGTCATACCGCACCGGTAACAGGCACTGCGGTGGCCACATCTCCGATGCTTTCACTCCAGGCCATCGGCCTGTCGTTCGGCGGCGTCGTCGCGCTGGCCGACATCGATCTGTCTGTTCGATCAGGTGAAATCCGCGCCATTATCGGCCCGAACGGCGCCGGCAAGAGCTCGCTGATCAATGTCATCAGCGGTGTCTACCGGCCGGATCGCGGCCAGGTCCAGCTTGCCGGAATCGACTATGCGCAGGTGCCGACGCAGCGGCTGGCGCATCTCGGCGTCGCCCGGACTTTCCAGAACCTTGCTTTGTTCAAGGGACTGAGCGTCCTCGACAATGTCGCCACCGGCCTTGCCTACAAGGTCCGTTCCAACTTCGCCGGCCAGGTGCTCGGCATCGGACGATCGCGCGGCGAGCGACGTGAGACACGCAGCCGCGCCGATCAGATTCTCGAATTTCTCGACCTCACCGCCGTGCGCGATCGTCTTGCCGGCACGCTGCCCTACGGGCTGCGGAAGCGGGTCGAACTCGCCCGGGCGCTGGTCGCGGAGCCGCGCCTGCTGCTGCTCGACGAACCGATGGCCGGCATGACATCAGGTGAGAAAAGCGAAATGGCTGCTTTCGTGCGCGCCGCGCGTGACCGCTTTGCCACCACCGTCGTCCTGATCGAACACGATGTCGGCGTCGTCATGGGCCTGTCCGACCGGGTCGCCGTTCTCGACCATGGCCGCAAGATCGCCGACGGCACACCCGACGAGGTCCGCAACGACCAGCGCGTCATCGATGCCTATCTGGGCGTCGCCTCAGACAATGAGGACGGGGCGGGCATATGATCGCCGACTTCGACTATCAGTTCTTCATCGAGGTGCTCGTCGGCGGGCTGCTCTCCGGCGTCATGTATTCGCTGGTCGCGATCGGCTTCGTGCTGATCTACAAGACCTCGGGCGTGCTCAACTTCGCCCAAGGCGCGATGCTGCTGTTCGCCGCCCTTACCTTCGTCAGCCTTGTCGAACGCGGTGTTCCGTTTGCACTGGCCTTGGTGGCAACATTCGCCATCATGGTGGCGATCGGCATCGCCATCGAGCGCACGGTGCTGAGGCCGCTAACCAACAAGCCGCCGATCACCCTGTTCATGGCGACGCTTGGACTGTCCTACATCATCGAGGGCGCCGCCCAACTGATCTGGGGCACGCAGGTCCATGGTCTTGACCTCGGCATCGAGGATGTGCCGCTGGAAGTCGGCGGCGTGCTGATCAGCCAGTTCGATATTTTTGCGGCGGTGGTCGCGGCCGGCATGGTTCTCCTGCTGTCGCTGTTCTTCCGCTACACCCGCATCGGCCTCGCCTTCCGCGCCGTCGCCGACGACCAGTTCGCCGCACTCGCGGTTGGCCTGCGTCTGCCACTGATCTGGGCCACCGTCTGGGCGGCGGCCGGCCTGGTCGCGCTGGTCGCCGGGCTGCTCTGGGGCGCCCGCCTAGGGGTGCAGTTCTCGCTGTCGCTGGTGGTGCTCAAGGCGCTGCCGGTGCTGGTGCTTGGCGGCTTCGATTCCATTCTTGGCGCCATTGTCGGCGGGCTCCTGATCGGCGCCAGCGAGAAGCTCGCCGAGGTCTATATCGGCGATTATTTCGGCGGCGGCATCGAGAGCTGGTTCGCCTATGTCGTCGCGCTTGTCTTCCTCCTGATCCGTCCTTCCGGCCTGTTCGGCCAAAAGCTCGTCGAAAGGGTCTGAGCCATGGCCGCGATTGCAAGCGACTTTTCCGCCGTGACGGTGCTGCCGAAATGGGTGGCCCCCGTACTCCTGCTCGCCTTCGCCTATGGCGTCGTGCCGCTGATCGGCTCGAGCTACCTGTTCGAGGCCATCCTGCTGCCGTTCCTGGCACTCAGCCTCGCCGGTGTCGGCCTCAACATCCTGACCGGCTATGCCGGCCAGGTTTCGCTGGGTAGCGCTGCTTTCATGGCGGCAGGCGTCTTTGCCGCCTATAATTTCAACCTGCGCGTCGAAGGCCTGCCACTGATCGGCAGCATTTTCCTCGCCGGCATCGTGGCCGCCGCGATCGGCATCGTCTTCGGCTTGCCGAGCCTGCGGCTGAAAGGTTTTTATCTGGCGGTTTCGACGCTTGCCGCGCAGTTCTTCGTGCAATGGGCGCTGACCAAGTTCAGCTGGTTTTCCAACAACTCTGCATCCGGCGTCATCGACGCGCCCAGGCTGTCGTTTTCAGGCTTCACACTCGATGGCCCCGTCGGCCGCTATTTCTTTGCGCTGACCATCGTCGTCATCCTGACCTTCTTCGCCTATCGGCTGGTATCGTCGCAGACGGGACGAAACTTCATCGCCATCCGCGACAACGAGACCGCCGCCCGCATCATCGGCATCCCGGTCTTGAAGACCAAGCTTCTGGCCTTTGCCATCTCGTCCTTCGTCATAGGCGTCGCCGGTGTCATCTGGGCGTTCGCTTATCTCAGGACCGTCGAGCCGGATGGCTTCGATCTCGACCGCTCGTTCCAGATAATGTTCATCATCATCATCGGCGGCCTCGCCTCGATCCGCGGCGCATTCTTCGGCGCCGCCCTGATCGTGGTCTTTCCGCTCGCACTGTCGCGCCTCGGCGGCTTCCTGCCTGGCGATGTCTTCGATTCGGGCGTGCTCGACATGAGCCAGCGCATCGTGCTCGGCGTCCTCATCATCCTGTTTCTGATCCTCGAACCCGACGGGCTGGTGGCCCTGTGGGACAGGATCCGAAGACGGCTCCTGTTCGCTTGGCAATCGACCTGAGCCCTCGCACTCCAGAATCCTATTCGAAGATGAACCAGAGGCCGGACCAAAGACGGCCCATACCGGGAGTACCTAGCCATGACCTTCCTCAGCACCATCAAGGCGGCGGCTTTGTCCGCGGCGATGATTGTGTCGGTGGCCTTGCCATCAGCTCATGCCGACGAACAATATTTCCCGCTGCAGAGCTATCGCGTCGGACCCTACGCGGCCGGCGGCACCGGCTTCTTCGGCGGCTTCATCGATTATCTCAACCTCATCAACATCCGCGACGGCGGCGTCAACGGCGTCAAGCTGACCTGGGACGAGTGTGAGACCCAGTATGAGGTCGAGCGCGGCGTCGAATGCTACGAGCGGCAGAAGAGCCATGCGGGTGCCGCTGCCTGGAACCCGCTCTCAGTGGGCATCGCCTATGCGATGATCGACCGTATCACCGCCGACAAAGTGCCGCTGATCACGGTCAACCATGGCCGCACCGACTCCACCGACGGGCGCGTCTTCCCTTACGTCTTCCCGCTGCTGCTCAACCCCTACAGCGAGACGTCAGGGATCGTGAACTATATCGCCGCCAAGGAAGGCGGCATCGACAAGCTCAAGGGCAAGAAGATCGTCGTGCTCTATCACGGCTCGCCCTACGGCAAGGAGACCATCCCGATATATGATTTGCTGGCGCAGAAATATGGCTTCACCGTGCAGCAGATCGAGGTCCCGCATCCCGGCAACGAACAGCAGTCGCAATGGCTGACCATCCGCCGCGCCAAGCCTGATTTCGTCGTCCTGCGCGGCTGGGGCGTGATGAACCCGGTGGCGCTGAAGACGGCGGTCAAGGTCGGCTATCCCGTCGACCACATCGTCGGCAATGTCTGGTCGAATTCGGAAGAGGACGTCATCCCCGCCGGCGATGCCGCCAAGGGCTACACCGCCATCACCACCCAGGCCTCGGGCAACACCTATCCGGTGGTGCAGGAGATCGTGAAGACCGTCTACGGCGCCGGCAAGGGCAATCTCGAAGACAAGTCGCGCATCGGCTCTGTCTACCACAATCTCGGCATCGTCAACGGCATCCTGAATGTCGAGGCGATCCGCGTCGCGCAGGAGAAGTTCGGCCATCGCACGCTGACCGGCGACGAAGTCCGCTGGGGCTTCGAACACCTCAAGCTCGACCCGGCCAAGGTCGAGACGCTCGGCGCCAAGGACCTGTTCCACTCGATCAATGTCAGTTGGGATAACCACGAGGGCGAGGGCTACGTGACCTTCCAGCAGTGGGACGGCAAGAAGTGGAACGTCGTTTCCGACTGGATCGCGCCGGATTGGGCGCTGCTGCGGCCGATCATCGAGAAGTCGGCCGCGGCCTATGCCGCCGAGAAGGGCATCAAGCTGCGCACCGCCGACGATGCCAACGCCGTGACCACCAACTGATCTCCGGGCCGGGTGCCGTGGACACCATCCGCGGCGCCCGGCCCATCCGCAAAGCACGGAAACAGCCATGCCGAACGACGACATCATCCTGGCCGTGGACGCGGTCCACGCCACCTATATCAACGCCATCACGGCGCTGCATGGCGTCAGCTTCGAGATCAGGCGGGGTGGGATTCTGGCGCTGCTCGGTGCCAACGGCGCCGGCAAGACCACGACGTTGAAGGCCGTCTCCAACCTGCTGCCGGCAGAGCGCGGCCAGGTCAACGCCGGCTCCATCCGCTATGATGGCTCGGATGTCTCGCGCCGCAAGCCGGGCGATCTCGTACGCGCCGGGCTGGTCCAGGTGCTGGAGGGCCGTCACTGTTTCAAGAGCCTCACCGTCGAGGAAAACCTGGTCGCCGGCGGCATCGGCCGCAGCGGCCGCCGAGCCGAAATCAACGCGGATCTCGAACGGGTTTATTCCTATTTTCCGCGTCTCAGGGAAAAGCGCCGGACATTGTCCGGCCTCACCTCCGGTGGCGAACAGCAGATGACTGCCATCGGCCGCGCGCTGATGTCGCGGCCGCGCCTGCTGGTTCTCGACGAGCCCTCGATGGGGCTTGCCCCGCTCATCGTGCAAGACATCTTTCAGACGCTGAAAAAACTCAACCGCGAGACCGGTCTGTCGATCCTGGTCGCCGAGCAGAACTCGGCGGTCGCGCTTGGCTATGCCGACCACGCCACTGTGCTCGAAAACGGCGTCTCGGTCCTGTCCGGCGCGGCCGCCGATCTTCGCCAGCGCGAGGATATCAGGGCGCTCTATCTCGGCCAGCAGCCGTCGCCCGCCGCCAAGCCATCCCGTCTCCACGCCGTTGCCTGAACCGAAATTTGAAGGAGCAATGAAATGACCGTCTCGACCGTCAAGACAGACCATGCTTCCGCCGCCGTACCGCCGGTCGCAAGGCCCTCGGCACCAGCACACATCATCAGGGACGATGCGGAGGCGATCGCCATCGCCCATGCGCTCGCCGCCGAATTCGTCAAGGGGGCGTCCACGCGCGACCGCGAGCGTATCTGGCCGGTTGCCGAGCTCGACGCCTTCTCCCAAAGCGGCCTGTGGTCGATCAATGTGCCGAAGGAATTCGGCGGGCCGGAACTGTCCTATGCGACGCTGGTCAAGGTGATCGAGATCATCTCGGCGGCCGATTCCTCAATCGGCCAGGTCGCGCAGAACCATCTCGGCGTCATCGCGGCCATCCGCACCGTGTCGGATGTGGAACAGCAGAAGCTGCTGTTCACCGAGGCGCTGAAGGGCACCCGGTTCGGCAACGCCTTTTCCGAGTTCGGTTCGAAGCGCGCCGCCGATTTCGAGACCCGCTTCACCGACGCCGGCGACCATGTCGTCGTCAACGGCCGCAAATTCTATTCGTCCGGCGCGCTGCTTGCCCATCTGGTGCCGATCGTGGCGCTCGATGACGAAGGTCGCGCCTGGTATGCCATCGCCGACCGTGGCGCGCCCGGCCTGACCGTTATCGACGACTGGTCGAGCTTCGGCCAGCGCACGACGCTCTCCGGCACCGTCATCATCGACAACGTCAAGGTGCCGAAGACGTATCTGGTGCCGGGCTACAAGGGCTACGACAAGCCGACCGCCGACGGCGCCATCTTCCAGATCATCCAGGTGGCGGTGGACACCGGGATCGCCCAGGCGGCGATCGACGAGACGGTTCATTTTGTCAGGACCAGGAGCCGCGCCTGGATCGACAGCGGCTTCGACAATGCCTGGGACGATCCCTACACCATCCAGGCTGTCGGCGACCTCACGCTGCGCCTGCACGCGGCGCAGGCGCTGCTGGAAAAGGCCGGCCATGCCATCGACAAGGCGGTGGCCGAGCCGACAGCCGAAACCGTCGCGCATGCCCAGATCGTTACCGCGGAAGCAAAAATCCTGTCGACCGAAATCGCCATCGCGGCAACGAACAAGCTGTTCGAACTGGCCGGCACGCGCTCGACGCTGGCCGAGCACAATCTCGATCGCCATTGGCGCAACGCCCGCACGCACACGCTGCACGATCCGGTGCGCTGGAAATATTCGATCCTCGGCAAATATTTCCTCAACGGCGAGAATCCGCCGCTGCACGCCTGGAGCTGATCTGCCGGAGGCGGGCGGCGCGGGCTGCGGTCGACCTGGTCGTCGCCGAGTGGCTTTGCCCTGACGGTTATCCCCTTCCGGATGCCGGCGGCGGGTGAAAGCTTACGCGCAATTTACGACCATCGGTTACACCGGTTCCTGTCTGATTCGTTCGGGACAGGAACACCATGAGCAAAGCCCTCACGACCTTCGCACTCGTCTCCGTCTTGACCGCCTTGCTCATGGCGCTGAGCCTTGCGGTGGCCCGTCACGGCTATCCCTATGGGGCGATCGGCGTCAAGCGTCTCGACGGCATCGCCGACGCCGGAACGTTCATTCCGCTTGCGGCAATTTTTTTCTTCAGCGCGCTGTTGATGATGATCCTGCCGATCCGCGCGGCCAGTATCGTCCTCCTCCATGCCGCCGATGCGATCTTCTGGACTGTCATCGTGCTGTTCGCCACCATCGTCGGCGGCCTGCTCGCCCGATGGGCCTTCGGTCAGGGCAGCGCTCTTCTGGCGTTGTTGAACTGGCGGTTCCTGTTTGCCGTGGCGGTCGTCGGTTGCCACTTCGTCATGAACGAGTTGCGCCGCAACGTGCTGCTGCGCAGCCTGTTCTTCGTGATCTTTGCCGCCGCCACGCTGGCCTGCCTGTTCTGGTCGTTTACGCTTTAGCCGGAACCTACCATCCTATCGCCGCCTGTTCCTCGTTCCATGTCGAAGCGCTATTGGGATCACGAGTTCGGAGTCTTCGGCTATTGGCCGCCGGAGACCGCTTTCGCGACGTAGCGCGAAAAATCCTCGACATCCGCAGCCGAAGGCTCCTGGCCGGTGAAGCTGCGCAGATACGCGGCAACATGCGGCAGGCGACTGCTCATCGGCTCGTTGAGTTCGAGCGAATAGTAGCCGATCTGCATGAAATAGAGCACGCGAGCGCGAACGAACGCGTCTTCCTCCTCATAGCCATGACGCAAGAACATGCCGCGGATGGCTGTGACGCGTTCTTCGTCGGCCTCGTCGAGCGCACGCCGGATGGTGGGGGAGCGGCGAGCCCATGCCCGGATGGCGAAATCCAGCCGGGGATCGAACAGCTTTTCGTCCACCCAGCATTCGAAAATGCTCATCACCCCGCGAATGACAGTCGTGGAAGGGCGTGCGGCACGCTCGACGATGAATCGGGTATTGGTCTGCCGCCAGTGGTCCAGCAATTGGTCGAGCAGATCCTGCCGGCTCTTGAAATACCAGTAGAAGCTCGAGCGCGAGACATCGAGTTGCTGGCCAAGCGTCAGCACACGGACGCGTTCGACGCCGTCCGAGATCAGGGTTTCAAGCGCCAGCTTCAGCCAGTCTTCGCGGGTAGCCTTGACGTTGCCGGTGGCGCCGGCGCGCTGGATCGTCGTTTCGATTGCTGCCATCGTGACGACGCATGACACGCCACACCAGGCAAATCAAGATTGTGGACATGCCTGTACAGGCGATCCGGCCTTGACCCGGAGCGCTGCCCGCCCATGTTAGCCGGATTGCTCGGCGATGCGGCTCCGTCGCCGCTGCCGCGAAGGCGTGAGTGCAGGCCCGGGGATTTTTGTCGCGGTCTCCAGGCCCAGTGCGTGCTTTCCCGCAAGGCAATTGTCTGGCAAATACCACTTCAGACAGATGCCGCCGCGCGGCCAACAGCCAGGAAGGCAAGGACATGACAGCGTTTCGAAAGAACCTCATCGATGGTGAATGGGTCGGCGATGCCGGCTCCCGCAACATCAACCCCTCGGATACCGGCGACGTCGTGGGCGAATATGCTTCGGCGGGGGTCGAACAGGCGGGCCAGGCGATAGCTGCGGCCAAGGCGGCGTTTCCGGCGTGGTCCCGCTCCGGTCCGCTGGCGCGCCATGCGGTGCTGAAAAAGGCGGCCGACGAGATCATGGCGCGCAAGGACGAACTCGGCCGCAATCTGGCGCGTGAGGAAGGCAAGACGCTGGCCGAGGGCATTGGCGAGACCATCCGCGCCGCCCAGATATTCGATTTCTTTGCCGGCGAAACATTGCGCCTGTCGGGAGAGGTGGTGCCAAGCGTGCGGCCGGGCGTCGGCGTCGAGATCACGCGCGAAGCGGTCGGCGTGGTCGGCATCATCACACCGTGGAATTTCCCCATTGCCATCCCCGCCTGGAAGATCGCTCCAGCGCTGGCCCACGGCAATACCATCGTCTTCAAACCGGCCGAGCTCGTTCCCGAAAGCGCCTGGTCCATCGTTGACATCCTGCATCGCGCCGGCCTGCCCAAGGGCGTGCTCAACCTCGTCATGGGCAAGGGCTCGGTGGTCGGCCAGGCGATGCTCGACAGCCCCGACGTCAACGCCATCTCCTTCACAGGCTCGGTGGGAACCGGCAAGCGCGTCGCGGCGGCAAGCGTCGAGCACATGCGCAAGTTCCAGCTTGAAATGGGCGGCAAGAATCCGCTGGTCGTGCTCGACGATGCCGATCTCGCGGTGGCTGTCGATTGCGCGCTGAACGGCGCCTTCTTCTCGACCGGCCAGCGCTGCACGGCCTCGTCGCGTTTGATCGTCACCGAAGGCATCCACGACCGTTTCGTCGACGCGCTCAAGGAGCGCATGGAGAAGCTGGTGATCGGCGACGCGCTCGACGCGCAGACACAGATCGGCCCGGTCGTCGACGCCACCCAGCTCAAGCAGGACGAGGACTATATCGCCATCGGCGTCAGTGAAGGCGCCACGCTCGCTTTCGGCGGCGAACGGCTCGACCGCAAGACGCCGGGCTTCTATCTCAAGCCGGCGCTGCTGACCGAGGCCACCAACGCCATGCGCAGTTCGCGCGAGGAGATTTTCGGCCCCGTCGCCAGTGTCATCCGCGTCCAGGATTATGACGAGGCGCTTGCCGTTGCCAACGACACGCCGTTCGGCCTGACCTCGGGCATCTGCACCACGAGCCTCAAGCACGCCACGCATTTCAAGCGCAACTCCGAAGCCGGCATGGTGATGGTCAACCTACCGACGGCGGGCGTCGATTTCCACGTTCCTTTCGGTGGTCGCAAGGGTTCGAGCTTCGGTCCGCGCGAACAGGGCCGCTATGCCATGGAGTTCTACACCACGGTAAAGACCGCCTATACGTTCGCGGGATAACCTGGCGCGCCGGCCGACCGCCGGCGGACCGTCGCCTCCTCTGGAAACGGACCGGTGCAAAGGGATGACATTGCAGGACCTGACCTGGCTCAACCCGCCGCCGCATCATGCCATCGAAGGTGATGGCGTGCGCGTGCGCACCGGCAAGGAGACCGATTTCTGGCGTGAGACCTTCTATGGCTTCTGGCGCGACAACGGCCACTTCCTGTATCGGCGGGTCGAGGGCGATTTCACCGCCGAAGTGACCGTCAAGGGCGACTACGAGGTGCTTTACGATCAGGCCGGCCTGATGGTCCGGCTGAGCGAAACGCACTGGATCAAGGCCGGCATCGAATACACCGATGGCCTTGCCTATTTCTCCGTCGTCGTCACCAACGACACCTCTGACTGGTCGCTGGTGGCCATTGCCGCCGGCCCTGACGGCGTCAGGATCCGCCTGACCCGCCACGGCGAGGCGGTCCGTGTCCAGTATTTGGACGCTTCCGACGGCCATTGGAAGCCGGTGCGGCTCGCCTATTTCCCGACCTCGAAGATGGTCGATGTCGGGTTGATGTGCTGTTCGCCGCAGCGTGAAGGTTTCGAAGTCACGTTCTCCGGATTTTCGGTCGGTCCGCCGATTGCGCGGGATCTGCACGACTGACCCTGGCAACCGGGCTCCGCGTGGCGTGTGCGAACGGACCGGTAGGACATTGCGGCCCCAAGGCCCTTCCAGCTCTCGGCATAGGCTGGAAGCGTTCGGGAACGCTGTCCGTCTTCCACGTCTGGTGGATCGGTGGGATAATCGGCGGCTCATCGGGTGATCGGAGATGGTTGGTCGTCATCGCCGTCATTGTCCAGGACAAGCCCGGCACGGACGGCATCGCGGATCGCCTGCGGGCCAAACCTTGCCCATACGGCCTGGTTGGCGCGCACGCGCTGCCTTGCCCGGCGCCCGGCGTCGCGTGAAAGTTGGACGGCCATGGCGGCCAGGCCTTCGTCGCTGGCCGACAGCAGCACCTCGTCGTTCTCGACCAGGCCCAGGCCCTCGGCCGCGAGCGGTGTCGCGATCACCGGCACCCCCCAAGCCATCGCCTCCAGAATCTTGATGCGCGTGCCCCCGCCCGCCCTGAGCGGGATGATGCTGAGATGCGCGCTGGACAGGAGCGGCCCCACGCTTTCGGGATCTTCGACGAGCTCGACATCGGGCAACCCGCGCAGGGCCAGCACGGCCGGTTCCGGGCCGCGTCCGGCGAGAACCAGCTTCGCGTCGGGCAAGGCCTGGCGGATGCGGGGCAATATGGTCCGGGCCAATCGCACGGCGGCGTCGACGTTTGGAGGATAGCCGAGATGACCGATGAAAAGGATCACCGGAAAGCCGCTATTGGCCGACGGTTCCGGGGGCAGCACATCGGGAATCGCCTCGACGTTGGGAATCCCATTGGGAACGACATCGATGGGCATCGCGCGCCCGCCAAAGCGCATCAGCTTCTCGCGATCCTCGTTCGAGCAGACCCAGACCCTGTCGACAAGGGCGAGCGCCTTTCTTTCGAGATGCCTGATGCCAGGCACCGATGCGGCAACGGAAAGGCGCGATGCGGTCGCTTCGGCGCGTTTCATCTGCGCGGACAAGTCGGACTCGACATTGTGCATGTCGAGGATGAGCTGCTTTGCCAGCGATCGCAAAGGCCGCAGCAGCTTGAACAGGCCGATGCTCTCGACCACCACGGTGTCAGGGCGGAATTCGAGGATCAGTGCTTCCAGCCGCGCCAGGGCCGCGCGCGAAACGCGATGCTCCTCCCTTATACGCCACCATCCGATGGAAGCCGTCCGGGGCTCTCCCTCGATCGACAGCGCCTCGGTGCGGATCAGCGGATTGGGCGCGGTCATGGCGATGGCCCTGGGCCGCACCGAGGCCAGGCAGACCGGTCCGAACGCGGCCGCCGCCACGGCATTGCGATAGTTGCGCAGATCCGCGCCGGAAGTCGGCGGAAACGCCGGCTCATGGCACACGATCAGCACGCGTCGCCCGCTGCCGCGCGCCGGCATGTCGACATCGGGCCGCGCGCTCAAGGCGGACGCCCGACGCTTCGCGCCAGGAGTTGCGCAAGCTCTTTCTCGGACGACATTAACGAGGCCCCCGCAGCCACAGAAATCAGCTTCGACTTGTTTAGCCGAACCGTGCTTTCGTCAAGCGCTGGATCACAGTCTGATGCCCGGCGCGCTTGCCTTGCGGATCGGTCGCAATGCGGATCCGGCTGGGACCGAGCGCAAAGGCTTATCGCCTGGACCAGGCCAGCCAGCGGGCCGCCAGGCGCCTGCGCAATGAAGTGAACCGTGTCCGTCGGTAGGCGTCGCCCGCCATCTTGATGCCTTGCGCCTGTGTCGGGAAGGGATGGATGACATCGGCCAACGCATGCAATCCCATGCCCGAACGGATAGCGAGGGTCACGGCATTGATCATCTCGCCGGCATGGCTGGCGACGACCGTCGCCCCCAGGATGCGGTCGGATCCCTCCCTGACGTGGATCTTGACGAACCCTTCCTCTTCGCCGTCCATCACGGCGCGGGCGACATCGTGCATCAGGACCGTATAGGTCTTGACCGGAATGCCGTTGCGCCGCGCCTCCAGGGGATAGAGACCGACATGGGCGATCTCCGGATCGGTATAGGTGCACCAGGGGATAACGAGTTCGCTGAGCCTTTCGCGGCCGCGAAACAGGGCATTGCGCACGACGATGCGCGCTGTTGCCTCGGCGGTGTGGGTGAACTTGTATTCGAGGCAGACGTCGCCCGCCGCGTAGACATTTGGGTTGGTGGATCGCAGATAATCGTCGACCTTGATGCCGCTGGCGTCATAGGCCACGCCGGCTTCATCGAGGCCCAGGCCATCGACGTTGGGTGAACGGCCGACGCCAGTGATGATCTCATCGACCGTAATCGTCGTCGTGTCGCCATCCCGCATCAGGTCGGCGGCCTTCTTCTCGCCCTCCATCCGCACCGCCACCACTTCGGTGTTCAGCCGCACCTCGATCCCCTCGCGCGCCAGCGCATCCGAAAGGATCTGCGCGGCGTCGCGCTCCTCGCCGGGCAGGAACATCGGATCGCTCTGCGCCAGGATGACCTTGGCGCCGAGCAGGCAGAAAGCCTGCGCCGTCTCGCAGCCGAGCGGCCCGCCGCCGATGACGAGGAGCCGCGGCGGGCATTGCGTAAGGTCGTACATGGTCTCGTTGTCGAGATAACCGGCCTCGGCAAGCCCCGGAATCGCGGGCCCGCTCGCATGCGCGCCCGTCGCGACCAATGCCTTCTTGAAATGCAGGGTCCTGTCCGCGACCACGACGGTGTCCGGTCCGGCGAAGCGCGCTTCGCCGAAATAGAGGTCGATGCCCTCGGCTGCGACGGAAACGGACGAATTGGCACGGCTGATCCGCTGCCGTATCTGCCGCATCCGTGTCATCGCCCGTTGAAAGTCGACACGAAGGTGGTCTGGCGGGTCGCCGCCAAAGCTCTCGGCATCGCGCATATCGGCATAGAGCCTGGCCGTGCGGATAATCGACTTCGACGGGATGCCGCCGACATTGACACAGGCACCACCGATCAGCCCGCGTTCGATTAGCGCGACTTTCGCGCCAAGGCTCGCGGCGTCACGCGCGGCGGTCAGCCCGGCCGGCCCGGCGCCGATGACGACGAGATTGTAGGGGCCGTTCGGGGTCGGGTTCTTCCAGTGCGCGGGATGCGCGCCCCTGATCAGTTCGACGTCGTTGCTGTCGACAGGGAAGACGGCGGCTCTCGTCGGTTCACGCGACATCGCGCCCTCCGGGTACCGGCCGCGACAGCCATCCGCCGGTGAAACCCGCCTTGCCCAGGCCGCGACGGATATGGGGATTGGAACGCATCAGCCCCCAGATCAGTCCGGAACGGTGGTTTTCGATCATCATCACCGCGATGCCCTGGTCGAGCCCGTAATGGCCTTCCGAGACCCAGCCGTTGCGGCCGAATTTGCGGCGGTTGGCCAATGTCGGGTTGAAACCGCTCGGCAGGCGGAAATCGTCGAGAACCTCCGGATAACGATCGACGAGGTGACGCAGCGCCGCCAGGCAAATGTCCGGCGCGAAAGGCAGCGACGCCGGATAGGACCATGGTGCGATTGTCCCGTCATCCGGTCCGAAAGGCGCGCCGCGCGCGGCATAGCCGGAAAACCGGTGGGTCCGCCGCTCCACGCTGGCGCGGAAGCCGCCCGGTCCGTCTCCGGCCGAAAGGCCCCACAAATTCTCGCCATAGCCGTCAAATCCGTAAGGGTTGTGCCGGGCGTAGTCGCGGTGAAGGTATGTCGAGCGGCGGCTGTTTTCGAAATAGTCCGAATTCTTCTCCCGCATGAAAGCGTCGCGGATGCCGGCGAAATCGATCCAGGCATGCGAGAACTGGTGCATGAACAGCGGCCCGCCATAGAGCACGTCGTGGCCGTAGATGTTTTCCCATTGATAGGTCGCCGTCCAGGCCTCGTAGCTGTCGTCCGAGGTCGGGCGGTCCGGAGAAGCCATCGACAGCACATAGAGGATCGTCGCCTCGTTATAGCCTTCCCAGCCATAATGCAGAAAGCCGCTCCTCGGCTTCCAGCCCTGGCGGAGCGTCGGGCTGCTGCCTTGCGCCCATCGCCAGTCGACGCGCCTGTAGAGCGCCTCGGCCAGGAGGCGGATTTCGGCTTCGTCGTCATTGTCGCCGGAAAAATACGCGCTCGCCACCAGCATGCCGGCGATCAGCAGGGCGGTATCCACCATCGACAGTTCGCAGCGCCAAACGCGCAAGCCGCTCCGCATGTCGAGAAAGTGGTAGTAAAAACCCTTGTGACCGGTGACAGCGTGACCGCTGCCTTGCGTGCTGGTCTGGAAAAAGCGTAGCGCCGCAAGGGTCAGGCAGGCGGCCGCATCACGCGTTATCCAGCCACGTTCGACGCCGATCGGATAGCAGGACAGAGCAAAACCGACGACGGCGATGCTGCACGGCGAATTGGGCCGCGACGTGTCGGCGACCAGCCCGTTGTCGGGGTTCACGTTCTCCAGGAAATAGCCGAACGCGGCGCGTTGACAGCGGTCCAGCAGTTCGTCATCGGCCAGCGCGGCGGGATCTGCTCTAAGCAATCGATAAAAACTCCAGCCTGATGGCAGCAACGCCCTGCGCAGGTACGGTGACATCGAACAGAAGGGTATGACCGTTGAAGGCGATCGCTTGCGGCTGTTTCGGCATCGCCGAGGCCGCATGCAAATGCTCTACCATTGCTCGGCTCAGGTAATCGGGACTTCCCATCGTCGCCCATAGCGCCTTGGGGTTGGCATTTGCCGCATCGACGCGTCGGATGGTTACCATGTCGGGCCGCCGTGCATTCTCAAGTTGAATCTGCACGGTCTCGTTCGCGACCGGATGCCGCGGCAAGGCGAAGTTGGAAATCAGCACGGTCAACGAATTTCCGTCGCGCACACACCAACTGTCGACGGTGGGATGATTGCCTTGAGTCGACAGGATTTCGGTTCCAAGGCCATGCAGCATTTCGAAGGCACGGTAAGCCGGTTTGGCTACGCCGTGAAGGTTCATCAGGCCGAAACCACCATGAAAGGGTAGGGATGGAAAATAATTCTCTTCGAAAATATCCGAAAAGGTCCAGTAGCTGTAGCCCTGAACCAGCCCTCTCGCCTCCATGATCGTCTTGACGATGAAGGCGGCGGCATAGGGCTCGTCGTGCATGGGATCGCGCGGGTTCGACGATGTGCACCATTCGGTGTAGTAGAGCGGACGGTCGCCTGCCTGCCGTCGCGCGGTGCGCGCTTCCTCGCGCAGGACGCTTCGCGTGCTTTTCGAGAGCTGGGCTTCGGTGTCGTCGCCAGGCTGGCCGAAGGCATCGGTCGGATAATGGTGCGTGCTGACGAAGTCCGCGGGAAGGCCGTTCTGGCCACAGTAAGCGATGAACTCATCGATCCAGGCATTGTCGGCTGTGGCTGGTCCGCCGACCTTCAAATGCGTGTCAACGGATTTGATTGCTCTTGCCGTGTAGGCATACAGCTTGAAATAATCCTCCTGTTTGCCGCTGCCGAACGCCTCGAGATTGGGTTCATTCCAGACCTCGAAGAACCATTGCCGCACCTCGTCGAGGCCGTAGCGATCAACCCAGTGAGCGACGAGTTTCGAAATCAGCGTCGACCACTGGTCGTAGTCCTTCGGCGCGCTGACATTGGCGCGATAACGGAAGACGATCTTTCCGGACGACGACAGCATCGTCGGCGTGAAACTCAGCTCGACGAAGGGGCGCATGCCGATCGACAGCAGGAAATCGAAGATCTGATCGGCATTGAAGAACGAATAGAGCGGCTTGTCGTCCTGGTCGATGAGCGTGCCCATGTCGTCATCGAGCAGCCCGTGAAAACGGACATGGCGAAAGCCGAGTTCGTCATGCGCCCGGCGCATCTGTGCCTGCCAGTCCGCGCGCAGGGCGAGCGTCGCGTGGCCGCTGCCGACCGTATGTTCCCAGAAGTGGGGGAATTCCTCTCCCTGAACGCCGAGATCGCAGCGAAAGGTCACACCCGTGGAACTGTCTGAAATATTTGCCGTTTCCACACCTTCCATCACCGACTATACGTCGGCGATGGCATATCGTTGCCTGCTCACGCGGATTTGTAGTGCATCAGTAGGTGGCGCGGCCGCCCGAGACGTCGAACACAGCGGCCGTGGTGAACGAGCATTCCTCCGAGGCGATCCATGAGATCAGCGCCGCCACTTCCTCGACCTCGCCGAACCGCGCCATCGGTATCTTGGAGAGCATGAAATCGATGTGCTCCTGCTTCATCTGCTTGAAGATCGCGGTGCGCACGGCGGCTGGCGTCACGCAATTGACCGTCACCTTGGTTTTGGCGAGTTCCTTGCCGAGCGACTTGGTCAGGCCGATCACCGCCGCCTTCGAGGTGCTGTAGGCGGAAGCGTTGGGATTGCCTTCCTTGCCGGCGATCGAGGCAATGTTGACGATGCGGCCATAGTTGCGCTCGAGCATGTGTGGCACCAGCGCCTTGTTGCAGTAGAAGACGCCGTTGATGTTGATGTCGATGACTCCACGCCAGTCCTCGACCGAATAGGACCAGGTGGTCATGTTGGGGCCGGTGATGGCCGCACTGGTGACCAGTATGTCGACCGCGCCGAAGGCGTCGATCGTCGATCGTGCGGCGACCTCCACACTTGCCGCATCCGCAACGTCCAACGTCACTCCACGCAGGCCGGGAACAATGGCTTTCGCCTGTTCGATCTGTGCGGGATCGCGATCCCAGACGCAGACGCGCCCGCCTTCGTCGACGATCCTCTGCGCGACCGCCAGTCCGATGCCCGAGGCGCCCCCGGTGATGACCGCCGACCGGCCTGAGAAGCGCCCCGCGAAATTCATTGGCATGTGTTCCCCCTGTTCATGTTGGCTGAAGGCGCCCCGCGTGCTGGCCGGTCCTGGGACTGTGAGGTGACCGCCGACCGAGTTCAAGCCGGCATGCGGCCGGATCGTCTGGGCCAATCGGCCGGATTATGGCGCCGTTCATTCGAGTTGGTCGCGCAGCGCTTCCACCATACCCACCACGGCGAGGCCGATATAGGCATGCGCATGGACTAAGGAAACCTCAAGGGACGCGCCTCGTTCCTGATGGGCAGTCGGAGCACATGACCGATTGGCCCGTCCACGGCCGAGATCTCTCGGCGATCGCCGCGCTGTAAGACAAGGTGACCGGATTTGCCATTGAGCACGGGGTGCGATAGGTTATATTGCACTGCACAATGGAGACCCGTTTCTTGTACGACCCTGTTTGCGGATATGCCGACTGGTTTGCGGCCTGCCGGTCCTGGGTCGTGTCGACGGGACCGTGAGATGAAAATTCCCAAATCCCTGCTCGTCGATCCCGAGAAGAATTCGGTCTATGGCAGCTTTGCCGTTGCCGTTTCGATCTGGGCGTTCTCCTATTCCGTCATTTTCGGCCAGGTGCTGATCCTGGCCTATTATGCCGTCTGGCTTCCGCTTATCCTGGTCGACTACCGTCGTTTCCTGCGGCAACTGTCCAGCGCCTGGCTGCCGCTGCTCTTCGCGGCCTATGTCTGCTTTTCCATATTCTGGTCGCAGGCGCCCGGCGTCACCGCCAGAACGGCGGTCCAGTACTTGTCCCATATCGCCTGCGCCTATGTCGCCGCACGCACCGTCAGCGTGCGCACCCTGACGATAGGCGCCCTGGTCGGCATATTCTTCGTCCTGCTCTATTCGCTGAAAGTCGGCGCCTATTCCGAGGACGTCCTCGACGGCACCTATAATTTCGTCGGCGCCTTCGCCTCCAAGAACCAGATCGGCTTCGTCGGCTCGCTCGGCATCTATTTCTCGGTCGTGTTCCTTGCTTTCCTTCGGCGTGGCCGGCTGAGTTTCATGTTGACCGTGCCGGTCGTGCTGTTGTCGGCCTATGTGCTGGTCGTCTCGCATTCCGCCACCTCGATGGCCTCGATACCGGCGGTTCTGGCGCTGGTGGCGCTTCTTGCGATGAGCAAGCTTTTGTCGCGACGCTACCGCCGGGTGATCTTCCTGGTCGGCGCCGGCATGATCGTCGTGGTGGCCATCGTCGCCCTCAATCTCGGGCTCATGGACTTCGTGCTTGGCATCTTCGGCAAGGATTCGACGCTCACCGGGCGGACTTATCTGTGGGAGCAGGGCTGGAACGCCGCGATGCGATCGCCGATCCTTGGCGTCGGCTATGCCGCCTATTGGGTGCAGGGCTTTGCCGAGGCGGAGCGGCTGTGGAACGAATTCTACATCAGTACCCGCACCGGCTTCCATTTCCACAACACCTATGTCGAAGCCCTTGTCGAACTCGGCTTCACCGGGGCGGTGCTGATATCGCTGATCATGCTGCGCACGCTCCTCGGCCACATCGCCGCGGTGGTCTTCAAGACATGGCAGGCCGAATCGGTGGTTCTGATCGGCGTGATGGTGCTGCTGCTCATCCGCTCCTTCGTCGAGGTCGAGATACTCAACCCCTACATCATGGGTTCATTCCTGATGTATTTCAGCTTCTTCAAGCTGGCGAGGCTGCCGGTCACCCGCACGCGATGGTCACCGGCTTTCGAGCCGGCGGATGCCAAGGCCGGACAGGCAGCCTGGCCTCACCGTCCCGCGGCAGCCGAGTAATGATGAGAGTCCGCTAGTCTAAAGCCATCGCGGGAAAACCGCGTAGCGGTTCCGTTCGGGATTGCGTCAACAGCCATTCTGATTTTCCGGTGCTGAAAATCTATCAGCAAAAACCTCCGCCAAGCAGGCTTGGCTGAGGCTCAAAGTCTTGCGCTGTGGATAGAACGCGGCGAGCCCGCGATCTTCCGCGTTTCTACTGGCTGGCCAGCGGCGCCAGCTTGATCTTGATCACATCGCCAGGCAGTACCGGTGTGTCTTCCTTGGCGGCGATTTCGCTGGTCTTGCCGTCGACATTGCGCACCAGCGAATAGAGCAAGGTAGGTTGCTGGTCGTTGGTGATGGCGGCCGTCGTCGCCGGATCCGTGGCCTGGGCTATCAGGCCTTTTTGCATATTCACCTTCAGCGCGGCCTCGTTCAGGTCGGCTTCGGTCTGCTGGCGATCGGCGGCAAGGCTCGAACTCAAGGTGTTCTGGGCGTCGATGGCGTCCTGCGTCGCCTTGCTGATCGCCTGCTTGGCGGTCAGGATGGCTGTCTCGTAGTCCAGGATCTTGCCCTGCAGGTCGGTGACGGACTGCTGCGAATCCAGAAGCCGGGCATTGGCCACCAGGCCCTTCTGGGCCAGCGGACCGATGCTGGCCAGCTGTTGCTGGGCTAGGTCGACCTGCTTCTGCTGGTTGACGATCTTCTTCTGCAGCGATTCGATTTCGGCCTGCAGCACACCCTTGAGATCGTCGAGCGCCTCGAGCTTGAGCTTCAGCGCCTTCTGGTCGGCGGTAAGGATT
This sequence comes from Mesorhizobium sp. CO1-1-7, assembly GCF_020164885.1. Lineage (NCBI taxonomy): Bacteria > Pseudomonadati > Pseudomonadota > Alphaproteobacteria > Hyphomicrobiales > Phyllobacteriaceae > Mesorhizobium > Mesorhizobium sp. CO1-1-7. Next base: position 632,069 of record NZ_JAIUHA010000001.1, on the reverse strand, counting down.
GTCATCTCGTCGGCGACGATGGTCGGCAGCCGCGGATCGCCTTCGACCTCCTTGGGTGCCTCAAAACTCGTCTTGCCGGCCATATCGGCGTCGATGCGGGCGCGCCTGACGATCAGCCGAACGCGCTGGTCGTCGGAGATATCGAAATTGCCCTTGGCGGTGACCAGGTCCTTGCCGAGCTGGGGACCGTAGTCGGCGTTGCGCCTGATGCCTCCGGCGACGCTGATCGCTTTCAGCACCGTAAGATCGGGCACAAAGGGAAATTGCCCGGGATTCTGCACCTCGCCCGAAATGTAGAAGGGCCGGAACTGCGCCATTTCGACCGAGGCTTCAGGCTTGTCCGATAAAGCGAGCTTGTGCTGCAGCGCCTCGCCGATCGCCGCGGCGACCTCCGCCGTGGTCTTGCCGGCCGCCGGCAACTCGCCGACGAAAGGCACCGACAGCGTGCCTGCCGGGCCGATCGTATATTGGCCATTGACCGACGACCAGTCGCGGAACGTGCTTTCGACGGTCTGCCATTCGGCGATGCGGATGGTGAGCTTGTCCTGGGAGCCCAGACGGTAATCGTCGGCGGCGGCCATCTGGGGAAAAGCAAGCGACATCGCAAGGCAGGTCGCCACGAGCCGCGAGCGGCCGGAAAACGGGCCGCTGCCAAAGGCTTCGAAAATGTCTATCTTCAACTGAGCGTTCCGATCCGTTTTAGCCCCATCGCCCGATGAGCTTGCCGCCGGATACCTTGATCCTGCCGGCCGATCAGTAAGAGCCGCGCGACATCCAGACGGCCGGCACTGTTCTGATGATGATGCGAACGTCCTCGAACAGCGACCAGTTCTCGACATAGTGGCGGTCGAACGCGACGCGGCTGTCATAGGAAACGTCGTTGCGGCCGCTGACCTGCCATAGGCCGGTCAGGCCGGGCCGGGACTTCAGATAATAGACAGCCGCGCTGCCATAGATTTCCAGTTCGTCCCGGACCACCGGGCGAGGCCCGACAAGGCTCATGTCGCCCTGGAGGATGTTGATGATCTGCGGCAATTCATCGAGGCTCAGCTTGCGCAGCACCGTTCCGACGCGGGTGACGCGTGGATCGTTCTTCAGCTTGCGGGTCGCTATCCATTCCGCATTGGCCTCTGGATTGGTGGCGAGATAGGCTGCCAGCACCTTGTCGCCGTCCGGAACCATGGTGCGGAACTTGAGGCAGGAGAAGAGCCGTCCGCCGCGCCCGATTCGGCGGTGACCATAGAAAACCGATCCGCCATCGGAGAATTTGACGAGCAGCGCTATCATGATGAACAGCGGGCTGAGCGCGATCAGTCCAGCCAGCGAACCGACGATGTCGAAACTCCGCTTGATGAGGCCGCCGATCGGCGGCGGAAAGTCGGTGTCGGCCTGCGAAAACCCCGCCGTGGCCGACTTGGCAATATCCCTCATACGGAAACTCCATGCGTTGAACGAATGGTTTACCGCACGATACCAAAAAAATGCTGCAGCGCAACACACAATTTCCCACGCCGCTGAAATAGTCGCGTCGTGAATTGACTAAATAATAAGCTCGCGCTGCACAAATTTCGAAATGTTTAGCACATTTGTGACAATAAATGGGCAAGCATAAAAAAATTCAGACGTTTTTGGGGCGTTTTGTGGGCGGCGCGTTCCCATTGTCGGGATCCGGAGCATACGAGTCCTTAATGACGATGCTATATTCTGGACTATTCACCTAAAATACCATCTAATATTACGGGTTGTACTCCAGATTTACAATGGCTGCAGGTTGAGTGAAATGCGGCCGGGTGCGTTGCAGCATGGCAGAGTCGAACGCGTAAGCTCAATCAAAAATATGTGCGGTTGCCCTTGCCGCCTTCTGCTCGCCTTAATAGAATTGCAAATTATACCTGTCACGGTGGCGACAGGTTGAAAGGCCGGAAGCAACCGGTCGAGAGCGGGTGGTTTAACAAGCCCGCATCACAAGGGACGGCGCTCGGGTGGGGCTATCGTTGGATATACCCGAGCCGGTTTATGGGCTGTTGGGTATGTCGCTTCCAAAATTCATCGTTGGGATGCTGTTCGCGCTCGCGATCGTCGTCGCCTGGTCCTGGCTGGGTGGAGCTTCGCTTGGCACGACACTGCTGCGTGTCATCATCTGCGCGGTGGTCATCCAGGCCGGTTATTTCGCGGTCGTCTATGCCATGATCGCCAGGAGCGCGCCAACGCCGGCCGACAGGCTGCGCGAAGCCGAGAGAAAGCAAAACTCCACCGAAGTGCCCGAGGGCGAGAAGCTGGGCAGCGTCCGGCGGGGGCTGCATTAGATCCACGGGGACATCATCGTCCTCAGGCCACATCAGCGGGTTCGGTCTCCGACTGTTCTCCCGACAGCATCCGGGATAGCCGGCTCCCCGGCTTCGCCTTCAACCGCTGATATTGCCCGACCTCCACCACACGACCATCCTCCATCGCCACCACCCAGTCGGCGAAGGCGATCATCGACGGCCGGTGCGCGATGGTCAGGATCGTCATTGCGCCGCGCAGGCCGTCGATCGACCGGGCGATAAGCGACTGGTTCTGCCAGTCGAGCGCGCTTGTCGCCTCGTCCAGGATGAGCAGTGACGGCTTGCGCAGCAACGCGCGTGCCAGCGCGATGCGCTGGCGCTCGCCACCCGAGAGGCGCACGCCGCGGTCGCCGACCACGGTATTCAGCCTCAGGTCCAGTCGGTCCACGAAATCGCCGGCGTGAGCGGCGCGCAGTGCCTTCCACAAGTCGTCCTCGCTGGCCTGGGGCGCGGCAAGGCGCAGGTTCGCCGCGATCGTGTCATGCAGCAGGAACACGTCCTGCGGCACATAGGCCACCTGATCGCGCCAGCGGCGGCGATTGCCGGCATCGAGCTCGACGCCGTCGACGAGGATCTTGCCGGTGGTCGGCTCGAGCAGCCCGAGCAGCATGTCGGCGATCGTGCTCTTGCCTGACCCGGACGGGCCGATGAGCGCCGTGACCTTGCCGGCCGGAAGGCCGAAGGTGATGTCGCTCACCACTGCCTTGCCGGCGCCGTCGTCATAGACAAAGGAGACGTCGCGAATGTTCAGCCCCGTATCGAGGGTCAGCTTGCGGGCATCCGTGGATTCGACGTGGCCAGGCTCCCGTTCGGCGTCGAAACGCGCCTGCAGGTTGCGCATTGCCGTATAGGCGGGCAGGTTGATCAGCACCTGCTGGGCCTGCGTCTGCATGTCCATGAAGCGCGGCGCGATGCGCATGAAGACCAGGAGCAGCACGACGATCTCGGCCAGCGACAGGTGGAAGCGGACCAACGCCACATAGATGAAGACGCTCAAGCCCACGACGCTCGCCACCTGGAACACGGCGGTGCCGATCGAAGAGTTGCGGACATAGGCGATATTGTCGGCCTTCATCTTTTCGAGCGTGACCTGCAGCTGCGCGAAATAGCTGGCCTCGACGTTCAGGCTCTTGGCCACCTTGATGCCGCCGAGAAATTCCGAGACCGTGCGGTACTGGTCCTGGCGATTGGTCGTCAGGATCCGGCCGAAGGCGGTGGCTCGCGAGCGAAATGGCTGCAGCGCTATGAACATGACGATGCCGATGACGACGGCAAACGCCGTCATGACCGGCGAGATGAACATGGAAATCACCAGATAGCCCGCCAGCAGCACCGCGATCTGCACCAGCATCAGCAGGGCAAAAGCCGCCCCTTGGACACGGTCTATGTCGCCGGTCAGGGCATGGTCGAGATCGGAGCCGCGCATGCGCGTGAACACGCCCCAGCGCGCCTTGCCGATGCTCTCGAACAGGTTCATGCGCAAGCGGTTGATGAAATCGAAGAGCAGCCTTGCCATGTACACCGACTTGAAGCGGTTGAAGGCTGCCTGCACGGCAACAAGCCCGACCAGCGCGCAAAGCACCGTCGTCAGCTGCAGCGTTCCGCCGGGCACCAGCCAGTGCACAAACTCGATATTGGGCAGCCTTACCGCGAAATCCTGGTCGGCACGGCCGACCAGGTGCAGCAACGGCACCAGCAGCAGGATGGAAACGCCTTCCGTCAGGCTGCCGAGGATCAGGAACAGCAGCGCCGTCCAGGTTCGTCGTCCGCCGATCCGGGCAATGACCGCGCCGAATGCCGCGACATCGCGAAACAGCGACAGGCTGAAGACCGATGACCTAGGCATCTCCAGCCAATTCCTTTTCGATCAGCGCCACAGCCTCGCCGATCCTGTCGATGCCCGTCGGAACGTCCAGCCGGCACACGCCGACATGGTTAGCGATCGCTGAACAGTGGCGAAGATGCATCGCCGCGAAATCGCCGGAGAGCGCCGCGCGGCCAAACCGCGTCACGTAGGAGAATTTGATGATAGCTGGCAAGGCGGCGATTTGAGGCAGGAGGGTGATCCCGGCCCCTTCGCCGCGCTCGAGGATGTAAATCCTGGCCGCCGGCACCCTGTTGCCGGAGAAGGCGCCGTGCAGGCGATGCTGCATCTTCTCGATTGCCGGATGCACTTGCGGTCGCACTTGCGCTTGCCCAAGCGAGATTGCCGCCGCGGCATCGGCGGCAAGCTTGATCTGCGGAAATCCCGGAACGATCATCGGTTCGTCCGGGTTGGTGAGATCGAGCGCCACGACGTCATCGGTGAGCAGGTCGTGTCCGGCCCGGATCAGCGCGCTTGCCGTCGTCGACTTGCCGGCGCCCTTGTCGCCCATGAAGATGGCGCCCCTGCCGGCCACCGCGATGGCGCTGGCATGCAGCACCAGCAGGCCGCGCTGGTGCAGCAGCAGCGCCAGCACCGGCCCCAGCAACGGGAAGGCAAGCAAGGCGTCGTCGACGCCGGGCGCCGGCTGGACATCGATGCGGCGGGCGTCGCTGATCAGGAATGCGCCGACGGCCTCCCAGGCCAGATACTGCCGGCCAGGCTCGAAACGGAAGACGGTCGCTGCCTTCGCCGAAGGCTCGGGCATATCGATCGGGCCGATGACGATCTCGATGTCGGCCGTTGCCGGGTCCGCCGGCTCCAGTTCGGGCAGCCACACGTCGGACGCGATGAGCAGGCCGTAGGCGCGGTAGTAACTTCGTTCTCCCGCTGTCCTGTCGCGGTTGGGAAGACGGTCGAGATCGCCGGCGAACGGCTCATGGCGAGACATCATGCGGGGCTCCCGCCATGCTGGACCTGCCGCAGCCACAGCGACAGCGACGCCGAGCGCCAGACATACTGGACATCGAGCGGTGCCGCCTGGTCCGGCTGGCGCAGCAGCCGCGCATAGGCGGCGTTTACTTCCGGCAGGTTGACATAGGGTGCGATGCGACCCGCATCGCCGACCAGCAACTGCTCCAGCAGGTCGCGATGGTTGCGCACCATGCCGTTGACCAGATTGGCGGTGAAATCGATCTTGTCGCGCCGCCACTGTACCGCCGCCGGCAGGATGCCTTCCATGGCCCGGCGCAGCACGTAGCGGCCAAACCCATGACGGAGCTTCTCCTCGCCCGGCAGCCCCAGGCAGAATTCCACCAGCGGCTTGTCCCAGAAGGGATACCGCGGCTCGACGCCGAAATTGGCGGCGGCCTTGTCCAAAACTTCGAAAGAGTGCGGAACATAGCCGTTGGACAGGATCCAGCGGTGGCTGAGCGCGTCGCTGGCTTGGACGCCGGGCGGCATGTAGCCAGCCCGATGGAACCGGTCGATGAGCTCGGTTCGCCTGGCAAGGTCCGGATTGATCAGGTCGCGCCAGCTGCGGCCACGCTTCGATCGGGCAGGCCTGCGCATCCTGTTCAGGGCTCGGTTCCCCAGCTGTCTCAGCCTGGCGATCCGCCAGGCCGGCCCGTAGATGGTCAGGAACTGGAAATACAGGCCGAGCGTGCTGTCGCCATAGGTGTTGGAGGCGCTTCGGACCTCGCGCCAAAGGTCCAGCCACCTGCCGCCATTGGCAAGCTCGTGCAGATGGCCATGTCCCTGTGAAACGACCTCGTCGCCGCCATGGCCGTCGAGGAGCACTTTGATGCCCTTGGCGCCAGCCGCCCGATAGATACCGCGGGTCAGCGTCAGGCCCGGCGCCAGGAACGTGCCTTCCTGTTCCTCCAGCACCCGTTCGAATTCAGCGAAGGGTGCATAATTGCCGACTGGGATGAACGTGGGATCGGCCTTCTGCTGATCGAGCACGGCATCGATGAACGGGCGCTCGTCCATCGACGAACCCTTTTCGAACACGAGCGAGAAGGTCGGTAGCCTCGGCTTGCGCTCGGCCGCATTTTGCAATCCCGCCACGCAGGCAATCGAGGATGAATCGAGGCCGCCGCTCAGCATCGCGCCGATCGACGGACTTCCTCGCATGCGGTTGCGGACCGATTGCGCGAACAGATGGGCGAATTCCTCCGCGGCATCAGGCCGCGGTGCTCGCTGCGATGGTTCGATCTGCCAGTACCGGCGCAGCACCAGACGTTGCGCGGTGACGGTGAGGCTGTGACGCGCCGGCAGGGCGAAGATGTCGCTGTAGGGCGTGGACTGCGGGTCATCGGGCAGCCCGGCCAGGAACCCCGAAATCCGGTGCTCGCTGAGGCGCGCACCGACCCCGTCGAGGCCGAGCATTGGCCCGATCTCGGAGGCAAAGGCAAAGCGGCGTTCCGCTGCGTGGTAGTAGAAAGGCTTGACCCCGAAATGGTCTCGCGCGCAAAACAAAAGCTGCCGCTCGGCATCCCAGATGGCGAAGGCGAAGTCGCCTTGCAGATGCACGGGGCACGTTTCACCCCAGCGCAGATAGGCCCGCATCAGCAACGCCGCATCGGCGACTGAATTGTCCCTGATGCCGAGCCTTGCGAGCAGCTCGTCGCGGTTATCGAGCCGGCAATCGGCGGTGATGGCCAGCTTGCCGCCGGCCATGGTCAGCGGGCCGGGGCCGGCTTCGTCGGTGGTGTTGAGCCAGGCATGGCCAAGCGCGACGCCGCTGTCCTGCCACCACGAGGTTCCGTCGGGACCACGATGGCGTATGCGCGCCAGCATCTGCTGGATGTCGCTCGCCGCTTCAGCCGGCGCGGGGCCTTGTCGCAGCAGGATTCCGGCTACGCCGCTCATCGGCTGCCGTGGTCGATCAGGTGGGCGAAACCATCGACGGATCCGCCAAGCACGATGTGGTCATCGCTGACCAGCCAGGCATGCGCCTTCAATTGCTCGCCCGTGCCGCGCTCGATGCCGATGCGGATGTTCGACGCATTGCCCTGGCGCGCGAGGAGGTATTGGCCCGACAGCGCCTGGGTCAGGCAGGTGGCGCCCGGAACGAACCGTGCGGCGGCCGCAACCCCCCAGGCGACAAGCCGCAACTCGCCCATGCTGGCACACTGGTGCGCGTTGAGCCGCGTCACCATCCCGCGGACGCGGTTGTAGGAGAACAATGTCAGCCCGAGCCGGACGGTCGTGACCACCAGCAGGCACCGGCACAGGAAAAGCGCTTCCGAGCCGCTCAAGGACAAAATCCTGGCCAGGCTGCGCCTGCCAGGCCGCTGCTTCATCGGCCGGGGATTTCTCTGCGTCACGGCTCTTTGCCGCGCAACCATGGCCTTCTGCGACACCTGCCTAGACGAGTGCCTCACGCTCAAGCCTCGCAAGCCCGTTTTCCGCCAGGCCTTTCAGCAATGCGTCGACGTCGGCCTTGCAGCGTTCGGCGTCGACATTGTAGCGAGCGAGGACGGCGCTGCGGATGTCCGCGATCGGCTTGGGTTCCTGGATCAATTCCCAGATGAAAGCGCCGACACCGTTGAGGCTGTAATAGATATTGGACTTCAGGTTGAGAAGCGCGAGGCCATCGCCGAATTCGCAAGCAACGGCGTCCTTGGTGGCCTTTACGCAATCGTGCTCGGATGGGTTCCAGTTCATCCTAAAACCTCGTTTGCAACACACGGTCTACGCGTCATCAGGTTCAATGGAAAGTCGGGGATTTTCATCCCCGGCTCCATTTCATTGTCTTCGATCCCGGAGGCCCAACGTCATTCCTCCAGAATCAGGCTGGTCTCAGGAGAACGTCAGGTCGCCAATCGGGGTGTGCGCGGGAAACGACGCGTCGATTGCCGTGCTGCCACCACCGCCTTGGGTAATGGTTTCGATTGAACCATGTACTGTCAGGTTTGGCGTTTCGTACTCATGCTTTTCAACATTCTGTTCCATTTTACTCTCCATAAGGACTGGAAACGGCCTGTCGATTGCCGTCAGCACTTTCATGCTGCATCGCAATAGCTGCACAGCAACATTTATGAGTCAAGCCTGATTTACCGGTCGTTAATCAATTATGGGTTGCGGACGTCACCCCGCGTGTAAGAAATCCACCTCTTTCGAGATGAAGCCGGGTGTGATTGCCCCTCGTCACAGGAGATTCCGTAAACCATTGATTTTGCATAAACAAGAGGAAGCCAATGCTTGGCCATTGCCATTGGACAACGCCGAAAGATACTCAACTTTCAGCTGATCCATCGAAGGCCCGGCCGAAGCGCTGCGCTAGGGTAGGAATTCGTCCATACATCTCATCCCCTTCCGCGAAGCCGGCAAACGCTATGGTTGTAAAATTTCGCACTGCGAAAGGAAAGGCTTTACGGCGCCGCCGTTTTTGACGATGCTTTGCTTAGCAGCTGCAGCATACGCTTCGCGCAAACCGCTTTTTGGAGACTGTGCGCTCAATGGCCTTGCCGGAAAGCTCCTATGAAAGACTGCGCGCCACCGACTGCGCCGACGAGATCGCTTATGTGCGGGCCTGCTTACGGTTATATTTCGCGGGGCCGGCCGCCTCGGCCGGTGAAACGTGGACGCCGGGCCTTTCCGACGCTGTCGTCACTGATATCGCTAGGTTGAACAAGGTCGGTACCTTCGTCTTGAAGGCGCTGTCGCGTACGCCGGCGCATGAGAGGCCGGCCGAACTGTTCCAGTGGCTCGAAACCTATCGCAGGAGGACGGTGTCGATGAACGCCGCCTGCCTGATGGATTCGATCGCCATTCACGAGGCGCTGCTCGACAGGCGGATTGATTTTGTGTTCCTGAAAGGGCCGTTCCAGCAGCATCTGCTTTACGACGATCATTTCATGAAACCCTCGGGCGATATCGATATTCTGGTTTCGCCTGCCGGGTTCTTGAAGGCACGCGAAGCGTTACGCTCGATCGGCTACGAAGTATCGGGCAAGTCGCGTTCGGTCTGGTGGGTCCGCTTCCTCGGCGAACAGCACATGATCCGTGGCAATGGGTCGAAATCATCCACTGTCGACCTTCATTACCGGCTTCAGCAGCCCGGCTCGCCCAGTCCGCGCGATGCCGACGGGTTCCTGCGGCGAAAGCGGCTGGTCGAGATCACCGGCGCCGAAGTCCCGTTCACGTCGGCTGCCGACACGCTGATGCTGGCCTGCATCAGCGTCGCCAAGGCACTGTTCAACCGGGAGCCTTGCGCCGGCTACGTCTGCGATATCAGGGCCAGCGCCAGCCGTCTCGGCCACGCCGATCAGCAGCGTGTGCTCGATGCGGCGGTGAGCCAGGGGCTGGAGGACACGCTGCTGCTCGGCCTGCGTTCCGCCGATGTGCTGCTCGGCGGCACCGGCACGCTTCTGTCGGAGCGGGCCAAGCCGATCCTGTCGCGCATCGGCAATGAAGACCTGCTCAACATGGTCATCGCGCCATGGCTGTCGTCGCTGCGCTGGCCGCAGCGACGCACGGTGTTGTGGGAATTGTGCGGCCGGGCTCCGGTCCGTTACCTTTCCGAGGCCGGTTGGGCGGCGTCGGCGGACATCAGCCGCCGCATCTTCGAACGGCCAGCCGGCCCGTGAAGGCGGCGAATATCGAACGCGTACAGGGCGAGGGCAGATCGGAACCTGTGCAAGAGGCAATTCCATGTCGATGACGAAATCCCAAGTCTGCGTGATCATCGCGGCCAAAAACGCGGCGCGAACGATCGCCGTCGCCATCGCGTCCGCGTTGCGCGAACCGGAAGTCGGGGAGGTCGTCGTCGTCGACGATGGCTCCACGGACAATACGGCCGAGGTCGCACGCTCCGCCGACGATGGCAGCGGCCGGCTTGCGGTGATGCGCCTCGACGTCAATCGCGGCCCTTCTTTTGCCCGCAATGCGGCGATCGCCGGTTCACGAGCCCCGTTCATCAGCATTCTGGACGCCGACGATTTCTTCCTCGAGGGCCGGTTTCGCAACCTGTTTGTCGGCGCCGATTGGGATTTCGCCGCCGACAACATCATGCTCATCAGGGATGACGCGGCTGGCGATGCAACCAAAATCGTCGCCCCGGATTTTGCCGCCGATCCGGAATTCCTCGATTTCGAAGGATTCGTGGAAGGCAACATCTCCAGGCGCCGCGTCCAAAGAGGCGAACTCGGCTTCTTGAAGCCGGTGATCAGCCGTGCCTTTCTCGACCGCCACGGGTTGCGCTACGACGAGAGCCTGCGGCTAGGCGAGGACTACGAGCTTTACGCGCGAGCGGTCGCCCACGGGGCACGGTTCAAGGTCATCCGTTCCTGCGGCTACGGCGCCATCGTCCGCGCCGATTCACTCAGCGGCCGCCACAAGACGCAGGATCTGAAGCGGCTGGCCGATGCCGATCTGGCGCTGCTGGCGATCGACAGCCTGCCGGAAGGGTCGAAAGCAGTGCTACGGCGGCACGAGCGGCATGTGCGCGACAAATACCGGCTGCGCAATTTCCTCGACGTGAAGGCCGAGCGGGGCCTGGCTTCTGCCGCGGCCTACGCCTTCGCAAGCCAATCCAACCTCGTCCCCATCGTCCAGGGCGTGGCGTCCGACAAGATCGAGGCGCTGTTTCGCAGTGTTGGCCTGGTCTCCAGGAACAAGCACGTGCCGCCGCTCCGTTTCCTGATGGCTGGAACCAGTACCGGCAAAGGACGGTAAGGCGCGGTGTTACCTGCCGACCGCGAGGCCGCCACGCAACCATTTCCATCGGATTTATGAGTTTACGAATTGGGTGGTTGCCTCGCGGCTCTGGGGATGGCAGTCTATGTTGCGGTGCAACAAATTAAACAACCAGCCGAACTGGCCCCCGATCGGACTGGTGCGAAGTCTCTCTTCGTCAGAGGAGTTGGGCGACGCGGTTACGACTTTTCAGCCCCGGTTGCGGGGATCGGCCAGTGGCCTGGCCTGAAAGCCGGTCCAGGAAGCCGGCGATGACGGGAATTTAAGTTCATGGCCTCGATATTCGGCTTCAGATCAAGGGATCCGGCCCGCGACAGGCAGACCGACGTTGCGCGCCTGGACCGGCTGGCGAAGCTGTTCGAGCAGATCGCCGCCGAGATCGAGGCGGAGAAAACCGGCTTGGAGAGCCGCTACCGCAAGGAGGCGACCAACGCGGCCTTTCTGGTCGAAGCCATGGAAAACGGCTCCGCCTCCGATCGCCGCTCGTCCGAAGTCAGCGCGTTGACGCAGTCGATCCTGAACAGCGAGCGCCGCATCGCTGCGCTGTCGCGCCAGGGCGGTAGGATGCGCGAGCTCCGTCATTCGCTGGACGTGGTCTTCGACGAGAATACGAGCACCGATCCGGCGGCGGTCGACCCCGCCAGGCAGGCGGGAGCCGGCCGAAATTGAAGGCGGCGGCGCGGGACCGTTACGGCGAAGGTGATGCAAGGCTGGACGTCGGGAGGGTGATTGAAAAGGTCAAGGTTGGCCCGTTTGGAAGCGGTTCGAACGTCGACTTTGGGTTGGGGACACAGCGCAAAGGTGAGTCACTCATGAATTCGGATCCAAAGACCATGTCCACGACAGCAATAGACGCCCCTTCAGCCCTGCATTTCTGGCGGCGGTCTGGTCTGGCGGTCGCTTTGCTGCTGGTCGCTCTTGGCAGCCTGCCGGCAACCCCGTCTCATGCGCAGGATATCCAGTCCGCGCCCTCTTTCGTCGACGATTTCAAGAATTTCGACCACGAGCGCTGGTACGTTTCAGACGGCTGGACGAACGGCAGCCATCAGAATTGCACCTGGTCGAAAGGCTTGGTCAAGCTTTCCGATGGCGTTCTTTCGCTCGGATTCGCGAAGCAGAAGACCAAGGATCGCGAGTTTGCCTGCGGCGAGATCCAGACCAAGCAGCGTTTCGGCTATGGTACCTATGAGGCGCGGATGAAGACTGACACAGGCCCTGGCCTCAACGCGGCGTTCTTCTCCTATATCGGCCCATCCGACAAGCAGCCCTGGGACGAGATCGACTTCGAGATCCTGACCAAGGACACCTCCAAGGTGCAGGTCAACGCCTATATCGCCGGCAAGGGCAAGAACGAGAAGCTGGTCGACGTGCCGGGCGGCACCGACAGTGCCTTCAACGACTATGCCTTCGTCTGGGAGAAAGATAGCCTGCGCTGGTATCTCAACGGCCAGCTGGTGAACACCATCACCGATCCCGCGAAGCTGCCCAGCCATGCGCAGAAGATCTTCTTCAGCCTTTGGGGTAGCGACACCATGAAGGGCTGGATGGGAGCGTTTGCGGACCCGGGCCGCAAGCTTTCGCTGCAGGTCGAGCGGGTCGCGTTCACCGCGCTGGGTCAGCCCTGCCAATTTCCGGAATCGCTGGTGTGTAGTGTAAAAGAGCTGGGAAAGACGAATTGAACCGGCAGGGCCGAGAAGCGGTCCGCTGCCCTGGATGGGAATGAAACCGAATGAACTTGACGGTGTTTGGAATTGGCTATGTCGGCTTGGTGCAGGCGGCGGTGCTTGCCGAGGTTGGCCACCAGGTTGTTTGCGTCGATATCGACGCAAACAAGGTGGAGCGGCTCAATCAGGGCCTCGTTCCGATCTTCGAGCCGGGTCTTGAAACCATCGTCAGGGAGAATCACGCCGCCGGCCGCATCAAGTTCACCACCGATGCGGCGGCAGCCGTCAGGCACGGCGAAATCCAGATGATCGCGGTCGGCACGCCGCCCGGCGAAGATGGTTCGGCCGACCTCAAATATGTGCTGGCGGTCGCCGAGACCATCGGCCGCGAGATGGATACCGCCAAGATCGTCGTCGGCAAGTCGACCGTGCCGGTCGGCACCTGCGAAAAGGTGAAGGCCAGGATCGCCGAGACGCTGAAGAAGCGGGGCCGCGAGGATCTGAGCTTCGACGTCGCCTCCAATCCCGAATTCCTCAAGGAGGGCTCCGCGGTCGCCGACTGCATGAAGCCCGACCGCATCATCGTCGGCACGTCGAGCGAGGACACCGAGGCCGTGATGCGCGAACTCTACGCGCCCTTCAACCGCAACCACGAGAAGATGATCGTGATGGACGTGCGCAGCGCCGAATTCACGAAATACGCCGCCAATTGCATGCTGGCGACCAAGATCAGCTTCATGAACGAGATGGCCAACCTCGCCGAGCAACTCGGCGCCGACATCGAGGAAGTGCGCCAGGGCATCGGCAGCGACCCGCGCATCGGCTATCACTTCATCTATCCGGGTCTCGGCTATGGCGGCTCGTGCTTTCCCAAGGACGTTCGTGCCCTGATCAAGACCGCCGAGGGCGTCAAGTACGACGCCAAGCTGCTGCGCGCCGTCGAGGAGCGCAACAATGACCAGAAATCCGTTCTGTTCGACAAGGTGCACCGCTATTTCAAGGGTAACCTCAAGGGCAAGACCTTCGCGCTGTGGGGCCTGGCCTTCAAGCCCAACACCGACGACATGCGCGAGGCGCCCGCGCGCGTGCTGATGGAGGCGCTCTGGAACGCCGGCGCGGCCGTGCAGGCCTATGACCCCGAGGCCATGCAGGAATGCCAGGCCATCTACGGGCTGCGCGACGACCTGCTGTTGTGTGGAACCAAGGAGGCGGCCCTGCGCGGCGCCGATGCGCTGCTGATCGCCACCGAATGGAAGAGTTTTCGCGCACCGTCCTTCGATGCGCTGAAGGATGCGCTGACCACGCCGGTCATCTTCGATGGCCGCAACCTTTACGATCCCAAGGTCGTGGCGCGCCACGGCATCGAATATCACTCGATCGGCAGAATGGCGGCATGAGATCGGGCGCGGAGAGCCGAAAGCAGGATCGGGCCAAACGCCCGGCGTAGAAGGAATTGTAGCTGATGGTGCTGGACGTAAAGCCCGAGCAAGTCACCAAAGATCATTTCGATGTTGTCGCGATCGGTTCCGGCTTCGGTTCGGCTTTCTTCCTGCATGAATTCGCCAGGCGGCGTAAGGCGCGCATCCTGGTTCTGGAGTGGGGTCGCCACAACACGCATGAATGGCAGCTTGACCAGAACGTCAACACCGACATAGACGACGAGACGACCTACAGCACCAATTCCGACAAGCCGTGGAATTACACGATCGGGCTGGGTGGCGGGACCAATTGCTGGTTCGCGCAGACGCCAAGATTCCACCCCAATGATTTCAGGCTGAAAAGCACCTACGGCGTCGGCAACGACTGGCCGATCAGCTACGACGATGTCGAGCCGTTCTATTGCGACGCCGAAGACATCATGTCGATCTCCGGCGATCCCGACATGGCGGCGATGCTGCCGCGCTCGAAGCCCTTTCCGCAGCCACCGCATCGCATGTCGACGCCGGACAGGATGATGAAGGCGGCCCAGCCCGAACAGCATTTCGTCATGCCGACGGCACGGGCGCGCGTGCCGACCGCGCAACGCAGCTCCTGCTGCGCCAATCTGCGCTGCTGGCTGTGCCCGGTCGATGCCAAGTTCACCGCCAATAACGGCCTTATGCATGTCTTCGAGCATCCCGACGTTTCGGTCTGCCTCGGCTCCGAAGTGCGGCGGCTCGACCATGTCGGCGGCACGGTCCGTTCGGTCGCCTTCGTGCATGAGGGCAGGGAATATCAGGTCAGCGGCGACCTCTTCGTTCTCGGCGCCAATGCCATCCAGAGCGCGGCGATCATGCTGCGCTCGGGCCTGGGCGATGAATTCGTCGGGCGCGGCCTGCATGAATCCTATGGCTGGAATTTCGAGGTCTATCTCGACGGCGTCGACAATTTCGACGGCAGCACCATCACCACCGGCCTGAATTTCGGCCTCTATGACGGTCCGCACCGGTCCGAGCACGCGGCGGCCCTCGTCTATTTCGAGAACCGCTGGCAGCACGGGATGCGCGCAGAGAAGGGCCGGCTGCGCCAGGCGCTGCCGCTGGTCGTGGTCACCGAGAACCTGCTCGATCACGAGAATTTCGTCACCCTCGACGAGGATGACAACGCCTTCGTCTCCTTCAAGGCGCCGTCGGACTATGCCGTCAAAGGCATGGCCCGGGCGCTGGACAAATTGCCCGGACTGCTTGCCCCGTTGCCTGTCGAACGGCTCTTCGACCGCGGCATCCGGCCAACGGAATCGCACGTCCAGGGCACATTGCGGATGGGCACCGGCCCG
Source organism: Mesorhizobium sp. CO1-1-7 (assembly GCF_020164885.1). Classification (NCBI taxonomy): domain Bacteria; kingdom Pseudomonadati; phylum Pseudomonadota; class Alphaproteobacteria; order Hyphomicrobiales; family Phyllobacteriaceae; genus Mesorhizobium; species Mesorhizobium sp. CO1-1-7. Next base: position 616,757 of record NZ_JAIUHA010000001.1, on the reverse strand, counting down.
GCTGATTCGGTGATCGACAGCAACATGATCCATCACCGGTTGAGAAACTTGGTCGTCGTCGGCACCAGCACCTATCCAAGCTGCTCCTGCGCCAACCCGAGCCTGACCGCGGCAGCTTTGTCCCTGCGCGCGGCGAGCCGGATGGCGTGACGGGAAGGGAAGGAGGTAACCCATGATGGAAATCTCACGGCGCTCGGTCTTGGCCATCATGGCTGGTGGAGTTGCATCGACTGGCGTGGCCTTCGCGGCGGTGTCTTCGTTTTCGGACGAGGACCTGGTTCGCGTCACGCTCGAAAAATACCTCGGCGGGTTGAACATGCGCATCGAGCACCTGCAGCAGTTCGTGCTGGAGTTCCGCAACCGCAATCCGTGGCTGTTTCCCAGCGAAAAACTGGGCGACGCCGTCACTTTGCTCGAGACGGTGAAGCTCGGCCAGGCACGCAAGTTGTTGCCAAAGCGGAAGCAGCGCGACCTCCGGCATTTCGACCGCTGGGTCGTGGCCGAATTTCACATGTTGACGGACTACGCCTCGCGCAGTTCGCCTAGTGATCCCATCCGGTTCACCGGATGGCAGCCATGCACAAATCCGTTCGCGACGCTTGATCCGCCAAAGACTGCGTGAGGCTGCACTTGACGCTGCCGTTCATCGGCCGTGGGCATTGAAACGCGATAGACGAGGAGCCAGGACCATGAAAGTTCTCTTTGCAGGCGGCAATGGCTACCCACCGGAGTTCAGCGGCGGCGTCCAGTCGAGCACTCATCATCTGGCCGAGCAGTTGATCGAGCATGGGCATGAGGCCGCGGTGCTCGCCGCGCTGTTTGGCGATGGTGTCTTCGGCTTCAAGGCGCGTGCCAAGATGAAGCTTTTGCGCCAGCCGGCGGTCGTCGACAGTTTTCCCGGCTACCCAGTGATTCGGGCGTGGTTTCCGTGGGAGGCGGCGGCCTTCGCCGTCAACAGGGTCAAGCCGGATGTGGCGGTGGTTCAGTGTCACAAGTCGGTTCCACTCGGCAAGGCGTTGCAGGCCGGGGGCGTGCCGCTGGTCGTCTACCTCCGCAACGTCGAGTTTCACGAGCTTGGGGGCGACCTGCGCGACCTGCATTCGGCGCTTTATATCGCCAATTCCGAATTCACCGCGCGTACCTACGCCAGGGAGTTCGGCATCGAGGCGGCGGTGATCCCTCCGACCATCAATCCGGCCCACTACAGCACGCCGACTTCAGGCCAGTTCGTCACCCTGATCAACCCTTATGAGGAAAAGGGCTTCGAGCTTGCGGTGCGGATCGCCGCCGCGTGCCCCGAAATCCCGTTCCTGTTCGTCGAAAGCTGGAAGCTGGCGGACGATCACCGGGCACGCATCGAACAGACGATCACGCCGCTCGGCAATGTCACGCTGGAGAACCGCACCAGTGACATGAAGACGGTCTATGGCCGCACCCGGATCCTGCTGGCGCCCAGCAAATGGGAGGAGGCCTGGGGGCGGGTTGCCTCGGAAGCCCATTGCAGCGGCATTCCGGTCGTCGGTTCGCGCCGCGGTGGCTTGCCGGAAGCGGTCGGCCCTGGCGGCACGGTGCTCGACTATGATGCCCCGCTCGCCGAATGGGTCGCGGCCGTCAGGCTCTTGTGGAACGACAACAAGGAATATCAGCGGGTCTCGGCCCTCGCGCGCGGCTTCGCCGGCCGGCCGGAACTCGACCCCGACCGTCAGTTCGTCACCTTCTTCTCGATACTGGACAGAGCGGTGCAGCAGCGCGCACGCCAGGCCGCGTAGCCAAGCAGCGACCCGATCGGTTCTGCATCAGGCTGGGCGCTTGACCCTGTTCTTCAGCGTTTCATAGCCGCGTGCACCGAGCAGGGCGCGGGCAATGGTCTTGGCGGCGCTCTTGCGGCCCTCCTGCGAGTTGACCTGGCGCAGCCTCGCCGGCAGGTTTCGCGCGGCCTGGCCAAGTGCTGGCAGCGACAGCGCATCGGGAAAACTGACCATATGCGTTTCGACGCACAGGACCGGTTTCCCCGACAGTTTGGCAATCCTCAGCGCCTGGGCATGTTCGCTTTCGATGAACAGGATGGCGTCGGATTTGCGATAGAAATCGGCCTTGAAACTGCCATGCGCGCCAAGCCGCTGGCGCTCCGCCTTGCTCGGCAGATCGAGCATGATCAGCTTGTCGTACTTGATCTCGTGCTTGGCCAGCCACGCCTCCGTCAACGCACGGTATTTCTCGAGCCGGCTGGTGACCAGCCAGCCGATCTTGTGGGTCACGGCATGAAGCGGCCGCGCCTCGCTGAGGAATTTTTCATAGGCCGGCCCGTCGTCGTTCTCGGCCTCGGTCGGATCGAGACACAGCACCCCGTCAATGTCGACACAGCATTGCGCCAGGAATTTGTGATGCATGAAGTTCCACTGGAACATGCGCGGATGCGGCACGACCTCGAACACCAGATCGGTCTCCTGGTGCTCCGGCTCCAGGCCGAAGACGGCGGCAAAGGTGTAGTCAGCCTCGATACCGGCGCCCTTGATGCGGGCACGGGCGTCGCGCATGGCATTGCCGCCGGCGACGCTGTCGTCGATCACCAGCACCTTGCGCATGTCCGAGACCTTGCGGTCAAGGGCCGCGCGGCGCTTGGTGATGCCTGACGTGTAGACCCTGCCTTCGAGGAAGGAGTCCAGGTCGGTCATCGGAATGTTGGCGGCAAGACTGACCAGCGTCGCCGCCAGCACACCGCTTCTGGGAACGCCGACCACCAGGTCGATATCGCGTGGCAGCCGGTGAAGGTTGCTCACGATGGCGTCGTTCATGTCGGAGATCGATCGGTAGTGCATGGATCAGGCCTGATGCTTGGGTGGGATATGGAATAGACGACAAAGGCGCCGAAATTATTGCGCCTCGCGCGGCGTCGCCGCCGGCGCCCTTGCCGGCAGCATTTTCAAGGCCTCCCGCAAGGCTTCGCGGCCGACGGCGAAGGCCAGCGCGACGACGATGGTGATCGTGTAGGCCAGGATGGCGCCGCTTGCCAGGGCGACGACATGCTGCTGCGGCAGCATCGGCTTGACCAGCCAGACCGCCCCAAGCGCCAGATGCGCGCCAAGTACGAACGGCGTTGCCGTGCGCAGCACATGGGTGGCTCGCAGCGGTCCGCTCTTGCCGACATAGAGCCATAGGAAGGGCGTGCGCAGATACTCGCTGACCGCATAGGCGACCGCCACGCCGAGCGCGCCGTAGGGCAGGCCGAGCGCGAAGGCAAGCACCGAGGTCGCCGCCGTGATGATGCCCCAGCGCATGAAGTCGCCGGAGCGGCCCTGGCTGACGAAAAGCCAACCAGCCGGATTGTTGAGCGGCTGCAGCAGGCCGGCAAAGCCGAGCGCCAGGAAGATCGAGGCGCTGGCGCGCCACTGCTCGCCGAGCACGAAGGGGATCAGCACATCCGACATCGCGGTGGCGAAGGCGACGCCGGGCAGCGCCACCAGAAGGATCAGCGGCATGACGCGCAAATAGGCGCTGCGATAGCGGTCCGGCTCGTCCTTCAGCCGCGACAGCGCCGGCACCATCACCTTCGACAGCGGATTGGTGATCTGGCTGAGCGGGAACAGGAGCAGCTTGTAGGCGCGGTCGTAGAGCCCGAGCTGGGCCTCGCCCCAGTATTTGCCGATCAACACGTTGTCGAGATTGCGGGCGAAGAAATTGGCGAAATTGAAACCGGTGATCCCGGCACCGAAATTGATCAGCTCGCTGATCCCGGCGACCTTGCGCGGCATGCCTGGGCGCCAGCGCGAGCTGGCCCAGTAGCACAGCGTCGGCAGCACCGCGCCGGTTAGCGTGCCGGCAAACAGCGCCCAGTAGGAACGGTCGATGAAAGTCCAGGCGATCGAGACGGCCAGCCCCGCGACGGCCCCGGCGACGTCGATGATTGCCAGGCGGCCGAACTGCATGCGACGGGTCAGCAGCGCCAGATGCTGGGCTCCCAGGCCATAAGCCAGGATCTGCAATCCCAGTGCCGCCACCAGACCGGCGACGCGCGGCTCGCCATAGAAGGCTGCGACCAGGGGTGCCGCGCCCGCGAGCACGCAGGCGAGGACCGCGCTGACGGCGACATTGATCCAGAAGAGGTAGTTCACCTCCTCATGCCGGATGCCCGATTTCTGGATGGTCGCCTGGGTCAGGCCGAAATCCTGGAACAGGGCGATGAAGGCGAGCACAGGCGCGCACATGGCCACGACGCCGAAATCCTGCGGCGACAGGAGTCGCGACAGCACGATGACGGAAATGATCTGCGTGGCGACCCGCACCGATTGCGCCATTGCGGTCACGACGGCACCGCGGCCGACCGATTTGCGCAGGGAGCCTTCCGGCGGATCGAATGGATTGGCTTCCAAATTCAGGATTCCTGATCTTTGCGCGGATTCCGGGGCCCCGAAATCCACAACCGCCGCCGACCACAAACTACGGCAATAATTTTGCAGTGCAACAGAAAACGTGGAACGGTGCGCCAAAAATGTTGCGATGCAGCAAGAGCTGTACTAGGCTTCCCCTGGGTGGGTCAAACAGCGGTCGAGTTTTCATGCTGCATGTCTTGTACCTGGTACATGATGTTTCCGACCCGGCGGTTCGCCGGCGGATCACGATGCTCAGGACAGGTGGCGCCCGGGTTACCCTGGCGGGCTTCCGCCGCGCCGCCACTCCGATTGCCGACATCGAAGGCTTGCGGCCAATCGACCTTGGCGCGACGCGCGACGGGCGATTCGCCCAGCGCCTGGCGGCGGTGGCAAAAACAGCGGTTTCGATAGGTTCGAAGCTCAGGGACGTGCCGAAGCCCGACATCATCATCGCGCGTAACCTGGAGATGCTGGCGCTGGCCCGCCGCGCCCGGTCGGCTTTCGGCGCCGCTGTCCCGATCGTCTACGAATGTCTCGACATTCACCGCCTGGTGCTTCGCGACGATGTCCTGGGCAAGGCGCTGCGCGCCACCGAGCGTCATCTGGCGCGGGATGTGCGGCTGCTGGTGACCAGTTCGCCCGCCTTCATCGCCAACTATTTCAAGCCTTTCCGCCAGGTCGCGGCGCCGGTGGAACTGGTCGAGAACAAATATTTCGAGGCGGCGGCGATTCTGCCCGCCGAGCGCGAGGCGGTGGAAGGACCTCTCGCTCCGCCGTGGCGGATCGGCTGGTTCGGGGCGCTCCGGTGCCGCCGCTCGCTCGAACTGCTGGCCGGTTTCACGCGTCACATGGAAGGCCGGTTCGAAATCGTGCTGCGCGGCCGCCCGGCACTTTCCGAGTTCCCGGATTTCCATGCCTTCGTCGATGCCGAACCTTACATGTCGTTTCGCGGGCCGTACCGCAACCCGGAGGACATGGCGGCGATCTATCACGACGTCCATTTCTCCTGGGCGATCGATTTCTTCGAGGAGGGACAGAACTCCGAATGGCTGCTGCCCAACCGCCTTTATGAAGGCTGCCGCTTCGGCGCGGTGCCGATCTCGATGGACAACACCGAGACCGGACGGTTCCTGCGGCAGCGCGAGATCGGCGTTTTGCTGCCGCAGGCCACGCCCGAAGCGCTCGAAACCGCGCTTGGCGGGATGGAACAGTACCGCTTCGGCAGGCTGAAGGCGCGCGTGCTGGCCCACAATCCGAGGATGTGGAGCTACGATCGCAGCGACTGCGGCGCCCTGGTCGAAAAACTGCGCGGCCTGACCACTGTGCGCGGGCCGCTCGCGACCGAGGCCCTGGCATAGGATGGACATCGCCCGATGACGCAAGCGCTTGCCTCCACCCTGATCGTGATCCCGTGTCTCGACGAGGCGACTCATATCGGTGCGCTGCTCGACCAGCTTTGCCCGGCGGCGGAACGGCTTGGCGCGCGGATCGTCGTTGCCGATGGCGGCAGCACCGACGGCACGCTGGCCATTGTCGGCGAGCGCCAGAGGAACGACCCTCGCATCATCCTGCTTCACAACGAAAAGCGCATCCAGAGCGCCGCGATCAACCTGGCGGTGGCCAAATTCGGCGAGGGTGCGCACTATCTGATCCGCATCGACGCCCATGGCGGCTATCCCGACGACTATTGCGACCGACTGGTCGAGGAGGCGTTGGCGACCGGCGCGGATTCGGTCGTGGTGTCGATGCTGACCAGCGGCAGCGGCACGGTGCAGAAAGCGGCGGCGGCGGCGCAGAACTCCAAGCTCGGCACCGGCGGCTCCAAGCATCGCCATCTCTCCGCCGGGGAGTGGGTCGACCACGGCCATCACGCACTGATGCGGATATCGGCCTTCCAGGCCGTCGGCGGCTATGACGAGACGTTCAGTCACAATGAGGATGCGGAACTCGACTATCGGCTGAGGCGGGCAGGCTACAGGATCTGGATGAGCGGCAGGACGCAGATGGTCTATTATCCGCGGACCTCGCTGCGCGGCCTTTATGTCCAGTATCTCGGCTATGGCCGCGGCCGCGCCAAGAATGTGCTGAAACATCGTGTGATCCCGAAGGTCAGGCAGATGGTGCCGCTGGCGGTCTTCCCGGTGGTTCTGCTGGCGGCCTTCTCCTTCCTGCACTGGATCGCGGCGCTGCCTCTGGTGCTGTGGGTGGCGGTGTGCCTAGGCTACGGCCTGGTGGCGGCCATCAGCCAGCGCAATGCCGATATCGCGCTTGCCGGCGTCTCGGCGATGGTCATGCATTTCGGCTGGTCCGTCGGCTTCTGGCTGCAGCTTCTCGGCCTCGGCACGCGGCGGAGGGCGGCGTGATGGCGGTTGAGGTCAAGCATCGCAGCATCGACATCGGCGTGTGCACATTCCGGCGGCCGGAACTGGCCGACACGCTGCGCTCGCTCGCCGCCCTGGCCATGCCTGACGGCTTCGAGATCGGCGTCATCGTCGCCGACAATGACGACACGCCGAGCGCCAGGGACCTGGTGACGGTGCTGTCGCAGGAATTGAAGTTGCCGGTCCGCTACCGGCATTGCCCGGCCCGCAACATCTCGATCGCTCGCAACGCTTGTCTCGAGGCCAGCGAGGCCGATTTCCTGGCCTTCATCGACGACGATGAGACCGCTACGGCCCACTGGCTCGCCGAACTGGTGGCAACGGCCGACAAAAGCGGCGCCGCCGCGGTTCTCGGCCCGGTGCGCGCGCTCTATCGTCCGGATGCGCCGGAATGGATGCGCCGCGGCGATTTCCATTCCACCTTGCCGGTCCGCGTGCACGGCGAAATCCGCACCGGCTACACCTGCAACGTCCTGCTGCGCATGGCATCCGACAGCTTGCGCGGCCGCCGCTTCAGCCTGGCGCGCGGCCAGACCGGCGGCGAGGACACCGAATTCTTCGACCAGATGCACAAGGCAGGCGGCCGGATCGCCTTTGCGCCGGAGGCATGGGTGGACGAGGCGGTGCCGAGGGCCAGGGCCGCATTCGACTGGCTCAGCCGCCGCCGCTTCCGGGTTGGCCAGACTCACGGCCATCTCCTGGGCCGCGGCGCCAGCGGCATCGCGCGAGTAAAGCAGGCCGGCCTTGCCGCGGCAAAGGCCGCTTTTTGCTTCGCCGCAGCACTTCCGGTTGCAGCCAGTCCGGTACGCAGGAACCGCAGTGTCTTGCGCGGCATCATGCATGTCGGCGTTGTCAGCGGTCTTGTCGGTGTCCGCGAACTGCGCCTCTATGGCCAGCCTTCACCAGGGGAAGGAGGCAAGCGTGCAGCCTGACATTTCCTCCGTGCCCGATGTTTCCTTTGTGATCGCCGCCTACAATGCCGAGGCAACCCTTGATAGGGCGGTCGCCAGCGCCATCGCCCAGAAGGGCGTCAGCCTCGAGATCATCGTCGTCGACGACAAGTCGCGTGATGCCACGCTCGATGTGGCGAGGGCCTATCCCGAGCATGTCGTGCGTGTCGTGGCGCTGGAAAAGAACAGGGGCCCCGGAGGGGCCAGGAATGCCGGGCTCGACGCCGCCCGCGGCAGGTGGATAGCGGTTCTCGATGCCGACGACGCCGTCTTGCCCGGACGCGTCGCCGCCATGATCGGCCGCGCCGAAAAGGCGGGCGCCGAGATCGCCGTCGACAATCTCCAGGTCGTCCGTGAGGACGGCGTGGTCGAGGACGCGATGTTCCCGCGCCGGTATCTGGAAGGCCTGCGCGAGATTTCGCTGGCGACCTACATCGCCGGCAACATCGTCTTCGAATCGAAGTTCAATCTCGGCTATCTCAAGCCGATCTTCCTGCGCCGGTTCCTTGACGAAAACCGGCTTCGCTATGACGAGAAGCTGAGGATCGGCGAGGACTACATCCTGTTTGCCGAAGCCCTGGCCATGGGCGGCAGATGCGTGGTGGAGCCTGAAATCGGCTATGCCTATCATATCCGCAGCGGCTCCATCTCGCGCGTGCTCGAGCCTCATCACGTCGAGGCGATGCGCAAGGCCGACGAGATTTTCGCTCAAACCCATTCGATGGACGTGGCCGCGCAGGCGGCATTCGCCCGGCGCGGCCGCAGCCTGCGCAAGGCGGCCTCGTTCCTGGCGATGGTCCAGCACATCAAGGCGCGGTCCCCGCTCAAGGCGATCCGGACGGCGCTCAGCGACCCGGCGGCGGTCAGGCATATGGGCATGCCGATCGCCGTGCGGTTGCGAAGAGTAGCGGCACAGTTTGCCGTCGGGGCGGGGAGGTGAAGATGCAGGCACATGGAGGGATTTTTCGTGGCCTGTGAATGGACTGTAGTCGATCTCCTCAGAAGGAATTTGCGATGAAGAAAATCAGGAAGGCCGTGATACCGGTGGCGGGGCTTGGAACACGGTTCCTACCGGCGACCAAGTCGATGCCGAAGGAAATGCTTCCCGTCGTCGACAGGCCCGTCGTGCAATATGCGGTGGACGAGGCCTTCGAGGCCGGCATCGAGCACATCGTCTTCGTCACCGGCCGCAACAAGGCGGTCATAGAGGACTATTTCGACCTGCATCCGGAATTGATCGGAACCCTGGAGCAAACTGGCAAGAAGACTCAGCTGGAGACGCTCGAAAGCATGCTGCCGGTGGCCGGCGCCACCTCCTTCATCCGCCAGCAGTCGCCGCAAGGCCTCGGCCATGCCGTCTGGTGCGCCCGCGAGGTCATCGGCAACGAGCCCTTTGCCCTGCTTTTGCCTGACATGGTCTCCTTCGGCGGGCGCGGATGCCTGGCCGAGATCACCGACCTCTATGCACAGACCGGCGGCAACGTCATCGCCGTCGAGCGTTGCGATCCCACCGAGACCAACAAATATGGCATTGTCGGCCGTGGCGCCGACATTGGCGGCGGTTTCGAGGTGACGGCCATGATCGAAAAGCCGGCGCCGGCCAACGCACCGTCGAATTTCTACATCAATGGCCGTTATATCCTGCAGCCCGAGATATTCCAGCTTCTGGGCAACCAGCAGCGCGGCGCCGGCAACGAGATCCAGCTGACCGACGCCATGGTTCGCCTGTCGCAGGAGCAGCCATTCTTTGCCCAGCCTTTCAAGGGGCGCATGTTCGACTGCGGGTCCAAGGAAGGGTTCATCCAGGCCAATATCGCCTTCGCGCTGGCGCGCGACGACATGAAGGGTCCGGTTTTCGAGATGCTCCGGGAGTTCGTCCGGACGCATGAACGCCAGGAAGAAGCCGCATAATGCCCATCTTTCGGGAGTATTGTCGGGTGGCTGACGGCGGAGGCGCCGGCCGGCTCCGCGCTGTCCGGCACCAAGCGTGTGTCGCGCCTGCCAATGCTCCCGATCTCTCCGGGGCCTGCGAGCGAGACAAGCCAGAATTGGACCGAAGATGAACTATGCCAATTTTCCTCTCGACAAGAGGATGCCATTGCCGAATTCGGAAGCAGGAGACGGCGACGACTTCATCGACATCGAGCGGCTGCTTGGCATGGCCGCACGGCAGGCCAAGGTGGTTGGCGTGTGCGCCATCATCGGCCTTTTCCTGGGCATGCTCTATCTGCAGACCACGCCGCCAAAATTCGTGTCGGTTTCCAGCGTGTTGATCGATGAAGGTCTGAACAAGATCGTCGACGACATCTCGGCGGCATCGACGACGATGCAGACCGATTCCGCGATTCTGAGCCAGATCGAGATCCTGACCTCGACGCGGCTTGCCGCCGTGGTCGTCGACAAGCTCAAGCTCGACCAGAACGACACGTTCATGAACCCGCCCCAGTCGGCCCTTGCCCAGGGCGTTGGCCTGGTCCGCGGTCTGATCCAGTATGTTCGTCCGAGCAGCCCGGTCATGCCGGGTGTCGGCGACATCACCAAGCTCGACCCCGCCGCGCGCGATGCGCTGATCGCCACGTCGCGCCGCGACTACGCCATCCTCAAGCTGCAGAACGAGATCAGGGCGGATCGCGTCGGGCGAAGCTACGTTATCGCGCTTGGCTACCAGGCGACGGATCCGGCATTGGCGAAGGCCATCACCAAGGCCTATGCAGACGCTTATCTCGCCGACCAGCTCGACGCCAGCTTCGACGCCACCGAGCGCGCGGCGGTCTGGCTGCAGGGCCGGTTGACGGAGCTGCGCGAGAGCTCGCAGCAGGCATCCCTGGCGGTCGAGAAATTCAGGGCCGAACACGGCCTGTCCGCCAACAGCGACGGCCAGCTGATGAGCGACAAGCAGCTCGCCGACCTGAACGCCCAGCTCATCGTCGCGCAGGCCGACACCGCGCGTGCCAGCGCCCGTTACCAGCAATACAAGTCGATCGTCGACAGCGGCTCGGACAACGCTTTCAAGGATGCCGCCATATCCAGCGACCAGCCAGCCAGCTCGGTCATTGCGGCGTTGAAGACCCGCTACCTCACGGTCGCCAAACGGCAGCAGGATGTCGAGGCGAATTTCGGCCCGCAGCATCCGCAGGCGGTGGCGCTCGCCAAGGAGAAGGCCGATATCTCGACGCAAATCTTCGGCGAACTGAAGCAGCTCACCGAAAGCTACCGCAACGAGTATGAGGTGGCGTTGGCGCGCGAGACCGCGCTCAGGGCCAATGTCGCCGCCGCGCAGGGCAAGAGTTCGATCGACAACCAGTCGCAGGTCCAATTGCGTGATCTCGATCAGAAGGCGACGGCACTCTCCACGCTCTACCAGACGTTCCTCGGACGCTACGAGGAAGCCGCGCAGCAGCAATCCTTCCCGGTCGGCAAGATCCGCATCATCTCGGATGCGTCGACGCCGCTTGCCGCCTCGAGCCCGCGCACCGTCATCGTGCTCGGCCTTTCGCTGGTGCTCGGGGTTCTGATGGGCGCCGGCTTCGGCGGCCTCAACGAGTTCAACGAGCGGTTCTTCAGGACCGGCGAGGAGGTCCGCGACCGCGTCGGCCTCAAATTCCTCGGTTACCTGCCGACCATCGGCAGCAAACCGAGCAAGGAAGACAAGCCAGCCGAACCCGATCTCAAGGTCGCCAGATCGCCGGCCGCCATCGAAAGGCGCGCACGGATGCGGGTGAGCATCGACGCTCCGGCATCAATGTTCTCCGAAACGCTGCGCAGCGCCAAGATCGCCTTCGATGTGGTGATGGAAGGGCAAGGCAGCCGCGTCATCGGCGTGATCTCGGTCCTGCCCGGCGAAGGCAAGTCGACGGTCGCGGCCAATCTCGCCGGGCTGCTCGCCGCCAATGGCTCCAGGACGCTGCTCATCGACGGCGATCTGCGCAATCCGGGCCTTAGCCGCAGCCTCGGCATGGAAGCCGAGCAAGGCTTGATGGAAGCGGTGGTGAGCGGCCAGACCTGGCAGTCCGTCGGCAAGATCGACAGGCAGACCAAGCTGGCGATCATCCCGGCTGTGCTGCGCGGGCATTTCTCGCACACCAGCGAGCTTCTCTCCTCGGCCGGCATGCGGCGTTTCATCGAGAACGCCAAGGAGACCTTCGAATACATCGTCGTCGATCTGCCGCCGCTTGGCCCGGTGGTCGACGCCAAGGCCTTCGCGCCGCTGGTCGACGGCTTCGTGCTCGTCACCGAATGGGGCCGCACGCCGCGCGCCATGGTGCGTTCGATGCTGGAATCCGAACCCTATGTCGCCAACAAGATCGTCGGCGCGGTGCTGAACAAGGTCGATCTGAAGAAGCTCGCCAAATACGGGTCGTTCGGCGCGTCGGAGAAATTCTTCGACAAGTACTCGAGCTATTATCTCGACAAGTCGGAAGTGCGTTCGAAGGCGGCGGTCTGAGATAAGGCCGTTGCCATCATGTCTTGAACCTGCGCACCGTCCGGCCGCCGTTCATGCGGCCGGACATGAGGCGGAGCGGCGTATAGCTCGAGGCTATGCCGCCTTCAGCCGGTAACGGAAAAGCGTGTGGTCGAGCAGCAGCCGGATGCGCGGTTCGGCCTCGGTTGCCACCAGCCAGCTTGCCGCGATCATGGTCGCGCCGACCATTGCCATCGACAGGAGATAAGGCAGCCCGGAGCGCACCATGGCGCCGAGCATCGCCGCGCCGATGACGTCGTGGATCAGATAGAGCGGATAGGTCATCAGGCCGATCCGGCGCCAGCCGCTCCATCTGAGATCAAGCGTGAGCGACCACGCCATCAGCGCGATGGCCGCGAGGAAGATCAAGATTGGCGGCCCGTACGGCATCACGGCTCCGACTTTGATGCTATGGACGTCGACGGAGCTGGCGATCTGCAGCACCCCACCGCCGAGGAACAGCAGGCAGAAGCCAAGGCGAGACGCCGTCACCGCCTTGAACCGCATCAGCCAGATGAGCACGCCGACCGCGAAGAATGAGCCATGATGCACCAGCACGAGCTGCAGCCACCGCGTCTCGGCGAAGGCGGACCAGCCGAGCGGATAATAAAGGCACCAGAACAGCGTGCTGACCATGCCGATGACGATGGCAACCCTTTCCATCAGGTTGAAACGGCCGAGCCGCAGCAGGATCCAGACGATAGCGTAGAAGGCGATTTCGATGCCGAGCGTCCAGTAGACGCTGTCCACCCAGGGACCATAAGGCGCGAACAGGCCGGTGCGCACGAGCCGAACCACCGCATCGGTCGGCCAGCTCAAGCCGATCAGCAGCAACAGCGCCGTGGTGATCGGGGCACAAATCCAGACCGCCGGCGCCAGCCTTTTGACCCTTGCCTCGAAAAACCGCAGCGGCGTCGAATTCTCGGCGCTGAAGGCAATGACGAAACCGCTGATGACGAAGAAGATCTCGACGCCGACCCAGCCAGACCCGACCCAGGCGCCGACCCCAGGCTGCGCCGGAACGCCACCAGTCGCTTGCGCCGAGATGCCGTCGGGATAGGCCCACACCCAGAAGCCGTAGTGATAGACCATGACCAGCACGGCGGCGAGAAACCGCAGGATGTCGATACCGCCAAAGGTTATTTTTTTCTGAGCCATGCGATCCAATCGAATGGCCCCCCGCGGGAACTGTAGGGCGGAATGTTGCATCGCACAATCTACGATTGCGCCCAGCGGTCATCACAAAGTTCGCCGCGTCGCAACATCGCGCAACGGTAGCTCCAGTCAGGTCCCGGCAGTGCTCCTTAGACGCCGATTCCGCGCTCCGTCAGGGCAGCGGTGATCTCATCGAGGATGGCGGGGTCGTCGATGGTTGCAGGCATCATCCACGCTTCCTTGTCGGCGATCTTCTGCATGGTGCCGCGCAGGATCTTGCCCGAGCGCGTCTTGGGCAGGCGCTTAATCGTCACCACGGTCTTGAAGGCGGCCACCGGGCCGATGCGCTCGCGCACCAGCGCGACGACCTCCTTCTCGATGGCGGCGCCGTCGCGCGCGACACCGGCGTTCAGCACCACGAAGCCGAGCGGAATCTGGCCCTTCATCGCATCGGCGATGCCGACGACGGCGCATTCGGCGACATCGGGATGGGCGGCCAGCACCTCTTCCATGGCGCCCGTCGACAATCGGTGGCCGGCAACGTTGATGATATCGTCGGTGCGGGCCATCACGTAGAGATACCCGTCCTCGTCGATCATGCCGGCATCGGCCGTCTTGTAGAAGCCGGGGAACTCATCGAGATAGGCCTGGCGGAAGCGGGCATCGGCGTTCCACAGGGTCGGCAGGCAGCCCGCGGGCAGCGGCAGCTTGACCACGACATTGCCGAGCGTGCCGCGCGGCACCTCATGGCCGGCATCGTCGAGCACGCGGATATCGTAGCCGGGCATCGGTACCCCGGGCGAGCCGTACTTCACCGGCAACAGGCCGAGCCCAGCGGGGTTGATCGTCATCGGCGATCCGGTCTCGGTCTGCCACCAATGATCGACCACCGGCACGTTCACCTTCTGCTCCGCCCATTTGATGGTTTCGGGGTCGGCGCGTTCGCCGGCCAGGAACAGGGTGCGGAATTTCGACAGATCGTATTTCGGCACGAACTCGCCTTTGGGATCCTGCCCCTTGATGGCGCGGAAGGCAGTCGGCGCGGTGAACAACGCAACCACGCCATGTTCCGCGATAACGCGCCAGTAGGTGCCGGCGTCGGGCGTGCCGATCGGCTTGCCTTCGAACAGGATGCTGGTGCAGCCATGCAGCAGCGGGCCGTAGACGATGTAGGAATGGCCGACCACCCAACCGACATCGGACGCCGCCCAGAACACTTCCCCGGGCTTCACGCCGAACTCGTTTTCCATCGTCCATTTCAGCGCGACCATGTGGCCGCCATTGTCCCGCACGATGCCCTTGGGCTGGCCCGTCGTGCCTGACGTGTAGATGATGTAGAGTGGGTCGGTGGCCAGCACCGGCACGCAGTCGACATTGGCGCCGGCTGCGCGCTCACGAGCGACGGCGTCGGCATAGTCGATGTCGAAATGGTCCTTCAAATCGCAGCGCAGCTGATCGCGCTGCAGGATCAGGCAGGCGTCCGGCTTGTGCCGGGACATCTCGATCGCCTTGTCGAGCAGCGGCTTGTAGGCGACGACCCGCCCCGGCTCCAGGCCGCACGAGGCCGAGATGATCAGTTTCGGTTTTGCGTCGTCAATGCGGGTGGCAAGCTCATGCGAGGCAAAGCCGCCGAACACGACCGAATGCACTGCGCCGATGCGGGCGCAGGCGAGCATGGCGATGGCCGCTTCCGCCACCATCGGCATGTAGATGATGACGCGGTCACCCTTGCCGACGCCGCGGTTCTTTAAAACCGAGGTCAGCGCCACCACCTCGCGCTTCAGTTCGGCATAGGTGAACTTTTTCACCGTGCCGGTGATGGCGCTGTCGTAAATCAGCGCGATCTGGTCCGCCCGCCCGCCGGCGACATGCCGGTCAAGGGCATTGTAGCAGGTGTTGCAGGTCGCACCAGTGAACCAGCGGCCGTAGACGCCGGCGGAGGCATCGAACACCCTGTTCCAGGGCGAATACCAGTCGATGGCGCCGGCCGCGTCGGCCCAGAATTTTTCCGGGTCGCGTTTCCAGCCGTCATAGATCTCGTGATAGCGTGAAGCCATCCGTACTCTCCCGGAAACCATTTGCCGTCTTTGCAAACAGCCTATGCTGTTTTTTCCGGCGCTGTCTTCCCTGATTTTCGCTTGAACCGGTCTTGTCCTGACCGAGATGCCCGCTGTCGAAACGATATCGAGCGGGAGGATGTGAGCGCATGCGCCATCAATGGTCGATCGAGGCCAGGCTCGAGGAACCGTCCGACCTCCTACAGCCTGTCGGATCCCGTGAACACCGGCCGGCAAGCCGGCGGTGATCGTCGTGCTGGTGCAGCGCTTCAGCCAGGGCTTTTTTAAGGGTGCGATCGCCGCTTCATAGCGGTGACCGGACAACCCGCCGAACAATCCGCCGGTTGCCGTCTAACAAGCCGGATTCGTTGGGCGAATGTCGACGCGCTAGATCGGCAAGGCCACCAGCATGAGACCGACGCCGCCGAAGATCAAAATGGCTGTCGCCAGAGCTTTTCGATGACGTTCGAAAGTCGTCGGAGCCCGCTCCCAATTGTAACGCATACGCTATCTCCCCGAGACCCGGGGAGTTCTTACCTTACCTCAGGGAAGAAAAGCAACGGTGCCGCCGGTCAGCATGCTTGCCTGGCGCGCCATTCCGGCGACTATTTCTGGGACGATTTTCGACTCTGGATGGATGTTGCGGCCTCACGAGAGCATGTCCGCAAAATAAAGCCACGCGAGCCATCCCGGCCGGCCAATAGACAGCGCCCCACCACCGCGCTATCTCATTTCCGGGTTTTGCATGGCTTTTGGGGTTCGTTATGGAAATTGCCTCTGGAACGGTTCTGCGACTGGCGGACGATGCCTCGGTTCAGCATGTCGGCGACGGCGCGGTGGTGCTTTTGGCGCGCAGCGGCCAGCTTTATACCTGCAACGGGACGACCGAAGCCTTTCTCGACAAGGTGGATGGCGCGCGCAGCCTCGGCCAGATCGTCGGCCTGCTTTGCGAGGAGTTCGAAATCGACAAGGGCACGCTTGACGAGGACATGGCGGCGCTGGCCAGCGATCTGGTCTCGGAAGGCATTCTCGCTGCTCCAGGCTTGATGGCTGAAGGCACCGCTTGATGGTGGACGGTCCTCTCCTGCGCGCCTTGTTCCGCTGTCATCTCTGGGCAAGCGCGCGGCTGATGCCAATTCTCATTGCCAATCGCAGCTTCGAGGACGTGCTGAAATGGGCGCCGCTCGCCTCGCCGGCGCCCTATCGCGGCCTGCCTGCCCCCTACATTGTCGCCCGCGTCAACCGTGCCGTGCGTCATCCCTGGCTGATGCGTGACCGCAGATGCTTGCGGGAGGGCTTGCTCGGCCATCGCTTCCTGCGCCTTGCCGGTTTCGATCCGCAGCTGCGTTTCGGCGTCGATCCGAAGTCGCTGCAAGCGTCGCGGCTGGCGGCGCATTGCTGGGTGTGCCTGGACGGCAAGCCGGTGGTCAGTGACAGCCTTCCCGGCATGGTCGAGATCTACCGTCACCCCGCCACCGCCGCCACGAAGGTGCGTTCCGCTTGACCAGACCTTCAGTATTCTATGACCTCAATGGCCAGATCCTCGGCATATCGGCCGAGCGCCCCGGCCTGTGGCAGGATTTCGACGGGATGCTGGGCACCTTGCGTGTCACAGGTCCCGTCGAGCCGGATTTTCGCCTCGAGATCAAAGAGGCGGACGTTCTGGACGAAGCGCCCAGCGGATCGCTCGTCTTCGAGGGCGAGATACCGGAGGACGGCTACTGCCGGATGATCGCGGATGGCGGCACGGTCCATCTCGTCTTTCCCGAACGCCAGGCCCTTGTCGTCAATGACGAGGAGGGTTGGGCCGAACTCCGGGTTCGCCCTGGTGCGAAGGCCGCCTGGACGCCATCGATGCTGGTGTTGGACGCAGCACTGGACGCAGGCGGCCAGCATATGCTGCACACGGCCGGGCTGACGCTGCCGGGCCGCGACGCCGTCGTGCTGGTCCATGCCCCGAGCGGCACCGGCAAGACCACCACATCGCTGGCCTTGGCAACGCAAGGATTCGGCCTGTGCTCCGACGACGCCATGATCCTGAATCTCGCTTCCCCCACGCCTGCCGCCTGGGGTTTGCCGCGCCATGTCAAGATCCATGAGAAGACCGCGCGGATGATCCCGCTTATGGCGCCATGCCTCGGTCTGTCATGGGACCGCAATGGCGAACAGGCTGTTTCGCTGGAAAAGCTGAGTGGGATCGTAAAAATCGAAAGTCCGACCGCCCGTCCGGTCGCAGCGCTCCTGCATCTTGCGCGATCCGGCGACGAAGAGACCCGGCTCGCGCCCATGACCCGGACCGACGCGATGGTGGCGCTGGCGATGGACAATGTCCGCACCGGCGCGACCGGTCTGCTGCCGCTGCAGAAGCGCAGGTTGGCGGCGATCCGCGGACTGGTGTCGTCGGTGCCGACCTTTACCCTGGAAGTAGGCGTGCGTCCGGCCGATGCGGCGGCGCTGATAAGCGCTAGGTTGGCATCACTGGACTGACGGTCCGCTCAAGCGGCGTATGGCCTGGCCTTGGCCAGCCGCTGGATCCAGCGAAAGGCATCGCGGCGTAGCCGCGAGCCGATCTTCTCCCGGGAATTGACCCTGAGCAGCGTGTTGGTCGTGATCAGCTTCTTGGCCAGTCGGATCGACAGGTCGGGCTTTATTCGCCCGGCGAGTGCCAGCGCATGCGGTTCGTCGAACAGCCGCCCGGTTACGTTGAGCACGATCGCAAGTTCGAGTTCGATGCCGGTCATGCGCGCGGCGTCAAGCAGGCGGGTTTCCGAAACCGGGGATTGCAGCGCCCTCACACCTTGCAGCACGTCGACGCAAAGCTGCAGACGGTGGAATTTGTGGCCGCCGGCGGCATGCACGATGGCGATCGTCAGAAGGGCGGCCGGCGTATCCGTCGCGCCGCCATCGATGATGCCAAGCTCGCGAAAACCCAGCGACAGGCGCCGCCGCATGCCGGTGTCGTGCACAAGGTCGCCATGCAACTCGACCAGCAGGCTGGAATTCTCCTTTTCCAGCCATTTGAATTCCTGCAGCCGGTAAGATTCGGCCTCGTTGCTGGCAAGCTCGAAGCCGCATGCCGCAATCACCCGGTTTGCCCGCGCAAGGTCGGCGGGCTCGACCAGGATGTCGATGTCGGTGAAAGGCCGGTCGGATACATTGCGGTAGAGTTTTCGTGCGAAGACCGGCCCCTTGACGATCCGCGCCGGAATGCCTTCCGCCGCCATTCCCTTCATGATGCGGTCGCCATGGTACTGAAGCAGCATCGACTGGCCGGTGGCGATCGTCGCCCTCTGGCGCAGGTCGTCGAGTTTGTCTCGCAAACCAGTATCCGACGGCAGGTGCGCATCGCCACGCTCCCCAAGCTTGCGCAGCATGATCGGGAGGACGCCGTGGAATTCGACATTGTCGAGCAGGGCAGACAGGGCCTTCGCCGATAAATTCTCCCCGACCGCCACAGCCTCCGGATCGGCGAAGCGCAGCAGCAGTTTTTCTTCAGCTGGAGTAAGAGACGGCAGCATCGATCCGGACAAATCCATCGTTATGTGGATTGTCCGGAATGGTCGCAGAAAAGCACGGCTGAAGCCAGCCTTACACGCCCCAGCGCAGCGCGGCGGTGTGGACAGGTGCGTCCCACCATTCCGTCAGTTCGTCGTCGAGCAGGCTCAGCGTGATCGAGCAGCCGGCCATGTCGAGCGAGGTGACATAGGTGCCGACCAGCGACCGGGTAACCGTCACGCCATGTTGCTCGAAAATCCGGCGGGCGCTGTTGTACATCAGATAGAGCTCCATCAGCGGCGTGCCGCCGAAGCCGTTGACGAACAGCAGCGCGGGTCCTTTCGCCCTGTCGTCGAGATCGCCCAGGATCGCAGCGCAGATTTCTTCGACAATTGCATCGGCGCTTTTCAGCCTGTCGCGCCGGCGGCCGGGCTCGCCATGGATGCCGACGCCGAATTCCATCTCGCCTTCGCCGATGTCGAAGGTCGGTTTGCCGGCAGCCGGCACGGTGCCGCTGGTCAATGCCACGCCCATCGAGCGGGTGGCGTCGTTGACGCGGTCACCCAGCGCCTTCAACGCCGGCAACGCCACCCCGTGCTCGGCGGCGGCGCCAACGATCTTTTCCACCACCAGCGTGCCCGCCACGCCGCGCCGCCCGGTTGTGTAGGACGAATTCTCGACGGCGACGTCGTCATTGGTGACGACCTGCAGCACGCCATCGGACATCTCCGCCGCCATCTCGAAGTTCATCACGTCGCCTTCGTAGTTCTTGACGATGAACAGGCAGCCGGCGCCGGTGTCGACGGCTTGCGCGGCCGCCAGCATCTGATCCGGTGTCGGCGAGGTGAACACCTGGCCGGGACAGGCGGCGTCCAGCATGCCACGGCCGACAAAGCCGCCATGCAGCGGCTCGTGGCCGGAGCCGCCGCCGGAGATCAGCGCCACCTTGCCCGGCTTGAGTATCTTGCGGCGGATGAATTTGTGCTCCTCGCCAAGCACAAGGATGTCGGCATGGGCGGCCGCGAAACCGTCAAGGCTCTCGGTCAGTACCGTGTCCACCGAGTTCATGAATTTCTTCACGGCCGTCTCCTCCCGAAATAGCCAGCATCAAGGGTCGTTCAGCCGCTCTTGCCGGTGATGCTGGTGACCTTCTGGATGAATTCGTTGATCGCTCGGTCGAGCGCCGCGTTCTGCTTGTCGTCGCCGAAATCGGGCACAATGAGCGAAACGTGCCTTGTCTTGCGCGCGCCCGAGGCGACCGAGATCTTCCCGGGATGTGCCTGGTGATAGGCGGCAAGAAACTGGTCCCGCTCGGCCTGGCTGAAATGGCAGACGGAAAAGATGGCCGGCAGATGTTTCGACGGAATGGGAATCGAGTAGCTCGGGCTCGAAATCTGCGTGACGAAGCTGCGGTGCTTGCCAAGCGCATCGGCGAGCCGCTGGCGCATGCCGGACGGCCGCTGGTCGATAACCTGCGACAGGATCGTCTTGTAGGCGCGGATCGCTTCTTCGGAACCGGGTTCGGGTTTGATGTCGGCCATGCCTAGACCGGAACGTCGGCTATGGCCGCCTTGGCCATGGCGAGTTGCGCCGGCGCCACGGAAAGATCGCGCAGACCGGCTTCCAGCAGAGAGGGAATCGAGGCGGGGTCGCCGCCGGCATCGCCGCACAGGCTGACGGCGATCCCGGTCTCCCGTCCAAAGGCCGCGACCGAAGCGATCAGCCTCAACACCGCAGGATGACGGACTGAGTTCAGGTGTGCCACAGCGGCATTGTCGCGCGCGGCCGCCATCACATATTGCGTCAGATCGTTGGAACCGATCGACAGGAAGGCGACGCCGGTAAACGCCTCCGGCGCGATGGCCACCGAAGGCACTTCGACCATGATGCCGAGCGGCGGCACTTTTTGCGTGATGCCGCGCGCGGCAAGGGCTACTCGCTCCTCGGCGAACAGGGCGGCGGCGCTCTCGTACTCTGCTGACGTGGCGATCATCGGAAACATGATTTTGAGATTGCCGTGTGGCGCGGCGCGCAGCAATGCCCTGATTTGAATCCGGAATATTTCGGGCCTGGCCAGCGACAGCCTGATGCCGCGCAGGCCAAGAAATGGATTGCCTTCCTCGACGGTGAAGCCCGGCACCGGCTTGTCGCCGCCGGCATCGACGGTACGGATCGTCACCGGCTTTTCGCCTGCCCATTCCAGCACCTTGCGATAGGCACGATACTGCGTCTCCTCATCCGGCAGCGTCTTGCCGAACAGGAATTCGGTGCGCATCAGGCCGACACCGTCGCAGGTCGCGATGTCGATGGCATCGACATCCCTAGGGTCGGCGATGTTGACCTGTACGCGCACCGTCGTGCCGGTTTTTGTCACGGCCGGCCGCGCCAGAAAAGTCCGTGCCTTACCTTGGCCGGCGGTGAAGGAAGAGGATGACTGCCGGAACGAGCCGATCTCGGCCGGCGAGGGCGCCAGGACGATATTGCCGTGCTCCGCGTCGAGCAGTGCCATGTCGGCAACGGCGGTGAGCGGCTCGCGCAGGCCCACGACCATCGGCACGCCACGCGAGCGCGCCAGCATGGCGACATGGCTGGCGGTGCTGCCTGCCGTCAGCGCGATGCCGCCGCCATGGCTCCAGTCGGTTTCGAGAAAGCGCGTCGGCGCGATGTCCTCGCCGTAGAGGATGGCGCCGGACGGCGCGGCTTGGTCACTGTCCTCGGTCAGGGCACGCAGCACCTGGTCCCTGATATCCCGAAGGTCCGTGGCGCGGGCGCGGAAATAATCCTGGTCCGAAGCCTCGTAGCCGGCGATCTCGGCATCGAGCGCCTGCCGCCAGGCCGTGTCGGCGGGTGTTCCGGAAGCGATCGATGCGAAGGCCGGCCCGCTCAGCGCGTCGTCTTCCAGCATGGCGATGTGGAATTCGAGTATGTCGGCCGCATCTTTCTCGGCGGTTCCGACCATGGCCACGAGCCGGTTCACCGCCTTGCCGATCGCGGCCTGCAGGGACGTCCTCTCCTCGACGGAGCTTGCCTTGCTAACGTAAATGCCCGCGGGCTGGCCGAGGTCGAACAGAGGTCCCTCGGCATAGCCGGCCGAGGCAGGAACACCCTCAATACGCATGGCACGCGTTCCCAGCGGGTGAGCGCAGGCGCGGATCGGCCTCAAGCCGAGCGGACATGGCCGGCGTCCTCGTCGAAATCGCGCTGCACCAGTTCGACCAGCGCCCGGATAGCATCATCGGCACCATCGCCATTGGCCCTGATGTGCAGCACCGTGCCCTTCGGCGCCTTGGCCGCCATCACCTTGACGATGCTTTTTGCATCGAACCATGGGCCGTTGGCGGCGAGTGCAATCTCCACCTCGGCGGCAAAGCTCTTGGCGAGCTTGGTGAACTTCACCGAAGGACGCGCGTGCAGGCCCACATCGTGGGTGATCAGGACGGTCGCTTCGGCGGTTGCGGACATGTGTTCAAAAATCCCATTCGCTCACGACGGCGACAATTCGTGCGCCGTCGCCACCACTTCCCGGAGCGAGGCGCCGCCGGATGCCTCGGTCGCCGCCATCACCGCGCCCTCGACGATCGGCGCGTTGCAGACGATGATTTTGTGCGCACGCGGCTCGCCGATCAATTCCACCGCCATTTCCGAATTGGTCTCGGCGCCGCCGAGATCGACAAGAATGGCGACGCCGGCGTCCGACCAGGCCTTGTCGATGGCGCCCATGATCGCCTCGACATTGGTGCCGAGCCCGCCATGGCCGTTTCCGCCGCACCATGCAAGCGGCACCTCGTCGCCGACCATTTGGCGTACCATGTCGGCCGTGCCCTCGGCGACCAGCGGCGAATGCGACACGATCACAATCCCGACATTGCTCATGCTTTGCCCCCGATGATTTGCGCCAGCGTGCGCACCAGCAGCGCGGTCGAGCGCGCGCCGGCATCCATATGGCCGATCGAGCGGTCTCCGAGGAACGAGGCGCGGCCGCGCAGTGCCTTCATAGGCACGGTGGCTTCGGCCGCGGCGTCGGCGACGTTGGCTATTTCAGCCGCCGTCCTTTCCCCGGCCAAGGCGTCATGCACCGGCCGCAGCACATCGAGCATGGTTTTTTGTCCTACCTGCGACTTGCCGCGCGCGGCCACCGCTTCGATCGCCTTGCCGAAGGCAGCCGTCAGATCGGCGCGGTCGGGTTCAACCGAAATCTCCTTGCCGAGCGCCATGAACAGCGTGCCGAACAACGGGCCGGAAGCGCCGCCCACCGTCATCACCAGCTTGGTGCCAATTGCCTTCAGGGCGTCCGGCAACGGCTTCGCGGCGAACACGTCGGCCTCGGCCCGTACGGCGTCGAAGCCGCGCTTCATGTTCAGCCCGTGGTCGCCGTCGCCGATCGCCTGGTCGAGCGCGGTCAGTTCCTCGGCGTGCGCGGCAATCGCATCCGCGGCGGCCGTGATAAGCCTCGAAAGGTCCAGCGCCGTCATGTCGCCCGAATTCCCGGTTTGCACCTTGCCGGCAGTAGCGAAAGAGCGGTCGTTCGACAACTGGTGCATGCGTCAGGCCGTGACAAGCAGTGTGGCGGCGGCCGCGAACACCTCTGCCACGGCATGAGCACCCGGATCGACCACGCCCTGCAATCCGGCACCGACATAGGCGGACCGCCCGGCTTTTGCCTTCTCCATGGCCGCGGTGGCCTCCGCACCGCGCCGGGCTGCTGTCGCCGCGTCGCCAAGGCCGTTGCCGTCGAGGGCCTTCAAGGCCGGCTCCAGCGCATCGACCATGGTGCGATCGCCGGGTTTGGCGCCACCGTAGAAGGTCATGCGTTCAAGCCCGGCGAGCAGGGCCTTGGGCACACTGGCGCCAGCGTCCAGGGCCCGTCCGGCCGCCGTGAAAAAGATCGACAGCAGCACCCCGCTGGAGCCGCCCATCGATGCGCTCAATATGTCGCCCACTGCACCTAGGGTCGCCGCGGGGTCGGCAAGCGGCAGCGTGTCGAGCCGATCAAGAACGCTTCGTGCGCCGGTCGCCACCGTCGAGCCGGTGTCGCCGTCGCCCGCCTTGGCGTCCAGTCCGTTCAATGCCGCTTCGAGCGAAATCAGCTTCTCGCAGACCGTGACGATCAAGCGCCTGGTGCCGGCATCCTGGCTGGCCCTGTGTGCCGCGCTTTGTCCGGCTGCTTTCGCCATCGGTACGACAGCGGGCGCAACGAGCGGCTTGGCGGGCATCCAGGCGTGCGGGGCGACCGGCGCCAGCAAGGCGGCCTCGCGTGCCGCATCGAGCCGGATCAGCGACAGCGAGAACCCGTTCATGTTGAGTGCCGTCATCAACGATCCGGGACCGGTTGTGAACTTCACTGTCTTTGCCAGCGGTGAGGCAAGCACCGCATTGGCAACCAGCGACATTTCGAGCGGCGGCACGGAGCCGAGATTGTTGATCAGCAAGGCATGATCGGCCTTCGTGTCGAGCCGCCCCGCGAGGCGCTCCGCCATGACAGCCACCAGCTTGTCGGCACTCTGCACCGCGATGCGCTCGACGCCCGGCTCACCGTGGATGCCGAGGCCGAGCTCGCCATCGTTTTCGCCAAACCTGTCCTCGTGCGGCTGGCCGGGAATGGAGCAGGACGACAACGACATTCCGAGCGAGATGATATCCTTTGCCGCCGCACGCGCGGCCGCCGCGACGGATACCAGGTCCTTGCCGGCTTCCGACAGGTGGCCTGATATCTTGTGCACGAATAATGTGCCGGCAACGCCGCGCGGCTGGGCGATGTCGGGCAGCGCGATGTCGTCGGCGACGATCACCATCTCGACGGCAAAACCTTCGGCGCGCGCCTTCTCGGCAGCGAGGCCGAAATTGAGCCGGTCGCCGGTGTAGTTCTTGACGATCAGCAGGCAACCGGCTGGTCCGGTGACCGCGCGAATGGCCGCCAGCACCGCTTCGACGCTCGGCGAGGCGAAGATCTCGCCCGAGACCGCCGCCGTCAGCATGCCTTTGCCGACGAAGCCGGCATGCGACGGCTCGTGCCCGGCGCCGCCGCCGGAGACGACGGCAACCTTGGACTTGTCCCAATCGGCGCGCAGCACGACCTTGATCTCGGGATACCCGTCGAGGCGCGCGAGGTCGCCTGAGCCAATGGTGCGCAACAGGCCGTCCAGGGCCTCGGTGACGATCGTTTCCCTGCGGTTGAAAAAGTGCTTCATCGAATTCGTCCCGTATTCGCAATCTCAATCGGAAGCCGGCGTCGCCTTGGCGGGGGCGCCGAAGCCGCTCACATCAATCGTTGTCCGTCGGCGCCGAAATAGAGCGGCGAGCGGTAGCGGATCACCACCTTGTCGCCTTGCGCCAGATCGGTGTCGGGGTCGGTCAGCGTCACCAGCTTCTTCGGCCCCACCGTCACGTGCAGATGGTTCTGGTCGCCGAGATGCTCGACCCAGTCGACGACGCCATCAGCATGGCCATTCACGGCCTTCTCGATCGCCAGGTGCTCGGTGCGCGCGCCGATTGTCCTGGTGCCGGCCGGCGCGCCGCCATCGGGAAGTAGCCCCGTCGGCAAAAGATTGATCGCCGGCTGGCCGAGCCTTGCAGCGACATGCAGATTTGCCGGTTCCGAATAAATGGTTCGTGGTGAACCGATCTGTACCAGCACGCCGTCGGCGAGGATGCCGATGCGATCGGCCATGGTCATCGCCTCGATCTGGTCGTGCGTGACGTAGAGCATGGTGGCACCGAGCTCGGACTGGATGCGCTTCAATTCGAGCCTGAGATCCGCGCGCAGCTTGGCGTCGAGCGACGACAGCGGCTCGTCCATCAGGTAGATGGAAGGCTTGCGCACCAGCGCGCGGCCGATGGCGACACGCTGCATTTCGCCGCCCGACAATTTGGTCGAACGGTTGGAAAGCTTGTGATGGATGCGCACCATCTTCGCGACCTCCTCGACCCGGCGGCGGATTTGGTCTTCCGGTATTTTCCGCGCCGGCGAGCGCAGTGGGAAGGCGAGATTGTCGAACACCGACAGATGCGGATAGAGCGAATATTGCTGGAAGACGAAGGCTGTGTCGCGCTCGGCCGGTGACAGGGTCGTGGCATTGTGGCCGCCGATCTCGATCGTACCTGCATCCGGCCGTTCCAGCCCTGCAATCAGCCGCAGTGTGGTCGTCTTGCCGGCGCCGGTCGGCCCCAAGAGCACGACGAATTCGCCGTCCGATATATGCAGGTCGAGCCCGCTGACGGCGACATGGTCGCCGAAGCTTTTGGTCACGCCTTTGATGTGCACGTCAGCCATGCTGCGCTCTCCCCAACGACGCTGTGTCGTGGATTGCCGTTCTCACCGCGCGCCCGGAGCCTTTTTCGAACAGCGACAGCCGCGCGCCGTTCAGTGTGAGGCCGACATGGTCGCCAGCATTGAGCCGGATTTCGGCCGGCACCCGCGCCTTGATGATGCCGTCCGCCGTTTCCACCGCGACGATCTGGGTGGTGCCGAGATATTCGGTGCCGTAGATGGCGCCGCGCAGCTTGGATGCATCGTCGAAGCGGATGTGTTCGGGGCGAATGCCGAGCGCCATGTCGGCAGGTGCTACGTCCTCGCGCACCTCTGGCACTGCCACTGTCGCCCCTTGGACGACCACCTCCTTAGCGCCTTTTGTGAGTCCACCGCCAAATTTCAAAAAATTCATCGGCGGCGAGCCGATGAAGTCGGCCACGAACATGGTAGCGGGGCGGTCGTAGATCTCGCGGGGCGTGCCGAACTGCTCGATGACGCCGTGGTTCATCACCGCGATCTTGTCGGCCATCGACATCGCTTCCATCTGGTCATGTGTGACGTACACGGTCGTCGCGTGGATGCGGTTGTGCAGTTCGCGCAGCTCATGGACCATTAGGTCACGGAATTCAGTGTCGAGCGTGCCGAGTGGCTCGTCCATCAGGAAGCATTTCGGCCGCCTCACGATGGCGCGGCCGAGCGCGACGCGCTGGCGGTCGCCGCCGGCAAGACCGGATACGGATTTGTTGAGCAGATGGTCGATGCGCAGAAGCTTCGCCGTTTCCTCGACGCGGGTGCGGATCTCGGCCGAGGGCATGCCTTGCGCCAAGAGCGGAAAACCGATGTTTTTGCGCACATTCATGTGCGGATAGAGCGCGAACAGCTGGAAGACGAAGGCGATGTCGCGCTCGCGGGCCCTGAGCATGGTGACGTCGTCGCCGCCGAGCAGGATCTGGCCGCCGGTCGGCAGTTCGAGCCCGGCGATCATTCTCAGTGTCGTCGTCTTGCCGCAGCCCGATGGCCCCAGCATGACGAAGAACTCGCCGTCCTCGACGACGAAGTTGGAATCCTGGACGGCGACGAAATCGCCGAAGGCCTTTCTCAGATGTTGGACGCGAATTTCGGCCATGATTATTCCGGGAACTTCGAGACGATGATGAACATCACGGTGCCGGCGAGCATGGTGATGAAGGAATAGGTATAGAGCGACAGCGCGAAGGGCTGGAACAGCATCAGGAAGCCGATGGCGATCAGCGCCGTGGCAATGTTTTCCATCAGCCCGCGCCTGGCCCAGCGGGGCCAGCGCGATTTCCTGGAGATGGCGGGGCGCGTCATGCGTAGCTTCCTCCCTTTTCCCCGTTCAAAGGGAGAGATGGTTGCCCGGTGGTTCCCCCACTCCGTCGCTGCTCCGCCGCGCCACCTCTCGCCCCTCCGGAGGGAGAGGAAGGGAGCCTGGCTGAATCAAGTTCGCGCCCTTCCTCTACCCCGCCGATCGGGAGAGAGGTGTCGAGCGAAGCTCGACGGAGTGGGGGTCGACTTACTCCCACACTAATCATTTGCGCACCGCACCGAAGGTGATGCCGCGCAGCAATTGCTTGCGGAGCAGGATGGTGAAGACCAGGATCGGTACCAGGAAGATCGTCGTGCCGGCCGCCACGGCCGGCCAGTCCTGGCCGCCTTCGCCTATGATGGTCGGGATGAAGGGCGGCGCTGTTTGTGCCGTGCCGGAAGTCAGCAGGGCGGCGAAGGCGTATTCGTTCCAGGCGAAGATCAGGCAGAAAATCGCCGTCGCGGCAATGCCGGTGGTCGCCTGCGGCAGCACGGTGCGCCAGAAGGCCTGCAGTCGCGTGTAGCCGTCGATCATCGCCGCCTCCTCATATTCGCGCGGGATCTCGTCGATGAAGCCTTTGAGCAGCCACACCGCCAGCGACACGTTGACGGCCGTGTAGAGCAGGATCATGCCGAGGGCGGTGTCCGACAGGCCAAGCTCGCGGTACATCAGGTAGATGGGAATGGCGACCGCGATCGGCGGCATGAAGCGTGTCGACAGGATGAAGAACAGAAGGTCGTCGGCGAGCGGCACCTTGAAGCGCGAGAAGCCGTAGGCCGACAATGTGCCGAGAAAGACGGCGCAGAAGGTCGAGCCGAAGGCGATGATCAGCGAATTGATGAAGCGCGGCAGGAAGTTGGATGGTCCGGCGATCACCATGTTGCGCTTGCGCACGGTCTCGTCGCAGAAGCCCGTCGCCGGTCCGAGCGAGTTGATATATTCAGGCGTCTGCCTGGTGCGCGTCGTGAACAGGTTGCAGTAGCCCTCGATGCTCGGCTGGAACACGATCTTGGGCGGATAGGCGATCGAATCCGGCGGCGTCTTGAAGCTGGTGGCGAAGATCCACAAGAGCGGCACGATCGAGATCAACGCGTAGGCGATGATGATGGCGCCGGCGATGCGCTTCGAATTCGACGAGGGCGCGACGACCGAATGGGCTGTGGTCAGGCTCATCTCTGCTTCACCTTGTTGAGCGCCTTGACGTAGATGTTGGCGAGACCGAACACCGCGACGAACAGGATGATGGCGAAGGCAGAGGAATAGCCGGTACGCCAGCTCTCGAAGGCCTGCCGTTTCAGCGTGATCGAGGCGACTTCGGTGGTCGAGCCCGGCCCGCCGCCGGTGAGCAGGTTGACCATGTCGAACATCTTGAAGTTCTCGATGCCGCGAAACAGCACCGCCAGCATGATGAAGGGCAGCGCCATCGGCAGCGTGATCGACCAGAACTGCCGCCAGTTGGAGGCGCGGTCGACCTCGGCCGCTTCATAAATATATTCGGGGATCGAGCGCAGGCCCGCGAGGCAGATCAGCATCACGTAGGGCGTCCACATCCAGGTATCGACGATGATGATCGACCACGGCGCCAGCGAGACGTTGGAAAGCATCTGGATGCTTGTCGGCGGAATGCCCGACACGAACGAGATGACATAGGAAAACAGGCCGATCTGCGGCTCGTAGAGGAAGCGCCAGAAATTACCGACCACCGCCGGCGACAGCATCATCGGCACCAGGATCAGCGTCGTCCAGAAAGCGTGGCCGCGAAACTTGCGGTCGATCAGCCAGGCCAGCGTGAAGCCGATCAGCGTCTGCAAGAGGATGGTCCAGAACACGAAATGCGCCGTCGTCTGCATGGCGATCCAGATGTCCTGGTCGCCAAGGATGCGCTGGTAATTGGCGAAGCCGAGGTTCTTCACCACCTCGTTTGGCCGGTTCGCGCGAAAATTGGTGAACGACAGGTAGATCGCCCAGAACAGCGGGAAGATGTTGATGGCGAGCAGCAACAGGATCGTCGGCGAGATGAACAGCCAGGCGAGGCCCTTGTCGCTGATGCCCCGGACCTTGCGGGCCAACGGTTCCGGGGTCGCCCGGGCAACGGTCTCCGCGGTCCGATTGAGCATGGTCAGTCCTGCTTCGGTCACTTCGTTCGTCTCTGTCATGGAATTTATCTGAACCGCGTCCCGTGCCAAGGGCGGCACGGGACGCGGCGTCATGGCTCGGGAGGAGCCTTGCGGTTGTCGCGGCTACATCTTGCCGTCGTCCTGGAAGACCTGCGTCCAGTCCTTGACCAGGCCGTCGAGAGCATCCTTGGCCGAACCCTGGCCGGCGACGACATAGTCATGGAAGCGCTTCTGCGAGGCTTGCAGCAGTGGTGCGTAGCTCGGCTCGGCCCAGAAGTCCTTCACGATCGCCATCGAGTCGAGGAAGGTTTGCGCATAGGGCTGGCTGGCCGGGAATTTCGGGTCCTTGACCACCGCGTTGAGGCAGGAATAACCGCCGAGCGACCACCATTTGGCCTGGACGTCCTTGTTGGCGAACCACTTGATGTATTTCAGCGCCGATTCCTGCTTGTCGGAATAGGACACCACGGAGATACCCTGGCCGCCGAGCTGGGCGAACTGGGCGCCGCCGGGACCCTTGGGATTGACGAAATAGCCGATCTTGTCGCCGCCGACATTCTCGTCCTTCTGCAGGCCCGGCCATGTGAAGGCGAAGTTCATGTGCATCGCCACCTGGCCGGATTTGAAGGCATCGACGCCTTCGCCCATGTAGCTGTTCGAGGCGCCCGGAGGGGTGCAGCAATCGTAGAGCGCCTTGTAGAATTCCAGGCCTTTGACGGCGTCTGGCGAATTGACGAAGCCTTCCATCTCGTAGGGCTTCTTCGGGTTCTCGTATTGGAAGCCATAGCTGTAGAGCACGTCCATGGCGCCCATGGTGATGCCTTCCGAGCCGCGCTCGGTGTAGATCGAGGCGCCATAGACCGTCTTGCCGTCGACCTGCCGCTTCTGGAAGAATTCGGCGATCTGCTTCAACTGGTCGAAAGTGGCCGGCGGGCCGAGGTCCCAGCCATACTTCTCCTTGAATTCCTTCTGCAGTTCGGGCTTGGAGAACCAGTCCTTGCGGTAGGTCCAGCCGACGACGTCGCCCATGGCCGGCAGCGCCCAGTAGTTGGGCGTGTTCTTCGGCCATTCCGAATAGCCGACGACGGTCGCCGGCACGAAGTCGTCCATGCTGATCTTCTCCTTGTCGAAGAAGTCGTTCAGCTTGACGTAATGGCCGTTCTCGGCCGCGCCGCCGATCCATTGGCTGTCGCCGATGATCAGGTCGCAGAGCTTGCCATGCGAGTTCAACTCATTGAGGAAACGATCGGCGTAGTTGGTCCACGGCACGAACTCGAATTTCATGCCGATGCCGGTTTCCTTGGTGAAATCCTTGGACAGTTCGACCAGCGCGTTGGCCGGGTCCCAGGCGGCCCAGCATAGCGTCAGGTCTTCAGCGTGCGCGGCACTCGAGACGGCTGTCGACGCTGCGATCGCCGAGGTCAGTCCCAACGCCAGTTTCAAGCTCGATTTCATGCCTTCCTCCCATTTGCGAAACACGTCCGGATGACGGTCTCAAGATCCCTCAACCTCTCTCCTCAGAGGCCCAAACATGGCGGCGTCGTCGCGTCGCGGATGTTTAGTAATTTGTTTAGTGATGCAATTTTTACTAAACAAGGCAAGCGAATTCGTTGCTGCGCCGCAACATGCTGAAGCCGGTCTCTGAAAATGTTGGGAAAAGCGCCGGGCATCAGGCGGACGAGCGCGGAATGCGATACCCCTGGCCGATCGTCCGCGGGTTCAGTCGACCCGTTTGGTGCTCACCATCACCGTCCGGATCGGTGGCGCCGGCGGCAGCAGCGCGCGGATGTCGCCGAAGGGGAATGTCGGCTCGAAGCGGAAAGCTTCGGCCAGCGAACCTTGCGCGCCGTTGCACTGGCCCGAGCGAAAAAGGTTCTGCGTCAGTGCAATGTCAACGAAGCGGTCCGGGTCCTGCGACTGGTGCATGCGGATCGCTTCGGTCTTGATGTCGGCATGGGCGGAAATATCGACATAGTGCGTCGGCGAGAATCCGGTGCCGCCCATCGTATCGGCATGCAGCACCGGAACCCCGAACGAAGCAGCGATGCGCACGCCGTCCGACAGCGCGCGGTGGTCGGCATGATAGTCGTTGGGCGCGTGCGTGATCGCCAGGTCCGGCCCGATCTCGCTGATCAGTGTTTTCAGTGCATCGATCAGCGCGGCGTCGGCCACCAGCCCGCCATCGGGAAAGTCGAGGAAGCGGGCTGCCGCCCCGAGCAGCGCGGCCGCGGCCATTGCCTCCTCGCGCCGGACACGAGCCAGCACAGCGGGATCGCTGTTGCCGCCCCTGGCACCATCGGTAGCCACGGCAAAAGTGAGTTCTGCACCTTGCGCGGCATAGGCGGCCATCGTACCGAACATGAAGATCTCGATGTCGTCTGGATGGGCACCGAGCGCCAGTATTTTCAACTTTCTCTCCCGGAAATGAAAAACGTGCCGAACGGAATCCTGCTCGCCCTGATCGCCTATGCAAGCTATTCGGGCAGCGATGCCGTTATCAAGAGCCTGGGCGGCCAATTCACGGTGTTCGAGATCGGCTTCTTCTCGACATTGTTTGCCGGCTGCTTCCTCTTCTTCAGCCGGCCGGCCAACGAGCGCTGGCGTGATTTCTGGCGTGCCAAACGTCCCTGGGCGGTGCAGGCGCGGGCCTGGGCCGGCATCGCGTCGGGCGTGCTCAGCGTCTATGCTTTCACCACCATTCCGCTGGCCGAGACCTATGCGCTCATCTTTCTGGCGCCGCTCTGCGTCACCATTCTGTCCACCGTGATCCTCAAGGAAAAGGTCGGGCCCTGGCGCTGGCTGGCGGTGGTCGCCGGCTTTGCCGGCGTCATGCTGGTTGTCAGGCCGGGCTTTCGCGAGCTGCACCTTGGTCACCTTGCCGCTTTCACCATCGCTTTCCTCGCCGCCACCAACGTCATCCTGATGCGGTCGCTGGCGCAGCAGGAAAAACGCACGACCATGCTCGGCGTGCTGATCGGCTATGGGCTGCTGTTCAACGGCATCGGTGCCGCCGCGACCTCCTTCACCGTCCCGGATGGAAAACAGCTGGCATGGCTGGTGATGGCGGGCGCCTTCACCGCCTGTGGACAATTGCTGCAGTTGCTGGCCGCCAAATACGCTCCGGCCAACCGGATTGCGCCGACGCATTATTCGCAGATCGTCTGGGCAGTCATCCTCGGCGCGCTGTTCTTCCAGGAATATCCGGACTGGCTGTCGCTTGTCGGCCTCGCCGTCGTCGGCGGATCGGGCCTGCTGACCATGGTGCGCGAGGAAGTGCGGCTGGGCACGGTGCGCTGGAATCCGTTTTCCCGCGCACGGCTCTAACCAGGCCTGGTGCGATAAAGTTGCACGGCGCCCGCGACCGCTGATATGCGGGCGTAATGACGACCAAACCCTTGCCGGAACTTCCGGTATCCGCCGTGCTGCCGGCGCTGAGCGAGGCGCTCGGCTCTGGCAACAGCGCCGTGCTGGTCGCGCCACCCGGTGCCGGCAAGACCACGCTGGTGCCGTTGGCGCTGCTCGATGCGCCCTGGCTGGGCACGGGCAAGATCGTCTTGCTCGAACCGCGCCGGCTCGCCGCCCGCGCCGCCGCGCGCCGCATGGCCGAGTTGCTGGGGGAAGAGCCTGGCGCCACCATCGGCTACGCCATGCGCATGGAAAACCGCACCTCGGCGCGGACGAAAATCCTGGTCGTCACCGAGGGCGTGCTGGCGCGCATGATCCTCGACGACCCTGAACTGCCCGGCGTTTCGGCGGTCATCTTCGACGAATTCCACGAGCGCTCGCTCGACGGCGATTTCGGTCTCGCTCTTGCCCTCGATGTGCAAGGCGCGCTGCGGCCGGATCTGCGTCTGCTGGTGATGTCGGCAACGCTCGACGGCGCACGGGTCGCGAAACTCCTGTCGGGCGCGCCGGTGATCGAAAGCGAGGGCCGCGCCTTCCCCGTCGATGTCAGATACGACGAGCGGCCGGCCGGCATCCCGATCGAGGACGCCATGGCCAAGGCGATCCGCGCCGCCCTTGCCGAGGAGAGCGGCAGCGTGCTTGCCTTCCTGCCCGGCCAGCGCGAGATCGAGCGCACCGCCGAGCGGCTGGCCGGCAAGGTCGGCGCCGACACCGATATCGTGCCGCTCTATGGCCAGCTCGACGGCAAGGCGCAGGACGCGGCGATCAAGCCGGCGCCGCCAGGCCGCCGCAAGGTGGTGCTGGCGACCTCCATCGCCGAGACCTCCATCACCATCGACGGCGTGCGCGTCGTCATCGATTCCGGCCTGTCGCGGCTGCCGCGCTATGAGCCGGCCAGCGGACTGACCAGATTGGAAACCGTGCGCGTCAGCAAGGCCTCCGCCGATCAGCGCGCCGGCCGCGCCGGCCGCACGCAGGCGGGCGTCGCTATCCGGCTATGGCGTGCCGAGCAGACGGCGGCACTTCCCGCCTTCACACCCCCGGAAATCCTCGAGGCGGACCTGTCGGGTCTGCTGCTCGACTGCGCCGCCTTCGGTGTCGCTGATCCAGTCAGTCTTGCTTTCCTCGATCCGCCGCCGGCTCCCGCGCTCAATGAAGCACGGGCGCTGTTGCGGGCGCTTGGGGCCATCGATGAAGCAGGGCGGCTGACGGACGCCGGCGCTGCGATGCGCAAGCTCGCTCTGCCGGTCCGGCTGGCGCATATGGTCGCCGAGGCGGCCAGCAGCGGTCATGGTGGTGAGGCGGCCATGCTTGCCGTGCTGCTGACCGAGCGTGGCCTTGGCGGTGACGGTGCCGACCTCGAACGGCGACTGATGCGCTTTCGCACGGAAAGATCGCCGCGTGCCACGTCGGCGCGCCAGCTTGCCGAGCGCCTGGCCAGGCATGTAGGCGGTGCGAAGACCAGCGGAGCTGTTCCAGCCGGAACCCTGCTCATCCACGCCTGGCCGGATCGCGTCGCCAAGGCGCGCGGCGAGCGCGGCCGTTTCGTGCTGGCCAACGGTTCCGGCGCCATGCTCGACGCCGGCGACCCGCTGGCGGGCGAGCCGTTTCTGGTCGTCGCGGACCTGCAGGGCAAGGCGCAGAATGCCCGCATTACGGCGGCTGCGGCAAGCAGTGAGGAGGACATCCGGGCAGCACTTGGCGGCAGGATCGAAACGCGCCGGCAGACGAGTTTCGATCGCGACAGGCGCGCCGTGCGGGTGCGCGAAACCGTGCGCCTTGGCGCCATCACGCTCGCCGAACGCATGTTGCCGCCGCCGGCCGGCGCCGATGCCGACCGCGCCATCATCGAGGCCCTGCGCGAGCATGGGCTTTCCCTTCTGACCTGGAGCAAGGAGGCGCAGACGCTGCGCCACCGGCTGTCCTGGCTGCACAAGGGCTTGGGCGAGCCCTGGCCCGACATGTCGGATGAAGCGCTCATCGCGCGCCTCGACGACTGGCTGCTGCCTTTTCTGTCCGGTGCGGCCTCCCTGGCCGCCATCGATCCCGGAACTGTCGCGGCCGGGCTGGCGTCGCTCGTGCCGCATGACCTGCAACGCAAGATCGAAGCACTGGCGCCGACTCATTTCGATGCCCCGTCGGGCAGCCATGTGCCGATCCGCTATGACGGCGAATGGCCGGTTCTGGCGGTGCGCGTGCAAGAATTGTTCGGCCTCGACCGCCATCCGTCGATCGCCAACGGCACCGTCCCCTTGACGCTTGAACTGTTGTCGCCGGCGCACCGGCCGATCCAGACGACGCGAGACCTGCCTGGCTTCTGGCGCGGCTCCTGGACCGATGTGCGCGCCGACATGCGCGGCCGCTATCCCAAGCATGTCTGGCCGGAAAACCCATTGCTCGCCGCCGCCACCGCCCGCGCCAAGCCGCGCGGGACCTAGCCTTTGCTGGTTTGCGGCTGTAATCCATGGCCATGATCAACATCCTGAACACGCCCGACTTCCAGCAAAGCCAGCGACTGCGCCTCAACACGCTGATCCGGCTGCGCTGGCTGGCCATTGTCGGCCAGAGCGTGACCGTGCTCGTCGTCGCCTACGGCCTGAAGTTTCCGCTGCCGGTCAGTCTGTGTTTTGCCCTCATCGCCTGTTCGGCCTGGATGAACCTGTTTCTGGCCTTTCGCTTTCCGGCCGCGCACCGGCTCACCCCGTTCGCCGCCTTCGGCATCCTGGTCTTCGATAGCCTGCAGCTTGCCGGCCTGCTCTACATGACCGGCGGCCTGACCAATCCGTTCTCGCTGCTGATGACCGTGCCCGTCGTCATTTCGGCGACGTCGCTGCCCCTTCGCCTCACCGCCATCCTCGGCGGGCTGGTGATGATCGCGGCGACCTTGCTGGTCTTTCGCCATCTGCCGCTGCCCTGGTACGAAGGCGCGCCCCTTGTGATGCCCTTCATCTATGTCGCCGGCATGTGGATGGCGGTGCTGTCCTCCATCGCCTTCACCGCCATGTACGCCTTCCGGGTGGCCGCCGAAGCCCGGCTATTGGCCAACGCGCTCGCCGCCACGGAACTGGTGCTGCAGCGCGAACAGCACCTTTCCGCGCTCGACGGGCTGGCGGCGGCGGCGGCGCACGAACTCGGCACCCCGCTCGCCACGATCACGCTCGTCGCCAAGGAGATGGAAAAGTTGCTCGGCAGCGATCCGAAATACGGGGAAGATGTGAAGCTGCTGCGCTCTCAGAGCGAGCGCTGCCGTGAAATCCTCAAGCGCCTGACCAGCCTGTCGTCGGAGGGCGAGGCACATCTGTCCCGCCTGCCACTGACCTCGCTGGTCGAGGAGGTGACGGCGCCGCATCGCGACTTCGGCATCTCGATCAAGCTTCGCCCTGGCGAGCGGACCGGGCCGGAGCCGGTCGGGCGCCGCAATCCCGGCGTCATCTATGGTCTCGGCAATCTGGTCGAGAACGCGGTCGATTTCGCCCGCAAGAGCGTCACCGTGCGCTGGAGCTGGGACGAGGCGACGGTCTCCTTCTCGATCACCGATGACGGCCCGGGTTTCCCGCCCGAGATCATCGACCGCATCGGTGAACCCTACATGTCGACACGCCAGGGCACGGAAGCCGGAGGCGGCCTCGGGCTCGGCCTGTTTATCGCCAAGACATTGCTCGAACGTTCGGGCGCCACGCTCGATTTTCGCAATTCGAGCGGCCTCGGCGAAGGGGCCGTGGTGCGGATTTCGTGGCCGAGAAGCGTCTTCCTGAACCCGGAATCGGCCCCAGCCACCATGTTTGACACTGCGTAAATTGGACAATGGCCCCGCAAAACTATATCTGCGTAAAAATAAGGCAGCAGGAATTTTCGAGACGATGACAGGCGATGAGAACAGTGGGCCTATAGTTGAAGGCGAGGACACCTCGCTTCTGATCGTCGATGACGACAAGCCGTTCCTGACCCGTCTGGCCCGTGCCATGGAAACCAGGGGTTTCGTGGTCGAGACGGCGGAGAGCGTCGAGGAGGCCGTGGGCAAGGCGCGCGCCAATCCGCCCGCCTATGCGGTGGTCGACATGCGGCTGGGCGACGGCAACGGCCTCGATGTCGTCGCCGCCATCCGCGAGAAGCGTGAGGACTCCCGCACCATCATCCTGACCGGTTACGGCAACATCGCCACCGCGGTGACGGCGGTGAAGCTCGGCGCCGTCGACTATCTGTCGAAACCCGCCGACGCCGACGATGTCTTTGCGGCATTGACCCGCACCACCGGCGAGCGCGCCGCGCCGCCGGAAAACCCGATGTCGGCCGACCGCGTGCGCTGGGAGCATATCCAGCGCGTCTACGAAATGTGCGAGCGCAACGTTTCAGAGACCGCACGCCGGCTCAACATGCATCGCCGCACGCTGCAGCGGATCCTGGCCAAGCGCGCGCCGCGCTGAGAGACTGTTTGGAAATTCTGCTCTGGCGGCCATCTGGCGGCGTTTTCTGCGCTTCCGTTGCCCACGGACGAATGTCCGCTTCGCCGCGGTTCTCGAAACCACCGTCGAATGACTCGTCAGAGCGAACTTCGAAACAGTCTCCGAGGCGCTGAAAAGGGTTCCATGCTTGCCCGGCGGCCGGACTTTGCGCATCATTGCAAATGACGCACGCCGGCAGGCGGCATGACGGAGGCGACATGCAGGATTTGAAGCGACGGCCGGTTTCCGTTTTCCGCGAGTTCCTGGACAGCGAGGCGGCCGGCGGCATCATCCTGATGGTGGCCGCCGCCCTTGCCCTGATCGTCGCCAACTCGCCGCTCGCCGGGACCTACTTCTCGGTTCTCCACGCCTATCTCGGCCCGCTCAGCGTCTCGCACTGGGTCAATGACGGGCTGATGGCGGTGTTCTTCCTGCTCGTCGGGCTGGAGATCAAGCGCGAGATGCTGGACGGCCAGCTCTCGACCTGGCCACGCCGGGTGCTGCCCGGCATCGCGGCGGCCGGCGGCATGGTGGTGCCGGCGCTGGTCTATGTCGCCGTCAACAGCAACAATTCGGCCGCACTGTCCGGCTGGGCGATCCCGACCGCCACCGACATCGCCTTCGCGCTCGGCGTCCTGTCGCTGCTCGGCAGCCGCGTGCCGGCCTCGCTGAAGGTCTTCCTGACCGCGCTTGCCATCATCGACGACCTCGGCGCCGTCATCATCATCGCCATATTCTACACCAGCGGCCTGTCGCTGGCCTATCTCGGCGCGGCCTTCGCCGTGATTGCCGTGCTCGTCCTGCTCAACCGTATGCGGGTGATGAACCTTGTGCCCTATCTCGTGCTTGGCGCCATCCTGTGGGTACTGGTGCTGAAGTCCGGCGTCCATGCCACGCTGGCCGGCGTGGCACTTGCGCTGACCATTCCGCTCGAACGCTCGGCCGGCATCGGCCACGACCTTGACCATTCGCCGCTGCACCGGCTCGAGCACGGCCTGCACAAGCTGGTGGCGTTTATCGTCATCCCTATCTTCGGCTTTGCCAATGCCGGCGTTTCGCTCACCGGCCTGAGTTTTAGCGCCCTGATCGAGCCGCTCACGCTGGGCGTCGCAGCCGGTCTCGTCGTCGGCAAGCTGGTCGGCGTCTTCGGCTCCTCCGCGCTCGCCATCCGCTTCGGCCTCGCCGACCTGCCGGCCAACGCCGGCTGGCGGCACATGATCGGCATTTCGCTCCTGTGCGGCATTGGCTTCACCATGAGCCTGTTCATCGGCCTGCTCGCCTTCGCCAACGACGTGGCGCTACAGGACGCGGTCAAGGTCGGCATCCTTGCCGGTTCCTTCATCGCCGCGCTTCTTGGCGCCGCGGTGCTGCTGATGGCGCCGGCTGTGGGTGGCGAGGAAGAAGCGGAGTAGCCGTTCCGGGCTGGAGCATCTGGCGGGCGTCAATTTCAGGGCTGCGATTACTCGCTCTCCCCCTCCAGCACCGGCACCGCGACACCCGCCAGTTCCGCCGCCAGCAGCCGCGCCGCGCCGGCGCGCGCGATGCGCAGCATCAGCGCCTTGCGCGTCGCCGCCGCCATGCGGTGCTCGGGCGCATCTCGTAAAATCTCGGCGCCATAGCCGTCGGAGAGAATGAAGCCGCATTCCTCGGGAAAGATTTCGGCCGGCACGCCGGGATGTGTGGCGAAAAAAAAGCGGTCGGAATGCAGCCGGTAATCGGGCCATTTGCGGTCGACGCGAAAATCCTCGATCGAGGATTTGATCTCGATAATCCAGATATCGCCCTGCCGCGTCAGCGCCACGAGATCGGCGCGCCGGCCGGTGGCCAGCGACAACTCGGGCAGCACATGCGCGCCCATCTGCATCAGCAACCGCTGCACGCCCCGCCGCACCAGCATGGCGCGCTCGGACTGGCGACCGTCGATCAGAGGGTTCAGGGGAATCGGCGAGATGATTGGCATGCCAGGCACCATGCCAGATTTTGTTCACGGTTTGAACCCGGTTTTTAACGGCGATTATGTATTTGACAGACCTGGAGGGAGTTTGCCGGCTGACCGGGGCGGCTCGGCGGTTTGGGGGACATCAATACGGGCAAAACCGCCGAGCCTGACTGGCGGCGGCAAATTTGGGGATTTGGGAGTTCGCCGTCAGCTTTGACCAGGATATCGCAGGGTTGACCGGTTGGCGTCATTCGAACGAAGGGCGGCGTTTCCGCTCGAGTCCATGTAGCAGTGGCCACATTGCGCCTGTGTTCGGTTCGCTCTTTCTGACCTTTCCCGGGACGTGGGGAACCATTACCGCTGCCAGAACCCCCGGTGCACCGATACAAGTTCATCCTCAATTTCGGGGAAGGGGCCGTGGACCTCGATCTTCTTCTGTCCAGAGCCGAGCACAATTCGCGCGGAAAGGCTCATCGTCGGATTTTCGGGATGGTCGCCGGTCAGCGCGAGAAGCTCGGTCTCCTCGAAGCCATAGACCAGCTGGCCGATATTCGCCCAGTAGAGCGTTCCGGTGCACATCGCGCAGGGCTCGCCGGTCGAAACCAGCGTGCATGTCCAGAGAAACTCCGGCGGATAGGCTGCCGCCGCGCGCCGAGCAAGTTCGGTCTCGGCGTGATGCATGGTGTCGATATTGCCTTGGCGCATGAGGATTGCGTCGTCGGAGCCGACCAGCATCGCGCCGAACGGATGGTGGCCGTGCGCGGCAGCCTCGCGGGCGACCGCATCGGCGGCGCGAAGGTGGGCGAGCATCTGGTCGCGAGTCATGCGCTCTCTCCGGTCATTGGGGTCGCCGGCCGGCGACCAGCGGCAGTGCTTTTACCCTACGCTCATATCAGAGCGTGCAATATACCACACGAACCAACGCTGGCGGCTTTCACGAACGCGTGGCAAGGCGGCTAACGCCGCCTTCGCCCAGGCCACCGTCTTCAACAGGTGGTCTATCGCTCCCGCGGTTGGGTTTGCCGCCGGCCAACGCCGCCCCCGCCATGTCATCCAGAATCGGGCAGTCCGGCCGCTCGTCGCCATGGCAGGCGTGAACGAGCTTCTGCAGCGTCGAGCGCATCGATTGCAGCTCGCGCACCTTCTCCTCGATGGCGGTGACGTGGGCGGCGGCGATTGCGCGCACGTCGTGGCTGGCGCGACCGCGATCCTTGTAGAGCGCCATCAGCTGGCGACAATCGTCTATCGAAAAGCCGAGATTGCGCGCGCGGCGCAGGAAGGCCAGCCGGTGGATATCGTCACTCGTATAATCGCGATAGCCATTGGCGGCGCGCGCGGGCGCGATCAGGCCGATCTCCTCATAGTAGCGGATGGTCTTGGCCGGCAGGCCTGAGCGGTGAGCGGCGTCGCCGACATTCATGACGGATCCTCGAGTTTCGCGGGCCTGCGATTCAGGCCCATTGAATTTCCTTCACAATCCGGTGAAGTATGTTGCCGAAATGCCATAGTGATACGCATACCAGCACGTAAGTCCCCGCATATAGGCATCGTGTGCTTGGCAAGCAAAGCAAATGCCAGCATGAATGATGGCGAGAAAGCGGCCGACTCGTGCCGCTCTAGTTTGGGCGGGGCACCGGATCACCACATGCGCATGAAGTCGCTTGCAATAATCGCCGCATTGGCGCTGTCCACTGCTATTGCCGGTTGCAGCACCATCGGCGGGCAGATGTTCTCCAACGACTATGGCGCGGTGACCGATGCCGGTTACCAGCTGCCACGTATCCCGATCGAGAAGGTGCCCTCGAAGTACCATCGCCAGGAAGTGAGTTACGACTCCAAGGAAAAGCCCGGCACCATCATCGTCGATACGCAGAACAAGTTCCTGTACTTCATCGAGGGCGATGGCCGGGCAATCCGCTACGGTATCGGCGTCGGCCGCGAGGGCTTCGAATGGCACGGCACCGCCCATATCGCCATCAAGCGCGAATGGCCGACCTGGACGCCGCCTTCGCAGATGATCAAGCGCCAGCCCGAACTCGCCAAGTTCGCCGGCGGCATGGATCCGGGCCTGAAGAACCCGCTCGGCGCGCGCGCTATGTACCTGTTCAACAAGGGCGGTGACATGGGCTACCGCCTGCACGGCAGCCCGGAATGGAACTCGATCGGCAAGGCCATGTCGTCGGGCTGCATCCGGCTGATGAACCAGGACGTCATCGACCTCTACAATCGCGCCGAGGTCGGCGCCAAGGTCATCGTTCTTTAGACCATGATCCCGGAAAGCCTGTCCGCTTTTCCGGCAGATCGTGGTTAAACTGGAAGTCGCCTTTCATACGCGGACCGTCTAGGCAACAACGGACGTCCCAAACAGAAAACCGGGCAATTCGGCCCGGTTTTTTGTTGTCCATGGGTGGGAAATTGCCGTCTAAGAGACCTGCTCGACCTGCTGCACTTCCGGCACGAAATGGCGAAGCAGGTTCTGGATGCCGTGCTTCAGCGTCGCCGTCGAAGACGGGCAACCGGCGCAGGCGCCTTTCATGTGCAGGAACACGGTGCCGTTCTCGAAGCCGCGGAAGGTGATGTCGCCGCCGTCCTGCGCCACCGCCGGGCGCACCCGCGTGTCGAGCAGCTCCTTGATGGTGATGACGAGTTCCTCGTCGGCCTTGTCGTAGAATTCGCCGGTCTGGCTGGTCTCGGCGGCGGGGCCGGCCTTGGCCATGACAGGCGCACCGGACATGAAATGCTCCATGATCGCACCGAGGATCGCCGGCTTCAGATGCTGCCAGTCCGGGCCGTCCTTGGACACGGTGATGAAATCGTAGCCGAAGAACACGCCGGTGACGCCGGGAATTTCGAACAGCCGCCCAGCCAGCGGCGAGGCAATGGCCGCACTGTCGGCATCGCGGAAATCGGCGGTGCCTTCTAGGAGCACTTCCTTGCCGGGCAGGAATTTCAGCGTCGCCGGATTGGGCGTCGACTCGGTCTGGATGAACATGGCCGTCTCCATGCCCGTTTGGGCAACTAGTTTGGAATAGTTCTAA
This sequence comes from Mesorhizobium sp. CO1-1-7, assembly GCF_020164885.1. Classification (NCBI taxonomy): domain Bacteria; kingdom Pseudomonadati; phylum Pseudomonadota; class Alphaproteobacteria; order Hyphomicrobiales; family Phyllobacteriaceae; genus Mesorhizobium; species Mesorhizobium sp. CO1-1-7. Next base: position 574,370 of record NZ_JAIUHA010000001.1, on the reverse strand, counting down.
ATAGGCTCTATCGGCGGGACATTCAAGCGAAACGCATCGCCGGAACGGCTGGCTGGCGGAATGTTTTTGCGACTCATGCCAAGCACTGTGAAGTGCGTCGAGATTCGGGTCAGGCCGAGTCGAAAATGATGGTTTCCGAGAACCGGAGCGGAGCGTACTTGAAGTACGTGAGCACCGGAAGCACCGGAAGCCGCCATTTGCAGGCCGGCATCACCCGAATCTCGATACATTTCAGGCGAGGCTGTCGATCTCCTCATCCGACAAATTCTGTGGCACCACGGTCACCGGGATCGGAAAGGCAGCGCCTTTGCCGGCCACGGCGCCGACCAGCGGTCCTGGACCTTCCTTGCCGGCGCCGGCCGCCAGCACGAGGATGGCGATGTCCTGGTCTTCCTCGATCAGCTTGTGGATCTCTTCCGTCGGTTTGCCCTCACGCACCACCATCTCCGGTTCGATGCCGAGCTTCTGCCGCACCTTGTTGGCGTAGCCGTCCAGCGCCGCGCGCGCCGTGGCGTTCGCCTCCTCGCGCATGATCTTCTCGACCCCCAGCCAGTGCTGGAAGTCGTCCGGTACGATGACATAGAGCAGCACCAGCGTGCCGCTGGTGCTCTGCGCCCGCTTCGAGGCGTAGGCGACGGCGCGCTCGCATTCCGGCGTGTCGTCGATGATCGTCAGGAATTTCCTGCGGTGACCGGCTTCGCGGCTGAGGCGTTTGGAGACCATGTCTATCTACTCGGTGTCTTTTCGGCCGCAATCTGCCACCGCCGCTGACCGGCGGCAAGCCGCCGGCCTTGTGCCAGTGTTGTGCAGTGCACGGCGCCGCGATCAGCCCTGCAGCAGCCCGATAATGTCGCGCACCGTCTTCATCGTCGTTTCGGCGAGCACGCCGGCGCGTTCGCCGCCATCCCGCAGCACGGCGTCGACATAGGCGCGGTCGCCCTGGATGCGGCGCATCTCGGTGGCGATCGGCGCCAGCCTCTCCACCGCGAGATCGGCCAGCGCCGGCTTGAACACAGAGAACTGCTGGCCGCCGAATTCCTTAAGCACATCGGCCTTCGACATCTCGGCGAGACCGGCATAGATGCCGACCAGGTTCTCCGCCTCGGGCCGGCTTTCCAGCCCGTCGACCTCGCTCGGCAAGGCCTCCGGGTCGGTCTTGGCCTTGCGGATCTTCTTCGAGATGGCGTCGGCATCGTCGGTCAGGTTGATGCGCGACAGGTCCGACGGGTCCGACTTCGACATCTTCTTGGAGCCGTCACGCAGCGACATGATGCGCGCTGCCGGCCCGCCGATGACCGGCTCGGTCAGCGGGAAATAGCCGTTCACCGTCTCCTCGCCTATCCTCATCTCGACGCCGACGCCAAGACCGGCGATGCGGTCGGAGAAATCGTTGTTGAATTTCTGCGCGATGTCGCGTGTCAGTTCCAGGTGCTGCTTCTGGTCCTCGCCCACCGGCACATGGGTGGCGCGATAAAGCAGGATGTCGGCCGCCATCAGCGAGGGATAGGCAAGCAGGCCCAGCGAGGCGTTCTCGCGGTCCTTGCCGGCCTTGTCCTTGAACTGCGTCATCTTGTTCATCCAGCCTATGCGCGCCACGCAATTGAAGATCCAGGCGAGCTCCGCGTGCTGCATCACCCGCGACTGGTTGAAGACGATGTGCTTCTTCGGGTCGATGCCGGAGGCGAGGAACGCCGCGGTGATCGACCGCGTCTGGTCGGCAAGGTCGTCATGGACAAGCTGGGCGGTCAGCGAATGCAGGTCGACAACGCAATAGATGCAGTCGGACGTATCCTGCAGGGCGACGAATTTCTTGATAGCGCCGAGATAGTTGCCGAGATGCAGATTGCCGGTCGGCTGAACACCGGAGAAGACGAGTGGCTTGAAGGCGGACATGGTTTTCCTCATGGCTTGTGGAGGGCCGTATAAGCGTGATTCCGAAAAGTTGCGGACTTTTCGGAGCCAATCGTGCGGCTGGAAACCGCGCGAGGCGAAAGTCTACGACGGCGCGCTTATGGACGAGAGCGCGGGCGGGATCAAGACCGGCCAGGCGGGATGCTCGGCCGATCTATTCGTCGAGTTCTGATTTTGCCACGGACGGGCCGGCTTCTGTCCTCCGGCGCCCCACATTGCGCCGGATCATGCTGAAATCGGCGCCGCCGGTGGCGAAAGCGGTGGCGAAATAGAGCACCGCCCCGCCGGCCACCAGCGCCAGCACCGTCGTCGCCTTGACGACCAGCGGCGAGCCGGGGCCGATCCTTGTGGCCAACCAATGTTCGGCGAAATAGAGGGCGACACCCATGACCACCGCCGACAGCACCAGCCGTGGGATGCGCCTCAACAGCGGCACGTCGCGGCCCCAATGGCCGCGCCGGATCAGCACGGCAAGCAGCATCAGCGCGTTGACCCAGCCGGCGACGGCGGAGGCCACGGCGATGCCGGGTGCACCCATCCTCGGGAACAGCGTCAGCGCGGTGGCGACGTTCACCGCCACGGAGATTGCGGCGAAGATCATCGGCGTGCGCGTATCCTCGCGGGCGAAATAGCCTGGGGTGAAGGCCTTGATCAGCACGAAGGCCGGCAGGCCGAGACCGAAGATCGCCAGGATCGCCGCCACGACAGGTGTCGAATGGTTGGCGGCGAACGCGCCGCGCTCATAGACCAGCCGCACGATCGGCTCCGCCATTACCCAGAGCGCCGCCGCCGCCGGCAAGGTCATGAACAGGGTGAATTCGACGGAGCGGTTCTGCAGATTGGCTGCCTCGATCAGATTGCCTGACTTCAGCGCCCGCGACAGTTCGGGCAACAGCACGATCGCCACCGCGACGCCGACGACACCGAGCGGCAACTGGTAGACGCGGTCGGCATAAGCCAGCGAGGACACGGCACTGTCCTGCGCCGAGGCGATGGCCGTTCCGATCAGCTGGTTGATCTGGGTGATGCCACCGGTGATCGCCGCCGGCAGCGCCAGGATCAGGAGCCGCTTCACGTTCGGCGTCATCCGAGGCCGGCGGAAGCCGATCGAGATGCCCGCATTGCGCACCGCCACCCAGACGATGGCGAGTTGCACGACGCCGGCCGCCAGCACGCCCCAGGACAGGCCGAAGCCGACAGCGTGTGCATCCAGTCCGTGGTACCAGGCATAGCCAAGCACGCTGATGAGGATGATGTTGAGGAACGCCGGCGCGATTGCCGCGGCGAAATAGCGCCGCAAGGAGTTCAGCATGCCCGCCATCATGGCGGCGAGCGACATGCAGATCAGATAAGGGAACATGATCGTCGCAAGCGTGACGGTCGTCTCGAACTTGCCCGGCGTGTCGGCAAAGCCCGGCGCCACCAGGTAGCGCACGATCAGCGGCATCGCCAGTTCCATGGCGATGGTCAGCGCCAGGAGCGCGGTGAACAGCACCCCGAACACCTCTTCGGAAAAACGCTTGGCGCCATCGGTGCCGTGCGTCTCGATCTCCTTGGCGAACAGCGGCACGAAGGCGGCATTGAACGCGCCCTCGGCGAACAGCCGGCGAAAGGTGTTGGGGAACTGGAAGGCGGCGTTGAAGGCGTCCGCGACCGGTCCGGTGCCGAGTGCGGCCGCCATCAGCATCTCGCGGCCGAAACCGAGCGCACGGCTCATCAGCGTGCCGGACGCGACGGTAGCGAATTTCTTGACGAGACTCATGCGTTCGCAAACTGCCTGTGGGATTGGAAGAAGAAGGGGATGATGGCCGTCACTCGGCGGCTGCCTTGGCCTTGCCGCCGCGTTCGAGCGCTACACCTTCGAGCGTCGCTATCAGCCGGTTGCGGATGGTGGCGATGCGGGCCGGGTTGTCGATCTTCTGGCCGGTCAGGTCGGTGACATAGAAGGTGTCGATGACCTTCTCGCCGAAGGTGGTGATATGCGCCGATGCGATGTCGAGCGACAGGTCGGACAGTGTTCCGGTGATTTCCGACAGCAGGCCGGGGCGGTCGAGCCCCTCGACCTCGATCACCGAAAACCGGTTCGACAATGCGTTGCGGATTTCGGCGCGTGGCGGAATCTTGAAGACCTTGGATCCGCGCCTTGGCTTGGTGCGTTTCTCGATCATCTCCGGCAGCCAGCTCTTGCCCGACAGCACGTCCTCGATCAGCCGACCGACACGCTCGGCCCGCCGGCGTTCGTCCTCGTCGCGGTCGAATTCCCTCGAGATCAGGATCGTGTCCAGCGCGCGGCCGTCCGACGTGGTGAAGATCTGCGCGTCGACGATGTTGCCGCCGGCGCCGGCGCATGCCCCGGCGATGACCGAGAGAAGACGGGGGTGGTCCTGCGCCAGCACGGTGATTTCGGTCACCGCCTCGAATTGGTGGGTCTTGACCATGGTGGCGAGCTTGTTGCCCGCCGCGTCCGCCTCACGGATGAACTCGGCGTGGCGAAGCTGGTCCGGCAAGTCCACGGTCAGGAGGTAGTTTTCATAATGCAGCCCGACATAGCGCTTGCGCGCCTTGTCGGGCCAGTCGGCGAGCGCCTCGGCCAGGCGTTCGCGCGCCGCCGCCGTGCGTTGGGCGCGCGAGACTTCCGAAAAGCCGCCGGTCAGCAGCAGTTCGGTTTCGTAGTAGAGCGTACGCAGCAACTGGCCCTTCCAGCCGTTCCACACGCCCGGTCCGACGCCCCTGATGTCGCAGACGGTGAGGATCAACAGCATCTTCAGCCGCTCTACCGATTGCACGATCGAGGCGAAGTCCTCGATCGTCTTGCGATCGTTGAGGTCGCGGGTCTGCGCCGTCATCGACATGACGAGGTGGTTCTCGACCAGCCAGGCGACGGTTTCCGTATCGGCCGGCGAAAGCCCCATATGCGGGCAGATCCGCCTTGCGATCCTGGCGCCAGCCTCGGAATGGTCCTCTGGTCTGCCCTTGGCGATGTCGTGCAGCAGGACGGCGACATAGAGCGCCTCGCGGCTTTTCTTCAGCCCGGGCATCAGCGCATGCGACAGCGGATGCACCTTCTCGCCGTCGCCGCGCTCGATCTCGGCCAGCACGCCGATGCAGCGGATCAGGTGCTCGTCGACCGTGTAGTGGTGGTACATCGAGAACTGCATCATGGCGACGATCTTGCCGAAATCCGGGATCAGCCGGCCCAGCAATCCCGCCTCGTTCATCCGCCGCAGGTTGAGCTCGGCGTTGCGGTCCGAGGTCAATATGTCGAGGAACAGCCGGTTGGCTTCCTCGTCGCGCCTGAGCGACTTGTTGACCAGGCCGAGCGAACGGGTGAGCAGTTTCAGCGCATCGGGATGGAATTCCAGCCCGTGCTTGTCGGCAAACCAGAACAGCCTGAGAAGATTGACCGGGTCGCGCTCGAAGACGCCGTCGTCGGCGATGTTGATGCGATGGTTGTCGACGATGAAGTCCGACGTGCCGGCAAGCTTGCGCTTGCGGCGCTGGAAGGTGAGGAAGATGCGGTTGAAGCCGGGAACATGCTTGGCCTGCTCCTCCTCCAGCGCGGCGCAGAAGATGCGGGTCAGGTCGCCGACATCCTTGGCGACGAGGAAATAGTGCTTCATGAAGCGTTCGACCGCCGACAGGCCGGGATGGGTCGTATAGCCGAGCCGTTCGGCGATCTCGCGCTGAATGTCGAAATGCAGCCGCTCCTCGGCCTTGCCGGTGAGGAAGTGCATGTGGCAGCGCACCGCCCACAGGAAATCCTCGGCCTTCTGGAACTCGCGGTACTCGGCTTCGGTGAAGACGCCTTTTTCGACCAGTTCCTCGCCGGTGCGCACCCGGTAAAAATACTTGCCGATCCAGAACAGCGTCTGCAGGTCGCGCAGGCCGCCCTTGCCGTCCTTGACGTTGGGCTCGACCAGATAGCGGCTTTCGCCGGCCTTGGCATGACGCTCGTCGCGTTCGGCAAGCTTGGCCTGCACATATTCCGGGCCGGTCGTGCGCACCACCTCATGGTCGAAGCGCAGCATCAACTCGTCATAGAGCTTGCGTTCGCCCCACAGGAAACGGGCTTCCAGGATCGAGGTGCGGATGGTGATGTCGGTGCGCGACAGCCTGAGGCACTCATCGATGTTGCGGGTGGCATGGCCGACCTTCAGCCCCATGTCCCACAGCATGTAGAGCATATATTCGACCGTCTGTTCGCCCCATGGCGTCTGCTTGTAAGGCAGCAGGAACAGAAGGTCGATGTCGGATCCCGGCGCCAGCGTGCCGCGGCCATAGCCGCCGACGGCAACGACCGCCATGCGTTCGGCCGAGGATCGGTTCTTCACCCGGTAGACATGGGTTGCGGCAAAATCGTAGAGCGAGCGGATCAGCTCGTCCATCAGGTGCGACAGCCGTTCGGCGCAGGCATTGCCGCCGCCATCTTGCCTCAGCATGGCCTCGGCTGTCTTGCGGCCCTCGGCGAGACGCCCCTTGAGAAGCTGAAGGACGGCCGTGCGGATGGCCTTGCTGGAACCGTCGCCGGCGCTGGCCGTGGTCAGCGCGGTCGTCTCGCTGCGCAAGGCTTCGCCGTCGATCAGTTCATCGAGCTTCAGGGAGATTTTTGCCATAGATACCGGTCGGCCTTGCCTTTTGGGCGGCGTCTATAGCGTGTTTTCGCGGCGCTGGGTATGGGCCTGCTGTCAATCCCGCAAACGCTCTAGTCGTTTGCCTCGACTGGAGCGAGCGGGACGACAATCTGCCGCCGTAGCCTGCAGAGATCGGTGATCTGCCGCGCTGCCCGGCTGGCCTCCCTGCGGATACGCGCGAGTGCCCGTATCCTGTGTCCATTGGCGAGCCCGCTCGCGACCCACTCGGCCTCCCGACCCTGTTCGAGCAGGCTCGGTAACCTGTTGCCTACGAACTGGTCCTGCGCACAGAGCGCCGGAACAAGCTGGTAGATCGTCTTGCCGGTCGAGATCGCGAATGTGGGATCGAAGATGAGATTGTCCACCGCCACATTGACATCGGCGGTTGTCTCGAGAAGGGCGCGTGCCATCTGCCGGGAGAGCAGGTATCCGCCCGTCCCTATATGGTTCTTGCGGAGCCTGAACAGGGAAAACCCGCCGCCGACGGGAAACCTCTCCCGCTGGATCACGGTTGTGTGGAAGAATGTCTCGAGCTTGACGACATCTGCGTTGGCGGGGATCCAGCTCGCATCGGCAAGCAGCCTATCGGCTTTCGCGGAAAACACCATGTCGTCCTCGAAGACGGCGCCGTACGGCGCGTCGTCTTGCGCGATGATGGCCCAGCAGGCGCGATGGCTGTGCAAGCATGCGATCTCGCTGCCGGACAGACGTCGCACCGCATATCGTGCATGCTGGCGCTGCAGCGCGAGGTCTGGCCGGTCCCTTGCATCGATTGCGGCAACCCGCTCGAATCCGAGGCCGATGCGCGCAAACTCCGCCGTCATATGGGCAAGCCGGTCGGGGGATCTATCGAGGTTGATGACCAGACACTTCATTTCTTCAACAAAACTTTTTTCTTATGGCGCTCTATAGCACATGCGGAACCAGAGTCTTTTATTTATGAGAAGGACTTGGTTTTTTGTCAATAAACAGGGAAACACGGATGTTTACCATCGCCTGGCTGGAATCACTATCGATATTTTGGATAGAGCAGGATTCAATTTCTTTGTCCGCTCGCCACACGGCAAGGTGGAAGCAACGCGAAGCTCTATATTTATCTTGGCAGGCTTTGGAGCTTGCCATAGATGTCGGTCGGGCTTGCCTTCCGGCGGAGCTCAAGCGCATTCTTGCGGCGCCGGATATGGACTTGCCGGCCGTCAGGCAAGATTAGTCGGCTTCCCAGTCGTCTCGAAGGGGACAACGATGTGTCGCCGGCCTCTGCAGAAGCCGAGAACCCACCGCGCTGTCCGTCCGCCTTCGCTCATAATTCTTTCAGCCGTCGGCCTTCTGCGTTTCGCGACAAGCTCATTGCCGGTTCTTGCGGCATCCCGCTCCTCCCCAAGCAGGCTTGGCAGTCGGTCGCTGACGAACTGGTCCTGCACACACAGCGCAGGGACGAGCTGGTAGATCGTCTTGCTGGACGAAACTCCGAACGCCGGGGTGAAAAGTAGATCGTCGGCGGTGATATTGATCGTTTCGGTCGCTTCGAGGAGATCGCGCGCGGCCTGTCTGGAGATGATGTAACCCCCGGTCCCCGGATGGTTCTTGTAGAGCCTGAACGCGGAAAAACCATGACCGGTGGCGATCCTTCGTCGGTGAATGAGGGTCTTCTTGAAGTACGTTTCCAATTTGACAATGTCGGCATCTGGCGGAATCCAGCCGTCGTCAGCAAGCAACGGACCGGCCTTTGCTGAAAAAACCACGTCGTCCTCGAAGATGGCGCCGTAGCGAGCCTCGTCCTGCGCCAGCATCGTCCAGCAGACGCGGTGGCTGTGCAGGCAGGCGACCTCGCTGGCCAACAAACGCCGGGACGCATAAATCGGATGTTGCGGTTGCTGCCCGAGTTCAGGGTGGCTACGTGCATCGACCGCCGCAACGCGTTGGAACGCGACGCCGATCCGGGCGAACTCTGCACTTATGTGTGCAAGTCGGTCCGGGGACCGATCTAGGTTTATGACCAGGCACTTCATTGTCGACAAAGGTCCAGCGGGATGGGCGGTGAACGATATATTAGAAGCGGCGCGCTTTTTAGTGTGGGCGCGCGGTTGTGTACAGTTTTCGCCATTTGGTCAATCCGCTGGGTTCGGAGAACCGAATTCAAAACAGCCCTTGACCTTCCAGTTACTGGAAGCACTACCTCTGCCTCGAAGCAGGTGCATCGAGGCATTAGAAATGACGCATTCAGATCACGATCATCACACGCATGGCGCTCATGGCGGCTGCTGCGCGGCAAAGGGCACGGGCGGAGATTCGGATGCGGTTCTGCGCGATCCGGTCTGCGGCATGACGGTGGAGCCGCCCGCCGGCAAGCCGACATTCGAGCATGGCGGCCGCCTCTATCATTTTTGCAGCGAGCGCTGCCATTCGAAGTTCCAGGCCGAGCCGGACCGCTACCTGACCGCCGTCGACCCTGTCTGCGGCATGATCGTCGACCGCGCCGACGCCAGGTATTTCGTCCGCCATGAAGGCCAGGGCTTCTATTTCTGTTCCGCCGGCTGCAAGGCGAAGTTCGAGGCAGCGCCGCAAACCTATCTCGGCGACAGGCCGGCGCCGGCGCCGATGCCCAAGGGCACGCAATACACTTGCCCCATGCATCCGCAGATCATCCGCGACAAGCCCGGCTCCTGCCCGATCTGCGGCATGGCGCTCGAGCCCATGGGCGTGCCGACGGGCGATGAAGGGCCGAATCCCGAACTGGTCGACTTCACCAGACGCCTCTGGGTGAGCGCGGTGCTGTCGGTCCCGCTGCTGATCGTCGCCATGGCGCCGATGATAGGCCTGTCGCTTGAGGGCCTGGTCGAGGAGCGCGCGAAGGTCTGGATCGAACTGGTCCTGGCGAGCCCGGTGGTGCTGTGGGCCGCTTTCCCGTTTTTCCATCGCGGCTGGGACTCGATCCTCAACCGCAGCCCTAACATGTGGACGCTGATTTCGCTGGGTGTCGCCGCCGCCTATCTCTACAGCGTCATGGCCACGCTCTTCCCGGACATATTTCCGCATCAGTTTCGCGGCCATGGCGGTGCGGTGCCGGTCTATTTCGAGGCGGCCGCCGTCATCGTCGCGCTGGTCTTCCTCGGCCAGGTGCTGGAACTGCGCGCCCGCGAGAAGACCGGATCGGCGATCCGAGCTTTGCTCGACCTCGCGCCGAAGACCGCGCGGCGGGTCGCCGAGGACGGCGCCGAGATCGATGTCGGGCTGGACGAGGTCAAGACCGGCGATCGCCTGCGCATCCGTCCCGGCGATGCCGTCCCGGTCGACGGCACGGTGCTCGAAGGCCGCTCCTCCATCGATGAATCGATGATTACGGGCGAGCCCTTGCCAGTCGAGAAGGCCGAAGGCGACGCCTTGACCGGCGGCACGCTCAACAAGAATGGCTCGCTGATCATGCGCGCCGAACGGATCGGCGCCGAGACGACGCTGTCGCGCATCGTCGAACTCGTCGCCAAGGCACAGCGCTCGCGCGCCCCGATCCAAGGCCTGGCCGACCGCGTTTCCTTCTACTTTGTCCCGACCGTCGTCCTGGTCGCGATCGCCGCATTCGTCGCCTGGGCGATCTTCGGCCCCGAGCCCAGCCTGATCTTCGCCATCGTCTCGGCGGTTTCGGTGCTGATCATCGCCTGTCCCTGTGCGCTGGGTCTCGCCACACCGATGTCCATCATGACCGCGACCGGGCGCGGCGCGCATGCCGGCGTGCTGATCAAGGAAGCCGCCGCGCTCGAGCGCTTCGCCTCCGTCGACACGCTGATCGTCGACAAGACCGGCACGCTGACCGAGGGCCGGCCGAAATTGACCGATGTCGTGGCTGCCAGCGGCTTTTCCGAGAACGAATTGCTGAGATGCGCCGCGGCCCTGGAAAAAGGGTCGGAGCATCCGCTGGCCGAGGCCATCGTCGACGGAGCCGGCCAGCGCGGCGTGAAGATCGCCGAGGCCGGCAGCTTCGAGGCGGTTACCGGCAAAGGCGTTTCCGGCACGGTGTCGGACAAGAAGGTCGCGCTCGGCAATGCCGCGATGATGGCCGATCTCGCCATCGACGTTTCCGGGGCCCTGGCCAGGGTGGAAGCCTTGCAGGGCGATGGCAAGACGGTGATGTTCGTCGCTGTCGACGGCAAGCTGGCCGGCATCGTCGCCGTCGCCGATCCGGTCAAGGCGACCACGGCCGAGGCGATCAAGGCGCTGCATGGCAGCGGGCTGCGGATCATCATGGCGACCGGCGACAATGAGCGCACGGCCAGGGCGATCGCTGGACATCTCGGCATAGACGAGGTTCGGGCAGGTCTGTTGCCGGAACAGAAGGCAGCGCTGGTCGAGGAACTGCGCGGCAAGGGTGCCGCCGTCGCCATGGCCGGCGACGGCGTCAACGATGCGCCCGCGCTTGCCGCCGCCGATGTCGGCATCGCCATGGGAACGGGCGCCGATGTCGCGGTCGAAAGCGCCGGCATCACCTTGGTCAAGGGCGACCTCAACGGCATCGTCCGCGCCCGAACCCTGGCGCAGGCCACCATCGGCAACATCCGGCAGAACCTGTTCTTCGCCTTCCTTTACAATGTGCTTGGCGTGCCGGTCGCGGCCGGCGTGCTTTATCCGCTCACCGGCACGCTTCTGTCGCCGATGCTGGCGGCGGCGGCGATGAGCCTGTCCTCGGTTTCCGTGATCGCAAACGCATTGCGCCTGAGAACGTTGAAACTCTGAGATTAACCCCCAGATACGAAACCCAACCGACAGGAGACCATGAATGACCTTGGCTAAAAAACTCGTGCTGCTGCTGATGGCCGCCGGAATGCTGCTTGCCGTTTTCCTCGAAAGCGTGCCGGCGCAGAGCGAGGAGATGAAGCACGACATGGGTGCCATGGCCATGGGGGCGGAAAGCCCTTCCACGGCGGGCTACAAGGCGGCGATGGACAAGATGCATACCGACATGATGGCCTCCCAATATACCGGCAACGCCGATGTCGATTTCGTCCGCGGCATGATCCCGCATCATCAGGGGGCGATCGACATGGCCAAGGTCGAACTGGCCAACGGCAAGGATCCGGAAATCCGCAAACTCGCCGAAAACGTCATCGCCGCGCAGGAAGCCGAAATCAAGCAGATGCAGGACTGGCTCGCCGCCCATCCGGTGAAGTAAGGCATCAACGGCGGCGACCGGAGAACCCGAGCTCCATCCTGGATTTCTCCGTATGCTTGTGATGCCAAGCGCCTCGATCGCTTACCCAGGAGCCCCCATGCCCACGACGACAAGAACCACCAAGCTGCCTTCGGGCGAAGCCGTCCAGGTGCTGGGACAGGGCACCTGGAAAATGGGCGAGGATGCCCGCCGTCGAGCCGGGGAGGTCAATGCCTTGAAGCTTGGGCTGGACCTCGGCATGACGCTGATCGACACCGCCGAAATGTATGCCAGCGGCGGCGCCGAGGAGGTGGTGGCCGAAGCCATCGCCGGCCGGCGCGAAGAACTCTTTCTCGTCTCCAAGGTGCTGCCGTCCAATGCTTCGCGCACCGGCGTGCCGGCGGCTTGCGAGAAAAGCCTGAAGCGGCTGCGCACCGACCGCATCGATCTCTATCTCCTGCACTGGCCGGGCAGCGTGCCTTTGGGCGAGACGGTCGAGGCCTTCGAGGCGTTGAAGAAGGCCGGCAAGATCCGCCACTGGGGCGTCAGCAATTTCGATACCGATGAAATGGAAGAGCTCACCGGTTTGCGCTCGGGCGGCAATGTCCAGACCAATCAGGTGCTCTACAATCTGATCCGGCGCGGCCCCGAATTCGACCTTGCACCATGGAGCCGCCAGCGCGGCATTCCGCTGATGGCCTATTCGCCGGTGGAGCAGGGTGCTTTGGCGCGCAACAGCAGGCTTGACGCCATCGCCGCCCGTCACAATGCGACCCCTGCGCAAATCGCCTTGGCCTGGGTGATGCATCAGGACGGCGTTATCGCCATTCCCAAGGCCAGCAGCCAGGAGCACGTCCGCCAGAATTTTGCCGCGCTGGACATAAAGCTTACGGCCGATGACCTCGCCGATCTCGACCGTGCATTCCCCCCACCGACGCGCAAGCGCGGACTGGAAATGATCTGACTATTTCTCCGCCAGCCCCTTCAGCCGGTAAAGCGCCTCCAGCGCTTCCTTGGGGGTCATCTCGTCGGGATTGATCTCACCGAGTGCCGCGCCCACAGCGTCGCTCTTCACCAGCTTTGGCGCTTCCCGCTTCATCGCCACCGAAAACAGCGGCAGGTCATCGACCAGCCGGTTGGTCTTGCCGGAGACCTCGCCTTGCTCCAATTGGTGCAGCACCGCCTTGGCGCGGTCGACCACCGCTTCCGGCAGGCCCGCAAGGCGGGCTACCTGGACGCCGTAGGAGCGGTCGGCGGCACCCTTGCCGACCTCGTGCAGGAAAACGACGTCGCCTTCCCACTCCTTGACCCGCATGGTGACGTTGGAAAGCCGCGCCAGCTTGCCGGCGAGCGACGTCATTTCGTGGAAGTGGGTGGCGAAGATCGCCCGGCAGCGGTTCTTCTCGTGCAGATACTCCACCGCCGCCCAGGCAATCGACAGCCCGTCGAAGGTGGCGGTGCCGCGGCCGATCTCGTCGAGGATCACCAGCGCCCGTTCGCCGGCCTGGTTGAGGATCGCCGCCGTCTCCACCATCTCGACCATGAAGGTCGAGCGGCCGCGCGCCAGGTCGTCCGACGCGCCGACGCGTGAGAACAGCCGGTCGACGACGCCGATATGGGCCGATGTCGCCGGCACGAAGGAGCCGGTCTGGGCCAGGATGGCGATCAGCGCGTTCTGCCGCAGGAACGTCGACTTGCCACCCATATTGGGGCCGGTCAGCAGCCAGATCGCGCCGTTCCTGGCATTGCCCTCCGGCGAGAGGTCGCAATCATTGGCGACGAACGGGCCTTCGCCCGAACGGCGCAGCGCCTGTTCGACCACTGGATGCCGCCCGCCAGAAATCTCGAAGGCAAGGCTAGAATCCACCACCGGCCGGCACCAGGCCTCGCTTTCCGACAAAAGCGCAAGCGCCGCCGACACGTCGAGCACGGCGAGCGCGTCGGCGCCGGCGCGGATCGCCTCGGCCGCGCCGACGGCTTCCGCCGTCAGCGCATCGAAGGCGGCCAGTTCGATGCTCAGTGCCCGGTCGGCGGCATTGGCGATCTTGGTCTCGAGTTCGGCGAGTTCGGTCGTGGTGAAACGCATGGCGTTGGCCATGGTCTGGCGGTGAATAAAGCGCGCCTTGGCGCCATCGCTGCCAGTCATGGCGGCGTGATGATTGGCCGTCACCTCGATGTAGTAACCCAGCACATTGTTGTGCCGGATCTTCAGGGAGCGGATGCCGGTTTCCTCGATCAGCGAGCGCTCCAGTCCGGCGATCACTTTTCGCGACTCGTCGCGCAACGCCCGCATCTCGTCGAGTTCCGGGTGGTAGCCGCCACGAACGAAGCCGCCGTCGCGTTTGAGCAGCGGCAGTTCCTCGCCGAGCGCCTGGGTGAGATGTTGGGCAAGCGCCTCGGGCAGCGCCTTGATCGCGGCCATCGCGCCGGCCAACTCCTGGGGCAGGGCGGTCGCGGCAAAGGTTTCGGCGATGGCACCGGCCGCCTCGAAACCAGCGCGGAGCGCGCCGAGATCGCGTGGCCCGCCCCGGTTGAGTGCCAGCCTGGACAGGGCGCGCGGCATGTCGGCGACGCTCTTCAGGCTCATCCGCACCGCCTGGCAATGCCTGACCTCGGAGCGGAAGAACGAGACGGAGTCCAGCCGCGCGCCGATGGCCGCCGGGTCGGTCAGCGGCGCCATCAGCCGGTCGGCGAGCAACCTCGCGCCGCCACCGGTCACCGTGCGGTCGATTGCCTTGAACAGCGAACCCTCGCGGCTGCCGGACAGCGTACGCAACAGTTCGAGATTGCCGCGCGTCGCCGGATCGATGAACAGGGTCGAGCCCTGCTCCTCGCGCTCGGGCCGCGACAGCGGCGGCCGCTCGGCCTTTTGCGTTTTCTCGACATAGGCGATGGCGCCTGAGATCGCCGACAATTCGGCGCGCGAAAACGTGCCGAAACTGTCCGGTGTCGCCACCTCGAAAAAACGCGCGATCCGCCCCGTGGCCGAGGCCGAATCGAACAGGCTCGGCGGCTGTGGGCTGGCGACACGGCCGAGCACGTCGAACACCGGCTTCAGGTCGGGATCATGGAACACCGGCTCGGCGACGATGAGTTCGCGCGGATCGACACGGAAGATGTCGGCCAGCAGCCGGTCGGCGGTGGTCTCGGCGACGCGGAAAGCACCAGTCGAGATGTCGATCCAGGCAATTGCAAAGCTGTGCTCGCTGCCGCCCTTCACCCGACCCAACGCCATCAGATAACTCGATTCCGACGGCGCCAGCAGTTTGTCCTCGGTGATGGTTCCCGGCGTCACCAGCCGCACCACGTCGCGGCGCACGACCGATTTGGAGCCGCGCTTCTTGGCCTCGGCCGGATCCTCGATCTGCTCGCAGACGGCAACGCGGAAGCCCTGGCTGATCAGCTTCTGCAAATAGTCGTCGGCCGCATGCACCGGCACGCCGCACATTGGAATGTCGTGGCCCTGATGCTTGCCGCGTTTGGTGAGCACGATGCCCAGCGCCCGGCTCGCCTTCTCGGCATCGTCGAAGAACAGCTCGTAGAAATCGCCCATGCGGTAGAACAGCAGCGAATCCGGGTTAGCCGCCTTGATCTCGATGAACTGCTCCATCATCGGCGTGACGGCGGCAGCGCCGGGCTGCGGCGGCGTCATCGCCTCGGGGGCGGCGTCGGGCTCGTTTGGGCTGTGCATGTTCATGGCGCGGCACGCTAGCAGATGTGATGGCGGGGTTTAATGCCAGGCCATCGAAAAGCAGGGGAAGACCGCGAGCTGTCTTCATGGAACGGCTGTTCAGCTGCATTGCCCGACGCGGCGATCGCGAATATCTGTCATCTTGGGCAATAATGGCGGGGGCGTCATGGACAAAGACGGGCACGAAACGTTCGAGGAGATGGTGGGACCTATCGACTCGGCGCTCGAACGCTTCTGGCTCAATGCTGCTCGGCAGGCCGGCCAAAGTGTAGGCAATCTGAAGCAGCTGGCGGCCAATCGGCTTCCTTTCATCCTTCCGACTACCGGCCCTTTCTCGGGTCTCGACGGAAGCATCCGGGTAGCTGTCCATGTCCTCAGTCATGATCCGCTGGTGATCTACACGCCGATCGGCGGGGCACGGCCGCTCAGCTCGATCGTGGCGATCGCCCGGCGCTTCGCTTCGCGTCGCGCCTCCTTTCTGATGATGCCTAACTGGACACTCGAGCGGCCGCGTCTCATCCCAAAGCTCGCCAGGGACCTCGCCTGGCACCGCGAGCGGTTTCCAGCTCATGAGTTGATTTTTCTCTGCAACACCGAGGAAGAACGCCGCCTGGTCACCACTGTCGGAGGAACCGCGATCTTCTCCAACCACAATCTGATGGTCAGCGAGGACATCTTTCGGCCCTTGCCGGATGTCCCCGTCGAGTTCGACGCGGTCTATAATGCTCGCATCTCGCACACCAAGCGCCACCACCTCGCCTTCGATATCGAAAGGCTCGCCCACATCACCTTTTCGATCGGCGAGCTGCCGCGGGTCGGCAACCGTGCCTTCATCCGGCGCTTGCAGGCGCAATCGCCGCTGCATCGCATCGCCAACCCGATCATCGATGGCCTGACTGGCTGGCTGCCGCCGCAGGAGATCAACCGCGTCTACAACCAGGCCGCGGTTGGTCTCTGTCTGTCGGCGGCGGAAGGAGCGATGCGCTCCAGCATGGAATATCTGATGGCGGGGTTGCCGGTGGTGAGCACGCCCAGTCTTGGCGGCCGGGACGTCTTTTTCGATCCGGACTATTGCATCATCGCCGAGCCCGATCCGGCGGCGCTCCGGCGCGCGGTCGAGACGTTGCGCGACCGCGCCATTCCCCGCGATGAGATTCGCAACCGCACGCTGGCCAAGGTGCGGGCTCAACGGCAGGAACTCACAGTGTTCCTGTCCGACCTGTTGAAGAGGATGGGAAGCAGCCAACCGCCGCTGACGCAATGGCCGTTTCCCGAAATTGGGCTGCTGCGGCGCTGGGCGGCGGTGCGCCGGCACGCGAATGAAATCACGGCATTAAGGAGGCGGCCAAACGGCTTCTGACCGGCCGTTTCCGCTTTGAAGCAGCTTTGCCCAGCTTCGTGGTTTACACGCGGCGGCCCGTGGTCTTAATTCGCAAGCACACAGGTACCCGCTTCAAGGAGGTGCCGCACCGGCGAGGAAATCAAAAGCATCATGGCCAGGAAAACCGAGAACAACGGTCCGTCCGTCAGCGCGCAGGAAGCGCTCGAATTCCACGCCATGGGCCGGCCCGGCAAGCTGGAGATCGTCGCCACCAAGCCGATGACGACGCAGCGCGATCTCAGCCTCGCCTATTCGCCAGGCGTGGCAGTGCCCGTGCGCGCCATCGCCGAGGACCCATCCAGGGCCTTCGATTACACGACGCGCGGCAACATGGTCGCCGTCATCTCAAACGGCACCGCCATTCTTGGCCTCGGCAATCTCGGCGCGCTGGCCTCCAAGCCGGTGATGGAAGGCAAGGCGGTGCTGTTCAAGCGCTTCGCCGATGTCGATTCCATCGACCTCGAGGTCGACACCGAGGATGCCGACGAGTTCATCAACTGCGTGCGCTTCCTCGGTCCGTCCTTCGGCGGCATCAACCTGGAGGACATCAAGGCGCCGGAGTGCTTCATCATCGAACAGCGCCTGCGCGAACTGATGGACATTCCGGTCTTCCATGACGACCAGCACGGCACCGCCATCATCTCGGCCGCCGGTCTGATCAACGCGCTGGAAATAACCGGCCGCGACATGAAGACCACGAAGCTGGTCTGCAACGGTGCGGGCGCGGCCGGCATCGCCTGTATCGAGCTGATGAAGGCGATGGGTTTTTCGCCAGAAAACATCGTCCTTTGCGACACCAAGGGGGTTGTCTTCCAGGGCCGCACCGAGGGCATGAATCAGTGGAAATCGGCGCATGCGGTCAAGACGGAGGCGCGTTCCCTGGCCGAAGCGCTGGACGGCGCCGACGTCTTCCTCGGCCTTTCGGCCAAGGGGGCGCTGACCACCGCCATGGTGCAGTCGATGGCCAAGAACCCGATCATCTTCGCCATGGCTAACCCCGATCCCGAGATCACCCCGGAGGAAGTGGCCGAGATCCGCACCGACGCCATCATGGCCACCGGGCGGTCGGATTACGCCAACCAGGTCAACAACGTGCTCGGCTTTCCCTACATCTTCCGCGGTGCGCTGGATGTCAGGGCCACGACCATCAATGACGACATGAAGATCGCCGCCGCCCGCGCGCTGGCCGAACTGGCGCGCCAGGACGTGCCCGACGACGTCGCCGCGGCCTATCAGGGCAACCGGCCGAAATTCGGCCCCAACTACATCATCCCGGTGCCGTTCGACCCACGCCTGATCTCGGCCATCCCGATCGCCGTGGCCAAGGCTGCAATGGATTCTGGCGTCGCCCGCAAGCCGATCCTCGATCTCGACCGTTACGCGCAGGAGCTTTCCGCCCGCCGCGACCCGATCGCCTCGACGCTGCAGCGCATCTACGACCGCGTGCGCCGCCAGCCCAAGCGCATCGTCTTCGCCGAGGGCGAGGAGGAGCAGGTGATGCGCGCCGCCGTCTCCTACGTGAATCAGCGGCTCGGCACCGCCATCCTGCTCGGTCGCGACGACGTCATCAAGGAGAACGCCAGGCACGCTGGCATCGACCTGAACAAGCAAGGCATCGAGATCATCAATGCGCGCCTGTCGCGCCGCAATTCGATCTACACCGACTATCTCTACGAGCGCATGCAGCGCAAAGGCTTCCTGTTCCGCGACTGCCAGCGGCTGATCAACAACGACCGCAACCATTTCGCCGCCTGCATGGTGGCGCTGGGCGACGCCGACGGCATCGTCACCGGCGTGACCCGCAACTATTCGACCGCGCTCGACGACATCAGGCGCGTCATCGACGCCAAGCCCGGTCACCGCGTCATCGGCGTCTCGATCGTGCTCGCGCGCGGCAAGACGGTGCTCGTCGCCGACACCGCCGTGCACGACATGCCCAACGCCGAGCAGATCGCCGACATCGCCGAGGAAGCGGCGGGCTTCGCGCGCCGCATGGGCTACGAGCCAAGGCTCGCCATGCTTGCCTATTCCACTTTCGGCCATCCACAGGGCGAACGTTCCGAGCGCGTCCAGGAAGCCGTGCGCATCCTCGACAAGCGCCGCGTCGATTTCGAATACGATGGCGAAATGGCCGCCGACGTCGCGCTCAACGCCCGCGCCATGGCGCAATACCCGTTCATAAGGCTGACCGGTCCGGCCAACGTCCTGATCATGCCGGCTTTCCACTCGGCCTCCATCTCGACCAAGATGCTGCAGGAACTGGGCGGCTCGACCGTCATCGGCCCGCTGCTGGTCGGCCTGAACAAGCCGGTGCAGATCGTGTCGCTGAATGCCAAGGACAGCGATATCGTCAACATGGCGGCGATCGCCGCCTATACGGCGGGGGCTTGAGGGGCTTCCCCCGTGTTGGACGCCTCACGCCAGCCGCATCACCTGCTTGTGGCTGGCGATCTCCGACAGCAGCCAATCCCGGAACAGCCTGACGCTGATTGAAATGCGGTTGCCCGGCTTCTGCCACAGGCAGTAGCTCTGTGGAATTGCGTGGCGGATCGTGAAGGGCGCGACCAGCTGGCCGCTGGCCAGCAGGTCCTTGACCATGATGTTGTCGGCCAGCGCCACGCCGCCGCCATTGACGGCCTCACGGACGGCAAGCGCCGGGTCGTGGAAGATCGGGCTCGCGTCTGACCTTCGACATCGATTGCCTCGACCGGCCTATCTCCCGGCACGGGCACTCATTGTCGGCGCCGACGTTGTCGAGGTGGCGCCCGCCTATGACCACGCCGATGTCACGTCGCTTGCCGGGGCGGCGGTGCTGCAGCACTATCTCGGCCTGCTCGCGGAACGAAAGGGATGACCGCGCCGACTTCACCCCGGCGCGAACGCCCGCGCCGCCTCCACGACTTCCTCCGCCTGGTCCTGCCGCAGCAGGTCGATCGGAATGCGGCCGTCGAGCTGTGCCGCTGGACGGGTCAGCCACAGCCATGCGAGTCTCGGATTGCCGATCAGCTCCAGCACGTCGCTTATGCCCGCGACCGGCCTGCCATCGACGAACTGCGCCAGCGGGAAGACGTGCTTGCGGCCACCCTTGCGCAGAGCGATGACGTCGCCGCGCCTTTGCCAGCGGTGCAGGGTGGAGCGGGCGATGCGCAGGTTCTCTTCCAGATAGGTCGAGCCGGCGACGCGTCCGGCCCAGTCCTCGATCAGCATCGATTCGAGGTCGTCGGACTGGGGAAGCGCGGCAACTGTTTCAGCCTCTGCCGACAGCGTCGTGGCGGTCATGGCGCCGGCTTCGCCGCGGCGTGCGGCTTCCGCCGCCAGCGCCCGCACGAATTTCTGGGCCAGGCCCGGAAGGTCGGCATGGATGGCGTCGATGGCGCGCTGGTGCTTGGGCGACAGCAAGGTGACGGCGGACGCTATCGAGCCGGCGATCTTGCCGACCGAGACCATTGTGGGGCCGTTGATGGCTTCGTCATAGTGGGCAAGCGCACGCTCGACCCTTTCCGCCACCATGTCGGCGAAATCGTCCTGCGTGATGCCGGTCGTCTTGGTCTGGAATGTCGTCTTGGTCTGAAATCTTGTCATGCATCTGTTTTCTGGCCGCGCGCTCTCCTCCCTTGGCCGCGGCCGGTTGTTGAACGGTTACGGCGGAAAGTGGAAAGTGCGACGGCAACAGATGCAGCGACCCGACAGGTTGCTGTCCTGCATTGCTTCACACCCCGATTAGCATGTCGAAATGTCAGTCACGGCACGCTCGCATTTGCGTGTAGGGGCGGTATGTGACAACTGCGCGACGATGAGAAGCGGTCCGCGCTTGCCTCCTTTCCCCAACAGCGGGCGAAGAGAAAGGGCGTTGTTACAGCAACCCCGCCCGCTCGGCCTCTTTGCGCAGATTCTGCCTTGGCCTGGGGCCGATCTGCTGGATCACCAATCCGGCCGCCAGTGAGCCAAGATCGCCGCAGGTCTGGAGGTCGCGTCCCTGTGTGTAGCCATGCAGGAAACCGGCGGCGTAGAGATCGCCGGCGCCCGTCGTGTCGACCAGTTCCTTGATGGCGGTCGCCTGGATGACCACGGTCTCGTCGCCACGCACGATAACCGAGCCCTTTTCGGAGCGGGTAACCGCCGCGATCTTGCAATCCTTGCGGATCCGCGCCAGCGCTTCCTCGAACGATGACGTCTGGTAAAGCGACTTGATCTCGTGGCTGTTGGCAAAAACGATATCGACCGTGCCCGAACGCATCAGGTCTAGGAACTCGTCGCGGTAACGGTCGACGCAGAACGAATCCGATAAGGTCATAGATACTTCGCGACCGGCAGCGTGCGCCAGTTTCGCCGTCTGCCGGATCGCTTCCTTGGCGCGCGGCGGGTCCCACAGATAACCCTCGAAATAGGTCACCTTGGCGCCGGACGCCTTGTCGGCTTCGACATCTTCCGGGCCGAGTTCGACGCAGGCGCCGAGATAGGTGTTCATCGAGCGCTCGCCATCGGGCGTGACGAAGATCATCGAACGCGCCGTCGGCGGCTCGCCCTGGAGCGGCTTGGTGTCGAAGGCGACACCCTGCGCGTGGATGTCGTGCGCGTAGATTTCGCCCAGCGCATCGCTGGAGACCTTGCCGAAGAAGGCGGCGCGTCCGCCGAAGGAGGCGACACCGGCCGCCGTGTTGCCGGCGCTGCCGCCGGAGGCCTCGATCGCCGGGCCCATGCGGCTGTAGAGCAATTCGGCGCGCTGCGTGTCGATGAGATTCATCGCGCCCTTGATGATGCCGTTGGTCTCGAGGAATTCTTCCTCGCACTGGGCGATGATGTCGACAATCGCATTGCCGATGCAAAGCACGTCATAATCCGGCATCAATGTCTCCGCCAAAAACCCGGGCCGGCTTCTTGCCATGCCCGCGCGGGTCTACAGCATGACCCTGAAAACTGGCAACCGATTTTCTGTCCTTGCCGCGCCAGCCAGGCGCTACGACAATTCGACCGTGGCCGAAACATTTCGTCGCGATGTCGCCTACATCTGCGCCTGTTCAATCACGGTCCGAAGGCGCGAGCCCATGCCTGCCAAAAACAACACGACCATCGACCTGGCATTGCTGGGCGTGCTGGCGGTGCTTTGGGGAGCCTCCTATACCTTCATCAAGATCGGCGTAGAGACCATCCCGCCCATCACCTTCATCGCCGCCCGCACCCTTATCGCCGGCGCCATCCTGTTCGCCATCATCCGCTGGCGCGGGCTTGCCATGCCGGGCGATGCGGCAAGCTGGCGCCGCTTCGCCTTCCAGGCCTGCCTCAACAGCGTCGTCCCGTTCACGCTGATCGCCGCGGCCGAGCGTTCGGTCGACGCCGGCCTTGCCACCATCCTCAACGCCACCTCGCCGATCTTCACCTTCCTGCTGACGGCGCTTATCACCCGTCATGAGCCGGTGACCGTGCGCAAGCTGGTCGGCGTTGGCGCCGGCATCGCCGGCATCTGCCTCATCGTCGGCACGCAGGCGCTTGGCGGCATCGGCCACCAGCTCTGGGCACAGATCGCCATCGTCGCGGCGACGATCTGCTATGCCGGGGCCGCCATTTTCGGCCGAGGCTTCAAGGGCCTCGATCCGATGCTTCCCGCCGCCGGTTCGATGCTGTGCGGCGCTGTCATGCTGGTACCGCTCAGCCTGGCGGTCGACCAGCCATGGACGCTGGCGCCTTCGACGGCTTCCATCCTTGCCCTGCTCGGCCTGTCCGTGTTTTCGACGGCACTGGCTTTCGTCATCTATTTCCGCCTGATCCACACGCTGGGTTCGGTCGGCACCACGTCTCAGGCCTATCTGCGGGTGCCGATCGGCGTCGGCATCGGCGCCGTCTTCCTCGGCGAAAGCCTGGGGCCCACGGCCTGGCTCGGCATGGGGTTTGTCGTCGCCGGCGTGGCGGCCATGACCATACCGGTTCGTAAGCCGGGCTTAGCCCGATAGGCAGATCTGGGGAACATACGAAGGCAAGCAACGGCCCGCGCTTGTGCTCGCGGGCCGCACCGCCTATCTCGGAGGCGTCCTGCCTTGTGGCTGTGTCCGCTGACCTGGGGGTGAAGCACGTGATTTTCGACGCTGCCCGCACTGCGGCCCTTGAGCTGCTCTCGCCTCCGTTTCGCGCCGTGTTCATCAAGACGCTCGGCTTGACCCTGCTGGCGTTGGTCGCCCTGTGGTTCGGCTTGACCAGCCTTGTCGAATGGCTTGCCCTGCCGTGGCTGCA
This sequence comes from Mesorhizobium sp. CO1-1-7, assembly GCF_020164885.1. NCBI lineage: Bacteria > Pseudomonadati > Pseudomonadota > Alphaproteobacteria > Hyphomicrobiales > Phyllobacteriaceae > Mesorhizobium > Mesorhizobium sp. CO1-1-7. The sequence continues at coordinate 551,391 of NZ_JAIUHA010000001.1, read as the reverse complement.
CACATTGTTGCCCGGCATGCCGTCCTGGGCCGGCTGGTTGGGCGGCATCGTCGCGGCCATCGCGCTGGCCTTCGGCATGGCGCTTCTGATCGCGCCAGTCACGGCGGTAATCGCCGGCCTGTTCCTCGACGATGTGGCCGAAGTGGTCGAGCGCACCGATTATCCCGGCGACCCAGTCGGACGCGCCATGCCGGTATTGCGCTCGCTGGTGCTGGCGATAAAATTCTTCGGCGTCGTCATCCTGGGCAACGTCGTGGCGCTGATGCTCCTGCTGGTGCCGGGCATCAACATCGCCGCCTTCTTCATCGTCAACGGCTACCTGCTCGGACGCGAATTCTTCGAATTCGCCGCCATGCGCTTTCGCGGGGAAGAAGAGGCCCGGGCCCTGCGCAGGCAGTATGCCGGTACGGTGTTTCTCTCCGGGCTGGTTGTCGCGGCCTTCCTCGCCGTGCCGCTGCTCAACCTGCTGACGCCGCTCTTCGCCGCCGCCATGATGGTGCATCTGCACAAGGCGATCTCGGCACGGGAAGTCGCGCGCGCCTCGCGGCGCCAAATCTCTTCAGCGTAGCAGAAATCCCCGCCCCAACTCGTCGTCCGGCTCGACAATGAATTCGGCTCGTCCGGAATAATAGGCACGGCCGCCGACGCGGGCGACGATCGCTTCATGCGGGCCGGCCTGCGCTGTTCGCGCCACCGCACCGGAAAAGCGTGAGCCGGCGATGCTCTCGAACGTTCGCGTCTGCCCCACGGCGATCTCGCCCTTGGCATGCATGGCCGCCAGCCGGGCGGTGACGCCGGAACCGGTTGGCGAGCGGTCGACCTCCGCCTCGGCGAAGACGCAGACATTCCTGGTGGCCTCTCCGGAAAAAGCGTCCTTTCCATCCGTCAGGATGGTGCCATAGAGGAAGGCGAGGTCATCATGATCGGGATGCGACAGCGGAAACTCGGCCTTCAGCCGGTTCGTCAGCGCGGTTGCCGCGTCGACGAAATCGCGCAGGCGGTCGTGGCCGAACTCCAGCCCGAATTGATGACAGTCGGCCAGCGCGTAAAAGGCGCCGCCATAGGCGATGTCGAAACCGATCTTGCCATAGCCTGTCAGCTCGATCTGTCGATCGCCGGCGAACAGGAACGCCGGCACGCTCTCGAACGACACCGCGCCGGCCTTGCCATCGCTGACCGCGACCGAGGCGACGACCAGGCCGCACGGCGCCTCGATGTTCACGGTGGTGAACGGCTCCTGCTTCGCCACCAGCCCCTGATCGACGGCGTAGCGGCCGAGCGCGACGATGGCGTGGCCGCACATGGTCGAATAGCCCTCATTGTGCATGAACAGCACCGCGAGGTCGGCGCCGGGCAAATCGGGCTCGACCAGCAAAGCGCCATACATGTCATAGTGGCCGCGCGGCTCGAAGATCAGCAACTTGCGCAAATGGTCGAGATGGTCCCGCACATAGGCGCGCTTCTCAAGAATGGTGCCCTTGGGGATAGCGGGATAACCGCCCGTGACGATCCGTAGCGGCTCGCCACCCGTATGCATGTCGACAACGGTAAGGTTCATGCGGCCGAACCCATCCTAGCCCTGGGATTTGCCGAACAGCGCCTGCAGCTTGCCGAACGGCATGGCGGCGCGGGTGAAGCCGAACGTGCCGTCCTGCTGGATCTCGCGCGCCGCCGTCTCCAGCATGCCGTAGGCGAAATTGGTCAGCCATGGCCCAAGCGAAATCCGCTTGGCACCGGCCATGGCGAGGTCGGCGATGGTGAAGCCGGGCCTCGCCATGACATTGACCGGCTTGCCGACCGCAGAGCACAAGGTCCGCACCATCTCGACATCGCCGATACCAGGTGCATAGAGCACGTCGGCGCCGGCTTTTTCGAACGCCTGCAGCCGCTTGATCGTGTCGTCGAGGTCCGACTTGCCCCAGAGGAAATTCTCGGCCCGCGCCGTGAAGACAAAGTCGCGCTTCAGCGCCCGCGCCGCCTCCACCGCTGCGGCGACGCGCTCCACCGCGTGCGAAAACTCGTAGATGGGCTTTTCAGGATCGCCGGTGTGATCCTCGATCGAGCAGCCGGCAAGCCCGGCCGCTTCCGCCGCGAAAATGGTTTCGGCGGCCTGCTCGGCGCTGTCCCCCTTGCCCTTCTCGAGATCGGCCGAGACCGGCAGGTCGGTCGCGCCCGTCACCTCGCGGCAATGATGGATCATCTGGTCGAAGGTCACGGCCCCATCCGGCAGGCCGCGCGAAAAGGCAAAGCCGGCGCTGGTGGTGGCCAGTGCCTTGAAGCCGAAGGATCCGAGCAGCTTCGTCGTGCCCGGATCCCAGGGATTGGGCATGACGAAGGTCGAGGCATGCAGGTCGCGAAAAATCTTGCCCTTGTCCATGAATGCTCCCCCATAACGAGTATTGGGGCGGATGCTACCGCGCTGTTTGCGGCCGGGCAAACGAATGCGGTTGGTTCAGAAGCGTTTCTCGTTCTCTGCTGCCAATTTCTCGAAAGCGTTGATGTGGCGCATCTCGACAGGCACGGAGGTGGCATCCTTGTGACGGGCAGCGCGCTGCCGAGGTCAGGGAAGCTGACGGCTTGTGCAGAGGCCGCCATCCCCAAAAGCCGCAGCAGCACCCCAGGTGAGGATGAAGCGAAGCAGGTACGTTGGCATGGCGGCGCCCCATTGTCGGGCGCGCGGAAGGTAGCACCGCGCTTCGTGGCGTCCAGTGCAGCGGATCAGTGGATCGGCACCAGCCCGGCGAGTTCGCGCATGTCGTCGAACAGGATGCCGCCGGCCTGGATCAAGCCGTCGAGGTCGGAATAGGGGTCGCCATGATAGGAGAACACCCGCATGCCGGCGGCGATGCCAGCCTGCGTGCCGGCGACGCTGTCTTCGATGACGATGCAGTCGGCGGGCGGGAAGCCCATCGTTTTGGCCGCATGCAGGAACAGGTCGGGGAACGGCTTGCCGCGCGACACCATGGTGGCGCTGAACATGGCATGTTCGAACAGCGGCAACAGACCGGTCTGGCCAAGCGTTATGTGCATCTTGGAGATCCTGGCCGAGGTGGCGACGCAATAAGCGATGCCGGCCGCGCGGACCGCCTCGATGAACTCCCGGACATAAGGGATCGCCTCGACACCGTGAGCGAACAGATCCGGCAGGCCGGCATTCCAGCGCTCGACGAAATCGGCGCCGAGCCTGACGCTGGTCGTCTCTTCGATCTCCTTCTGCACCGAGACCATGCTGCGGCCGGAGAAGTTCTTGCGGCAATATTCGAAGGTCGTTGGAAAACCGGCGTCGCTCAGCCATTCGGCCAGGCGCCGGTTGGCGAGGTTCTCGGTATCGACCAGGATCCCGTCGCAGTCGAAGATGACGAGCTTTGGCAGGGGGCGTGTTTCAGTCATGTTGGATCAGTCTACCCGGCAAAACGGTTCACTGTGCCGAAACACAGCCAGGCATCAGGCAGTGCCGGTCGATCCGAATCCGCCCGAGCCACGCGCCGTGCCGCCGGCCAGCGAACGCTCTTCAACCGCCACCTGCGTCACCGCGGCGAAAACGATCTGGGCAATGCGCATCCCGCGCGTCACCGCGAAATCCTCGTCGCCGAGATTGACCAGCAGCACCTTCACCTCGCCGCGATAATCGCTGTCGACCGTGCCCGGTGAATTGAGGACGGTAAGGCCGTGTTTGAAGGCAAGGCCCGAGCGGGGCCGCACCTGGCCTTCCATGCCTTCGGGAATTTCCAGGATCAGCCCCGTCGCTACCAAGGCGCGCTTGCCCGGCAGGATCAGAAGCGGCCGGTCTTCAGGCACCGCCGCGCGCAAATCCATGCCGGCGGCGCCGGCGCTTTCATAGGCGGGAAGCGGAAGTCCCTCGCCATGCGGCAACCTGACGAAGCCCACGGTGGGACCGATGACGGAAGGTGTTTGAAGGGCTGCGCGCATAAAATCGATCCTATCGGCGCGAATGTCGATTCGGTCAACTCGACCGCGGCGCTATCAACGGCTTTCTTTCAGGCATCACTGTGGCCTAGCGGAGTTCCATAGGAACCACCGTCGTCTCCTTGATCTCCTCCATGACGAAGGAGGCGGAGACATCGGATAAAGCCACCTTGGCGATGAGCCGCTGGTAGAGCCGGTCATAGGCTTTCACGTCGGCGACGCGGGCGCGCAGCACATAGTCGAGATCACCGGACATCCGGTAGACCCCGATGATCTCGGAAAGACCGTTCACCGCCGCCCGGAATTTCTGCAGCCAGTCGGGGTCGTGATTGGATGTGCGGATCAGGATGAACACCGAAAGGCCGAGTCCGAGCTTCTCGGCATCGACCAGCGCCACACGGCCGGTGATGATGCCATCTTCCTCCAGCCGCTTGACGCGACGCCAGCAGGCATTCCGCGACAAGGCTACCCGCTCCGACAGCTGGTCGACCGACAGCGTGCCGTCACGTTGCAATTCGGCGAGCAGTTTTCGATCAATTTCGTCGATGTCAAAGCTCATATTGGGATATTTGTCCCATGGAATAGCAAAATACAAGGATATTTTGGGACCAATGAACCGGTGAGGCGTGTCAGGATACTCATATCGAAACGAAAAGCGCTGAAGGGGAACCAGCATGTCGGTCGCAAGGATCTTCACCTCTCATCCGGCCAAGGTCGGCGAGACCTATTTCAGCCATATGGCCTTCGCCGCCTGGTTTTCCTCGCGCCTTCTGATGGCGGCGGGAGCAGCTTTTGTTCACGCTTTCTTGCCATTTCTCTTCGAGACTACCGCCAGCCGAATCATTCGCGAGCTCTACGAGCGGACGCACAACAGAGGCACGCACGCGATCAACGAGCCCGCTGCTCTTTCGGATCGCGCCTAGAGGAAGACAGAAGCGATGTGCCGGTGGGCGGCCTATCTCGGTGAAGCGGTCTTTCTCGAGGACATCCTAACGGCGCCCTGTCACTCGCTGATCGCCCAGAGCCATTGCGCCCAGGAAGCGAAGTCGCCCACCAATGGCGACGGCTTCGGCCTTGCCTGGTATGGCGAGAGACCAGAACCCGGCCTCTACCGCGATATCCTGCCGGCCTGGTCCGATCCCAATCTGAAAAGCCTGTGCCGGCAGATCAAGTCCAGCCTGTTCCTCGCCCATGTCAGAGCCTCGACCGGCAGCGCCACCAGCCGCATGAACTGCCATCCGTTCATCTCAGAACGCTGGTCGTTCATGCATAACGGCCAGATCGGCGGTTTCGAAAAAATCCGCCGCGCGCTGGAGAACTCGCTGTCCGCCGTTTTCGACCAGCGCGAAGGCACCACCGATTCCGAACTCTTTTTTCTGCTCATGATCGACGAGGGTCTTTCGGCCGACCCGCAAGGCGCCGTCTCGCGCGCCACCAGCCGGGTGCTGGAAGCCTGGCGTCGTGCCGGTCTCGAGCCGGCGCTGAAACTGACCGCCGCCTTCTCCGACGGACAGGCATTGTATGCGGTGCGCTATGCCACCGATGCCCTGGCTCCGACGCTTTATACGTCCATTTTCCGCAAAGGGGCCGGCCGCTGCATCGTCTCCGAGCCCTTCGATCGCGAGGGCGGCGACTGGCAGGCGACTCCGCCATCGAGCTTCGTCACCATGACCAGGGATGGCATCGACATACATCCATTCGCTCCGGTCGCGGCGAAACTGGCGCTGGTTGGATAGGCTTTCGTCGCATTGAGTAACGTCGCGGGACAGCGCCCCCCTCTGTCCTGCCGGACATCTCCCCGACAAGGGGGAGATCGGATGCCTCAATGGCTTTCGCCAATCCCCAGCGTTGCAGGACAGAGCGAAGCGCCGAAAACTGCCAATCTCCCCACCCGTGGGGGAGATGTCCGGCAGGACAAAGGGGGCGCCGTAGAGTGACGACCTCAATCATGGCGTGCAGCGTGATGATCGGCTTGCAATTGGTCGGCAAACGCTGGTCGGAGGCGCGGCTGCTCGGCATCGCCAGGGCGATGATGCCCTTGACCAGCGGCTTTCGCCGTCCGCCCGGCTATTGAGCGAAGCGATCCAATCCATAGGGCGCCAGCAGCGTGTCGCGCTTGCCATCAAGAATTTCGCGCGTGGCGAACAGACCGATGGCTGGCGCCAGAGTGATGCCGGAATGCATGACCGCGATATAGACACCCTCCTTGCCTTTGGCGCGGCCGATGATCGGAAAGCCGTCGATCGGTGTCGGCCGGTAGCCAACGGTGTGGAAATCCAGCTCCAGCCCGTCGCTGTCGCGCAGCATGGCCTTCATGGCCGCGAACAATTCACGCGCCGTGGCTTCGGCGTCCATGCCGGGATCGGCGCCGCCGAAATCCGAGCCGGCGATGATTCGACCCTCGGCGGTCTGACGCATGTGCAGGCGCTCGGCCAGCACCAGCCCGTTGAGCAGTTTCTTGTAAGGCCGCGAGTGGACGATCAACCCGGGCGGTGTCTCGATCGGCAGGTTGATGCCAGCGGTCGCGGCAATGTCTGGCGAACCCACGCCGGCCGCGATCACCACCTCGTCGGCGGCAAACAGTCCATGCGATGTGTCCACGCCGGTGACCTTGCCGACGCTTTGGACAAGCGCCGTCACCGTGCTGAAGAGGATTCGCGCGCCGCGCCGTTCGGCATCGGCCAGCAGTGCCTTGGTGGCCGCGACAGGCTCGGCGACACCCTCTTCTGCGACATGCAGGGCGAAATCGGGAAGCTCGGTGAGATTGGGTTCGATGAGCGCCACCTCGCCGCGGTCGACGCGCTCGATTCCGTAGCCCCACTCAGAATGCTCCGCTGCATAGGTCTCCATGTCGGCCGCCGGCAGATCCCAGCACAGGCCGCCGCACCAATTGAGCGGCAGGCCGGGCAGGTCCCGCGCTAGGCGAGCCCACTCAGCCATGGCGCGGGTGCGCAGCCGGAAATACGGCTCCGGGTTACCCCAGCTTGCGTTGATCCAGGCAAACGAGTTAGGGGTCGCCACGCCGCCGCGTTCGCTTTCGGCAATGACTGTCACCTGCGCGCCCGCAATGGTCAGATGCCAGGCGATGGAAGCGCCGATGATGCCGGCGCCGATGACGATCACTTGTTTCGCCTCGGTCATGGTCGCTCCTTTGCCTCGTGATTGGGGACGGTTCATCCCAGTGCCATTCCGGCGGCCCGTTGCCAACATTGGCAGCGCAAAATTATGCATCTTGACATCATCGCTTCTTCGACCATGTGCGCTATCTCGATGCCTTCCTCGACGCGCTCGGCATCCAGGACATGGTGCTGGTCGCCCAGGATTGGGGCACGGCCCTTGCCTTTCATCTCGCGGCGCGGCAGTGCCATGCCGGATGGCTTCCGGGGGTCGTTCAGGCAGGCCGCTTGAACGAGCCAGCCTGAAGCAAGCCCCGCAACCGGCGGTGTTCACGCCGCCGGACCGGTCGACAGCCCGGCGCTGCGCTGCTAGAAGCCCGGCCTGTCACACGGAAATCCCAAGAGAATGCCCGAAACTATCCCAGAGGAAGTGGCGCGCCGCCGCACTTTCGCGATCATCGCCCACCCCGACGCCGGCAAGACGACGCTGACCGAAAAGCTGCTTTTGTTCGGCGGCGCCATCCAGCTTGCCGGCGAGGTGAAGGCCAAGAAGGACCGTATCCAGACCCGGTCCGACTGGATGAAGATCGAGCGCGAGCGCGGCATTTCGGTCGTCACCTCGGTGATGACCTTCGAATATGAGGACAACGTCTTCAACCTGCTCGACACGCCGGGCCACGAGGATTTCGCCGACGATACCTATCGCACGCTGTCGGCGGTCGACTCGGCCGTCATGGTCATCGACGCCGCCAAGGGCATCGAGCCGCGCACGCTGAAATTGTTCGAGGTCTGCCGGCTGCGCGACATCCCGATCATCACCTTCGTCAACAAGATGGACCGTGAAAGCCGCGATCCGTTCGAGATTTTGGACGAGATCGAGCAGAAGCTGGCGCTGGACACAGCGCCCATCACCTGGCCGATCGGCCGTGGCAAGACCTTCTCCGGTACCTATCACCTGGCGCTGAACGCCGTGCGCAAGGGCGATGACGAGAAGGAACGCACCCCCGTCAACGGTCCCGATTCCAACCGCGTTGCCGGCCTTCTGCCGGAAAACGAGCGCGAGGCCTTCATCGAGGAACTCGAGCTCGCGCGAGAAGCCTGCCGTCCGCTCGACATCGAGGCCTTTCGCGAGGGCCATCTGACGCCGGTCTATTTCGGCTCGGCGCTGCGCAATTATGGCGTGCGCGACCTGATCGAGGCGCTTGGCGCCTTTGGCCCGCCGCCGCGCGCGCAGGAGGCCGATACCCGCACTATCGAGGCGACGGAGGAGAAAATGACTTCCTTCGTCTTCAAGATCCAGGCCAACATGGATCCCAATCACCGCGACCGCATCGCCTTCGTGCGCGTCTGCTCGGGCAAGCTCGAGCGCGGCATGAAGGCCAAGCTGGTGCGCACCGGCAAGCCGATGTCACTCTCGGCGCCGCAATTCTTCTTTGCCCGCACCCGCGTCACCGCCGACGAGGCGTTTGCCGGCGATGTCGTCGGCATTCCGAACCACGGCACGCTGCGCATCGGCGACACGTTGACCGAAGGCGAGGAAATCCTGTTTCGCGGCGTGCCCAACTTCGCCCCGGAAATCCTGCGTCGCGTCCGTCTCGGCGACGCGATGAAGGCGAAAAAGCTCAAGGAAGCGCTGCACCAGATGGCAGAGGAGGGCGTCGTCCAGCTGTTCTCGCCGGAAGACGGCTCGCCGGCCATCGTCGGTGTCGTCGGCGCCCTCCAGCTCGATGTGCTCAAAGAGCGGCTGAACTTCGAATATACGCTGCCGGTCGAATTCGAGATGTCGCGCTTTTCCATCTGCCGCTGGATATCGGCCGACGACAAGGGCGAGGTGCTTCGCTTCATCGAGGCGCATCGCGGCGACATCGCCCGCGACCTCGACAACGACCCGGTCTTCCTCGCCCAGCATGCCTTCTCGCTGAACTACGAAGCCGAACGCTGGAAGGCGATCCGCTTCGCCACGATCAAGGATTATCAGGTGCGAGACAAGGCGGCGTGATTCTAGTGAGTAGTGAGTAGTGAGTAGTGAGTAGGTGCGCCTCGTTCTCCCATCGCACTACTCACTAGCAACTACTCACTACTCTACTCTTATGATCACCCCTTGGCCGCCGCTTCGATCTCAGCGATATCGATCTTGCTCATCTGCATCATTGCCGACATCACCCGGCCGGCCTTGGCCCTGTCCGGATCCAGAAGCAGGCGCGGCAGCTGCTCCGGCACGACCTGCCAAGACACACCGAATTTGTCCTTCAGCCAGCTGCATTGCGAAGGTTCGCCGCCACCTTCGATAAGCTTCTCCCAGAAGTAATCGACCTCTTCCTGCGTCTTGCAGTCGATCGACTGTGACATCGCCTCGTTAAACTTGAATTGCGGTCCGCCATTGAGCGCCTGGAACGGCACGCCGTCGAGCTCGAACGTGGTCATCAGCACTTTGCCCGCATCGGCGTGACCCTCGGGCCAACGCAGAACGCTCGTAACCTTCGAATTCTTGAAGATGGAGACGTAGAAATTCATCGCCTCTTCTGCCCGGCCGTCGAACCACAGGCAGGTGGTGATCTTTTGCATGTCGTGCTCCTAGGTTGCTTCCTGCTGTTACAATGAAACGGCTGACTCCGAGAATGGTGCCATTTCTTGCCGTCTGCCCAAGGACGGCCCTAATACGCCCGACCCGACATAGACATCGAATTTTTCTGAGACGCTCGTTTTTTCAGGAGAACCTGGCGCATTGCAAAAATGTGGCCAGACCATACTTGGCGGTCTATAAACCCTGCGATCAAAATTCAGCGCCGCCACGCTCCGCATCGAGCGCAGCCAGACAGCCAAGGAAAATTCATGCCCGCCTATCGCTCCCGCACCACCACCCATGGCCGCAACATGGCCGGCGCCCGCGGCCTGTGGCGCGCTACTGGCATGAAGGACAGCGATTTCGGCAAGCCGATCATTGCGGTGGTCAACTCCTTCACCCAGTTCGTGCCGGGCCATGTCCATCTGAAGGACCTAGGCCAGCTCGTCGCGCGCGAGATCGAGAAGGCAGGCGGTGTCGCCAAGGAATTCAACACCATCGCCGTCGACGACGGCATCGCCATGGGCCATGACGGCATGCTCTATTCGCTGCCGTCGCGCGAGCTGATCGCCGATTCCGTTGAATACATGGTCAATGCGCACTGTGCCGACGCCATGGTCTGCATTTCCAATTGCGACAAGATCACGCCCGGCATGCTGATGGCCTCATTGCGCCTCAACATCCCGACCGTCTTCGTCTCCGGCGGCCCGATGGAAGCCGGCAAGGTTGTGCTGGCCGGCAAGACGCAGGCGCTCGACCTCGTCGATGCCATGGTTGCGGCCGCCGACGACAAGATCTCCGACGAGGACGTCAAGGTCATCGAGCGCTCGGCCTGCCCGACCTGCGGTTCCTGTTCGGGCATGTTCACCGCCAATTCCATGAACTGCCTGACCGAGGCGCTGGGCCTGTCGCTGCCCGGCAACGGCTCGACGCTGGCTACGCATGCCGACCGCAAGCGCCTGTTCGTCGAGGCCGGCCATCTCATCGTCGATCTCGCCCAGCGCTACTACGAGCAGGATGACGAGAGTGCATTGCCGCGCAGCATTGCCTCGAAGGGCGCCTTCGAGAATGCCATGACGCTCGATATCGCCATGGGCGGCTCCACCAACACCGTGCTGCACATTCTGGCCGCCGCGCATGAGGGCGAGGTCGATTTCACCATGGAAGACATCGACCGGCTGTCGCGGCGGGTGCCGGTGCTATGCAAGGTGGCGCCGGCCAAGTCCGACGTCCACATGGAAGACGTCCACCGCGCTGGCGGCATCATGGCCATCCTTGGCCAGCTCGACAATGCCGGGTTGCTCAACCGCGACTTGCCAACCGTGCATACGGCGAGCCTCGGCGAGGCGCTCGACCATTGGGATATTTCGCGCACCTCGAGCCAGAATGTGCGCGACTTCTTTCTCGCCGCGCCCGGCGGCGTGCCCACGCAGGTCGCCTTCAGCCAGGACGGTCGCTGGGACGAGCTCGACATGAACCGCGAGACAGGCGTCATCCGCTCGGCCAATACGCCTTTCTCGAAAGACGGCGGCCTTGCCGTCCTGAAAGGCAATCTGGCGCTCGACGGCTGTATCGTGAAGACAGCCGGCGTCGACGAATCGATCCTGAAATTCACCGGACCGGCTCGCGTCTTCGAAAGCCAGGATGCTTCGGTCAAGGCGATCCTTGCCAATGAGATCAAGGCTGGTGACGTCGTCGTCATCCGCTATGAGGGTCCGCGCGGCGGCCCCGGGATGCAGGAGATGCTCTATCCCACCAGTTATCTGAAGTCGAAAGGCCTCGGCAAGGCCTGCGCGCTGGTCACCGATGGGCGCTTCTCCGGCGGCACCTCGGGCCTGTCCATCGGCCATGCTTCGCCGGAAGCGGCGGAAGGCGGGCTGATCGGACTGGTGCAGGAGGGCGATACGATCGAGATCGATATCCCGAACCGCACCATTCGCCTTGCCGTCGATGACGCGGAACTCGATGCGCGCCGAGCGGCGATGGAGGCCAGGGGCGCGGACGCCTGGAAGCCGCGGGAAAAGCGCAAGCGCAAGGTGACGACGGCGCTGCGCGCCTACGCCGCCTTCGCCACCAGCGCCGACAAGGGGGCGGTGAGGCACGTGCCGGAGTAAAGTTCGAATCTCGTCAGGCAGGCGCTGCGGCACAAACTCCGCAGGACTACCTGTCTCGACTTGCGCCGCTCCACATTAAGGCATCAGCTGATATTCATACAGCTTCTGGTAAAGCCCGCCTTGCCCGAGCAGCATCTTGTGCGGCCCGCTTTCCACCACCTTGCCGGCTTCCAGCACCACGATCGTGTCGGCCTGGTGCACGGTCGAGAGGCGGTGTGCGATGACGATTGTGGTGCGCCCTTCCGTCAGCTGTTGCAGCGCGTCGCGGAACAGCGCTTCCGACTCGGCGTCGAGCGCACTCGTTGCCTCGTCCAGCAGCAGGATTTCGGCATTGCGCAGCATGGCGCGCGCGATCGAGATGCGCTGGCGCTGGCCGCCCGACAAGAGGCCGCCATTCTCACCGACATCCGTCTCGTAGCCTTTCGCCTGCGCGACGATGAAGTCATGCGCGTTGGCGGCCCTGGCCGCGGCGATCACCTCGTCGTCGGTCGCATCCTCGCGCCCAAGCCGGATGTTGTGCATGATCGTGCCGGCAAACAGGAACGTATCCTGGCTGACATAGGCGATCTTTTCCCGCAGTGAGGCGAGCGTGGCATGGGAAATGTCCTGGCCGTCAAGCAGCACCCTGCCGCTCTTCGGGTCATACATGCGCATGATCAGGTTCAGGATCGTCGACTTGCCGCCGCCGGAGGGGCCGACCAGCGCCGTCATCTTGCCGGGCGCCAGGGTCAGGTCGAACCGGTCCAACACCGGCGGACCGTTCTGATAGGCGAAGCTGACGGCATCGAACCGGATCTCGCCCGGTCCGGCCCGAAGCGGCTTCGCATCCGGCTTCTCGGCTAATGTCAGCGGCTGGTCGGCGAGCTCGAACATCATGCGCACGCCGACAATGCCGCTTTCCAGAGATATGCGCACCCGCGCCAGGCGCTTTGCCGGTTCATAGGCAAGCAGCAGCGCGGCGATGAAGGCCATGATGTTGCCAGGCATCTGGCCGCCCTGCAGGACCAGCAAGCCGCTGACCATGACGGCGCCGGCGATCGCCAGGCCGGCCAGCGTTTCCATCACCGGATTGGTCACCGCTTCCAGCGCGGCGATGTTGTTGGCCCGATCCTCGACGTCCGCCACCGCCCTGTACATGCGTTTGCGCATCAGGCCTTCGAGGTTGAAGGATTTGACCACGCGCACGCCGATCGCGGTTTCCTGCATCACCTGCACGATCTGGCCGACCGACCGGAACTCCATGGCGGCGAACTTGCGCACGCGCTTCAGGATGCGGTTGACGCCATAGATGGCCAACGGACCGACGACGAAGCAGATCAGCGACAGCGCCGGCTGCTGCCAGACCATGACCCCAATCAGGGCAGCCAGCGTCACCAGATCGCGCACGTAGGAAGTGACGATGAGGTCGAGCACGTTGCGCGCCGCCTGGGCATTGTTGGTCATGCGGGTGATCAGGTCGGACGACGAGGTCGAATGGTAGAATTCGATGCCTTGCGCCAGGATGCGGTCATAGATCTTGCGCTGCCGTTCGGCGATGATGGCGTTGCCGACGCGGCTCATGAAATAGGCCTGGACGAAATTGGCGATGCCCTTGACGATGAAGATCCCGGCGACCGCCACGGCGATCATATTGACGCGGTCGACCCGTTTATCGATGACGAATTCATTGGTGATTTCACGCAGGATCCAGGCACTGGCGGCCGTCATGCCGGCCACCACGAGCATCGACAGGATGGCGGCGGCGTAGCCGGCCCTGTGTTGCCGGAACGATTCCCGGAGCAGCCTTGCGACGAGGCGCTGGTTCTCCGTCGAGCGGAAGAAGCGAAACAACGGCTGATCCTTGATGCCGGGATGACGAAGGCGGCTTATAGAGGGAGATGCCGCCGGAGGGAACCTTTCGCCGCCATGGAAAGAAACCGCTGCGGCGGGGTGTCTTTTGAGACACGATGCGGCAGTGATTCTTCAAGCAGGATGATGACAGATGGATTTCGATCTTATTGTGCGCGGCGGCACGCTTCCGGATGGCGGCATCGCCGACATCGGCATCAGCGGCGAGACGATCGCCGCGATCGAGCCGAAGCTCGACGGTTCCGCGCGGACCGAGGTCGACGCCCATGGCAATCTGGTGTCACCGCCCTTCGTCGATCCGCATTTCCACATGGACGCGACGCTCTCCTACGGCCTTCCGCGTATCAACGCGTCGGGCACGCTGCTCGAAGGCATAGCGCTATGGGGCGAACTGAAGCCGCTCCTGACGCACGAGGCCGTGCGTGACCGGGCGCTCGCCTATTGCGACTGGGCGGTGTCGATGGGGCTGCTCGCCATCCGCACCCATGTCGACGTCTGCGACGACCGGCTGCTGGCCGTCGAGGCGCTGCTGGAGGTCAAGAAAATCGTCGCCCCCTATATCGATCTGCAATTGGTTGCCTTCCCTCAGGACGGCTTCTATCGCTCGCCGACCGCGCGAAAAAACACCATTCGCGCGCTGGACATTGGCGTCGACATCGTCGGCGGCATTCCGCATTTCGAGCGCACCATGGCCGACGGCACACGCTCGGTTACCGAACTGTGCGAGATCGCGGCAAAACGCGGGCTCATGGTCGACCTGCATTGCGACGAGACCGACGACCCGCTGTCGCGCCACATCGAACAGCTCGCCTATGAAGCGCAGCGCCTCGGCCTGCAGGGCAGGGTGGCCGGTTCGCACCTCACCTCGATGCATTCGATGGACAATTACTACGTCTCGAAGCTTCTGCCGCTGATCGCCGAAGCCGGCGTTTCCGCGATCCCCAATCCGCTGATCAACATCATGCTGCAGGGCCGCCACGACACATTCCCGAAGCGGCGTGGCATGACGCGGGTCAAGGAGATGCTGGCGCTGGGCATCCGTGTCGGCTGGGGTCAGGATTGCGTGCTCGATCCCTGGTATTCGCTGGGCACCGCCGACATGCTCGACGTCGCCTTCATGGGCCTGCATGTAGCCCAGATGTCGAGCCCCGCCGACATGGCGCGCTGCTTCGATATGGTCACCAACGTCAATGCCGCGATCATGGGCCTCGACCATCTCGGCCTCGGCGTCGGCAAGCGCGCCAGCCTGGTGATCCTCGATGCCGGCAATCCGATCGAGGCTCTGCGCCTGCGCGCCGAGCGCATCTGCGTCATTGCCAGGGGCAAGGTGGTGGCGAAGCGGACGAGGCAGGATACCAGGCTTTCCATCTCCGGCAGGCCGTCGCAGGTGAATCGCAGGCACATATCCACCTAGATACAGCCGATTCCCGACGCTGGTCTTACCTATTTCCCGATTTCTCCTCGTCAAAGCCGGCGCTTCCGTCTACGACGCGGCTCGGGCGAGGGAGGAATCGGGGCCGGCATGACGCAACCCGTGGCGCGGAATTCCACAATCAAGAATGTCCTCCTGGCCGGCATCCTGCTGATGCTGGCCGGCGACTTCCTGTTTGCGCTCAATGATGCGATGGGCAAGTGGCTGGTCGCCAGCTTCTCCGTCGGCCAGGTGGTGCTGATCCGCTCGATCGGCGCTTTCTTCGTGCTGGGTCCGATGATCGCCAACCAGGGCGCCGGCAGACTGTTCCAGCTGGAGCGGCCAGGGTTGCAGATCCTGCGCGTGGTGGCGACGACACTGGACACCGCCTTGTTCTACGCCGCCGTCGTCTACCTGCCGCTTGCCGATGTGATGAGCTTCTACATGGCCGGGCCGATCTATGTGGCGGCGCTGTCGCATTTCCTGCTTGGCGAAAAGGTCGGCTGGCGCCGCTGGGTGGCGATCCTGCTTGGCTTCTGCGGTGTGGTCATCATGCTGAAACCCTCCTCTGCCGCGTTTTCGCTGTCATCGAGTTTCGCACTTGTCGGCAGCCTTGCCTTCGCCTTCGCCATCATCCTTAACCGGCGCCTGCGCGGCACCAGCGACACCAATCTGGTGACATGGCAGACGATCGGCACGCTGGCGGTTGGCGGCGCCCTCACCATCGGCGCCTGGAAGACGCCGTCTGCGCTTGATTTCGGCGCCATGCTGCTGCTCGGCATCGTTTCCTGCGGGGCGCATCTGATGATCACCAGGGCACTGAAATTGGCGCCGGCCTCGACGCTGGCGCCGCTGCACTACACGCTGCTCTTGTGGGCGGTGGTGTTCGGGCTGGTGTTCTTCGGCGACGTTCCCGGCCCGCGCATCCTGATCGGCTCGGGCATCATCGTCCTGGCCGGCATGTTCATCTTCCACCGCCAGAAGGTGGTCGACACCACGGTGCCGCCGGAGAACGTGCCGAAAGGCGTGAACTAAGGCTGGATTTCTGGTGCCTAGCCCTTGCGTACCGCCGCCAGGTGCCGCGAAAACTCCTCTGTCTCCATCAGCGCCTTGCAGCGGGCGAAGCGGCCGTCGGCATAGGCGCGGAAATCGTCGACGGGATTTTCGTTGGCAAGCTGGATCAGCCCCCACAGCGTCCAGAGCAGATCGCACATCGCCTTGTAGATGACGATGCGGCCGCGCTCCGCCGGCCTCGCCTCGCCGCCGAAATAGGCGCGCATCAGCTCCTCGTCCTGGGCGGCGTCGAACTTGCCTTCCACGCTGAGGTCGCCGAGGTCCCAGAGCGGGTCGTTCATCCCCGAATATTCCCAGTCGACGATCCACATCCGCTCGCCCGTATCGAGGAAGTTCTCGCACAGCGGATCGCAATGGCAGGCGACGAGGGGCAAGGGGCGGACGGCCAAGGCCGAACGTACGCTCTCGGCCTCGCGCACCACGTCATGATAGCCGGCGGGCAGGGCGACATCCCTGGTCGACAGCACCTTGAGATAGTCGTCGATCATCGAAAACAGTTCGAAGCGGAAGGGGAACACCGCGCCGGACGCGTGCAGCTTGCGGAAGGCCTCGGCCGCTCGGGCCGGGCTGCCCTGCCGCTCCCTGAATTTCTCCGGCGACATCGTCTCGGCGCCGGCGATATAGCGCGTCACCATGAGGCCGCTGGCAGCGTCGGCATGCAGCACTTCGGGGCTGACCCCGGCTATTGCCGCCTCACGCGCGGCAATCGCCTCGTTGGCGCGGTTGATGTATTCCTCGGTGCCTTTGCCTGGAATACGCAGGCAGTAATCGCCGGCCTTGAAGACGAGGTTGGTCAAGCCGCCGAGCCGTTCCAGCCGCCCAGTATAGCCGGCCAGTACCGGAATGACGGCAAGTTTTGCCCGCGCCTCGTCTGTCCCCATGCCTGCGTCCCCACGCGTTATTTCTCGGCTGCACGGTTCCACAATTTTCGCCGTTTGGCTATCATCGCGGCGAGACGAGGAATGGTGGGCACGTGGCGGACAGCAAACATCAAGGCGCGCTCGGCGAGGTCTACGCGGCCAAGCGCCCGGAAGAGGTGGCGGCACTGTACGACCGCTGGTCGCAAACCTACGACGCCGACATGTCGGCAGCCGGCTACCGCCACCCGACCATCTGCCTTGCTTTGCTCGCCCGCCATCTGCCGCGCGGGTCAGCCCCGCTGCTCGACGCCGGGGCCGGCACCGGGCTGATCGGCGAGTGGCTTGATATTGCCGGCTATCCCCAGGTCGAGGCGCTGGATATCTCGCAAGGCATGCTGGATCAGGCCGCGCGCAAGGGCGTCTATTCGGCGCTGCATTGCCTGGCGCTCGGCGGCGCCTTGCCATTTGCCGACAGCACCTATGCCGGCATCATCTCGGCCGGCGTCTTTACCTCCGGCCATGTCGGCGCCGAGGGACTGGACGAACTGATCCGCATCTGCCGGCCGGGTGGGGTGATCGTGCTGACGGTCAAGAACACGTTGTGGGATCACGGTTTTGCCGCGCGCATCGCCGAACTTGAGGCACAAGGCCTGGTCACGCGGGTCGAGGAAACACGACCATATGTCTCAATGCCAGGCGAGGCCGATACCGTCCCCAGCCGTGGCCTCGCCTTGCGCGTGAGTTAAGCCTTCACGCGCTCCATTGCCGGGTCGTATAGCGGCTCAAGATGGATTTGAGCCGGCGTCCGCTCCATCGCCACCACAAGTTCATAGCTGCCCGAGGCGAGAAAATCATCGCTTACTCCGTCAGCGTTGCGCACATAACCGTAGCCGATGTTCTTTCCCACCGTGTAGCCATAGCCGCCGCTGGTGAGATAGCCGACCGGCTGGCTATCGCGCAGGATGGTCTCGCGTCCGACGAGCACGATCTCCGGATCATAGACCGTGAAACCGGCAAAGCACTTCTTCAGCGAGGCGCCGCCAACCTTCTCGAGTGCGCGCCGTCCGACGAAGTCGGTGTTCTTGCGCAGCTTGACCGCCCAGCCGAGCCCAGCCTCCAGCGGTGTGTCGTTGGGCGTGATGTCGGAGCCCCAGGCGCGATAACCCTTTTCCAGCCGCAGCGATTCCAGCGCGCGGTAACCGACCGGCCGGATGTCGTGCTTCCCGCCGGCCGCCATCAGCACGTCGAAGACTTCGCCGGTGGCGGCGATCGGCACATGCAGTTCCCAGCCCAGTTCGCCGACATAGGTGACGCGCAGCGCCCGGACCGTGTGACCGGCTATTGTGATCTCGCGCACATGGCCGAACGGGAAGCCGGCATTCGACACATCCGCATCGGTCACCGCCGAAAGTACGTCGCGGGCGCGCGGTCCCATCAGCGACAGCGTGCCGAAGTCCTCGGTGACATCGGCGAGCTGTGCATCGAGGCCGTGGCCAATATGGTCGCTGATCCACGAGGCATCATGGGTGCGGAAACCGGTGCCGGTGACGATATAGAATTTTTCCTCGGCCAGCCGCGACACGGTTAGGTCGGCCTCGATGCCGCCGCGCGTGTTGAGGAGTTGCGTGTAGGTCAGCCGGCCGACCGGCTTGCCGACATCGTTGGCGCAGATCCAGTCCAGGGCCCTCGCCGCGTCGGGCCCGCTCAGCTCGTACTTGGCGAAGGACGACTGGTCGAAGATACCGACATGCTCGCGCACGTGCCGATGTTCGTCGCCGACGGCGGCGAACCAGTTCTGCCGGCCCATCGAATAGATGTCCTTCGGCTCGACGCCCTCCGGCGCGAACCAGTTCGGCCGTTCCCAGCCGAGCTTGGAGCCGAACACGGCGCGATGGTCTTTCAGTCTGTCGTAGAGCGGGGAGACGATGCGCGGCCGGCCGCTGGTGTATTCCTCATGCGGGAAGCCGATCGCGTAATGTTTGCCATAGGCGTCCAGCGTACGTTCGCTCACCCATTGCCGGTCGCGGTGCAGGTTGGAAAAACGCCTGATGTCGACCACCCAAAGGTCGAGCGGCGCCTCGCCGTCGACCACCCATTGCGCCAGCACCCAGCCGGCGCCGCCGCCCGAGGCGATGCCGAAGGCGTTGAAGCCGGCGCCGACGAACATGTTGGCGCATTCGGGCGCCACACCGAGGATGAAATTGCCGTCCGGCGTGAAGCTTTCCGATCCGTTGATCATCTGCTTGACACCGACCGTCTCCAGCGCCGGCACCCGCGCGATCGCCTGCGCCATGTGCTGCTCGAAATGATCGTAGTCGTCGTCGAACAGCCGGAACTCCCAATCATTGGGCACGTCGCCCCCGGGAAGATTGGTCGTCCAGGCTTGCGGGTTCGGCTCATAGCCGCCCATCACCAGCCCGCCGACCTCCTCCTTGAAATAGGTGCGCCGATCGGGGTCGCGCAGCGTCGGCGCGTCGGTTGCCAGCCCCGCGATTTTCTCGGTGATGATATACTGGTGCTTGACCGGCTGCAGCGGCACGTTGATGCCGGCCATCGCGCCGACCTGCCGCGCCCATTGCCCGGCGCAGTTCACCACCTTGTCGCAAGCGATGTCGCCTTGATTGGTCTTCACCGCCGTGATGCGGTCGCCCTTCATCTCGAAACCCGTGACGCGCACGTCCTCGTAGAGATTGGCGCCGTGCATGCGCGCGCCCTTGGCCAGCGACTGCGTGATGTCGGAAGGGCTCGCCTGGCCGTCGGTCGGCAGCCAGGAGGCGCCGACGAGATCGCCGGTCTCCATCAAGGGCCACATCGCCTTGACCTCCGCCGGAGACAGCAGCTGCATGTCCATGCCGAAGCTTTTCGCCGTGGTCGCCAGCCGTTTGTATTCGGTCCAGCGGTCGGCATTGGTGGCGAGCCTGAGGCACCCCGTCATCTTCCAGCCGGTGGCAAGACCGGTTTCGGCTTCCAGCCCCTTGTAGAGGTCGACCGAGTATTTCAGTACCCGCGTGATCGAGGCCGACGAGCGCAACTGGCCGACCAGGCCGGCGGCATGCCAGGTCGAGCCCGAGGTCAGCTTGCCCTGTTCGAGCAGTACCACGTCGGCCTTGTGGTCACGCGCCAGATGATAGGCCGTCGAACAGCCGATGATGCCGCCGCCGATGACGACGATCTCGGCCTGGCTAGGCAAGGTCATGATTTCAGGATCCCGTATTTTATCCGGTAGTTTTCCAGCGCCGCGTCGAGCCGCGCCAGGTTTTCCTCGGTGTAGGCGACGTAGTCGATGCCCGGGGCGTCGAGATAGAGCTCCGACACCATGCTCCACATCGCCTCGCGTAGCAGCGAGGCACATTGCATGGCGGCGTGCGAGCGGCGGATCGCCTCGTCCGGTTCCTTCATGAAATAGGCGGTCAGGAAGGCGAAGGATTCCTCGTCGCTCATGCCCGCGTTCGAGGCGACGCCGGCAAGGTCGAACATCGCCGTATTGAAGCCGGCATATTCGAAATCGATCAGCCAAAGCCTGCCGCCGTCGTCGAGAATATTAGCCGGCAAAAGATCATTGTGGCCAAAGACGATCGGCAGCAATTTCTGGGCGCGCTCCAGTTCGTCGGCCAACGCCAGAAAGCGCGGCAGGTCACCGCGCTTGCGGCTGTTGCCCTCGTCGAGCGTGCGCGCATAGTCGCGGATGACGTGGAACACCCAGAACATGAAGCCGGCGCCGGAGATATGGTTGGGCATCTCGCGGTGAAAGCCGCGCATCAGCGTCGCGACGCGGCGGAGATTGGCGCGCACGTCCTCGGCCAGATAGGTTCTGGCGCCAAGAAACGCCGTCACCATGATCCCCGGTTCGGCATAACGGACCGCCGGTGCGAAGCCCGCCGCGTGAGCCGCCCGCGCGGTCATCACCTCCCGTTCGCGGAAGACATGGTGGAACGGATAATCCTGGCCGAAACGCACCACATGTTTGCCGGCCGCATCGGTGACCACATAATTGGCGTTGCTCAGGCCGCCGGGCAGCGGCGCGATCTCGATGGCGCCCGTCCAGCACGGCAGGGCGTGGATGCGGTCTTCGGCAATCACGGGATCATCCCTGGTTGGCAGGCCTGGTTTGCTGGGCTTCGATATGGCGCCATGGGCCGCGCAACGGCGGCGTGGTGAAACGCAAACAATCTCGTCGGTGCGGGATGCCAGGATCGGTATCCCGCACCGCACCGACGAGCCCCTTGGCCAGGTTTTTGAGCCCGGCATCCGCCCCCGCGGATCTGAAAATTCCTTGCGCCAGACACGTTACAGGCTGCCTGGGGTCAGTGAATTGCGGCTCTGCCAATTACCATCCCGCTGCAGTTCCGAACCCGTTGAAGATGGATTTCACGCCGGGGTTGCTCTTCTGTCAACGAAAAGATGTGACTTTTTTTGGGTGTTTCGCCCGAAAGCATGGGCAGCTCCTTTAAAAGCGCTAAGAATGCCTTAGAAACGGTCATTTGGGACGCCCATATGAACCACTCGAAACGGCATGGCGAGATCCTGCGGCTGCTGCAGGAAGAGGGAACCGTCACTATCGCCAGCCTGGCCGACCGGTTGGGCGTTTCGCTCGAGACCGTGCGCCGCGACGTCAAGCCGCTCACCGGCGACGGCTCGGTTCTGAAGATGCATGGCGCCATCGGCCTGCCGTCGATGGTCGGCGAAGCGCCGTTCGAACGGCGCATGCGCGAGCATGCCGACGCCAAGCGAAGCATTGCCCGCGCGGTCGCGGCCACTATCCGCGACGGCGAATCGATCATGCTCGACACCGGCACCACGACCTCGTTCCTGGCGCGCGAACTGCTCGGCCACCGGCGCCTGACGGTCGTCACCAACTCGTCCGACATCGCCCGCACCCTGGCCACCATCAACGGCAACAAGGTCTATATGGCCGGCGGCGAGCTGCGCAGCGATTCAGGCGCCGCGTTCGGGACGTCGGCCATCGAGTTCGTCAGCCGCTTCTCGGTCAGCCACGCCATCATCTCCACCGGCGCCGTGGATGCGGTGACGGGTGTCATGGACTTTGATCTGGACGAGGCGGAATTCGCCCGCATGGTGCTGTCGCGGGGCCAGCGCTCGCTGGTCGTCACTGACCACACGAAGTTCGGCCGCCATGGCCTGGTCCAGGTCTGCGGCTTCGACGGCTTTTCCGAACTCGCCACCGACCGCGCGCCGCCGCACGACATTGCCGCGGCACTGGCGCAAGCCGGGGCGCGCCTCAGCGTGGCCGGCGGAATTTAGCCGAAGACCAGCGACTGGTGGGCGCACACGCCCGCGAAGGTGCCGCCCGACACGGCGAAGGCGATGTTGTGCATCGCACGTG
Organism: Mesorhizobium sp. CO1-1-7; assembly: GCF_020164885.1. Classification (NCBI taxonomy): domain Bacteria; kingdom Pseudomonadati; phylum Pseudomonadota; class Alphaproteobacteria; order Hyphomicrobiales; family Phyllobacteriaceae; genus Mesorhizobium; species Mesorhizobium sp. CO1-1-7. Next base: position 529,134 of record NZ_JAIUHA010000001.1, on the reverse strand, counting down.
CCGCGTCACCGGCGGCATAGACGCCGGGAACCGTCGTTTGCTGCCGGTCATCGACTGATATCATCGGGCCGAGCAGGCCGTCCTTGAGGCCGCAGCCGAGTTGTTCGGCCAGCGGGCTCGCCATCGTGTTGCGTGGCGCGGTGAATATCGCCTTGACGCCAGCCTGCCGGCCATCGACGAGATGGACAACCAAGCCGCCGGAGCCATCATCGCTCAGTTCGTTGACCGTCGCGGGCTCGAACCTTACATTCCTGCTCTCAAGCGCATGCATCTCGTCGGCATCGGGCTTGATCAGTCCGTTGCCGAACAGCGTGATGTCGCCCCAATCGGAAATCAGTTGCGCCTGATGCATGGACATCGGGCCGGTCGCGAGCACGCCGAGCGGCCCGGTGGAAACCTCGTAGCCGTGGCAATAGGGGCAATGCAGCACGGTTCTGCCCCATTGCTCGGCAAGCCCCGGAACCTCCGGCAGGATGTCGCGCACGCCGGTTGCCAGCACCAGTCGTGCGGCGCCGAACGTCTCGCCGCCATCGGTGGTGATTTCGAAATCGCTGCTGCTGTTGGCAATGGCTTTGTCCGCCCGTGCGGTCACAAGCCTGGCCGTCGGGTAGGCAAGCAATTGCCGCCTTGCATCGTCCAGGATCGCTCCAGGCGTGCGTCCGTCCTGGCCGAGAAAGCCGTGCGAATGCGCGGCAAAGCGGTTGCGCGGCTGGCCGGCGTCGATCACCAGCACGGTGCGCCGCGCCCGCGCCGCCTGCATGGCGGCGGACAGGCCGGCGAAGCTGCCGCCGATAACGGCAAGATCATACTGCATGGCTGGAAACTCCAACGAGGTCGAAACGACGGTGAAAATCGGCTGTCAGGTCGGCCAGCGTGATGCGGCTGAGCTTCTCCGCCAGCAGCTTCTCGGCCGCGATGCGAAAATCGTCGAGCACGGCGATCACCGCTTGCTCGACGAGACAGCCCGGGCTTTCCGGTTCGGTGCTGAACGGCAGCAGCGTCTCGCCAAGGGCAAGGCTGATCTCGGCCAGTGAAATGTTCTCGGGCGCGCGCCCGAGCAGCCAGCCGCCGCCATGTCCGCGTGACGAGGTGACGATGCCGGCGTCACGCAAGCCTGCGATGGTCCGGCGCACCACCACCGGATTGGTATGGATGAAGGTGGCAAGCTGCTCGGAGGTCAGAGCCTGCTCGGGCTTCTCGGCCATGTGAACGAGGATGTGCAGAGTGGAGGACAGTCGGCTATTACGCTTCATGTAACTTAGTTAGTTACGATTTGTCGCAATGTCAAACGCACCAGCGGCCTTGCGAGGTTGGCGGCAAGGCTAAACGGGTAAAGCGCGAAAACTCATCCTGAAGCAGGCGCCGCTGGGCTTGCCATCGAGGATATCGATGCGGCCGCCATGGAGATACATGATTTCCTGCACGAGATTGAGGCCGAGGCCGGCGCCATGATCCTGCGGGCGCAGCCGATAGAAGGGCTCGAAGATGCGCTCCCGCTCGCCCGGCGGGACGCCGTCGCCTTCGTCCCGGACCTCGATGATGGCGGGCGTTGTGACGCCGACGGTGATCTTGCCAGCGCGACCGCCATGCTCGATGGCGTTCTGGACGATGTTGGTCACCGCGCGCTCGATGGCGGTGCGGTCTCCGGTGGCGAAAATCGTGTCCCGTTCCGGCTCGAACGACATTTCGTAACCGGCAGAAAACGCCATCGGCGCGAGGTCCACGATAACGCCGCGCGCGGTCGCCACGAGATCGACCGCTTCGAACGGCGACGTCTGCCGGTCGAGGCGCTGCAGGTCGAGCAACTGGTCGGTCAGCGTCGAAAGCCTGGCCGCGTCCTGCAGCAGCCGTGCCCGCTCCGGTGTCGCCGGCAGCGAGGCGAGGCGCGTGTTGAGGATGGCTACCGGTGTCCTGAGCTCATGGGCGGCGTCGGTGAGGAAGCGCTTGTGGCGCTCATAGCCCTTGTCGAGGCGCGCAAGGGCGGCATTCACGGCCTTGACCAGCGGCGTCACTTCCGTCGGCACGTCCTTCAGCGGCAGCTGCACGCCGCGCTGGTCGATGTCGATGCGCTCAGCCTCGGCCGCCGCATGGCCAAGTCCCGACAAAGCGCCACGCACCACCCATGGCGTCGCGAACAGCGTGGCCAGCGCCATCAGCCCGGCGAGCGGCAATATGCCCTGCAGGAAGAATTGCGGCGCCTGGCCGAGCAGACGCAGCAGCGAAAGCCCGCCCTTGGTGCCGCTGAAAATCTGGACGTTGCCGGCCATCGTGTCGGTCCAGCGGATCTTTCCCTCCGGCGGCGCGGCTTGTCCGATTGCATGGTCGATACGGGCGTCGCTGATCGTGTCCAGCAGTCCGGTGAAAGGCTGGAAGGTGGGCGGCACGGTCCCCTCCTGCAGCCTTTGCCCCTGCTTGTCTCGAATGATGAACCAGAGGTCGGGAACACCCGACCGCAGCTTCGTCAGGTCCGAGGTCTCGCGCAGAACCAACTTGCCGCCGGCATCGCGTGTCACCGCATCCGCCAGCACGTCCATCGTGCCGTCCTCGTAATCGTGCGGGATAAGGCCGGTGGCCAGCATGGCGCCGAGAATGCCGACGATGATCAGGGTCAGCATGGCGCATTGCAGCAAGGCGATGCGCAGCACCAAGCTCCATTTCAGCGAATGCGGGCGCTTGAGGCTCATCGCTTGGCGCTCATGTCGTCTCGCGCAGGAGATAGCCGACGCCGCGAATGCCGTTGATCGTCACCCCGGCATTGGCATCGGCGAGCTTGCGGCGCAGGCGCGAGACGTGCGTGTCGAGCGCGTTGGACTGGATCTCGTCGTCGAGACCGAACACCGCCTCCATCAGCGCCTCGCGCTGCACCATGCGGCCGGTGCGGCGCATCAGAGCCTCCAGCACAAGGAGTTCGCGGCGCGGCAGGCTGAGCGGTTCGGCGCGGATAGAGGCTTCGCGATGTCCGACGTCGAGCACCAGATCGCCGGCGCGGATGAACTGCGACTGCAGCGGCGCCGGGCGCCTGAGCAGCGCGCGCAACCGGGCAAGCAGTTCCTCGAACGCGAATGGCTTTGCCAGATAATCGTCCGCGCCCATGTCCAGCCCATCGACCTTGTCCGACGTGTCGCCTCTCGCCGTCAGCACCAGCACGGGCGAGGTGTTCCTGGCCGAACGCAGTCTCGGCACCAGCGACAGCCCGTCGCCATCCGGCAACTGGCGGTCGAGCAGGATGGCGTCATAGCTGTCGACGGCAACGAACCCCTCCGCCTCCAGCAATGTGCCGGCGTGATCGACCACCATATCGTGGCGCTTCAGCGCGGCACGCAGGGCCGAAACCATCTCGGGTTCGTCTTCGACCAGCAAGATACGCATCGACAATCCCTCAGAAAACCGCGCCGGGCGCTACCGCGCCAACATTGCGTAAACATGGCAAAGCCGAAGGACTGCGGTCGACAGGCACTTTCTTGGCCTCAGCGAAATTGCGCAATGTCTATGCAACCCAATCGCGGCAAACAACCCGGGTCGGCACGAATCGCTCGCGCCGACGTGAAGGCGTCAGGCCCGAATATGCAACAGGTCGGGCCTGACGCTCGAAACCAATGGCGCTGAAACGAAACCACGTGGCCACACCAAACTGGTTGGCGTGATGTTGTCCGGGATCGAGGTTACCATGCCCGCAAATGATGCTCTGTCCTTTCTCATGGCGTGGACGGTCGCGCCGTTCAGGGTCGGCTCCGTCACGCCGTCCAGTTCCAGCCTGGCGGCATTGATGACCTGTGACATTGGACCCGAGACCGGGCCCGTGCTGGAACTCGGCCCAGGAACCGGGCCGTTCACGAGGGCGCTGCTGTCGCGCGGGGTGAAGGAGGAAGATTTGACGCTGATCGAATCCGATCCGGATTTCGCCGCACTGCTCATGCGTCGTTTTCCTGCCGCCCGGATTTTCGAAATGGACGCCGTCGGTCTGCGCCATCTCTCGCTCTTCCAACGGCCTGCGATTGGCGCCGCCGTCAGCGGCTTGCCTTTCCGGCTGATTTCGCCGCGCAGGACATTTGCGATTCTCGAAGGTGTTTTCGCCAACGTTCGCCCCGGCGGAGCGCTCTACCAGTTCACGCTCGGACGGCGCTGTCCATTCGACCAGTCGCTGCTCGACAGGCTCGATCTCGGGGTTACGCGGGTTGGCCATACCTTTCGCAACTTCCCGCCGGCGACGGTCTATCGCATCACCAGGCTCAACACGTCAGGAACCTACGACTGGCGCTTCGCATGACGGGACCATTGTCGGCCATTCTCGGCTTCGGCCTGTTCGGCGTCTTCTGCCTCGCCTTTACCGAGAAGATTCTGCCGATCCCGCCCTCGCATGTGCTGCTGCTGTTCCTCGGCATGACGGCGGCGCCTGACGATGGGACGCTGGCAATTCTGCTTGGCGTGACCACGCTGGCCTCAACGACAGGCTGTCTCGTCTGGTACACTGTCGGCCGCCGGATCGGAATCGATCGCGCCGACAGGCTGGTCGAGCGGTTCGGCAGATATGTCTTCTTGCGCCCCGAGACCTACCGCAAGCTTGGCCAGGCCTATCGCCGCAACCATGTCAGGGTTTCCCTGCTGGCGCAGTTCATTCCGACGGTGCGCAACTATTTGCCGATCGCGGCCGGCGCGCTCTGCCTGCCAGCCTTACCTTTCGTGGTCGCGACGGTAGCCGGAGCCACGCTCTGGAATGCCGGCTTTCTGCTTACAGGCTATGCGCTGCATGGCAGCGGCCAGAGCCCGCTCGCCGTCGGCTTTCGCATCGTCGCTATTGTCCTGGCGCTGGAAACGGCATTCATGCTTGCCTTGCGCTATGGCCCGGCATGCTGGCGGCGCATCCGACCGATGCCGGGCTGAGCCAGGGCCAGGCATCCAGCCATGGGATAAGCTTCGCCATCGGCTTTTCTTCGCGGCTGCGTCGGTGTTTAGTCCGGCAATGGCCTTCACCATCCGGCAGTTGCAGTTCTTCATCGCCGTCGCCGAGCAAGGCACGGTATCGCGCGCGGCGCAAAACCTCTCCATCTCGCAATCGTCGGTCACCGAGGCGATCAAGGAACTTGAAAGCGATCTTGGCGTCGAACTGTTCGAGCGCCATCCGCGCGGCCTCAACATCACCCACAAGGGTCACCAGTTCCTGCGTCACGCGACAAAGATTCTCGCCGACGTGTCCGACGCCCGCCGCTCTTTTTCCGGCGAGCAGGCCGTGGCGGGCGGGCGGCTGCAACTCGGCGTCACCTCGCTGGTCGCCGGCTATGTGCTGTCGGATCTGCTCTCACGCTACCGCCGCGCCTATCCCGGCGTCGAGGTCTCGGCCATCGAGGACAATGGCGACTACCTCGAACATCTCCTGATCGGCGGCAAGCTGGACATTGCCGTCATGGTCACCTCCAATTTGCGCGACCGCACTGCACTGCAATCGGAAATCCTCGAAGTCTCGGCTTACCGGCTGTGGCTGCCGCTCGGCCATCCTCTGGCTGGCGCCGACATTATCGGCATCGGCGATATCGCCTCCGAACCGCTGATCATGCTGACCGTTGACGAGATCGAGGAAAACACCGGCAAGCTGCTGACGGCGATCGGCGCCAGGCCGCATGTCGCCTTCCGCACCCGTTCCGTGGAGGCCGTTCGCAGCCTCGTCGCCACCGGGGCCGGCGTGGCGCTGCTGCCTGACCTCGTCTATCGACCCTGGTCGCTGGAGGGCGACCGCATCGAATCGCGCGACATTTCCGGTTCCTTGCCGGTGGTGCAGGTTGGCATGGTCTGGCGGCGGGGATCTGGCTTGGCCGCCGCGGCGCGCGATTTTGTGGGTCTTGCCCAGTCGCAGCGGACGGTGCGCCGCTAGTGTGGTCTGCTCCCGGCGACGCCGTCAGTCTTGCGCTTGCGCTTTGTGGCGGGAACCGGCTCCGCTTTGAAAGGCCCGAGCGGAGCAACCTCGAAGCGGCCGGCGCCGGCAAGCCTGACGGCGCGGCGAAACGTCGGACACTCCATCGGCCGAGCGGCGGGGCATCGGGCGGCGTGACGCAAAGCCTCCCGGATCGCGGTCAGGCGCTGGATGGTGTGGTCCAGTTCGTTAGCCTTCGCATCCAGGCGCGCCCGATCCATTTTCGGCAGGCCGTCGGGCGTCAGCATCGCGGAAATCTCGTCCAGTGCGAATCCGCCGGCGCGTCCAAGCCCAATCAAGGCGAGCCGTTCCAGGACAGCCGGATCGAACAAGCGACGCAGGCCGCGACGGCCGGTCGAAGCAATTAGGCCCTTCTCCTCGTAGTAACGAAGTGTCGATGCGGGTACGCCGGTGCGGCGCGACACTTCGGCAATGTCCATATCTTTCATGCTTGACCTCAAGTCGGCTTGAACTCGTAAAGTGATGGCTCGATTGGTGAGAGCAACAGAAAAGTGAGGTCCGTTATGTCGCGATCCGCACAGCCAAACACACGGCAAGCCGCGCTCTGGAACGACGCCAGCGGAAAGGCCTGGGTCGAAATGCAGCCGATCCTTGACGAGATTCTGGCGCCGTTCGAGCGGCTGGTAGTCGATGCCGGCTATCCCGGGGAAGGGGGCAACGTCCTGGACATCGGCTGCGGCGCCGGCGCGACAACTCTGGCGGTGGCGCGCCGCGTCGGCAACAACGGACGTTGTGTTGGGCTGGACATTTCGCAGCCGCTTGTCGCTCTGGCGACAGAACGCACGCAGGCGGAAGAGGTGGCAAACGCAAGTTTTGAAGTGGGCGATGCCCAGACGTATGCGTTCGAATCAGGTCGCTTCGACGCTGTTGTCTCGCGCTTTGGTATCATGTTCTTCGATGATCCCGTGGCCGCGTTCTCCAACATAAGACAGGCAGCGAGGCGCGGTGGCAAACTCGCCTTTGTTGCCTGGCGCAGTCCGGCGGAGAACGATTTCATGACGACCGCCGGGCGAGCGGCTGCGCCTTTCCTGCCGACCGCACCCGCGCCAGACCCCGATGCGCCGGGGCAGTTTGCCTTTGCCGACGGCGCCAAGGTGAAGCGGATACTTGAGGCGAGCGGCTGGTCGTCAATCGACGTCAGACAGGCGAACTTACCATGTAAGATCGCCGAAGGGGATCTGATGATGTATGCCACCCGGCTAGGGCCGCTCGCCGCCGCGCTGCGCGAGGTCGACCAGGCGACGGCCGAAAAAATTATCACGGTGTTGCCTGCTGCCTTCGCCCCTTTCGTAAAGGATGGTCAGGCTCGTTTCAACGCCGCCTGCTGGCTGGTGACGGCGCTGGCCTGAGGGAGTATATCGGAAAAACCGATATCGGCCTTCTGATAAATGAATTTGCGAAACCGGGATTTTCAAAGCACCTTCCGTTGGAAGGACCAAAGCTGCCATCAGAGTGGCGTCAAGTCCAACGGACGAGCTGACAAGTTTTTCAGTCCGCGCGTGATCTGGCGACAACCGGAGCGGTTTCAGGATCACGTGCCAAAATGGGAGATCGATATGCATTCATTCCTGAAGTCGTGCACTGCCTTGACGGTCGCGCTGACCTTCTCCGGTCAGGCCATCGCCCAGGTGAAGGAACTCGGCAAGGGCGAAGGTCAGGTCAACATCGTCGCCTGGCCGGGCTACATCGAGCGCGGCGAGACCGACAAGGGCTATGACTGGGTGAGCGCCTTCGAGAAGGAGAGCGGTTGCAAGGTCAACGTCAAGACCGCCAACACCTCGGATGAAATGGTCTCGCTGATGAACGAGGGCGGCTTCGACCTCGTCACGGCTTCGGGCGATGCCTCGCTGCGGCTCGTCGCCGGCAAGCGCGTGCAGCCGATCAACACCGATCTCATCCCGAGTTGGAAGACGGTGGACGACCGGCTGAAGGACGCGCCCTGGTTCACCGTCGACAAGGTGCACTACGGCGTCCCCTATCAGTGGGGTCCCAACATCCTGATGTACAACACCGAGGTCTTCAAGGAAGCACCGAAGAGCTGGAACGTCGTCTTCGAGGAGATGAAGCTGCCGGATGGCAAGTCCAACAAAGGCCGCGTCCAGGCCTATGACGGACCGATCCATATAGCGGACGCCGCCAATTATTTGATGTTCCACAAGCCGGAACTGGGCATCAAGGATCCCTACGAATTGAACGAGGACCAGTACAAGGCGGCGCTCGAATTGCTGCGCGTCCAGCGCACGCTGGTTGGCCGCTACTGGCACGACGCCGCCATCCAGGTCGACGATTTCCAGAACGAAGGCGTCGTTGCATCAGGCTCGTGGCCGTACCAGGTCAACACGCTGGTCGCCGCCAAGAAGCCGGTCGCCTCGACCGTGCCCGAAGAAGGCGTCACCGGCTGGGCCGACACCACCATGATGGAAGCCGACGCCGCGCACCCGAACTGCGCTTATATGTGGCTCGAGCATTCGCTGGCGCCGAAGGTGCAGGGCGATGTCTCCGCCTGGTTCGGCTCGCTGCCGGTCGTGCCGGCCGCCTGCAAGGGCAACGAGCTGCTCGGCGAGGAAGGCTGCAAGACCAACGGCTACGACAATTTCGACAAGATCAAGTTCTGGAAGACGCCGGTTTCCAAATGCGCCACCCAGAACAACCAATGCGTGCCCTATTACCGCTGGGTCTCGGATTACATCGGCGTCATAGGCGGCCGGTGAGTTCGCTTCGCTAGAGAGGTAGGCGCTGCCCCTCACCCCTGCCTCTCCCCGTGAAGATCAGGGAGAGGCAGTTGCCAGCGTTGGTGCTTGTCCCTTCTCCTCGTCACTATACGGGGAGAAGGTGCCGGCAGGCGGATGAGGGGCGGCGCGATCGCCTGAAAATTTGATGAGCCTGAAAGATCAGGACACCCCATGATATCAGCCGTTTCCTTTCAAAAAGCCTCGCGCCATTTCGGCAGCGTTCGCGCTGTCGACGCTGTCGATCTCGACATCGCGCCGGGCGAATTCTTCGCCATGCTCGGGCCGTCCGGTTCGGGCAAGACCACGTGCCTGCGTCTCATCGCCGGCTTCGAGCAGCCGACGGCGGGTTCCATCTCGATCTTCGGCGAGCGGGCCGAGGGCGTGCCGCCCTACCGCCGCAACGTCAACACCGTGTTCCAGGACTACGCGCTGTTCCCGCATCTCAACGTGCTCGACAACGTCGCCTACGGGCTGATGGTCAAGCGTGTCGGCAAGGCCGAGCGGCACAAGGCGGCGGAAGAAGCGCTGTCGCTGGTGCGGCTGCCCGGCTATGGCGCGCGCCGGCCCGGCCAGCTTTCCGGGGGTCAGCGCCAGCGTGTCGCGCTCGCCCGTGCCCTGGTCAACCAGCCCAAGGTGCTGCTGCTCGACGAGCCGCTCGGCGCGCTCGACCTCAAGCTGCGCGAAAACATGCAGGAAGAGCTGAAATCGCTGCAGAAGGCGCTCGGCATCACCTTCGTCTTCGTCACTCACGACCAGGGCGAGGCGCTGTCGATGGCCGATCGCGTCGCCGTCTTCAACGATGGCAGGATCATGCAGATCGGCACGCCCGAGGATATTTATCAGCGGCCGAGCACGCGTTTCGTCGCCGATTTCGTCGGCTCCTCCAACGTGCTGCCGCCGGATTTCGTCCAGCGTTATTCCGGCCAGCACCGCTGGGGCAGCCTGCGCCCTGAATCCATTCGTGTCGGCCGCGCGGCGAGCGGCGAAGGCGTCGCCGCGCGCCTCGTCTCGACCAACTATCTCGGCGCCACGACAAGGCTGGCGCTCGATGCCGACGGGTTGAAACTGCACGCCGTGGTGCCTGCGGGAACGCCCCTGCCGGCGGAAGGTGAGGCGGTCATGCTCACCTTCAACCGCGAGCATCTGCACCTGATGGACGAGCCGGTATGAGCCTCGACGCTACCATGCCGCGTGCCACGGCGCCCGCCATCCTGCCCGGCAGCGGCGGCATGCGCGGTGCGCTCTCCGACCTCTTCTGGCGTAAGCCAAAAATCCTGCTGCTGCTCATGCTCGCGCCGCCGGTGCTGTGGCTCGGCATCGTCTATATTGGCTCGCTGTTCGCGCTTTTGGCGCAGAGCTTTTTCTCCATCGACGAGTTCTCCGGCCTCATCAACCGCCAGTTCACGCTGAAGACCTATGGCGACCTGCTCCAGGCGGCCAATCTCGACATCATCTTGCGCACGGTGACGATGGCCGCATTGGTCACGCTTGCCTCCGCCATCGTCGCTTTCCCGATCGCCTACTATGCGGCGCGCTATGCGCGCGGCCGCTGGAAGGCGCTGTTCTATCTCGGCGTCATGCTGCCGCTGTGGTCGAGCTACCTGGTCAAGATCTATGCCTGGAAGCTGATCCTGGCCAAGGAAGGTATTTTAACCTGGCTGCTCGCCAAGCTGCATTTGTTGTGGCTGCTCGACGCCTGGCTGTCACTGCCGGTCGTCGGCGGCAATTCGCTGTCGGTGTCGTTCACCGGCACTTTCATCGTGTTCGTCTATGTCTGGCTGCCGTTCATGATCCTCCCCGTTCAGGCAGCCCTCGAGCGGGTGCCTGGCAATCTGGTCGAGGCCTCGTCCGATCTCGGTGCTTCGCCGGGGCAGACATTCCGCAACGTCTTGTTCCCGCTGGCGCTGCCCGGCATCGTCGCCGGTTCGATCTTCACCTTCTCGCTGACATTGGGCGACTACATCATCCCGCAGATCATCGGCACCTCGCGCCTCTTCATCGGCCAGGCCGTCTACTCGCAGCAAGGCACCGCCGGCAACATACCGCTCGCCGCCGCCTTCACCGTGGTGCCCATCGTCATCATGGGCTTCTATCTCTGGGGCGCCAAGCGAATGGGGGCTTTCGATGCGCTCTGACCGTGGTCAATCCCCTCCCCTCGGCCTGAAGATCGCCGCCGCCTGCGGGTTGCTGTTCCTGCATCTGCCGATCCTGCTGATCTTCGTCTATGCTTTCACGACGGAAGAGAAGAGCTTCGTCTGGCCACCGCCGGGGCTGACCACGCAATGGTTCGCCGTCACCTGGAACCGGCCCGATGTCTGGGAAGCGCTGTCGCTGTCGGTGCGCGTCGCCGCCATTTCGACCGCGATCGCGCTGCTGCTCGGCACGCTCTGCGCCGCAGCTGTGTCACGGACGAAATTCTTCGGCCGCGAGACCATCTCGCTGCTGGTCATCCTGCCCATCGCGCTGCCCGGGATCATCACCGGCATCGCGCTGCGCTCGGCCTTTTCGCTGGCCGAAATCCCGTTCTCGTTCTGGACGATCGTGCTCGGCCACGCCACTTTCTGCGTGGTCGTCGTCTACAACAACGCGGTCGCTCGTTTCCGCCGCACCTCCGGTTCGATGATCGAGGCCTCGATGGATCTCGGCGCCGATGGCTTCCAGACCTTTCGCCATGTCCTGCTGCCCAACATCGCCACCGCACTGCTCGCAGGCGGCATGCTGGCCTTCGCCCTCTCGTTCGATGAGGTCATCGTCACCACCTTCACCGCCGGCCAGCAGCAGACCGTGCCGATCTGGATGCTGGAGGAACTGATCCGCCCGCGCCAGCGCCCGGTCACCAATGTCGTGGCCATGGTGGTCGTGCTGGTGACGCTGCTGCCGATCCTGTTTGCCTATTACCTGACCCGCGACGGCGACCAGATCGCCGGTTCGGGCAAATGAAAGTAGTGAGTAGTGAGTAGTGAGTAGTGAGTAGATTGGTCCGCTCTTTAACTACCCACTACTCAGTACTCACTACTCACTACTCACTAATTACCATTCGCTTCTGCCCAAGGAGACACCAATGGACACCCAGATGCTGATCGGCTCGAAATTCGAGAAGGGCACCGAGACCGAGGAGCCGATCCTCAATCCGAAGACCGGGGCGACCATCCTCAATCTGCCCGAGGCCAGCCAGGCACAGATCGAGGCGGCGGTGAGCGCCGCCGAAAAGGCGTTCGCCTTGTGGTCGCGCACCACGCCGGCACAGCGCTCCGGCTACCTCCTGAAGATCGCCGACCGCATCGAGACCGAGGCGCAGGAGTTCGCGACGCTGGAGGCGTTGAATTGCGGCAAGCCGATCAATGCGGTGCTCAATGACGAAATCCCGGCCATCGTCGACTGCTACCGCTTCTTCGCCGGGGCGGTGCGCTCTATGCCAGGTGTGGTCGCGGGCGAATACCTGCCCGGCCACACTTCGATGGTCCGGCGCGACCCGATCGGCATCGTCGCCTCGATCGCGCCATGGAACTATCCGCTGATGATGATGGCCTGGAAGCTGGCGCCGGCAATCGCCGGCGGCAACACGGTGGTTTTCAAGCCGTCGGAGCAGACGCCGTTGACGGCGCTGAAGCTGGCGACGATCCTGGCCGATGTCCTGCCCGAGGGCGTCGTTAATGTCGTGCTTGGCCGCGGCGACAGCGTCGGCAACACGCTGATCAACCACCCCAAGGTCAACATGATCTCGATCACCGGCGACGTCGCCACAGGCAAGAAGGTGCTGCAGGCCGCCGCCAAATCGGTCAAGCGCACGCATCTGGAACTCGGCGGCAAAGCGCCGGTCATCGTTTTCGACGACGCCGACCTTGGCGCCGTCGTCAAAGGCCTGCGCGCCTTCGGCTACTACAATGCCGGCCAGGACTGCACCGCCGCCTGCCGCATCTATGCCGGCAAGAAGATCTACGACAAGCTTGTCGCCGATCTCTCCACCGCCGTCTCGACCATCAAATACAATCTATCAGACGACGCCGAGAACGAAATCGGGCCGCTGATCTCGCGGCGCCAGCGCGACCGCGTCTCGAGCTTCGTGGAACGTGCTTCGGAGCTGAAGCACATCGAGATCACCACCGGCGGCAAGCCGGGCGAGGGCACCGGCTTCTACTACCAGCCGACTGTCGTCGCCGGCGCGCTGCAGGAGGATGAGATCGTGCGCCGCGAAGTGTTCGGCCCCGTCGTTTCGATAACCCGCTTCACGGAAGTGGACGAGGCGGTGGCCTGGGCCAACGACAGCGATTACGGCCTGGCGTCATCCGTGTGGACCAAGGATGTTTCGCGCGCCATGGCGACCGCCGCGCGGCTGCAATATGGCTGCACCTGGATCAACACCCATTTCATGCTGACCAACGAGATGCCGCATGGCGGCCTGAAACAATCCGGCTACGGCAAGGACATGTCGCTCTATGCGCTGGAGGATTATACCGCCGTGCGCCATGTGATGGTTGCGCATGGGTGAGGAGCGGTCGCCGCTGGCGATCAATCGACAACGATTTGTCGATCGAAGCGACGAACGCCCGGAGCCATAGCGAAGGGCCGGGCGCCGGATCAGGGGCAGCGCAAGCTTCTACGATGCCGGCGCTGCCCCTCATTTGCCTGCGGCATCTCCTCCCGTGAACGGGAGAAGAACTCCAGCCGCTACTCCACGATGCGATAGATGTTCCACAGGCTGGTGCCCGACACGACATAGGGCTCCATCTCCTTGCCCCATTTGGCGTGCGCGTCGATCTTGCCGATCTTGGCGAACATCGCCTCCAACTGGGCCAGGCTTTCGACCTGGTGATGCGACTCGACCGTCGCTTCACGGGCGCCGATCGATCCGGTCATGATCTGGAATTTGAGCTCGGTGAGGCCGACCTGCGAGCCGATCTCGCGTTCCCATTTCCGCATCAGCTCGAGCACCGTCTGCTTGTGCCCGAACTTGGCATCGATCTGCCATCTGGCGCTGAACATGTTGGTTCTCCTCCATCACTTGCGGCTCAGGCCGCGGGTTGATCTACTCGTCCCAGGCCTGCACGACGGTTTGGCGCGCGATCAGGCCGTTCTTCAGCTCCAGCATTGCCGCGCAGAACACCTTGGTGCCGTCCGGGTAGGCGCATGCCTGGGTGAATGCCAGGCTGTCGCCGTGGGCGATGGTGGTGTCGACCTTGTGGGTCATCGCCCGGCTGCAGATGTCGTCCCAGAACGTCGTGATCGCCGCGCGCCCGCGGATTTCGCGCGGCTTGCTCGGCGGATTGTTGCGGTCGATCACCCGCACCAGCGCATCATCGGCATAGAAGCTCGACAGCATCTTGCCGTGACGGCCTTCGATCGCTTTCTTGATCGCCGCGCCATCCACGGCTTGGGTCTTGGTCAGCATTTTATCCTCCCTATGCCCGTCTTCAAGATCGGGCGTTTGACGTTTGAGGTGTCGCCCGGCGCTCGCCGACGGGCGGTGTCTTTCACTGTGACTTGGCCTTAACTGCCGCAAACACGCCGTCGGTCTGCTTCTTGAAGGTGGCCAGATCGACCTGGCTGCCGTTGAGGATCGTCGACCAGTGGCGCACGATCGCGGCCATCGCGATCGTCTCCTTGATCTCTTCGTCCGATGCGCCGTTGAGCTTGGCCGCCTCGGTGTGGAAATAGATGCAATACCGGCACGGGATCTGCGACGCGACCGCCAGCCCCATCAGCTCCTTGGTCTTGCCGTCGAGCGCGGTCTTGGGATTGAGCTGGACGCCCTTGATCTCGGCCCAGGCGCCGGCGATGGCGACGTCAGGCAGTGTCTTGAACATATCCGGCACCGAGCCGAGCGTCGCCTCGATGTCCTTGTAGGCTGTCGCCGCCGACGCATCCTCGGCTTTCGCCGGAGTGATCGTGAACAGCGCGCCAATGCCCGCCGCGATCACGAGTGACCTGACATTCAGTTTTGACTTGGGCATTTCATCCTCCGTTCGCAGCGCCTTTCCGGCGATATCCGCCTTGGCCTGCATGGGGGAATTGATAGCGCCTATGGCAGTGTGCCTGCTTCGCCCGAAAGCGCCATGGCTCTCATGGCCCGTCCGGGCCAGTCTGCCTGGCGGAAAATGCCGCCGCGGCCGCTCGCGACGGCAGGTCGAGCTTCAGCAGTATGTTGGCGACGTGGCGCTTGACCGTGTGCTCGCTCAGCCTGAGTTCGGCGGCGATTGCCGCATTGCTCTTGCCGTCGGCGATCAAATTCACGACTTCGCTCTCGCGCGCGGTCAGGCAAGCCGGTTCGGCCGCTTTGGTCTTGGGCCGGCAGGCCGGCTCCAGGTGCTGTTCGGACATCGCAAGCACAAACGCCAGCGGCTCGTCCAGCTCGTCGATGCCCACACGCCCGCGATCGACGAAATGAAGACCCGAGCCGACGGCCAGATCGGCGACCAGCCTCGACGCCAATATCTCGCCGCGCCCGGCGTGAGCGGCGAGTTGTATCGTCACGCGGCCCGTCAATCCTGCAGGAGGGCCGCGCGACTCGATCTCGCCGACATGCGCCCCTTGCGCGCTTGCCACCCCGATTTGCTGCGCCGCGTCCCGCAACGCCGCCGCGCAACGCAAGGCACGTCCAGGGCCGTCGAAGCGCGAAATCATCATCTCGGAGTGCATGTCCGCGCAGCGCCCGCCATGGCGCGTCACAAGGGTCCGCCATGTCTCATGGAAATGCTGGCTGCGTTCGCTCCACATCCGGTCTCCGAGGCGGGCCGTGTCGTAGATCCGAGTCACGAGAAGCGCAGCCAGAACGCGTTCGGCTTCCACCACGGCGCGCTCGCCGGTCAGGAACTCCTCGATCAGGTCGGCGACCCGGTCGACATCACCGGTCCAGATCGGGTGGTCGCGCCCCGGGATTTCGACCAGCCGCGCGTTGGGGATCTTCCTGGCCAGAAAGCGGCTGGCGTCGGGGTCGACCCGCACATCGTTGCGACGATGGATCAGCAGCGTCGGCGCGCCGATTGCCGCCAGGACGCCGCGTACATCGATCCCCGCGTTCATCCGCGCCAGCGTCGCCGCCGCGGTAGGGCTTGCCGACAGCCGCTCGAAGCGCGCCCACCAGGTTGAAAAGCGGGTATCGTCGACCCTGCCCGGTGCGAAATTGGGCAAGGTGGCGCCTGTGCCCCAGGCCGTCTCGGCCGTCGCGATGAAGGCTTCCAGACGCTCCGGCGGCATCACCCATTTGTGGAAATGCGCGTAGCCACCATAGAGCGCCAGTGCCCGCGTCCGCTCTGGATAGGTGGCGGCGAACAGCATCGCCAGCGGCGCGCCTTCCGAAGCGCCAAGGATCGACGCGCGGCCGCTGCCGACCGCATCCATCACCGCGCGCACATCATCCATGCGGGTCTCGAGGCTGGGCAGGTGATGGACATCGACGCGGTCGGAAAGACCCGTGCCGCGCTTGTCGAACAGGATCAGCCGTGAGAAGGCCGAAAGCCGCCTCAGGAGCCTGGTATAGCCCTCGTCTTCCCAGTGCAGGTCGAGGTTGGAGATGAAGCCGGGGACGAAGACGAGGTCGAACGACCCCTGGCCGACCACCTGATAGGCGATCCGCACCTCGCCGCTAAGGGCGTATCGGGTCTCGATCGGCCTCACGAGGGTGTCCGCCCGGCCTGACGATTTCTGATCACCAACCATAGCAGAGCCGCGCCGGTTGCGGCAGCTTATATTTTAGCGGAAATGAATGTAGCCGGCGGCCGACGCGGTTACTTTTGCGACGCGGCGACGTCGCCAGGCGAGGCCGCGAGGCCGAGCTTGAGATCGGCCTCCGCCGGCGTGATCGGCCGTTTGATCCTGGCCGAAGCGACCACGACCAGTTCGTCGAAGCCTTCACCGCCGCTGTCCAGCATCTCGAAGAACTGGCGCCGCATTCTCGGCTCCCAGAACTTGTTGATATGCTCGGCGACGCCGGCAACGCCTTCCTCGCGTGGCCTGGAGTGGAAAAAGGCGGCGATCTGGTTGGCCATGCGCACCAGCTTTTCCCCCGTGCTCATGATGTGCTCTTCGTCATGCGACATGCTGGGCAACTCCCGAAATCACCCGGTCGGGGTGGGTAAAAACATCGAAATCGTCGCCACGCACCAGCGCCACCAGCGTCATGCCGGCCTCTTCCGCGGTGCGGATGGCAAGGGCCGTCGGCGCCGAGACGGCGATGATGAAGGCTGAACCGATCGCCGCCGTCTTCTGCACCATCTCGACCGAAACACGGCTGGTCACCACGACGGCGCCCGATGCGCCATCGATATTGGCCTTGGCCAGCGCGCCGGCCAGCTTGTCCAGCGCATTGTGTCGGCCGACATCCTCGCGCGCCATGACGACGCCCTTGCCAGGGACATAGAAGCCGGCGGCGTGCACGGCGCCAGTCTCGGTATGCAGCGGCTGCACCTTCGACAGCAGCTTGACCGAGCGGATGATATCGTCGGCCTCAAGCGTAAGTTTCGACGCACCGACCGGATCGACCGAGCGCATCGCCTCCTCGATGGATTCGATGCCGCAGAGCCCGCAGCCCACCGGCCCGGCAAGCCGCCGCCGGCGAGCCTCGAAGCGCGTATTGGCCTGGTCCTTCAGCCGGATCTGGATGTCGATGCCGGCGCCATGATCTTCGACCTCGATGGCTTCGATCTCATCAGGCGCAGCGATGATGCCTTCGGTGAGCGAGAAGCCGAGCGCGAAATCCTCGAAATCGGCGGGGCTCGCCATCATCACCGCATGCGTGGTGCCGGCGAAGGAGAACGCCACTGGCGTCTCCTCCGGCACCATGCGGTTGGCCGCAGCCGTGCCGCTGGCGCGGTGCGCCAGTCGCGATATCTGCGTCGTCGCTTTGCGGCGCGCGGCCAAGACTACTCCGCCGCCTGCAGCGGTGCGATGCGACGGCTCTGCTTGGCCTGCTCGTCATAGTCGCGCTGCCATTCCGACGGGCCGTTGGAAGCGCCGACCTGCACTGCCGTCACCTTGTATTCCGGGCAGTTGGTCGCCCAGTCGGAGAAGTCGGTGGTAATGACGTTGGCCTGCGTGTCGGGATGGTGGAAGGTGGTGTAGACCACGCCCGGCGATACCCGGTCGGTGATCAGCGCGCGCAGCGTCGTCTCGCCCGAACGGCTGGTCAGCCGGACCCAGTCGCCATCGCGCAAGCCGCGGTTTTCTGCGTCGTGCGGATGGATTTCCAGCCTGTCCTCGGAGTGCCACATGACATTTTCGGTGCGCCGCGTCTGCGCGCCGACATTGTACTGCGACAGGATACGGCCGGTGGTCAGCAGCAGCGGGAAGCGCGGTCCGGTTCTTTCGTCCGTCGCCACATATTCGGTGCGGATGAACTTGCCCTTGCCGCGCACGAAGCCGTCGACATGCATGATCGGCGTGCCAAGCGGCGCCTTGTCGTTGCAGGGCCATTGCACGGAGCCGACCCGGTCGAGCAGGTCGAAGGAGACGTTGGCGAAGCTTGGCGTCGTCTTGGCGATCTCGTCCATGATTTCGGACGGATGGGTATAGTTCCAGTCGAGGCCGATCGCACGGGCGAGTTCCTGCGTCGCCTCCCAATCGGCGTAGCGCGCCTTCGGTTCCAGCACCTTGCGCACCATATTGATGCGGCGTTCGGCATTGGTGAAGGTGCCGTCCTTCTCGAGGAAGGTCGAGCCCGGCAGGAAGACATGCGCGTAGTTCGCCGTCTCGTTGAGGAAGAGGTCGTGCACCACCACGCATTCCATCGCGGCCAAGCCGGCGGCGACATGCTTGGTGTCGGGATCGGACTGCAGGATGTCCTCGCCCTGGATGTAGATGCCCTTGAACGAGCCGTCGACGGCGGCATCCAGCATGTTGGGAATGCGCAGGCCGGGTTCGTCGTCGAGCTTCACGCCCCAGAGGCTTTCGTAGATGTCGCGCACCGCGTCACCCGAAATGTGCCGGTAGCCCGGCAACTCATGCGGGAACGAGCCCATGTCGCAGGAGCCCTGCACATTGTTCTGGCCGCGCAGCGGATTCACGCCGACGCCAGGCCGGCCGATATTGCCGGTGGCCATGGCGAGGTTGGCGATCGCCATCACCGTGGTCGAGCCCTGGCTGTGCTCGGTGACGCCGAGGCCGTAATAGATCGCGCCATTGCCGCCCTTGGCGTAGAGACGGGCGGCACCGCGGATCAACTCCGGATCGACGCCGGACAGCTTGCCGACGATTTCGGGGCTGTTTTCCGGCAGGGCGACGAAGGACGCCCAGTCCTGGAATTCCGCCCAGTCGCAGCGCTCGCGGATGAAGGCTTCGTCGAAAAGGCCCTCGGTGACGATGACGTGCGCCAGCGAGGTCAGCACGGCGACATTGGTGCCGGGCTTCAGCGGCAAATGGTAGTCGGCTTCGACGTGGGCCGACTTGACCATTTCGGTGCGGCGCGGATCGAGCACGATCAGCTTGGCGCCCTGGCGCAGCCGCTTCTTCAGCCGCGAGGCGAACACCGGGTGCGCGGAAGCCGGATTGGCGCCGATGATAACCGCGACGTCGGTGAATTCGACGGAATCGAAGTCCTGCGTGCCGGCCGAGGTGCCGTAGGTCTGGCCGAGCCCATAGCCGGTCGGCGAATGGCAGACACGTGCGCAGGTGTCGACATTATTGTTGCGGAAGCCTTGGCGAACCAGCTTCTGGACGAGGTAGGTCTCCTCATTCGTGCAGCGCGAGGAGGTGATGCCGCCGATCGCGGTGCGGCCGTACTGGTACTGGATGCGGCGGAATTCCTTGGCCGTATGGGCGATCGCCTCTTCCCAGCTCACTTCGCGCCACGGATCGCTGACCTTTTCGCGGATCATCGGCGACAGGATGCGGTCCTTGTGGGTGGCATAACCGTAAGCGAAGCGGCCCTTCACGCAGGAATGGCCATGGTTGGCCATGCCCTCCTTGTAGGGCATCATGCGGATGACCTCGTCGCCCTTCACTTCGGCCTTGAACGAGCAGCCGACGCCGCAATAGGCGCAGGTGGTGACGGCCGAGCGCTCCGGCAGGCCCTTTTCGAGCACGGTCTTCTCGCGCAGCGCATCGGTCGGGCAGGCCTGCACGCAGGCGCCGCAGGACACGCATTCGGAGGCAATGAAGTCCTCGTGCATGCCGGCGACCATGCGCGATTCGAAGCCGCGGCCCTCGATGGTCAGCGCGAAAGTGCCTTGCACCTCCTCGCAGGCGCGCACGCAGCGCGAGCAGACGATGCACTGCGCCGGATCATAGGTGAAATAGGGGTTGGACTCATCACGGGCGATGTAGTCGACCGCGAGCGAGCCATGGCCCGGCGCGACGCCATTTTCTTCCTTGACGTGGTTGCGGCCCTCAACGCCGTAGCGATTTTCGGTCAGGCCGACGGACTTCGCCACCACATCGAACTCGCTGGCGCCAGTTCCGGCCTTCTCGTGCCAGCCGGTCGGATGGTCGGAGACGTAGAGTTCCATGACGCCCCGGCGGATGGCGTCGAGCCTGTCCGACTGCGTGCGCACCACCATGCCTTCGCCGACAGGCGTCGTGCAGGAAGCCGGCGTACCGCCGCGCCCGTCGATCTCGACGAGGCAGACGCGGCAGGAACCGAACGAGTCCAGCATGTCTGTGGCGCAGAGTTTGGGGATCTCCACCCCGCCTTCCATCGCCGCCCGCATGATCGAGGTGCCTTCCGGCACGCTGATGCTGCGGCCATCGACGGTCAGCGTGACCTGTTTTTGCGCCTTCGACTCCGGAGTTCCGTAGTCAATCTCTTCGATCAGTATTGGGAAGTCGGCCTTGATGTTCATCTGCCAGCTCCTATTCAGCAGCCACGCGCGCTGGCGCGGGCTTGAAATCCTCGGGGAAATGGGTGATCGAGCTCATCACCGGGTAGGGCGTGAAGCCGCCCAGCGCGCAGAGCGAACCGAACTTCATCGTGTTGCAGAGGTCGGTGACCAGAGCGAGGTTCTTCTCCGGTTCGATACCGGCGGCGAGCCTGTCGATGGTTTCCACGCCCCGCGTCGAGCCGATGCGGCAAGGCGTGCACTTGCCGCAGCTTTCGATGGCGCAGAATTCCATGGCGAAGCGTGCCTGCTTCAGCATGTCGGCGGTATCGTCGAAAACCGTGATGCCGGCGTGACCGATCAGTCCATCGCGCTTGGCGAATTCTTCGTAGTCGAACGGCGTGTCGAACAGTGCGCGCGGGAAGTAGGCGCCGAGCGGGCCGCCGACCTGCACCGCCTTCACCGG
This sequence comes from Mesorhizobium sp. CO1-1-7, assembly GCF_020164885.1. Classification (NCBI taxonomy): domain Bacteria; kingdom Pseudomonadati; phylum Pseudomonadota; class Alphaproteobacteria; order Hyphomicrobiales; family Phyllobacteriaceae; genus Mesorhizobium; species Mesorhizobium sp. CO1-1-7. The sequence goes on along the minus strand of NZ_JAIUHA010000001.1, from coordinate 508,263 downwards.
ACGCCCGGTGGACGTGCCGCAACCGATCTCGTCGACGATCTCGCCCAGCGTCAGGCCGAAAGCGGTTTCGAACAGGCCGCCTTGCTTGACGTTGCCGGCGATCTGGATCGGGATCGTGCCGCGCGAGCGGCCCATGCCGAAATCCTTGTAGAAGGTGGCGCCCTTGTCCATGATGATGGGTACGGAAGCGAGCGAAATGACGTTGTTGATCACCGTCGGCTTGCCGAACAAACCCTGTATCGCGGGCAGCGGCGGCTTGGCGCGCACCACGCCGCGCTTGCCTTCCAGGCTGTTCAAGAGCGAGGTTTCCTCGCCGCAGACATAGGCGCCGGCACCGACGCGGATTTCCATGTCGAAGGCGTTAGGCGAACCCAGCACATTGACGCCGAGCACACCGGCCTTGCGGGCGATCTCGACGGCCTTGTTCATGACAGCCACCGCGTGCGGATATTCCGAGCGGATATAGACGAAACCCTTGGTCGCGCCGGTGGCGATGCCGGCGATGGTCATGCCTTCGATGAGCACGAAGGGGTCGCCCTCCATGATCATGCGATCGGCGAAGGTGGCGCTGTCGCCTTCATCGGCGTTGCAGACGATGTATTTGCGCTCCGATGTCGTATCGAGCACCGTCTTCCATTTGATGCCGGTCGGGAAGCCTGCGCCGCCGCGGCCGCGCAGGCCGGAGTCGGTGACCTGCTTGACGACGTCGGCGGGCGTCATGGCCACCGCGTTCCGCAGGCCGCTCAGTCCGCCGAGCGATTTGTAGGCATCGAGCGACAGCGGGTCGTTGATGCCACAACGTGCAAACGTCAAGCGAGTTTGTTTGGCCAGGAACGGAATCTTGTCCGGTGCGCCGAGCCAGCGCTTGTGATGGCCGCCGGTGAGAAAACCGCTGTCGAACAGGCTCTTCACGTCCGACGGTTTCACCGGCCCGTAGGCGACACGGCCATTGGCCGTCGCCACTTCGACCATCGGTTCGAGGAAATAGGCGCCGCGCGAGCCGTTGCGCACAATCTTGGCCTCGATGCCGCGCTCCGCGAGTTCCTTGGCGACGGCCTTCGCGACCTTTTCCGCGCCCAGCGCCAGTGCGCCGGAATCGCCGGGAATATAGATACGGGGGGTCATGAGCGCACCTCGGCGACGATCTCGTCGATCCTGTCGTCATCCAACCGACCGATCACCTCGCCATCCAGCATCGCAGATGGCGAGCAGGCGCACAGCCCGAGGCAATAGACCGGTTCCAGCGTAACCGATCCGTCACGCGTGGTCTCATGGAAGTCGATGCCGAGCAACTGCTTGACCTTGGCGGCGACCGCGTCCGAACCCATCGACTGGCAGGCTTCCGCCTGGCAGAGCTTGAGCACGTGCCGCCCGGCCGGGCGCGCGCGGAAATCATGATAGAAAGTCACGACACCATGCACCTCGGCCCTGGACAGGTTCAGGCCGTCGGCAATGACGGGGACGGCATCCTGCGGGACGTGGCCGAATTCTTCCTGGATGCCGTGGAGGATCGGCAGCAGCGGACCTTCGAGGTCCTTCAACTCCTGGATAATCGCCGCCGTGCGCGATGCGATCTCGGTACTTGCAGGCTGCATCGTCATGCAGCGCCCTCCCTGGTCGATAGCTTTTATCGCTAAGTCTTTACAAAATCAGAGGAAACCCGCGAAATCAATAAAGCTGTTTCGTTGCTCGATAGAAATCTTCTATCGACGAGCTGCGCTCAGCATTGTCTAGCCTAGCGGTGGGCGCGGAAATCGTCTGCCAGCGCCATCGCCTCGTCCAGCAGCGCCTGCACCAGCGGCGTGTGCGGCTCGCGCGGCGCGGCGACCAGCCCGACTGTGTGGCTGGCATCGGGCTCGACGATCGGAATGGCCCGGATCGGTTCGGAAAAACCGAATGTTTCCGCAAGGTTGAGTGGCATGATCGATGACCATTTGCCGGTCCGGATGTGCGAGAACAGCACGATCATCGAATTCGATTCCAGCGTCGGCCGCACCTGCACGCCGGCTTCCGCCAGGTGCTGGTCGATGATGCGGCGGTTCTGCATGTCCGGCGTCAGAAGGCACAGCGGCAACTGGCTGATCTCGGACCATGTCACTTTGTCGCGGTCGGAATAGGGATTGCCGATTGCGGTGATCAATTGGTAGCGCTCGTCATAGAGGGGCACGCTGGTCACCCGTCCCAGCGGTTCGTTGTCGAGATAGGTGATGCCCGCATCGACATCGAAATTGCCAAGCAGCGACAGCACTTCGATCGAGGTCCGCGACAGCACCGAAAAGGTGACGCCTGGGTGCTTGTCTCGAAAGGGCGTCGTCAATCTCGCGACCATCGCCAATGCCGTCGGGATTGCTGCAATCCGGATGCGGCCGGAAAGGCCATACCGGGCGGCGCGCATCTCCTCGCGCATGGTCCTGGAGTCGCCGACGATGCGGCGCGCCCAGACCAACACTTGCTTGCCCTCCGGGGTCAGCCCCTGGAACCGCGACCCGCGATTGACCAACATGACGCCGAGCTGGCCCTCGAGCTGCTTGATGCCGGCCGACAAGGTCGGCTGCGTGACCCCGCACGCCTCGGCCGCCCGGCCGAAGTGCTCTTCCTTGGCCAGCGCGATGAAGAATTCCAGCTTGTCGATCATTGGGGGAAGCTATCCGGCGCGGTGGCGTCGCGCCAGATGGTGTCGCGCTCAATCCTCCAATGCATGTCGCCCGAAAGTGACTTCGGTTTTGGGACAACGACATGCATAAAAAAGCGTTCGCGCAGCGCTGCCTCGATCGCCGGGATCTACCGATCCACGAGATTGAGGATGTTGCCGTCCGGATCCTTGAACCATGCGACTTTCATGCCGCCGCCGACATGCAGGTCACCCTCCATCGTTAGGCCGGGCATCTCGTAATGCTCGAAGACGACACCCTTCGACTTGAGGGCGTCGACGACATCGGCGATGGCGTCGCCGACCATCCAGGTTACCGCCGTCGCCTTGTTGGTCCCTGCGAATTCGGAGCGATAGACATTGATCGTGGTATCGCCGCTTTTGTAGACGATCAATTCGCCGCCCTCATCGTGCACCTGTTCCAGGCCGAGTGTTCTCTCATAGAAGGCCTTGGCCCTTGCCAGATCCTTCACGGCGAGGTTTGCCGATGCGTTGCTGTTTGCAAGCATGATCGTCTCCTTCCCTGGTTGTCATTCCCTCTGGTCATGGAAATAGGTCGCCCAGGCCGCTTGACGACCGCCATCATGCCTGGCGCTTGGAGCGGTCCGCGATCTGCACTATGTGAGCTGCAGCCGAACGCCAGGGAACAACAGCCATGTCCATCACCAAGGAAATCGTCACCGAGCGCCTGAAGACGGTGAACGGGCCGGACTTTACCGGCAACATCGTCGACCTCGGCATGGTTTCGGAGATTTTCATCGCCGATTCGAAAGTGTTCTTCTCGATCACCGTTCCCGCCGCGCGCGCTCAGGAGATGGAGCCGTTGCGCGCCGCCGCCGAGCGGGTGGTGAAGGCCATTCCCGGCGTCGCCGGTGCGGTCGTCGCGCTGACGGCTGAAAAGAAAGGCGGCGGCATGGAGGCGTCGGTTCCATCGCGTCCCGCACCCAGGCCGGCGCCGACGGCTCCGGTCGCTGCGGCACCACGGGCGGCTCCGCATGCTCCCGCTTCGCAGAGCCAGGGCAAGCGCGGCGTGCCCGGCATCGAGGCGATCATAGCGGTTGCTTCAGGCAAGGGTGGCGTCGGCAAGTCGACCACGGCCGTCAACCTGGCGCTCGGCCTTGCCGCCAATGGCTTGCGGGTCGGTGTGCTGGATGCCGACATCTATGGCCCGTCGATGCCCAGGCTGCTTAACATCCATGGCCGGCCGCAGACGGTCGACGGCAAGATCCTGAAACCGATGGAGAACTACGGCCTCAAGGTGATGTCGATGGGTTTCCTCGTCGATGAGGAGACGCCGATGATCTGGCGCGGGCCGATGGTGATGTCGGCGCTGACGCAGATGCTGCGCGAGGTTGAATGGGGGCGGCTCGACGTGCTCGTCGTCGATATGCCGCCCGGCACGGGCGATGCGCAACTGACCATGGCCCAGCAGGTGCCGTTGGCGGGTGCCGTCATCGTCTCGACGCCGCAGGACCTGGCACTGATCGATGCCCGCAAGGGCCTCAATATGTTCAGGAAAGTCGATGTGCCGCTGCTCGGCATCGTCGAGAACATGAGCTACTTCATCGCCCCGGATACCGGCAAGCGTTACGACATCTTCGGCCATGGCGGCGCGCGCCGCGAGGCGGAGAGGCTGGGCGTCACCTTCCTCGGCGAGGTGCCGCTTGAAATGGGGATCCGCGAGAGCTCTGACGCCGGCACGCCGGTGGTCGTCTCGAAGCCGGATGGCGCCGAGGCGAGAATCTACCGCGATATCGCCTCCAAGGTCTGGGACAGGGTCAACGAGGAACGCGGCGCGGCCGAAGCGGCCGTGCCGAGTATCGTCTTTGAGTGAACCCTCACGGGGAGTGCGTCAGCCGCCCACTTTCTCGCCGAAAGCCGAAAAGAACTGTCCGGCCAGTTTCTTCGACGTCGATTCGATCAGCCGGCTGCCAAGCTGCGCGATCTTGCCGCCGACTTCTGCCTTGGCCGCATATTTGAGGACCGTCGCGTCCGGCCCGTCGGCGGTGAGCGTGACGTCGGCGCCGCCCTTGGCGAAGCCGGCGATGCCGCCCTTGCCTTCGCCCTGGATGGTGTAGGCATGCGGCGGCTTGAGATTCCTGAGCGTCACTTCGCCGTTGAAGGTGGCCTTGATCGGCCCGATCTTCAGCACCACCGTTGCCGCCATCTCGGTCGCCGATTTCATTTCCAGGCTCTGGCAGCCTGGGATGGCGCCCCTCAGGACGGCTGGGTCGTTCAGCGCTTCCCACACTTTCTGCACGGGTGCGGCGATACGTTCCTCGCCCTCGATCACCAAAGCCATCTAAACCTCCCGCATCGCCGATGTCGGATTGGTCGTAGCGTGCGGCTCGATAGCTGTCTATCGCACCAAAGTCCGGATTCAGATCACGCGTGCCCCTTGCCTGCATCCGCGCGTTGTCATATCGATTTGTCATACAAATACGGAGACCATGATGGCCGGCGCCCCCACGAAAAAGAAAAAGTTCCGCTCGCAGGAGTGGTTCGACAATCCCGACAATCCGGGAATGACGGCGCTTTATCTCGAGCGCTACCTGAATTACGGGCTGACACGCGCCGAGCTGATGTCTGGCAAACCGCTGATCGGCATCGCGCAGACGGGCTCTGACCTTTCGCCTTGCAACCGGCACCATATCGAACTTGCCAAGCGCGTGCGCGAAGGCATCGTCTCGATGGGCGGCATTCCTTTCGAATTCCCCTGTCACCCGATCCAGGAGACCGGCAAGCGGCCGACCGCCGCCCTTGACCGCAACCTCGCCTATCTCAGCCTTGTCGAGGTGCTCTACGGCTATCCGCTCGACGGCGTCGTGCTCACCATCGGCTGCGACAAGACCACGCCTGCCTTGCTGATGGCGGCGGCGACCGTCAACATCCCGGCCATCGCGCTGTCGGTCGGCCCGATGCTCAATGGCTGGCATAAGGGCAAGCGTACCGGCTCGGGCACCATCGTCTGGGAATCGCGCCAGCGCCTGTCGGCCGGCGAGATCGGCTATGACGAGTTCATGGACATCGTCGCGTCCTCGGCGCCGTCCACCGGCTACTGCAACACGATGGGCACGGCCACCACGATGAATTCGCTGGCCGAGGCGCTCGGCATGCAACTGCCCGGTTCGGCCGCCATTCCGGCGCCCTACCGCGAGCGCGGCCAGATCGCCTACGAAACCGGCAAGCGCATCGTCGACATGGTGCACGAAGACCTGAAACCGTCCGATATCATGACCCGCGCGGCTTTCGAAAACGCCATCGTCGTCAATTCGGCGATCGGCGGCTCGACCAACGCGCCGATCCATCTCAACGCCATCGCCCGCCATCTCGGCGTGCCGCTCGACAATGACGACTGGCAGACCATCGGCCTCAAAGTGCCGCTCATCGTCAATCTGCAGCCGTCAGGTGAATATCTGGGCGAAGACTATCACCACGCCGGTGGCGTGCCTGCCGTGGTCGCCGAACTGATGAAGGCCGGAATGCTGCCGCATCCCAATGCCTTGACCGTCAATGGCAAGTCGATCGGCGCCAATTGCGATGGCGTCGCCAACGAGAATACCGACGTCATCCGCACGGTGGCCGAGCCGCTGAAGGCCAATGCCGGCTTTATCAACTTCAAGGGCAACCTGTTCGATTCGGCGATCATGAAGATGAGCGGCATTTCGCCGGAATTCCGCGAGCGCTATCTGTCGAACCCGAACGACCCGGAAGCCTTCGAAGGCAACGCCATGGTCTTCGACGGGCCCGAGGACTACCACGCCCGCATTGACGATCCGGCGCAAGGCATAGACGAGCATACCATCCTGTTTATGCGCGGCGCCGGTCCCGTCGGCTATCCCGGCGGCGCCGAGGTCGTCAACATGCAGCCGCCGGCCTACCTCATCAAGAAGGGTATCCACGCGCTGGCCTGCATCGGCGACGGCCGCCAATCCGGCACGTCGGGCTCACCGTCGATCCTGAACGCCTCGCCGGAAGCCGCGGTCGGCGGCGGCCTGGCGCTGCTCAAGACCGGCGACCGCGTCCGCATCGACCTGCGGAAGGGCACGGCGAACATCCTCGTCAGCGATGACGAGATCGCACGGCGACGCGCCGAGCTGCAGAAGGATGGCGGCTATCATTATCCCCAGCACCAGACGCCGTGGCAGGAGATCCAGCGCGGCATGGTCGACCAGTTCTCGGCCGGCATGGTGCTGAAGCCGGCGGTGAAATATCAGGATGTCGCCCACACGATGGGGGTGCCTCGCGACAATCATTGATTATCCCCGGGAATAGTCATCGATTATTCCTGGCTGATCAGCGATGATGGATGACGACGACCGGCGGCCTTCGATCAGGCCGCCGTGTCACAGCCACGGGCCGGGAAACGCTCTGTCCTTGACAAGCCAGCCCAACAATTCCACCATCATCGCAAGGGGTGTATCGCGACGACCCCGTGAGGCGTCAGCCCAATGTTCGCGTCCAGGCTTCTTCAGGAGGTGGACGCCATGCCGTCAACAACCGCTATCACCGTACAGCAACTATCCCGTCTGATTGGTCTGCCGGGCGCGCCTGTGATCGTCGATGTCCGTATCGATGAAGACTACGACGCCGACCCGCGCCTGCTGCCGGCCTCTCACCGGCGCAATTTCAAAACGGTCTCGGCTTGGGCAAACGACCTTGCCGGCAGCCAAGTGGCCGTCCTTTGCCAGAAGGGGCAAAAGCTTTCGCAAGGGGTTGCCGCGTGGCTGCGGCATGAAGGCATTGCCGCCGAATCCCTCGAAGGCGGCTTCGAAGCCTGGCGCGATGCCGGCGGGCTTCTGGTCCGCGCCGACAAGATACCTTCCCGCGATGAAAAGGGCCGCACCGTCTGGGTGACGCGGGCTCGCCCCAAGGTCGATCGCATCGCTTGCCCATGGCTGATCCGGCGCTTCATCGATCCCGACGCGGTGTTTCTCTTCGTCGAACCCGCTGAAGTTCCGGCTGTCGCAGACCGCTTTCAGGCCGTGCCTTTCGACATCGACAATGTGTTCTGGAGTCATCGCGGCGAGCGCTGCACCTTCGACATGATGATCGAGGAGTTCGGGCTGGAATCCCAGGCACTCGATCGGCTTGCCACGATCGTGCGCGCGGCCGACACCGCACGCCTGGATCTGGTTCCTCAGGCAGCCGGATTTCTGGCCGCCTCGCTTGGCCTGTCACGCATGTTCCGCGACGATCTGGAGCAGCTGGAGGCCGGCACGATACTCTATGACGCGTTCTTCCGCTGGTGTCGCGACGCCACTGACGAGACGCACAACTGGCCGGGCGGGGCAAAGCCGTCATGAGCAGCCTCATTTCGGGCAATGATGCCGACCTCGTCGAGGCGCCGGCGGTCCCGAGCTTCCGCGAAGCCACGAAACTCTGGGCGAAGATCGGATTGCTGAGCTTCGGCGGGCCGGCGGGGCAGATCGCGCTCATGCACAAGGAATTGGTCGAGGACCGGCGCTGGATCGGCGAACAGCGTTTCCTGCATGCGCTGAACTACTGCATGCTGCTGCCCGGTCCCGAGGCCCAGCAACTCGCCATCTATATCGGCTGGCTGCTGCACAGGACGATCGGCGGCCTTGTCGCCGGTGTCCTGTTCGTGGTGCCCGGCGCACTGGTCATGCTCACCCTGAGCATTCTCTATGTGCTCTATGGTGATGTCCCGCTGGTCGCGGCGCTGTTCTTCGGGGTCAAGGCCGCCGTGCTCGCGGTCGTGGTCGAGGCGGTGATCCGCATCGGCCGCCGCGCCTTGAAGAACCGGTTGATGGTGGCGATCGCGCTTTGCGCTTTTCTCGGCATCTATGTGCTCGCCATCCCGTTCCCGCTCATCGTCCTGATTGCGGGATCGGTGGGATGGGTGGGAAACCGTGTCGCGCCAGCCCTGTTTTCCGGCGCGGCGCACGGCAAGAACGACGCTCCCGATATCAGGGGCGCGGTCGACCTGATGTTCGAACGCGGCGAACTGGCCCATACCAGGCCGACACGATGGCATGCGCCGCGCACCATCGCGATCTGGCTGCCGATTTGGCTCGGGCCAGTTCTGTTGCTGTGGGCGCTCACCGGAAGGAGCAGCGTGTGGACGCAGATTGGCGGCTTCTTCAGCCTCATGGCGGTGGTCACCTTCGGCGGCGCCTACGCGGTTCTTGCCTATGTCGCGCAGGCAGCCGTGCAGTCCTTCGGCTGGCTCGCCCCTGGTGAAATGGTCGATGGTCTTGGCCTTGCCGAGACCACGCCGGGTCCACTCATCCTGGTGTTGCAATTCGTCGGCTTCATCGCCGCGTTTCGCCACGCCGGCTCGCTGGACGCACTGCTTGGCGGATCGCTTGGAGCGCTGCTGACGCTGTGGGTTACGTTCACACCCTGCTTCTTCTGGATATTCCTCGGCGCGCCCTACATCGAGGCCCTGCGCGGCAACAAGGCCCTGTCGGCCGCGCTGGGCGCGATCACCGCCGCCGTGGTCGGCGTCGTCATGAACCTTGCTCTGTGGTTCGCCTTGCACGTCGTCTTCCGCGAAGTGCGCATGACGGGCCTTGGCATGAATGTGCCGGTGCTTTCGTCGATCGACTGGCGAGCCGCGCTGCTTTCGGTGGCCGCCATGGTCGCCATCCTGAAGTTGAAAACCGGTGTGCTGCCGACGCTTGCGGGATGCGCTGTTGCCGGCGTGTTGCTGCTCGCCGCGGGCGGCTAATGCATGTCGCCCGAGAGTGTCTTCGGTTCCGGGACAACGCCCTGCATCGAAACAAGATCTAAGGCGCGTCGCATGGATCCGTTTCGACGCGACGCGGTTTAGATTTTCCGGCTCCTTTGTATTCCGCTTCCGAACCACCTAACTGGTGGAAAACGGATTGGACCAGCAATGGCGGGACGACGCTCTTCCCTCGGCTTTCTCGGCATGTTCGGCCGCTCGGGTGATTTGCGGCAGCTCGATGCCGCCTTGCGTGGTGCCGACCTGCATCCCGCCCTCGTGCCCGAAGGGGTGAAACTAACCATCGTCAATCTGATGAAGGACCACTGGCCCGAGGAGCCGCCGCCGCAGGCCTATCCGCGGGTAGCGAACCTGTTCAGCTACTGCATCGCCGGACCGGAAACCTTCGAGCGTGCGCAAGGCCCACAGCAGCGGCTCGACGCGGAGCGCCGGATCGAGGCCGCTCTCGAAACCGGCGACGATCTCGATGCCCAGATCGTGCTGATGGCACTGCACGCCAAGCTGATCAACGCCGAGGTGGTTGAGCGCTTCGGGCTGGGCGCCGACTGAGCGCTTTCGTGAAACGCTGAAACCGCTCTAAGCCCGGCTTATCTCCTGGAGATACCAGCCGATATAACGCAGCTCGTTGTACTCCATCGGCGCGATCGGTCCGGGCACGAAATAGTGCGAGCGTACGCCGCGCGCCGTATGCTCGATGATCTTCTTGTCCTCGTCCGTGGTGACCTTCCACAGCCAGGTCAGTTTCTCCAGATCGTAGTCCTGGCCTTCGACAGCGTCGCCGCACACCAGCCAGATCAGTTCCATCTCGCAGGTCTGAGCCGTTTTCGGGATGAATCGGTAGATCATCCCGTGGTCGGGGTAGCAGACGAGGAAAGTCGTGCCGCCAAGATGGATGGAGGTGACGCCGCCGTCATAGTCGGTGAAGCGGCCCATCAGTGGCGCGACGGGGGAGCCGTCCCGGCTGCCGCTCGAAACGCCGTCATAGAGCGCATAGCGGAATGTGTGGATCGCCTCCTGGCCGGCGGCCGAATTCTGCCAGCGATCGCCGCTGCCGATCTCGATGCCGAGAGCGCAGGTCCGCTGTTCCATCGCGGCATTGAGCTGCTCGATCATCTCCGCGGGCTTTTCCAGCGCGTGCGTCTGCGAATATTCGGGATGCGCCGGTCCGCAATGGTAGCATTCGACATAATTTTCGACGGCGAGCTTCCAGTTCGCCTCGAGCGGGTAGCTTTGGCGATACGCCACCTTGGCATCGCCCCACCCATATTGTCCGCAACTCGTGCGCAAAGATTGCTCGATCGGATCGAAATCGAGTGGCGTCTCGGCGAAGGAGATGAAGACAAGGCCGGTCGCGACGCGGACATGGAGCTTCTTCAGCCCGTGCGCGGTGCGGTCGAAATCCTTCGGCATCAGCCTGGCGGCGCGCAGCGAGCCGTCATTGGAATAGGTCCATGCATGGTACGGGCAGACGAACACTTTCGCGTTGCCCTTCTCTTTGGTGCAGACCTCGGCGCCGCGATGGCGGCAGACATTGAGCATGGCATGCACGGTGCCATCCATGCCACGCGACAGGATGACCGCCTCGTCACCGAGCTTGAACAGTTCGAAGTCGCCGGGGTTGGGAATGACGCTGGCATGCGCCAGGCAGTGCCAATGGCGGCGGAACAGACGTTCCATGTCCCGCTCGAAAATATCCTGGTCGTGGTAGAATGGGCGCGTCAGGCCGTAGCCTGGCCGGTGCGAGGCCACCAGCCGATCGATGGCATCTTCGGTATTTGCGGCTTGCTGGATAGGATAGACGCTCATTTGTCGTTCTGCCCAATGGTTGGTTCTGTCGGTGGCTATCTGTATGTCGGTCTTCTGGCTAGCCGTCCATGCTCGCGCGCGGCAAGTGGATCAGGTTGCCGAAGCGGGCGCGCAATCTGTCGTCGACCAGCTTGGGCACGTGCCGCGGAAATCGTTCCGCAAGGATGCGCTTCTTTTCGTCGATCGCCCGGGCCAATATATCAGGGCGGCCTTTTTCGTTCCATTCCTTCGGTGAGGAACGGTCGCCGAAGGCGGGATAAAAACGCTCTGCCCGGGCCGACTTGAGCGTTTGCTCGTTGTCAAGATAATGGCCCGGACCCTTGAGGCAGACATCGGCGATGGTGTCGATCGACAGCGCTTCGTCCGTCACTTCGATGCCGCGTGCGCAGCGCAAGCAATGGCCAAGCATGTCATTGTCGATGATCAGGCTTTCCAGGCAGAAGCCGAGCAGCGAGGCATGCATGCCGGCCGATTCATAGACGAGGTTGAGGCCCGAGAGGCCGGCCATCACATTGGTGATGCCTTTCTCGTAGCCGGACTGGATATCGGGCAGTTTCGAGTCTGTCATGCCGGCGGCCGAGCCGCCGGGCAGGTCGTAGAATTGCGCCATCTGCGCGCAGGCCGCCGTTACCACCGCCTGTTCGGCTGAGCCCCCGGCCATGGTGTTGGTGCGCAGGTCCGACATGAACGGCCAGGCGCCGAAGATCGCCGGATGTCCCGGCTTGAGTGCGTTGACATACACCAGGCCAGCCAGCACTTCGGCCACTGCCTGCGCGACCGCGCCGGCCATCGCCGCCGGAGCGGTTGTTCCGGACTGGCCGGTGGAGAGGAGCAGGATGGGGATGCCGCCTTCGACACAGGCCTCGAGCACGCCGCAGGCATCCTCGGCGAACTTCATCGGTGGCACGACGAAGGAGTTGGAGTTGGAAACGAATGGCCGGGCGCGGAAATTCTCCTCGCCACCGGCGATGGCATAGAGCATTTCGAGCGCCGGCTTCACATTCTCGCGCACGGTGAAGGACGTGCCGACATGCTTCGATGTCCCCATCACGCAGGCGTAGAGCGTGTTGAAATCCATATCGAGCGGGTCGGCGATGTCGCGCGCCACCATCGGCCGCTGGAAAAAATGGATGTTGCTCAGTCCATCGACGATGCGGGCGGCGTCATAGATGTCCTGCAGCTTGGATTCGCGATACTCGCGCTTTTCGAGATCCACCAGATGCACGGCGATACCCGCCGTGCCGTAGTGGACACGCTTGCCTTGGATCACCATGTCGTGCTTGGGGTCCTGGCCATGCAGTGTGAAATGCCGCGCGGCTCGCTTGATGGTGTCGAGTATGAGCGCACGGGGGAAACGGATGCGGCCATCGTCGCCATGGATGGCGCCAGCCTTGGTCAGGACTTTTATGCAGGACGGGATGGCGTTGGCGAAGCCGACCGTTTCCAGAAGCGTCAGCACGCCCTCATGAATGCGCTCGCAGTCGTTTCCGCGCAATGGCCCGTAACTGCCGCCTTCCATGGCTTGGTGTAGTGGCCCATTTGGTGGAATGGCTGGTTTGCCCGCCTGTCCTGTTTCGCGATCGCCGGAGTGTTGTGGACGACGGTTCGCCGGCATGTCCTGCTTTTCGACAGCCACTGGCATGGAAGCACTCCACCTCTACCGGCAGGAGCTCGTGGCGGTTGGTCCACCATCAACCTGCTTCTTCTCTGACGCCGACTATGCCGCCGGCACTGGCCCATCCTATGAGCCAGCTGGCCCAGCTACATGTGCCAGACCTAAAACAAACCGGAGCCGCTGAGAAGCGGCTCCGTTGAAGAAATCGGATTGATGGATCAGGCGGCGGCCGGCCTGCGTCCGGCTGCGGTGGCCAACTCGCGGATGCCGGGCTCGATGTGCTGCAGAGCGATAGAGGAAATGCCCAACCGCATGAAACGCGAAGGCTTCTCGGTGCGGTCGAAGAAGCGGTCGCCGGGCTCGATGATGACGCTGCGCGAGGCCGCTGCTTCGGCCAAACCGCGGGAATCGGTGCCGCGAGGCCCTTCCAGCCACAGCGACGTGCCGCCGGCCGAGTCGGTCGAGCGCCATTCCGGCAGGAAGGCCGAAATCGCATGGACCAGCCGCTTGCGCCGCTCGTCGAAGGCGCTCGACAGCCGCCGCACCAGCGCTTCGTGATGGCCGAGCGACAGGAAGAGCGCCACGGCGCGCTGATTGTTGGCCGGCGGATGGCGCAGCATGAAGCGGCGCAGCGCCCTGAGTTCGGCGATCAGTCCAGCGGAAGCCACGATGTAGCCAAGCCGCAGCCCCGGGGCCAGCGTCTTCGACATCGAGCCGACATAGACGACGCGGCCGGAACGGTCGAGGCTCTTCAATGCCTGCTGCGGCGCCTCGTCGAGAAGCTGGCTGTCATAGCCGTCTTCGATGATGATCTGGTTGTGCCGGTTGGCGCGCGCCAGAAGATCCTGCCGCCGCTCCGCCGACAACGGCACCATGGTCGGGCAATGATGACTGGGGGTGACGAAGACGAAGCCGGAATCATTGGGAATAGAAGAGGTTACGATACCGGACTGGTCCACTGGCACCGGCTCGATGTCGGCGCCCGCGAGCCGGAAGATCGAGCGTGCGTCGGGATAGCCTGGATCCTCCATCGCCACTTTCGAGCCCTTGGTCATCAGCAGCGAGGCCAGCATATAGAGCGCGTTCTGGGCGCCCAGCGTGACGATGATCTCGTCGGGATTGGCGAAGATGCCGCGCCGGGGCAGCAGCCGTGCCTGGATTTGCTCGATCAGCAGCGGATCGTCGCGGTCGACCATGTCGGACGCCCAGTTGCGGATCTCCAGCACGGCCAGCGCCATGCGGTTGCACTCGCGCCACTCGGCGGTCGGGAACAGCGCCGGGTCGAACTGGCCGTACACGAAGGGGTAGGAGGACTTGATCCAGTTCTCGTGCTTGGCGGGCGGCGGCATGTCGCTTGCCGCGATCTGCCGGCGCGCCTTCCAGTCGATCTCGTTGGCCTGGTCGGGTGCTTTCTGGTGCGGCTTGGCGGGTGTCGCCAGCACGTCCGGATTGACGAAATGGCCGCGCCGCTCGCGCGCCACCAGGAAACCCTGGTCGACGAGCTGCTGGAATGCCAGCACCACCGTTCCGCGTGCGACGCCGAGTTTTTCGGCCAGGATACGGCAGGAAGGCAGCGGCATCGAAGCGGCGATCTGGCGGTCGAGAATCGCGGCCACGATGGCTTGGCGGATCTGCGCCTGCAGGGTCTGGCCGGATTCGGCCGAAATCCGGAACAGGCCGGACCATATCGCCGTGTCGTTTCTCTGTGGCATGGAAGATGTTCCTCGATGGCCAGCTTTTTTCGCTTGGCTGGACCAGCCGAACGTAACCGTGGCACAAGGGGTTGCGCCAATCAATTTTTCTGATCTTTGGGATTTATGCCAGTGATCCTTCAAGCTCGAAATAAGGCGCGGCCCTCGCTCTCGACACCACCTCGCTCCTCGATACCCACCTCTTTGCTCGATACATTGTGTCTTCGCATCGTGATGTGCTGCGTCATCGCCGCGTATTGACCGGATGGATTTCGGCTCAATAGTTGGGGCGCGACGACACGCGCCGGAAACATCCGGTCTGATATGGTGCGTCGAAAAAGCCAGGAGTCCCCGCCAGTGGATCAGTCAGCCTTCCAGAAACAGCTTGCCGCCCTGCGCGACCATCGCGCCGCGGCCCCGGGCGACATGCGCCAGGCCTTTGCCGCCGATCCGCAGCGCTTCAAGACATTCTCCGCCGCTGACGGCGACCTCCTGCTCGACTGGTCGAAATGCGCCGTCGACGCGACGACCATGGATCTCCTTGAGAAGCTCGCCGCCGCAGCCGATCTCGAAGGCCGTCGCGCCGCCATGTTCGCCGGCAAGAAGATCAACATCACCGAAGACCGCGCCGTCCTGCACACGGCGCTGCGCAACCTGAGCGGCAAGGGCGTCACGGTTGACGGCCAGGACGTCAAGGCGGATGTCATATCCGTGCTCGACGCCATGGGCGCCTTCGCCGATGCCATTCGCTCCGGCAAGGCAACAGGCGCCACCGGCAAGAAGATTACCGATATCGTCAACATCGGCATTGGCGGCTCCGACCTTGGTCCGGCCATGGCGACGCTGGCGCTCGCCCCCTATCATGACGGCCCGCGCGCCCACTATGTCTCCAACATTGACGGCGCTCACATCCACGACACGCTCAAGGGGCTGTCCGCCGAAACCACGCTGTTCATCATCGCCTCCAAGACCTTCACCACGGTCGAGACGATGACCAATGCGCAGACGGCACGCGACTGGGTGCAGAAGGCGCTCGGCAAGGAGGCCGTGGGCAAGCATTTCGCCGCCGTCTCGACCGCGCTCGACCTGGTGGCCAAGTTCGGCATCGAGCCGGATCGTGTCTTCGGCTTCTGGGACTGGGTCGGCGGCCGCTATTCGCTGTGGGGCGCGATCGGCCTGCCGGTCATGATCGCCATCGGCCCAAGGGACTTTCGCGCTTTCCTCGACGGCGCGCACGAAATGGACGAACACTTCCGCACTGCGCCGCTCCAGAAAAACCTGCCGGCGCTCCTCGGGCTGGTCGGCTGGTGGCACCGCGTGGTCTGCGGCTATCCGGCCCGTGCGGTCATCCCCTACGATCAGCGCCTGTCCAGGCTGCCGGCCTATCTGCAGCAGCTCGACATGGAATCGAACGGCAAGAGCGTTACCCTTGACGGTACTCCGGTGACGACGCCGACCGGGCCGCTGGTCTGGGGCGAGCCAGGCACCAACGGCCAGCACGCCTTCTTCCAGCTGCTGCACCAGGGCACCGATTTGATCCCCGTCGAGTTCCTGGCCGCCGCCGTCGGCCACGAGCCTGATCTCAAGCATCAGCATGACCTGCTGCTCGCCAACTGCCTGGCGCAGTCGGAAGCGCTGATGAAGGGCCGTACGCTGGAAGAGGCGCGCGCGCAGATGCTGGCCAAGGGCATGAAGCCGGCGGATGTCGACCGTATCGCGCCGCATCGTGTCTTCTCCGGCAACCGGCCCTCGGTGACCATCCTCTACCGCAAGCTCGACCCGCGCACCTTCGGCCGGCTGATCGCGCTTTACGAGCACCGCGTCTTCGTCGAGGGCACGCTGTTCAACATCAACTCCTTCGACCAGTGGGGCGTCGAACTCGGCAAGGAATTGGCCACCGGGCTCCTGCCTGTCGTGGAAGGTAAGGAAAGCGCCGCAAACCGGGATGCCTCGACCAGGGGCCTTGTGGAACGCATCCACCAATTGCGTGGTTCGGAGTGAAGCGCTTGGCTGACATCAAGGGGATATTGTTCGACAAGGACGGAACGCTTGTCGACTTCAACGCGACCTGGCTCGGCGTCGCCGACTTCATGGCCATGGACGCGGCCGACGGCGACCGCTGGAAAGCCGACAGGCTGCTCGCGGCCGCGGGCTTCGATTTCGCCAACCGGCGCTTCAAGCCCGACTCCATCTTTGCCTCCGGCACCAATCTCGACGTTGTCGAACTGTGGTTCCCGCGCCTGTCCAACGAAGACCAGATGCTGGCCGTTGCCCGTTTCAACGAGATCACCTCGGTGCAGGGCTCGACGATGGCGGTGGCGCTGCCAGGCATCGCCGACACGCTGGCTCTGCTGCACAGGCGATCCTACCGGCTTGGCGTCGCCACCAACGATTCGACCAGCGGCGCGGAAAAGACGCTTGTCACGCTGGGTGTCGCGCAACTGTTCGAAGCCGCCTATGGCTATGACGCGGTGGCCAACCCCAAGCCCGCTCCCGACACCATCCAGGCCTTTTGCGATCTTACGGGGCTCAAGCCGTCTGAGATCGCCATGGTCGGCGACAACAGGCACGATCTCGAAATGGCGCGTGCCGGCGGCTGCGGCCTGGCGGTGGGCGTGCTCTCCGGCACCGGCACGCGCGAATCGCTGGCCGAGATCGCCGATGTCATCCTGGATTCGGTTGCCGATCTGCCGGATTTCCTTTCGACGCGGGTCAAGGAGACGGTCTGATCGGCAGGGCGGCGTACTGTTCGGGCTGGAGGCGAAAGACAGCGCTCGGCTTCAGCGCGGCGTCTTTCGCCTCGCCGAAATCCGGCACCTTGTATTCGGCAAGCAGCCGCAGCCGCGAGCGCGGCAGATAGGCCCGGCCCGGATCGCCGACCAGCACCTCGATGCCGGCGGCGACGCAGCGGTCGAGGAAAGGCATCATCCCCAAGGCGACACCTTGCCCGTAGAACACGTCGCCGGCGAGCACCAGGTCCACGGCGGGCGGTGGCCCGGTGGTGATGTCGTTCCCCATTATCGTGATCGTGACGCCATTGGCCGCTGCATTCAGCGCCAGCGCGGCAACGCCGTTCCGATCGACCTCGGTGGCCATCACCTCACACGCGCCGGCCTTTCCCGCGGCAATGCCGACAATGCCGGAGCCTGCTCCAAGGTCGAGCACGCGGCGGCTCGCCACGATCTCCGGATGGTCCAGCACATAGCGCGCCAGCACGGCGCCGCCTGCCCACGCATAGGCCCAATAGGGCGGTTGCGGCTCCTGCGAATCGGCGTCATCGCCTTCGACAAGGCGCCTCAGCCCGCTGCTCGGGTGGGCGGTATAAAGCCAGATTTCGGGAAGCGCCGGCACCGATGTCAGGCGCATGTTCGCCTTGATGAATTCCGCCGGGTCGAGGCGCGGGCGCCGGTCCGGCGTATCGTCCTTGGCGAGACCCACTATTCGCGCAGCGCCCGCCGCAGGATTTTGCCGACCGGCGTCTTCGGCAGTTCGGTCCTGAACTCGATGTATCTGGGCCGCTTGTAGCCGGTCAGGTTCTCGCGGCAAAAGGCTGTGATGGCCTCGGCGGTCAGGGCCGGGTCTTTCTTGACGATGAACAGTTTCGGCACTTCGCCCGAATGCTCGTCCGGCACGCCGATCGCCGCCACTTCGAGCACGCCGGGATGCGCCGCCACGACCTCCTCGAGTTCGGTCGGATAGACGTTGAAGCCGGAGACGAGGATCATGTCCTTCTTGCGGTCGACGATTTTGGTGTAGCCGCGATCGTCCATGAAGCCCATGTCGCCGGACTTGAAGAAGCCGTCCTTGGTCATCACCCTGGCGGTCTCGTCCGACCGGTTCCAGTAACCGGCCATCACCTGCGGTCCTCTGATGCAGATCTCACCGACCTCGCCAAGCGGTACATTGTTGCCGTCGTCGTCGCGAATGGCGATTTCGGTCGAGGGCAGCGGCAGGCCGATGGTGCCGGTGAATTCGCCGGAGCTGAACTTGTTGGCCGTCGCCACCGGCGAGGTCTCCGAAAGACCGTAGCCTTCGCTGATGGGGCAACCGGTCAGCGCCTTCCAGCGCTCGGCGACACCCTTCTGTACCGCCATGCCGCCGCCAAGCGTCAAGAGCAGCGGCTTGAAGTCGAGCTTGCGAAAGTCCTCATTGTTGAGCAGCGCGTTGAACAGCGTGTTGAGGCCCGGAAAGATATGGATCGGATACTTGCCCATTTCCTTGACGAAGCCGGGAATGTCGCGCGGATTGGGGATCAGTATGTTCTGGCCGCCCATCTGCATGCCCATCAGCGCATTCACCGTCAGCGCGAAGATATGGTAGAGCGGCAGTGCGCAGACGAGGTTGAGATGCGCCGGCTTTGGCTTGACGGTGTAGGCGTCCTGCAGCCACAGCGCATTCTGCGCGACATTGGCCAGCACATTGCTGTGCGAGAGGGTCGCGCCTTTCGAGATTCCGGTGGTGCCGCCGGTATATTGCAGAAAGGCGACATCGCTGGCGGCCACCGTGGCCGGCTTGAAAGCCATGCCGCGGCCAGCCTTGAGGGCCGCGTTGAACTTGACATGGCCAGGCAATGACCAGGCCGGCACCATCTTCTTGACGCGGCGCACGACCAGATTGACGATCGAGCCCTTCAGGCCGCCGAGCAGGTCGCCCATGGCCGCGACGACGATGTGCTTGACCGAGGTCCTGGCGACGACCGCCTGCAGGGTGTTGGCGAAGTTTTCGAGGATGACGATGGCCTGCGCCCCGGAATCCTTGAGCTGATGCTCCAGTTCGCGCGGCGTGTAGAGCGGATTGACGTTCACCACCGTAAAGCCGGCGCGGGCGACCGCCATCATCGCTATGGGATACTGCAGCACGTTCGGCATCATCAGGGCGACACGCGCGCCCTTCTGCAATCCTGTGGACTGCAGGTAGGCTCCGAAGGCCGCCGAAGACTGTTCGAGCTGCGCGTAGGTGATGGACTTGCCCATGCACGTGAAAGCCGGCTGGCCGGCGAACTGCTTGCAGGCGCCAACGAGGAAGTCGCCGATGGAACCGTAGGGAAGGGCGCCGATCTCGGCCGGCATGTTCTTGGGATAGCTGTTGAGCCATGGCTTTTGCGGCAGGCCGGCGGCGAGTTCGGTGAGCGCCTTCGGCAGCCGTTGGCTGGCCGCTGTCGCTGGCTTGGAGACCGGTGCAGTCTTCGCCGGTGGCGAACTCTTCGTCGTCGCGGTTTTGCCCGTTCCGGCCTTGCCCGATCCGGGCTTGGTCGCGGGTGCCTTTGTCGGCGCGGCCTTCGACGCCGGCTTCGCGGCGGTCCTGGCGGTGGCCACGGTTTTTGCCGCGGGTGCTTTCTTGCCGGCCGCCGCCTTCGCGGTCGCGGCCTTGCCCGCGGCCTTGCCTTGCCCGTCGTCGCCTGCGGCTGGTCTAGGCCTCGCCTTAACGGACGCTTTCACCGGGGCCTTCGATGCTTTTGCCACCCGTTCCTCCTCGACAACCCTGGTCGCCTGTTCTCGCTGGGCCCTACCGCGCCGCCTCCAGATTGATGGAGACGTCCCTCCGCTGCGGCCAGCTGTCTATCTATGTATTGCCTCTATCGGCGGCGGTGCAAGTCTTGCCCTAGCGGCAGGATGCCGAAAGATTTGCCGCCGAAAACCTTTCCCGCCGGCCACGGCTGGAACGGCATCTTTCCGCACCGGCGGCGGATGAATACAGGGCGCGGCACCCTTGTCGCCGGACGTCTGATCAATAAAAAAATGCGGTCGTTAATAATATCGTGAATAGAAAAAAGTGCTAATTTTTTCTGCCATTTAGCGAAATTGCGGATTTTTTTCCTGCTTCCCGCGGGGTAAGCAAACGGGGTGTTCCAAACCCGGAAAAACGGTGCTTATATGCGCGCTTCGCGAGCCTGATAGAGGGGCTTGGAAGAACATCAGGGAGTGCTCAATGAAGAAGAAATTGACTTTTGCAGCCGCGTTGCTGGCTGCAAGCGTCCTGGGCGGCGTGGCCAACGCGAAAACTCTGGTCTATTGCGCTGAAGCGTCGCCGGAGGGTTTCGACCCGGCGCCGTATACCGCGGGCCAGACATTCGACGCGTCCTCGCGCACCGTGTTCAATCGCCTTGTCGAATTCGATCACGGCAAGACCTCGGTTTCGCCCGGCCTGGCGGACAGCTGGACCATTTCCGACGACGGCAAGGAATATACCTTCAAGCTGCGCAAGGGCGTCAAGTTCGCGCCCACCGACTACTTCACCCCGACCCGCGACCTGAACGCCGACGACGTGGTGTTCTCGTTCGAGCGCCAGGTCGACAAGAATGGCCCCTGGTTCCAGTACATACCGGGCATCGCCTACCAGTATTACAATGATCAGTTCGGCGACAACATCACCAAGGTCGAGAAGGTCGACGACCTGACGGTGAAGTTCACCCTCAAGGAACCGGCAATCACCTTCATTCCGACCCTGGGCATGGATTTCGCCTCGATCGTCTCGAAGGAATATGCCGACAAGCTGCAGGCCGACAAGACGCCTGAACTGTTCAACCAGAAGCCGGTCGGCACTGGGCCGTTCATCTTCGTCGACTACCAGACCGATGCCGCCATCCGCTACAAGGCCAACCCGGACTATTGGGGCGGCAAGCAGAAGATCGACGATCTGGTCTTCGCCATCACCACCGATCCGGCGGTGCGCGCGCAAAAGCTGAAGGCCGGCGAATGCAACATCATGTCCTACCCGGCACCGGCCGACATTGCCGGCCTGCAGGCTGATGCGAACCTGACGGTCGCGGAGCAGGAAGGCCTCAACGTCGGCGCGCTGATGTACAACACCCAGCAGAAACCGTTCGACGACGTGCGTGTCCGCAAGGCGCTCAACATGGCCATCAACAAGAAGGCCATCATCGACGCGGTGTTCCAGGGTGCCGGCCAGGTGGCGATCAACCCGATCCCGCCGACCATGTGGTCCTACAACAAGGACGTGAAGGACGATCCGTACGATCCGGACGCGGCCAAGAAGATGCTTGAAGAGGCCGGCGTCAAGGACCTCAAGATGAACGTCTGGGCGATGCCCGTCTCGCGTCCGTACATGCCGAACGCGCGCCGCACCGCCGAACTGATCCAGGCGGACTTCGCAAAGGTCGGCGTCACGGTCAACATCGTCAGCTACGATTGGGGTGAATACCTCAAGCGCGCTTCCGCGGTCGATCACGACGGCGCCGTCATCGTCGGCTGGACCGGCGATAATGGCGATCCGGACAACTTCCTCGGCGTGCTCCTGAGCTGCGCTTCCGTCGGTTCGAACAACCGCGCGGAATGGTGCAACAAGGACTTCGATGCGCTCATCAACAAGGCCAAGACGGTTTCCGACCAGGCCGAGCGCACCAAGCTCTACGAACAGGCACAGGTCATCTTCAAGGAGCAGGCACCGTGGGCGACGCTCGCCCACTCCAAGGTGTTCATGCCGATGCAGAAAACCGTCTCCGGCTTTGCGATGGATCCGCTCGGTATCCATCGCTTTGACGGCGTCGATATCGCCGAATAAGGTTCGCGAAACGGGGCGGCGCCACAAGGCGCCGCCCCACCTCGCCCGCCATGCTGCGTTATATCCTCGGCAAGCTCGCCCTCATCATCCCGACCTTCATCGGGATAACCATCCTCGCTTTCGGCTTCGTGCGCATCCTGCCCGGTGATCCGGTGCTGGTGCTTGCGGGCGAACGTGGCCTGTCGCCCGAACGTCATACGGCGCTGATGCACCAGTTCGGGTTCGACCTGCCGATCTGGCAACAGTATCTGACCTATCTGACCAATATCCTCGGCGGCGATTTCGGCACCTCGTTTTCAACCAAGACGCCGGTGCTCAAGGATTTCCTGGTGCGGTTCCCGGCCACGGTCGAACTCGCCATCTTCGCCATGATCTTCGCCGTCATCTTCGGTGTTGCCTTCGGCATTTTTGCTGCCATCCGCCGCGGCTCCTGGTTCGACCAGCTGACCATGGGCACCGCGCTCGCCGGCTATTCCATGCCAATTTTCTGGTGGGGGCTGCTGCTGATCATCGTGTTTTCCGGCACGCTGCACTGGACGCCGGTCTCGGGCCGCATCGACCTTCTCTATTTCTTCAAGCCGGTGACCGGCTTCATGACCATCGATTCCCTCATCTCGGGCCAGAAGGGCGCCTTCCGCTCGGCGGTGTCGCACCTCATCTTGCCCACCATCGTGCTCGGCACCATTCCGCTGGCGGTCATCGCCAGGCAGACCCGCTCGGCCATGCTCGAAGTGCTGGGCGAGGATTATGTGCGCACCGCGCGCGCCAAGGGCCTGGCGCCGCGGCGCGTCATCGGCCTGCATGCCTTTCGCAACGCGCTGATCCCGGTCGTCACCACGATCGGCCTGCAGGTCGGCACGCTGTTGACCGGCGCCATCCTGACCGAGAGCATCTTTTCGTGGCCGGGCATCGGCAAGTGGATGATCGATGCCATTTCCAAGCGCGACTATTTCACCGTGCAGGGCGGGTTGCTTTTGATCGCGCTGATCGTCATGTCGGTGAACCTTATCGTCGACGTGCTCTATGCCGTCATAAACCCGCGCATCCGGGCGAATTGACATGACCAATGAAGGCCCAGCCACCATCGAAGCGGCGACCGTCGTCAAGCCGCAGGATGCGCGGCTGCAGATGTTCGCCGAATTCTGGCACTATTTCTCGATCAACAAGGGCGCGGTGATCGGCCTCTTCGTCTTCGCCCTGCTGATCCTGATCGCCATCTTCGCGCCGGTGCTCGCCCCGCATTCGCCGGACGATCAGTTCCGTGATTTCTTCCTGACGCCGCCGGCCTGGCAGGCGGGCGGCAACGCACAGTTCCTGCTCGGCACCGACGCCGTCGGCCGCGATATGCTTTCGCGCCTGATCTACGGCTCGCGATTCTCGCTCGCCATCGGCTTCGTCGTCGTCACCACGGCACTGATCTCCGGCGTCATCCTCGGCCTGCTCGCCGGCTACTGCCGTGGCTGGGTCGACACGCTGATCATGCGCATCATGGACATCATCCTGGCTTTCCCGTCGCTGCTGCTGGCCTTGGTGCTGGTCGCGGTGCTCGGCCCTGGCCTCGTCAATGCCATGATCGCCATCGCCTTCGTGCTGCAGCCGCACTTCGCCCGGCTCACCCGCGCCGCCGTGATGGCGGAGAAGACCCGCGAATATGTAGTCTCGGCCAAGGTCGCCGGGGCCAGCCATCTCAGGCTGATGCTGGTCACCATCCTGCCCAACTGCATCGCCCCGCTGATCGTGCAGGCGACGCTGTCCTTCTCCAACGCCATCCTCGAGGCGGCCGCCCTCGGCTTCCTCGGCATGGGGGCGCAGCCGCCGACGCCGGAATGGGGCACCATGCTTGCCGAAGCGCGCGAGTTCATCCTGCGCGCCTGGTGGGTTGTGACCTTCCCGGGCCTTGCCATCCTCATCACCGTCTTTGCCATCAACCTGATCGGCGA
The DNA here is from genome assembly GCF_020164885.1 of Mesorhizobium sp. CO1-1-7. Taxonomy (NCBI): domain Bacteria; kingdom Pseudomonadati; phylum Pseudomonadota; class Alphaproteobacteria; order Hyphomicrobiales; family Phyllobacteriaceae; genus Mesorhizobium; species Mesorhizobium sp. CO1-1-7. Next base: position 484,328 of record NZ_JAIUHA010000001.1, on the reverse strand, counting down.
CGGCCTGCGCGACGCGCTTGACCCCAAGCTGAAGAGGTCGTGAGCATGTCCCTGCTCGAGATCAAGAACCTCACCGTTTCCTTCGACACCGCCGCCGGACCGTTCATGGCCGTGCAAGGCATCGACCTTTCGGTCGAGCCGCGTGAGGTGCTGGCGATCGTCGGCGAGTCCGGCTCCGGCAAGTCAGTCTCGATGCTGGCGGTGATGGGGCTGTTGCCCAACACCGCGACGGTCAAGGCCGACCGCATGGCTTTCGATGGCGTCGACCTGTTGAAGCTCAGCCCATCCGAACGCCGCAAGATCGTCGGCAAGGACATCTCGATGATCTTCCAGGAGCCGATCGCCAGCCTCAACCCATGCTTCACCGTCGGCTTCCAGATCGAGGAAGTGTTGCGCTTTCACATGGGCATGGATCGCGCCCAGCGCCGGGCGCGTGCCATCGAGCTGATGAAGCTGGTCGGCATTGCCGATCCGGAAGAACGGCTGAGCTCTTTTCCGCACCAGATGTCGGGCGGCCAGTGCCAGCGCGTCATGATCGCGATTGCCATCGCCTGCAATCCGAAGCTCTTGATCGCCGACGAGCCGACGACCGCGCTCGACGTCACCATCCAGAAGCAGATCCTCGATCTCCTGGTCTCGCTGCAGGCCAAATACGGCATGGGCCTGATCATGATCACCCACAATATGGGCGTGGTGGCCGAGACCGCCGATCGCGTCATCGTCCAGTACAAGGGCCGCAAGATGGAAGAGGCCGACGTGCTGTCGCTGTTTGAATCGCCGAAAAGCAATTACACGCGCGCGCTTCTGTCGGCGCTGCCGGAAAACGCCGTCGGCGACCGGCTGCCGACTGTGTCCGACATGCTGTTCGAGCCTGCCCCTTCGGCAGCGGGAGCCTCGGCATGAGCACCACCGTCCTTGAAGGCAAGAACATCGTTCGCGACTACCATATCGGCGGCGGCCTGTTCTCCGGGCCGCGCACCGTGCATGCCGTCAAGGGCGTCTCCTTCACGGTGGACAAGGGCAAGACGCTGGCCATCGTCGGCGAAAGCGGCTGCGGCAAGTCCACGCTCGCCCGCATCATCACCTTGATCGATCCCGCGACGTCGGGCGAGCTCTTCATCGACGGCAACAAGGTCGATATCGCCAAAGGCGGATTGACGAAGGAGATGCGCCGCAAGGTGCAGATCGTCTTCCAGAACCCTTACGGATCGCTCAATCCGCGCCAGAAGATCGGCGATGTGCTGGGCGAGCCGCTGCTCATCAACACCGACAAGCCAGCCGCCGAACGGCGTGACCTCGCCATGAAGATGCTGAAGAAGGTCGGCCTCGGTCACGAGCACTATAACCGCTACCCGCACATGTTCTCGGGCGGCCAGCGCCAGCGCATCGCCATTGCCCGTGCGCTGATGCTCAACCCAAGCCTGCTGGTGCTCGACGAGCCGGTTTCGGCGCTCGATCTCTCGGTGCAGGCGCAGGTGCTCAACCTGCTCGCCGACCTGCAGGACGAATTCCAGCTGACCTATGTCTTCATCAGCCACGATTTGTCGGTGGTGCGCTACATCGCCGACGACGTGATGGTGATGTATTTCGGCGAGGCGGTCGAATACGGCCCGCGCGACGAGGTCTTCGCCGACCCCAAGCACAGCTACACCAGGACGCTGTTCGCCGCGACACCGCGCGCCGACGTGGCGAGCATCAAGGCGAGGCTGGCGAAGAAGAAGGCCGCCTAAGGTCGCAAGCCATGCAAATGGCCGACGTCAGCGCCGCCCCTCATTGTCCTGCCGGACATTTCTCCCCGTATAGTGACCGGGAGAAAAACGCTCTCACGGCCGGTTTCGCCACCACCAAGATTGCGAGCAGGGTGCCGAGGGTGCGGCCAGCCTCTTCTCCCCGTCACTATACGGGGAGAAGGTGCCGGCAGGCGGATGAGGGGCAGCGCGACGGCCCGGATCGATCGGTGCGATTGCCGCGAGCCTGACTCATTACGACAGCTTGGCGATGATGGCGCGCAAAGCCTCGCCGAATTTTTGCACCTCCTCGATCGTATTGTAGTGCACCAGCGAGGCGCGGATGGCGCCGCTGTCCATCGACAGGTTGAGGCGCTTCATCAGCCGCGGCGCGTACATGTGGCCGTCGCGGATGCCGATCTGCATCTCGGCCATTTCCTCGACGATCCGCTGCGGCGACAGCTTGCCGATATTGAAGCAGAAGGTCGGCACGCGCTCGTTGATGCGCGCCTCGTCGGCGACCCCGTAGATGGTCGCGCCGCAATCCTTCAGTACGCCCATCATCTCGCGCGCCAGCACCAGCTCATAATCGCGGATAGCGCCCATGCCGGCGACGATGTTTTCGCGTCGCGAGCGGTTGTTGGAGGGCGCCAGATTGCGGCCGATCAGTTCCAGATACTGCACGGCGGCATCCATGCCCGACACGTTCTCGTAGATGAAGGTGCCCGCCTCGACCTTGTATGGCGGCTCGTCCGGAATGAAATCCTCGCGGAAGGTCGGCAGCCGCTTCAGCGTCTCGAAGCGGCCCCACAGGAAGCCCATATGCGGCGAGAAATTCTTGTATCCGGAGCAGACGAGATAGTCGCAGCCCCAGGCCTGCACGTCGATCAGCCCATGCGGCCCGTAATGCACGCAGTCGAGGAACACTTCGGCGCCGGCGGCGTGGGCGATTTGCGCCACCGACGCGACATCGACGATCGAACCGATCGAGTGCGCCGTCACCGTGCAGGCGACCAGCCGAGTGCGGTCCGAAACCAGCGGCTTGAGATCGTCGACATGCAGATTGCCATCCTCACGCATGCGCCACCACTTGAATTTGGCGCCGGCCGATTCCAGCGCCAGCCAGGTGGCGATGTTGGCGTCGTGGTCCATGTCGGTGATGACGATCTCGTCGCGTTCTCCAAGCATCTGGCCGATGCCGAGGCTGACCAGGCGGATGAAGGAGGTGGCGTTCATGCCGAAGCAGATTTCCGCCGGGCTGTAAGCATTGATCAACAGTGCGACGCTTGTCCGCGCATCGGCGACCGACTGGTCGACGGTGACGCTGCGGCCATAGCGGCCGCCGCGCTGCACATTGTGCGAGACCAGGTGGTTGGTCACCGCGTCGAGCACGCTTTGCGGAATCTGCGCCCCGGCGGCGTTGTCCATGAAGATGAAATCGCCAGCCCGCTGCAGGGCGGGAAACATGGCGCGGATGGTGTCGACGGGAAAGCCGCCGGTGACCTGGGAGTTGCTCAAGGATATCTCCTGCGAAGTGCTTGCGGGGTGGTGAATGGTCAGCGGGCCTTCTCGTCCTTGAAGCGGGCTTCAAGGAGGCTGACGAGACGAACCATCGGCCAAAGGAAGATGAGATAGACCAGCGCCGCGCCGATCAGCGGCGAGGGATTGGCGTAGAGCGACTGTGCATTGGTCGCTTCCTTGAGCAGTTCCGGCAGCGCCACGGTGGAGGCCAGCGACGTGTCCTTGAACATCGAGACGCAGTTGCTGGTCATCGGCGGGATGACGACGCGCACCGCCTGCGGCAGCACCACCTTGCGCAAGGTCAAAAGGAACGGCAGGCCAAGCGCCTGCGCCGCCTCGAACTGGCCGCGCGGAATGCTCTCTATGCCGGAGCGGAACACTTCGGCCGAATAGGCCGACATGATGATGGCGAACGCGGTCACCGCCGACGCCCAGGACGACAGGCGTATGCCGAGGAAAGGCAGCGCGTAATAGATCAGGATCAGCACGACGAGGACCGGCAAGGCGCGGAAAATGTCGGTGTAACCGACCGCCAGCCAGCGCAGCGGCTTCGGCGCATAGAGCCGCAACAGGCTGATCACCAGGCCGATGGGAATGCCGATGCCGATGCTGAGCAGACCGAGCAGCAGCGTGTTCAGGAAGCCGCGCAGCAACGCCGGCAGGCTCGACGCGATGACGTCGGCGTTGAAGAAAGTGTCGATCAGCGACATCGAGGCATTCCCGAACGGTGTTGCGTCATCTGACGCCAGATCCCGACCCGGAACATCAAGATCGGCTTTGCCGAACGGATGCCAGTCCCGGGAAGGTCATGCGTGAAAAACGGGACGTGCCGACCCCTTGGGGCCGGCACGCATTCCGTCTGGCCGCCGCTCAGGCCTTGGGCATAGGCATTTCCTTGACGGTCGAGGAATCGGCCGGCGCGTCGCTGCCGAACCACTTTTTGTGGATCGCGGCCAACGTGCCGTCCTTCTTCATCGCCGTCAGCGCGTCGTTGAGTTTGCCGAGCAGCGGATGATCCTTGGTCATCATCAGGCCGTACTGCTCGCCGGTCTTGATGCGCTGCTTGACCTTCAGGTCCTTCATCTTGGTGAAGGAATATTCCATGCCGGGAATGTCGCTGACGGCGGCGTCGACACGGCCGGCGCTGAGGTCGAGCAAAAGGTTCTGCTGCGTGTCATAGCCCTTCACATCGCTGAAGCCGTCGGCTTCCTGATGCGCCTTGACCCAGGTCTCGCCGGTCGAGCCCGAGAGCACGCCGACGATCTTGCCCTTGAGGTCCGCCTCGGCGTTGACCGCGCTGTCGGTCTTGGTCGCGATACCCATGTCGGAATCATAATAGGGCTGGGTGAACGACTGCGACTTCAGCCGCTCCGGCGTGATCGTGATCGAGGAGATGGCGACGTCGATGCGCTTCGAAGTGGTCGCGGCGAACAGTGCCTGAAAGCCGAGATCGGCGATGTCGGTGGTCATGCCGGCGCGCTTGGCCGCCTCGTTGACGATGTCGACTTCGAAACCCTCGAACGTGCCGCTCTCGTTCTTGTATTCAAAGGGCGGATTGGTCGGGTAGGCGCCGACATTGAGCACATCGGCGGCATAGGCGGTTGCCGGTCCGGCCGCGATGCCGATTGCCGCGGCGACAAGGATGAGATTGCGACGGTTGAGCTTCATTGGTGGTCCCTCTGGGGTGTTCCCTCTGGTTGTTGATCGGGCGGGCTGGCCCGCACGGTTCTTGCCGTCCCGCCTCCCAGCGGGGCGTCAATTCATGACGGCGGCCCTGCGCTCGAGCGCAGCCGCGATTTTGTCGCGGTCGCATACGCATTCACGCGCGAAAGGTTGGCGATGGTCTCGGTACGCAGGTCGTGGAGCTGAGCGCGCGCACCATCGAAAGCGTAGCGCGCGCTGGTCGATGATTGGGGCTGCACAAACGACAAGGACTGAAACCCCTCCCACCCGGAGCACCATGATGACTGCCCGTAAAGCCCTCCAGGCCGACAGTCGCCATCCATCCTGAATGCTTATCCAAAGCGCGGCGCTTTTCAAGGCAAAAGTTTTAAGCTTAAAAAGTTTCCTGGCTTGATCGCTTGCGCAACCGGGCGCTAGCGCGGGTCCTCCCGCGCCAGTTCGGCCCGGGCGGCGGCATAATTGGCCGCGGCGCCCGCACCCAGGTACATCGTGTCGCTGGCCAGGACGAAGAAGCTGACGCCGATTGCCGCCCATTGGCCGATGGCCTGCGGGCTGCCGCAGAATATGCCGGAGGTCTTGTCGTGCGCGATCGCCACGCCGATGATCCTGCGGATCGCATCCGTGAGCTTGTCGGCGCCCTTCGGTCCGATCGCATCGATCGACACGGAGAGATCACCGGGGCCAACGAAGATCACGTCGACGCCGTCGACATCAGCGATCGCCTCGATGTTGGCCAATCCCTCGGCGGTCTCGACCTGGACCGCCACGACGATCCGGTCATTGGCGCCGGCCAGATATTCGGGAATGCGATAGCCATAACCGGCGGCGCGGCCGGGTCCGACGCCGCGCTCGCCCCGTGGCGGATAGCGGGATGCTTTCACGGCCATTGCCGCCTGTGCCGGTGTCGAGACGCGTGGCACCAGCACGCCTTGCGCGCCGCTGTCCAGCGCCGCCTGGATGGCTTCGGGCGCGTGGCCAGGAATGCGCACCATCGCCGGCACGCGGTGGACATCGGCGGCGCGCACCATGGTCTCGATGATGTCGCGTGAGATCTGGGCATGCTCCCAGTCGATGCAGAGGAAGTCGAGGCCGGACAGCGCCATCACTTCGACCGCGACGGGGTGAGGAATGGCAGCGAAGGAGCCGACGAGGTTGGCCTTGCCGATGCAATTCTGGCGGAACTCGCTCATGCCTAGTCCTTTTCTCATCCCGCCAAACTCATATCGGCAAACCGGGGCAGGGCGAAGCTATTTCATGCTTGAAATATTTTCGCGGAGCCGTAGCGTGCGATCTTCGCCGGGAGGTCGCGACATGAACAAAGCACATCCGCTGCACGGCTCCAACAAACTGAAGCTTGGCGTTTTCTCGACCAACGCCGATGGCGGCCTTGCCATATCGGATGTGCCGGAACGCTGGACGGCGAGCTGGCAGGACAATCTAACGGCCGCCCGGATCGCCGATCGCGCCGGGCTGGAGTTCATGTTGCCGATCGCGCGCTGGCGTGGCTTTGGCGGCCGCAACAAGGTGCGCGAGCGGTCCTTCGAGACCTTCACCTGGGCGGCGGCACTCAGCATGGCCACCGACAGGATCGGCCTGTTCATGACCGTGCACGTGCCGCTGGTCCATCCGCTCTATGCCGCCAAGGCGCTGGCGACGGTCGATCACATCAGCCAAGGCCGGGCCGGCCTGAACATCGTCTGCGGCTGGAACCCGAAGGAATTCGGCATGTTCGGCACGCCGCTGGTCGAGAAGGGCTACGACCAGGCGGCCGAATGGATCGAGATCCTCGAGAAGCTCTATGCATCGGCGGAGCCGCTGGACTACGAAGGCACCTATTATCACCTCAAGGAGGCGGTCAGCCGGCCGGCCAGCCTGCAGGTTCCGCGCCCCGTGACCATGAACGCCGCTTTCGGCGGCCCCGGCCGCGATTTCGCCGCGGCCCATTGCGACTACCTGTTCACGACCTTTTCCGAGATGGCCGATGCCGGCAAGCATGTCGCCGACATCAGCGAGCGAGCCGACAAGGTTGGCCGGCAGGTCGGCGTCTACACCGTGGCCCATGTCGTCTGCCGTCCGACCATGGAAGAGGCGCAGGCCTATTACAACAGATATGCCGTCGATCTGGCCGATCACGAGGCGGTCGATGCGCATATGGCCGGCAAGAAGGAATTCTCGCAGTCGCACGACCCGCATGCCTATGACCGCTACCGGCAGCGTTTCGCCGGCGGCGCCGGCACCTATCCGCTGGTTGGAACGCCGCAGACGATCGCCGCCGACATGGCCGCCATTGCCGCACACGGCTATCAGGGTATCGCGCTCTCCTTCGTCAATTACACGCAGGAGCTGCCCTATTTCTGCGATCACGTGCTGCCGTTGCTCAGGCAGGCTGGCCTTCGCGGGTAGCAGCGATGCCAAGGGGATGATCGGTGGCCTAGCCAGGATTTCAACGTCGTCATCCCTGGGCGGAGCAGGAGCGAAGCTCCGTCGCGGAGACCCTGGGATCCATGCCGCGATCTTAGCGACGGAGTGCGGCGGAGCAGAATTCCGGACCGCTGCAACGCTTTGATTTCACGGCATGGATCCTGGGGTCTGCGCCGCGTCGCTGCGCTCCTTGCTTCGCCCCAGGATGACGAAGCGATGGGCGTTTATTCCGGAATAACGGCGGTCGCCTGGATCTCCACCTTGGCGCGGTCCTCGACCAGCGCCACCACCTGCATGGCGGCCATCGCTGGAAAATGCCGGCCGATCACCTCGCGATAGGCCTCGCCGATCCCCTTGAGGTTGCCGAGATATTCGGCCTTGTCGGTAAAATACCAGGTCATCGAGGTGATGTGCCGTGGCTCCGCGCCGGCCTCGGCCAGCACCGCGACGATGTTCTGAAGCGTCTGCCGCACCTGGCCGGCGAAATCGTCGGTCTCGAACTGGCATTGCCCGTTCCAGCCGACCTGTCCGCCGACGAAGACGAGCCTGCCGCGCGCGGCCACGCCATTGGCGTAGCCGACCGGTTTTGCCCAGCCTTCCGGCTGCAGGATCTCGTGCATGTCGTCTCTCCGCCTGTCCAATATCGGGTCCGCAATATCCGTCTCGAAAACATTTCAGTCCGTGGTCACGACCTGTTCAGGCCGCGCCCATTACTTGCCGTGCGATCACAACCTTCTGCACGTCCGATGCGCCCTCGTAGATTCGCAGCGCGCGGATCTCGCGATACAGGCTCTCGACGATATGGCCCTTGCGGACACCATCGCCGCCATGCAGCTGCACCGCTTTGTCGATCACCTCCTGCGCCTTGTCGGTGGCGAACAGTTTGGCCATCGCCGCCTCGCGCGTCACCCGCGCCGCACCCATGTCCTTGGTCCATGCGGCGCGATAGACCAAAAGCGCCGCCGCATCGACGTCGAGCGCCATGTCGGCGATGTGGCCCTGCACCATCTGCAGTTCGGCCATCGGCGCGCCGAACAGTTTGCGCTCGGCCACCCGCTTGATGCTTTCATCGAGCGCGCGTCGGGCAAAGCCGAGTGCCGCCGCGCCGACGGTCGAGCGGAACACGTCGAGCACCGACATGGCGATGCGGAAACCGTCGCCAGGCTTGCCGATCAGGGCCGAGGCGGGCAACCGCACCCCGTCGAAAGACAAGCGCGCCAGTGGATGCGGCGCGATCACTTCCAGGCGTTCGGCGATACCGAGCCCCTTTGCATCGCCCGGCACCAGGAAGGCAGAGAGCCCCTTGGCTCCGGGCGCCTCGCCGGTGCGGGCGAAGACGACATAGATGTCCGCAATGCCGCCATTCGATATCCAGGTTTTTTCGCCGGTGAGAACATAGCTGTCGCCGTCACGGGTCGCCGCCATCTCCATGTTGGCGACATCAGATCCCGAACGCGGTTCCGATAGGGCGAAGGCTGATATCGCCTTGCCGGCGCGTGTCCTCGCAAGCCATTGCTGCTGCTCCGACGTGCCGAACAGGCTGAGCGCGCCGGTGCCGAGACCTTGCATGGCGAAAGCGAAATCGGCGAGGCCATCGTGGCGGGCCAGCGTCTCGCGCGTGATGCACAGGGCGCGCACGTCGAGTGGTGCGGGGTTGTCCGTATCGAGCGCCGTCGGCTTCAGCCAGCCGTCCCTGCCCAGTTTCGCGACCAGCTCGCGGCAGGCGGCGTCGACGTCATGGTGGTCGACCGGCAGGTTTTTCGCGCACCAGGCGTCCAGGTGCCCGGCCAGTTCACGATGGCGGTCTTCGAAGAAGGGCCAGTTGAGGAAGGAGCGGTCAGGCATGGATATCTCCCGTTACGCCTCGTTCCGTCACACCCCCCTCTGGCCTGCCGGCCATCTCCCCCGCAAGGGGGGAGATTAGCGGTTTCACCGATGCCGCCCCTTCCTCAGAGCTGGTAATTGGCGAAAGCCAGAGTGACATCTGATCCCCCCCCTTGCGGGGGAGATGGCCGGCAGGCCAGAGGGGGGTGCCTAGGCAACAAGCCATCTTCAATTCCCCTCGAACACCGGCTTTTCCTTGGCCACGAAAGCCCGATACGCCCGTTCGAAATCGCGCGTCTGCATGCAGATCGCCTGCGCCTGTGCTTCCGCCTCGATCGCCTGGTCGAGGCCCATCGACCATTCCTGGTTGAGCTGCGTCTTGGTGATGCCGTGGGCGAAGGTCGGGCCGGAGACGATGCGGGCGGCCATGTCGAGCGCGTCGGCCTCAAGTACGTCTGCCGCTACCAGCCTGTTATAGAACCCCCAGCGCTCGCCTTCCGTCGCTGTCATGGTTCGGCCGGTGTAGAGCAGTTCGGCGGCGCGGCCCTGGCCGATGATGCGCGGCAGGATCGCGCAGGCGCCCATGTCGCAGCCGGCAAGGCCGACCCGGGTGAACAGAAACGCCGTCTTGGCTTCCGGCGTGGCGATGCGGATATCCGAACTCATGGCGATGATGGCGCCGGCGCCGACCGCCACGCCGTCGACCGCGGCGATGATCGGCTTGCCGCAATTCAGCATCGCCTTGACGAAATCGCCGGTCATGCGGGTGAAGGCCAAGAGCTGCTTAATGTCCATCTTGACCAGCGGACCGATAATGTCGTGGACATCGCCGCCGGAGCAGAAATTGCCGCCATTGGAGAGGAACACCACGGCGTCGACGTCGTTGGCATAGACGAGATCGCGGAACGTGTCGCGCAGCTCGGCATAGCTGTCGAAGGTCAGCGGGTTCTTGCGCTCCGGCCGGTCAAGCCGGACCTTAGCGATCCTGCCCTCGACCTCCCACAGGAAATGCGTCGGCTTGAGGCCGGCCATTGCGGTCATTCGCGTCCCTCCCAGTTGCTGCGGAACGAGGTCAGCATGCCGGTCAGCCGGCGCGCATCCTCCTCGCTGACCTTGCCCAGCAATTCGCCGATCCAGCCCTCATGCGCGGCGGCGATGATGGCAAAGGACTTCGTACCTTCCTCGGTCAGCCGAACCATCGAGGTGCGGCGGTCGCCATTGCGGCGCGCGCGCGCCACCAGCCCTTCCGAAACCAGCCGGTCGACAATACCGGTGACATTGCCGTTGGACACCAGCAGGAAGCGCGACAGGTCGCTCATCAGCATGCCCTCCGGCGCGCGGTAAAGTGCTGCCATGACGTCGAAACGCGGCAACGTCGTGTCGAATTCCTTCTTCAGGCGCTCGCGCAGTTCGGCCTCGATCGTGCGCGACGCGCGCAGCAGCCTGATCCACAGGCGCAGCCGGTCCTTGCCGGGTCCCGACGGCAGGGGCAGGGGGCCGGCTACCATGTTTCGCCTCCCGAGATCGAAATCGCCTGTCCGGTGATCGATTGCGCCGCGTCGCCACACAGCCAAAGCACGGCTTCGGCAATTTCCCGCGGCTGGATGAAACGGCCTTGCGGATTGGTCGAGGCAAGACCGGCCCGCGCCTGTTCTGACGAGCGGCCGGTCTTTTCGACGATGCGCTGGATGGATTCCTCCAGCATGTCGGTCTCGACGAAGCCCGGGCACACGGCGTTGACGGTGACACCGGATTTCGCCGTCTCGGCGGCCAGCGCCCGCATCAGGCCGACGACGCCATGTTTGGCCGCGACGTAGGGTGCGACATAGGCGTAGCCTTTCAGACCTGCCGTGGAGGCGATGAAGATGATGCGGCCCGCCTTGCGCGCGGCCATGCCGGCCAGCGCCGGTTTCACCGTCAGGAAGGCGCCGGTCAGATTGACGTCGAGCGTCCGCTGCCAGTCGGCCAGCGGGATCTTGTGCGCCGGCGTGCTGCCGGCCATGCCGGCATTGGCGACGATGATATCGAACGGCCCGCGCGCGGCTTCAGCCTGCGCGTAGAGCGCCGCCGTTTCGGTCTCGCTCGTGACATCGGCGGCAATGCCGAAGATGCGGCCGCTTTGACCCGCGACCTTTGCGAGCTCCGTTTCCCGCCGGCCGCAGATGGTCACATCAACGCCGGCGCCGGCCAGTGCCAGGGCGATTGCCCGGCCGACGCCGGAGCCGCCGCCGGTGACCAGTGCGTGCTTGCCCGCGATCATGTGGCAATCCTCGAAGGTCGGCGCTGCCTCTTGCGCCAGATCGAAGCCATGACATGCACAGACATTCTGGGACTGGCGATTGGCCCGATGCTTGGTTGCCAGGTGGTTCCCCCAATCCGGCGTTGCTTCGCAACGCCACCTTTCCCCCCTCCGGAGGGAAAGGAAGGGAGCCTCATGAGACGAGCATCGGCGGCAGAGGGGTCGCGCCGTTCCTCTCCCCCGTCGATCGGGGGAGAGGTGGATCGGCGAAGCCGAGACGGAGTGGGGGTCGACCAGCGCAGTGCAAGACCATGCATGCGCGACGCCCCCCTGCATGCTGCGGGAAGGTGCCGGCAGGCGGATGAGGGGCAGCGTGGCGAACGAAAAATACTCATACTTTCAGCCCCGCTGCCGCATCGCGCTCGGCCAGCCGGTAGAGCTGGTCGCGGCCGGGCAGATAGGGATCCGGCCATTTGACTCCGCGGTCGCCGAGCGTGACGGCCGCGTGCAATGTCCAGTACGGATCGGCGAGATGCGGCCTCGCCAGTGCCACAAGGTCGGCGCGGCCGGCCATCAGGATCGAATTGACATGGTCCGGCTCGTAGATGTTGCCGACCGCCATCGTCGCCATGCCGACCTCGTTGCGGATGCGGTCGGAAAACGGCGTCTGGAACATGCGGCCATAGACCGGCTTTGCCAGCACCGAAGTTTGTCCTGCCGAGACGTCGCAAATGTCGACGCCGGCCTCATGCAACAGCCGCGCGATCTCGACCGCGTCGGCGGGTGTCACGCCTTCGATGCCGACCCAGTCATTGGCAGAAATACGCATCGAGATCGGCTTGTGCGCCGGCCAGGCGGCGCGCACCGCGTGGAAAACCTCGAGGGGATAGCGCATGCGGTTTTCCAGCGAACCGCCATAGGCGTCCGTGCGGCGGTTGGTGACCGGCGTGATGAAGGACGACAGGAGATAGCCATGGGCGGCGTGGATCTCCAACATGTCGAAGCCGCAGCGATCGGCCATCTGCGCCGAAGCCACGAACTCGTCGCGCACTCTGTCCATGTCGGCGCGGTCCATCGCCTTCGGCACCTGATTCTGCGGCGACCACGCCACGGCGGATGCCGCCATGACTGGCCAGTTGCCTGATGCCAGCGGTACGTCTGTTCCTTCCCAGCCGAGCCGGGTCGAACCCTTGGCGCCGGAATGGCCGATCTGCGCGCAGATCTTCGCTTCGGTCTCGGTATGGACGAAGCCGACCAGCCGTTTCCAAGCCGCCTCATGTTCAGGCGCGTAGAAGCCCGGGCAGCCGGGCGTGATGCGCCCTTCCGGACTGACGCAAGTCATCTCGATATAGATGAGCCCGGCGCCGCCCTTGGCACGCTCGGCATAGTGGGTGAAATGCCAGTCCGTCGGGCACCCGTCGACAGCCTTGTACTGCGCCATCGGCGAGACAACGACGCGGTTTAGCAGCCGCATGTCGCGCAGCTTGAACGGCGCGAACATCGGCGCCCGGCGCAGCCTGTTGCCACCGGCACCCGCCTGGCGCTGGAACCATTCTTCGGCGCCGCCCAGCCATTCGGCATCGCGCAGCCGCAGATTCTCGTGGCTGATGCGTTGCGAGCGGGTCAAAAGCGAATAGTTGAACTGCACCGGATCGAGGCCGAGATAGCGCTCGACCTCCTCGAACCATTCCAGCGAATTGCGCGCCGCCGACTGCAGCTTCAGCACCTCGGTGCGGCGGGCGTCCTCATATTTACGGAAGGCGGCCTCGAGGTCCGGTTCGGTCTCGACATAATCGGCCAGCGCCACCGCGCTTTCCAGCGCCAGTTTGGTGCCGGAGCCGATCGAGAAATGCGCCGAGGCCGCCGCGTCGCCCATCAGCGCCAGATTCTTGCAGGACCAGCGCTCGCACAGCACGCGCGGGAAATTGATCCAGGCCGAGCCACGGATATGGTTGGCGTTGGTCATCAGCGCGTGGCCGCCAAGATGCTTGGCAAAGATGCGCTCGCACACCGCGATGGACTCCTGCTGCGACATCGCGCCGAAGCCGAAGGCGGCCCAGGTCTGTTCGCTGCATTCGACGATGAAGGTCGCGGTCTCGCTGTCGAACTGGTAGGCGTGCGCCCACACCCAGCCATGCTCAGTCTTCTCGAAGATGAAGGTGAAGGCGTCGTCGAATTTCTGGTTGGTACCGAGCCAGACGAATTTGCATTTGCGGGTGTCGATGTCGGGCTTGAAGATATCGACGAACGTGTTGCGCGCCCTTGAGTTCAGTCCGTCGGCGGCGACGACCAGGTCATGCGTCTCCATATAAGGGCGGGGATCGGCGATGTCGGTTTCGAACATCAGCTTGACGCCGAGTTCGCGCGCGCGGCGCTGCAAGAGGACCAGCAGCCGCTTGCGGCCGATGCCGCAGAAGCCGTGCCCCGACGAGACCGTGCGCACGCCGTCATGGATGACGGCGATGTCGTCCCAATAGGCAAAATGCTTCTTGATCCAGACGGCGCTGACCGGATCATTCTCAGCAAGATTGTCGAGCGTCTCGGCCGACAGGACCACGCCCCAGCCGAACGTGTCGTCGGCGCGGTTGCGCTCGAAAACCGTCACGTCGTGCGCGGCGTCCCTCAGCTTCATCGAAATGGCAAAGTAGAGGCCGGCTGGTCCGCCGCCGAGAACCGCAACCTTCATCTGTGCGATCTCCTCTTCGCTTGCTATGCCTCAGTATCGCGCCGGAGGTAGGATATTTCAAGCTTAAAGTTTTATATCGAAATGATTATGCGAGCGTGGGTGCCGCGCTTGCCGGGACATCCTGCAAGCGCGCCGCGAGAGATCATTTCTCCGGATTCTTCGGGCTCCACAGCACGGTCTCGGCACCCTTCTCATAAGCCATGCCCGAGGGATAGCTGATCGCCTCGAGTTGCAGCCCCCACGGCGCCTGGAAATAGAGGATGGTCTGGCCGGCGGCGGGTCCTTCCTTGACCGGCAGCGGCCCCATCCTGGTCTTGACACCCTTGCCATCGAGATAGGCCTTGGCCGCGGCGACATCGTCGACATAGAAGGCGATGTGAAAGCCGCCAATGTCGCTGTTTTTCGGTGTCAGATCCTTCTGGTCGGGCGCGGTATATTTGAACAGCTCGATGTTTGATCCATAGCCGCAACGCACCATGGTGACCTGCTCGATGACAGCCTTCGGATCGACGCCGAGCAGGTCCTGCATGAAGGTGCCCTTGTCGTCGGCAAACGGGCCGAACGACATCGCCTTCTTGCAGCCGACGACCTCGGTGAAGAAGTCGACCGCCTGCTTCATGTCGGGAACCGTGATGCCGGTATGGTCGTGCCCGCGCATGCCGGGGATCGAGCTCGCCGAGGCCATGCCGGCGCTGCCGAGGATAGCGGCCGCGAGCGTCGCACTTCGGATTATCATCTTCATGTTTGTTCTCCTCCGTTTGGCGGGACTTGGTTAGCCTTCGATCGCACGTCCGAAGCCCGTTTTTCGGCGTGCGGTTGTTTTCATGTCGGGACCCTTGCCGTTGGGATGTTCAGCCAGTCCGGATCGATTTCCGGCAGCGGAATGGCGGCGAGCAGGTCGCGCGTGTAGCTCTGCCGCGGATTGTCGAACAAGGCGTCGGTGGCGCTCGCTTCGACGATGCTGCCTTCGCGCATGACGATCACCTGCCGGCACAGCCGCCGGATGACCGACAGATCGTGACTGATAAAGGCGACCGTCAGCCCCATCTCCGCCGCCAGTCTCTCCAGAAGGGTGAGGATCTGGGCCTGCGTCGAGACGTCGAGCCCGGAGACGATCTCGTCGGCCAGCACGAATTTCGGCGACAGCGCCAGCGCGCGCGCTATGCCGACGCGCTGGCGTTGGCCGCCCGACAGTTCGTGGCGATAGCGGCTGGCGAAGCTTTGCGGCAACCCAACCCGCTGCAGCGCCTCGGCGACGCGATCCCTGAGATTGTCGCCAAGTCCATTTTGCTTGAGCGGCGCGGCGATGATGCTGGCGATGGTGCGGCGCGGATTGAGCGACGACATCGGATCCTGGAAGATCATCTGCAGGTCGCGGCGCAGTGGCCGCAGTTCCGCTTCCGGCAGATGGGTGATGTCGCGGCCTTCGAAACGGATCTCGCCGGCGCTCGGCTCCAGCAGCCGCACCAGCGCACGGCCAAGCGTCGATTTGCCGGATCCGGATTCGCCGACGATGCCGGTCACCGAACCTCTCGACAGATCGAAGTCGAAACCTCTGAGAATTTCGGCCAGCGGTGCGCGGCCGATGAGCGGCTTGCGCGTCATGTCGGGCAAGGCGACCTTCAGCCCGCGCACGGAGAACAGCGGCTCAGCCATGCGGCCGCCTCCAGGCCTGGTCGGCGGCAGCAATCTCGGCGGCGAGCCCGGCCAGTACCGCCTCGTCCACCGGCTTCAGCGAAGCATATGGATCGGTATAGCGCGGCGTCGCCGCCATCAGCGCTCGGGTGTACGGATGCCGAGGTGCCGCGAAAAGCGCCGCGGTCTCTGCCTCTTCCACCACCTTGCCGGCATAGAGCACCGAGACTTTCTGGCTGATCTTGGCGACGACGCCGAGATCGTGGGTGACGAACAGGATCGCGGTGCCATGTTCGCGCTGCAACGCAGCGATGAGCCGCAGGATCTGCTTCTGCACGGTGACGTCGAGGGCCGTGGTCGGCTCGTCGGCGACGATCAGGCGTGGCTCGGCTGCGAAGGCGGCGGCAATCAGCACGCGCTGGCGCATGCCGCCGGACAATTCGTGCGGATAGCTCTTCAGCACGCGGTCGGGGTCGCGGATCTGCACCTCATCAAGCAACTGCCGGATACGCCGATCGGCCTTGTCTCCGCTCCAGCCGAGAATGCGCACCAGACGGTCGGTCATCTGGGGGCCGATGCGGCGCGAGGGGTTGAGTGCGGTCAGCGGATCCTGCGGGATCAGCGCCGTGCGCGCGCCGATCAGCGTGCGCCGCGCTTTTGGCGGGAGTTTGCCGAGGTCTTCGCCCTCGAGTCTCATATCGCCTTCGACGA
The DNA here is from genome assembly GCF_020164885.1 of Mesorhizobium sp. CO1-1-7. Taxonomy (NCBI): domain Bacteria; kingdom Pseudomonadati; phylum Pseudomonadota; class Alphaproteobacteria; order Hyphomicrobiales; family Phyllobacteriaceae; genus Mesorhizobium; species Mesorhizobium sp. CO1-1-7. The sequence goes on along the minus strand of NZ_JAIUHA010000001.1, from coordinate 467,881 downwards.
TGCGCACGCTCGACGGCAACACACCAAGCACCGCCTTGCCGATCATTGTCTTGCCGGCGCCGCTTTCGCCGACAAGCGCGCGCACTTCACCGGGTTGTACCGAGAGCGAAACAGAGCGCAGCACGCGCTGGCCGTTGGCCAGCACGGCGCTCAGATCGGTTATGTCGAGACAGGCGCTCATCGCAGCACCGGATCGAAACGCGTCTTCAGCGCTTCGCCGAACTGGCTGAAAGAGAGCACGGTGAGGATCAGCGTGATCAGCGGGAAGACCAGCACCCACCAGGCCTGATGGATCGACAGCCGGCCCTCGGCGATGATGCCGCCCCAGGTCGGATCGTCGGTCGAGATCGACAGATTGACGAAGGACAGGATCGCCTCGACGATGACGGCGATGCCCATCTCCAGCGACAGCAGCGCCACGATCGACGGCACCACATTGGGCAGCACTTCGCGCAGCATGATGCCGAAGCGGCCATAGCCGGCGATACGGGCATTCTCGACATAGTCCATGCGTGACTGGCCCATTGCCTCGGCGCGAATGACCCGGCAAAAACGCGTCCAGTCGATGATGGCGATGGCGAGGATGACGGAGCTCAAGCCGGTGCCGAGCACGGCGACCAGGAGGATGGCGAACAGCACCGGCGGGAAGGCCATCCAGATGTCGACGATGCGCGAGATGATGCGGTCCGCCCAGCCGCCGAAATAGCCCGCGACCAGCCCTAATGTGGAGCCGACCACGCAGGCGGCGATGGCCGCCGCGAAAGCAACGATGAAGGCGATGCGGCCGCCGAAAATCAGCCGGGAGAGCAGGTCGCGGCCGAGACTGTCGGTGCCCAGCCAATAGCCGGGCTCGGCGCCATCGAGCCAGAACGGCGGCAGACGCTCCAGCATCAAATCCTGCGCCAGCGGATCCTGCGGCGCCACCAGCGGCGCCAAGATCGCGGCCAGCAGCGCCAGCAGCAGCCAACCGCCGGCGAGCCACAGCCTCGGGCTCGATCCGTGCCTGATGATGCGTGCCTCATCCATGGCGCAGCCTCGGATTGAGCAGCGCGTACATCATGTCCACCGCGAGATTGATCAGCACGAACAGCAGCGCGAAGACCAGCACGATGCCCTGGATCAGCGGCAGGTCGCGGTTGATGACGGCGTCGATCGCCATGTTGCCGAGGCCCTCATAGGAGAACAGCCGCTCGACGATGACGGTGCCGCCGATGAGGAAGGTGAACTGCACGCCGATGAGCGTCAGTGTCGGCAAGGCGGCGTTCTTCAGCGCCTCGCGCAAGATGACCTGCGTTTCCGAAAACCCCTTGACCCGCGCCAGCACGACATAGTCGAGGTCGAGCACTTCCTTCAGCGACTGCTTCAGTAGCTGCGCGATGATGGCCGCGAGCGGCAGCGCCAGCGCCACGGCTGGCATCAGCATGTGCTTCAAGAGGTCCCAGGTGAGATCGAGGCGCAGCCGAAGCAAGCTTTCGAACAGATAGAACTGGCTGACGAAGGGCAGGTCTAGCTGCGGCGACACGCGGCCGGAAATGTCGAAGATCGGCACCAGCACGCCGAACAGCAGGATCAGCACCAGGCCCCAGAGAAAATCGGGGATGGAAAGCGCGGCACCGCTGGCGATGTCGATGCCGGCCTCGACCGCCGTGCCGCGCTCGCGCGCGCCCAGGATCGCCGTCGTGCCGCCGATCGCCACTGCCATGATGAGCGCGACGATGGCAAGCTCCAGCGTAGCCGGCAGCCGGCTGAAGACGAGGCCAAGCACGTCCTGCCGCAGCGAGATCGAGGTGCCGAAATCGCCCCTGGCGACACCGGACAGCCAGATGAAGAACTGCTGCACGATCGTCTTGTCGAGCCCATAGAGCGCACGCAGACGGGCGATGTCATCATTGGTGGCACCGGGCGGCAGCATCATGGCGATCGGATCGCCGGGCGCGACGCGGATGACCACGAATACGACGACGGCCACGCCGAACAGCGTGATCAGCATCGTCAGCAGACGGATCAGGAATCGTTGCAGGAGCATGTAAATCTTTGCAGGAGCTCGCAGGCTCATATGCCTGTAGAAATGCGCGCCGTCGCTATGGACGGCGCGCGGTAAGCCCAGGCTGATATCAGGCCGGGGTCATCAGGGCCGGCAGCAGCGCGCCGGAAATATGCTGCACGACGTTGACGCCCTTGGCATGCACGATCGGTTGCGCATACTGCATAAGCGGCAGCACGTAGGCCTGCTCGGCGATGTATTTATCGACCGCCTTCCACCCGGCGATGCGCTTGGCCTCGTCCTTCTCTCCCCACAGTGGGTTGATCATGTCGATCAGGTCCTGGCTGTCCCAGACCGAATGCGGGCTCGGCCCATACATGGCAAAGCCGGTCGACGTGGTCGGGTCGCCAATGGCGTTGCCCCAATTGTAGAAGGCCGCCGGCGCGAGCTTGTCGGCGGCGCGCAGTTCGTAGTGCTTGGCGATCTCGTAGACCTCGATCGTCGCCTCGATGCCGACCTTGCGCCACATGCCGACGATCGCCTGGATCATCTCATAGTCCTTGGGCTTGAAGCCCTTGGTCGTCTGGATGGTGAACTTGACCGGCTTTTCCAGCGAATAGCCCGAGGCCGCCAGCAGCTCCTTGGCCTTTTCCGGATTGTGCTCGACCTTGATCGAGGCATCGTAGGCCGCGTATTCCGGCGTTTCCAGCGTGGCGAGCGGCTGGCCGTAGCCGCGCAGCAGCCGCTTGACCAGAAGCTCCTTGTCGACCGCCATGACGGCTGCCTGGCGCACGTTCTTGTCCAGCATCGCTTCGATGTCGTTGAAGAAGATCATGCCGATATCGGAAACATTCTTGATCGACCCGGCAAGCCCGTCCTTGGCGATCAGCCGGTCGTACTCTTCATAGGGGATTTCGAGCGTCACCTGCGAGGAACCGGATTCGATCTCGGCGACACGGCTCGCCGCGTCGGTGACGAATTTGATCGTCACGTTCTCGAATGCCGGCTTGCCGCCCCAGTATTTCGGATTGGCCTTGAGCCGCAGGAAGGCGTTGCGTTCGAACTTCTCGACCATGTAGGGGCCGGTTCCGATCGGAGCCTTCTCGAAACCTTCGGCACCGACCTTCTCGTAATAGGCCTTCGGCATGATGTAGCCGGTGAGGAACGACATCCATTTGAAATAGACCGGGTCGAACTGCACGACATCGCCCGTGATCTTGTTGCCGTCGATCTTGAAATTGTTGACGTTCTTCCACACGAACTGGATCGGGTTGCCGGTCTTTTCATCGCCCGCCCGCTGCAACGACCAGACCACGTCCTCGGGCGTGAACGGCGAGCCGTCATGCCAGGTTACACCCTCGCGCACCGTCATCATGATCTTGGTGCGGTCCTCGTTCCAGCCCCATTCGGTGAGCAGGCCCGGCGCGAAGGACAGGTCCGGCTTCTGCGGGATGAACTGGTCGAACACCGACTGGTAGAGGCCCTGGATGGTCGGGTTGACAGCCGACGGTCCGGTGGTCGGGTCCCAGGACGGCAGGTTGACATTATAGGCGATGGTCAACTCGCCGGCGGCGGCATTGGCCATCTTGGGCAGGCCGACAGCGGCCACACCAAGTGCCGCGGCACTGTATCCCAGTAATTCGCGTCTGTTGATTGTCATGGTCGTTCCCCTTGTTGGTTTATTTGTCTTTTGCGCGGCTTCGTCCGGTCATTGGTTCGGGCTTCGTCGGCAGCAGCGCTTGCCTCTCGTTGCCTTCATGAAATCGTCTGGCCTACCTCCCGCCAAGCTGTTGCGCGAGCATGAAGCCCGAGGCGGCACCCGTGCCGGCACCGGGCCATGTCGCGGCGCCGGTGAGATGCAGATTGCTGATCGGCGTGTCCCAGCCGGCATAGCCGCGCGCCGGACGGAACAAGAAGTTCTGCGCCAGATGATGGCTGCCGCAGACCTGGTCGCCGCCGACGAGGTTCGGGTTCTCGCGCTCGAGGTCGATCGGCGAAAACACGGCGCGGCCGAGGATCTTCGCACGCAGCCCAGGTGCGTAGGTCTCGATGATGTCGAGCACGCGGTCGGCATAGGCCTCCTTGACCTGGTCCCAATGCGCTGGTGCGATCCTGGCCGAGGCGTCGCCCGCGATTTCGGCGGGCAGCATGCGCACCTGCACCCACAGAACATGTTTGCCTTGAGGCGCGCGCGACGGATCGACCGCCGTCGGTTGGCCGACGACCAGCACCGGCTCGTCCGGCAGCACGCCCGCCATCGCCTGCTGATAGGTGCGCGACATCTGCTCGAGCGATGGCGCCAGATGCACATAGGCGAACTGTCGAAGCTCTGCCCCGGCGCGCCAGTCCGGCAGGTCGTCCAGCGCCAGGTGGATCATCATCGTGCCCGGCGCATGGCGGAATTTTTGCATCGCCATGTCGAAGCCGGCGTCGCCCGAACCGACCGGCAGCAACTTGCCGGCCAGCGCCTTGGGCGTGACGCCGGCAATCACCGCCTTGGTGGCCGTATGCGTCTCGCCGGAAGCAAGCCGCACACCGGTCGCCTTGCCACCGGAGACGGTTATCTCGGCGACATCGGCGCCGGTGACGATCCTGCCGCCGGCCGATGTGACAATGCCGGCCAGCGCCCGGATGATCGTGTCGGCGCCACCCTTGCCCAGCACCATGCCAAAACTCTGGTTGGCCATCGATTCCAGATAGGGGAACACCGCGCCGCCGGCGATGTCGGGCGCGAAGTCGAGATGCATGCCCCAGGTGGCGAGCGTCGCCCTGATGTGTGGAGACTCGAAATTTTCCTCCAGCCAGGCACGCGGCGACGACAGCAACAGCCGGCCGGTGTCGAGCGCGCCGGAAACACCTTTTTTGCGCCACAGGTTCCAGGCGGTGCTTGCAAGCGCCCGGGCGCTCATCGGCGAGCCCAGCAGCTTGAACAGATGCTCGGCCTCGGCTGGGAAAGCGGCAATCAGCCTGCGCCACGTCGCGGCATCGGCGGCTGAAAAGGCAGCCATGCGTCCGGCGGTCTTTTCCAGGTCGTTGCTGACACCGAACCAGCGTCCATCCGGGAACGCGCTGGCGAAACAATCGGCGACCGGCGCGAATTCCAGCCCCTGCGCTTTCAATTCATTTGCATATTTCCGGTGGAAGGCGGAGCCGGCGAACAGGCTCAGATTCATCGCGCCGAAATCGTGGCGGAAGCCCGGAAGCGTGAATTCGCGGGTCTGGACGGCTCCACCGATTGTTGTATTGCGCTCGAAAACCCCGGTTTTCCAGCCCTTGAGCGCCAGATGCGCGGCGCATGCCAGAGTGTTGTGGCCCGCCCCGACAAAGATGGCGTCGAACTCGCTCACGCCCCGTTCCCATTTCCTTTATGCTTAAAGATAATTGCAGATGCATATGTTTTCGTCTAGTAGGATATTAAGGGCCGAGACGAGCCTTGATCATGTCAGACAAGAGGGAACAGAGACCATGGATACCCAGAAACTCCTCGGCGAAGTTGCCGGCCAGCTCCTTTCCGGCGCCATCAAGGTGGTCGACCTGACGGCGCCGCTCGGGCCCGACACACCGCTGATCAAGCTGCCGCCGGAGCTTGCCGTCGACACGCCGAAGGTCGAGATCCACTCGATCTCCCGCTATGACAAGAACGGTCCATGGTGGGCGTGGAACTGGCTGAAGCTCGGCGAGCATTCCGGCACGCATTTCGACGCGCCGCAGCATTGGATCAGCGGCAAGGATTATCCGGACGGCGCCACCGATACCATTCCGGCGCAGAATTTCATCGGGCCGGTCAATGTCATCGACTGTTCGAAAGAGGCGGCCGCCGATCACGATTTCCTGCTCACCGTCGACCACATCAAGGCCTGGGAGGCCAAGCATGGCGCGATCAATGCCGGCGAGTGGGTGGTGATGCGCACCGACTGGTACAAGCGCAACGGCTCGGAAGCCGAGTTCCTCAACGCTAACGAGACCGGCCCGCACACACCCGGCCCGACGGCGGAAGCCATCCAGTTCCTGATCGGCAAGGACATCAAGGGCTGGGGCTCGGAGACGATCGGCACCGATGCCGGCAAGGCCGGCGGCATGGAGCCGCCATTCCCGGCGCACACGCTGATGCACAAGGCCAACCGCTATGGCCTCGCCAGCCTCTGCAATCTCGACCAGCTGCCGCCGAAAGGCGCCATCCTGATCGCGGCGCCGCTCAAGATCGAGCACGGCACCGGCAGCCCGATCCGCGCGCTGGCGCTGGTGGCGGGGAAATAAAGCGAGGGCGGTCTTCGGGAGAAGATCATGGCTGCAAATGGTACCGCGATGACGAAGTGGGCGCGGCGACCTGGTGAGGTTGCCGCTCTACGCCAAGGAACGCTACCGCGCGCAATTGAACATCATCCACCAAAGCGGGGGAGCACCCCTCGATGACCGCCCCCGATCACATCATCGTCGGCAGCGGCATCAACGCGCTGGTCTGCGCGGCGATGCTCGGCGGCAAGGGCGCCAAGGTGCTCGTTCTGGAGCGCAACGACCGTATCGGCGGTTGCATGCGCACCGAGGAGATCACTGCGCCGGGCTTCGTCCACGACGTGATGGCGACCACCTTCGTGCTGTTCATCACCTCGCCGGCCTTTGCAGCATTGGGCGGCGACCTCGCCCGGCACGGGCTGGAGTTCTGCCACACCGGCACGCCGACCGGCGTGCTCATGCCTGACGGCAGCCATGCCGTGCTCAGCACCGGCCGCGCGGCCAATGTCGCTGCGCTGAACGCGATCGCGGCCGGCGACGGTGACCGGCATGCGGAAGATGTCGGCGGCATCGAGCGCAATGCCGGCCTGCTGTTCGGTCTGCTCGGCGGCGCGCTTTGGTCGTACCCGACGGCGAAGCTGCTGGCCGGCGATACCTGGCGGCGTGGTCCGCGCGGCCTAGCCGCCTTTCTTGGCGAAGCGCTGGTGCCGGCGCGCGGCTGGCTGGAAAGCAGCTACCAGTCCGAAACCATTCGGGCGCTCTGGGCGCCCTGGGTGCTGCATGCCGGGCTTGGCCCGGAAGATGCGTTTTCCGGCCAGATCGCCAAGGTGATCGCCTTCGCGCTGGAGGCTGCCGGTGCGCCGATCGTCAAGGGCGGGGCGAAGAACCTGCTTGCCGCCTTCGAAGCGCTGATCAGGGAACGCGGCGGCGACATCCGCACCGGCGCCGACGTCGCTTCGGTCGTCCAGGCGGGTGGCCGCGCAGCCGGTGTGCGGCTGGCGTCGGGCGAAACGATCACAGCGAACAAGAGCGTCATCTGCTCGGTCACGCCGACGCAGCTTTACGGCCGTCTGCTCGGCAAGGACGCTTCGAAGGACGACGTCGAAGCGACGCGGAAATACCGCTATGGCAAGGGCAATTTTCAGATCCATTACGCGCTGACCAAGCCGCCGTCCTGGCGCGGCGAGGGCCTCGACAAGGTGGCGCTGCTGCATCTGACGCCCGGACTGGACGGCGTTTCGAAAGCCTGCAACGAGGCGGCGCGCGGCATGCTGCCGGAGGTGCCGACCATCTGCGTCGGCCAGCCGCACGCGCTCGATCCATCACGCTGTCCGGAGGGCCAGGCGATCCTGTGGCTGCAACTCCCCGAGGCGCCCCGCCACATCAAGGGCGACGCCGCCGGGAAGCTCGATGCGCCTGCCGACGGACAATGGACCGAGGCGCTGCGCGAGGCCTATGCCGATCGCGCTGAAGCGATACTCGCCGGCCATATCGACGGCTTCAAGGACAGCGTGATCGCGCGCCGCGCCTATTCGCCGGCCGATCTCGAGGCGATGAATATCAACCTCGTCGGCGGCGACCCTTACGGCGGCTCCTCTGTTGTCGACCAGTCGTTCCTGTGGCGGCCGTTCAAGACCAGCCGCAACCATCAGACCGGCGTCAAGGGCCTCTACCATATCGGCGCCTCGACCCATCCCGGTGCGGGCCTCGGCGGTGGCTCCGGCTTCCTGCTGGCAGGGAAGCTCTGATGGAACAGAAGGTCGCCGAAAAACGCCAGCGCATTTCCACCCTCGGCCAGATCGGCCTGCAGCAATTCGCTCCCTATCTGATGAACCGCATCATGGGCCGCTACAACGCTACCTTGCGCGACGACTTCCGCAAGCAGGGCCTGACCATTTCGCAGGTGCGCACGCTGGCGGTGCTGTCGGTCACCGACGGCGTCACCGTCAACGACCTCTCGGTCTATACTGTCATCGAGCAATCGACCCTGAGCCGCACGCTGGACACGCTAGAGGGGCAAGGCTTCGTGCGGCGCGAGCAAGGCGTCACCGACAGCCGCATCCGCCACGTGTTCCTGACCGACGACGGCCGCGCCGAGTTCACCCGCGCCTGGCCGGCCATGCATGACGCCTTCGAGGCGATGTTCGACGATATCGACGACGCCGAATATGCAGCACTCATCGCAACGCTTTTGAAGATGCTCAAAAACATTCGCAAGCACGACATCTAGATATAGGCGCCGCCAGCTGTCGGCGGCAACGGAAGGAGGCAGACATGGCCGAACGGTCTTTTGCCAAGGAAGTCGAAAAACTCAGGCTCGGCGCCGGCGAGGAATTCGCCGGCGAGGGCATCCTCGCCATCACCAAGGCGCTGCTGCAGTGCGGCGTCGGCTATGTCGGCGGCTATCAGGGCGCGCCGATCAGCCATCTGATGGACGTGCTGGCCGACGCGCAGGACATTCTGGGCGAACTCGGCGTGCATTTCGAGGCGAGCGCCTCGGAAGCCACCGCCACCGCCATGCTCGCCGCTTCGGTGCATTACCCGATCCGGGGCGCGGCGACGTTCAAGTCGACCGTCGGCACCAATGTGGCTTCAGACGCGCTGGCCAACCTCGCTTCCGGTGGCGTCACCGGCGGCGCGCTGATCATCGTCGGCGAGGATTATGGCGAGGGCTCCTCGATCATGCAGGAGCGCAGCCATGCCTTCGCGATGAAGAGCCAGGTCTGGCTGCTCGACCCGCGTCCGAACCTGCCGTCGATCGTCAAGGCGGTGGAGGATGGTTTCGAACTGTCGGAAATCTCCAACACGCCGGTCATGCTGCAGGTGCGCATCCGCTGCTGCCACGTGCATGGCCATTTCATCGCCAAGGACAACAAGCGTCCGCCGATGACGGTCGCCGCTGCGCTCGAAGCGCCGCGCCGCGACACCGGCCGTATCGTTCTGCCGCCGGCTTCTTTCCTGCATGAGAAGGAGAAGGTCGCCAAGCGCTGGCCGGCCGCGGTCGATTTCATCAAGAGCCGCAAGATCAACGAGATCTTCGGCTCGGATCACGGCTCGATCGGCATTGTCATGCAGGGCGGCATGTACAATTCGGTCATCCGTGCGCTGCAGCGTCTCGGCCTTGCCGACACCTATGGCGAGACCGACGTGCCACTCTACGTGCTGAACGCCGTCTATCCCCTGATCGACGATGAGTTCCTGTCGTTCTGCGAGGGCAAGCAGTCGGTGCTGGTCGTCGAGGAAGGCCAGCCCAACTACATCGAACAGGCTTTCGCCGCCATGCTGCACAAGGCCGGGCGTGGCACCCGTCTGGTGGGCAAGGAGCATCTGCCGATGGCCGGTGAATATACCGGCCAGGTCATGCTCGACGGCATCGGCGCCTTCCTGCGCGCCGAGGCCCCGCATCTGCTGCCGGGCGAAGTGCGCGCACCCAACAAGGTCGGCGACGGCGTCGACACGGCGGACCTGATCAATGTCGTTCCAGGACGACCGCCCGGTTTCTGCATCGGCTGCCCGGAGCGGCCGATCTTCGCCGCGACCAAGCTGGTCGAGCAGGAGCTCGGCAAGCACCACATCGCTTCCGATATCGGCTGCCATCTGTTCTCGATCATGCCGCCCTTCGAACTCGGCGCCACCACCATGGGCTACGGGCTCGGACCAGCCTCGGCCTCGGCGTTCAACGCGCCCGATGCCAAGCGCCGCTCTATCTCCTTCGTCGGCGACGGCGGCTTCTGGCACAACGGCCTGACCTCATCGATCGGCAATGCGGTGTTCAACAAGAATGATGGCGTCATCGTCATCGTCGATAATTTTTACTCGGCCGCCACTGGCGGGCAGGATATCCTGTCGTCGCGCGCCGGCAACAAGACCAAGTCGACCAAGCATCCGATCACCGAAGCGGTGAAAGGCATGGGCGTAAAATGGCTGCGCCATGTCGACCGCACCTACGATGTCGGCAAGGTGCAGGACACGCTGCGCGAGGCGCTGACAACGGACGAGAAGGGGCCAAAAGTCATCGTTGCTTCGTCGGAATGCATGCTCAATCGCCAGCGCCGCGAAAAGCCGCTGGTCGACAAGGCGATCAAAGGCGGCGAGCGTGTCGTCAAGCCGAAATTTGGCGTCGACGAGGACATCTGCACCGGCGACCATGCTTGCATGCGGCTCTCCGGCTGCCCATCGCTGTCGGTCAAGTCGCTCGACGATCCGCTGCGCGACGATCCGGTCGCGTCGATCGACCAGAACTGCGTCGGCTGCGGCAATTGCGGCGAGGTCGCCGATGCGGCGGTGCTGTGCCCGTCCTTCTACCGCGCCGACGTCGTGCACAATCCAAGCCGCTGGGACCGTTTCCTGGAGACGGCGCGCCGCGCGACGATCGGTTTCCTGCAGAGGCGGCGCGAAGGCCGGCGCCTGATATTCGCCGATGCTTGATCCCATTCCTTCCTCGCGCCCCCGGTCCGGTGCTGCCGATGAGCCGGTGATCAAGCTCGCCGTTCTAGCCGTCGGCGGCCAGGGCGGAGGCGTGCTCGCCGACTGGATCACCGACGTCGCCGAGCGCAATGGCTTTGTCGCGCAATCGACCTCGGTCGCCGGCGTCGCGCAGCGCACCGGCGCCACCATCTACTATATCGAAATGGCCCGCGACACCGGCCGCCTGCCGGTCTTCGCGCTGTCGCCCTCGCAGGGCGATGTCGATATCCTGATCGCCGCCGAATTGATGGAAGCCGGCCGAGCCATCATCAGGGGCTTCGTCACCCCCAACCGCACGACGCTGATCGCTTCCTCGCACCGCATCGCCGCCGTGTCGGAAAAGATCGAACCGGGTGATGGCCGCGCTTCGTCGTCCAAAGTCCACGCCACGGCCGAGGCCGCATCGAAGCGCTTCATCGCTTTCGACATGGAAAAGATCGCCGCCGACAACGGCTCGATGATCTCGGCCAGCCTGCTTGGCGCGCTGGCCGGCTCCGACGCGCTGCCGTTTACCCGTGAAAGCTACGAGCAGGCGATTGGCACCGGCGGCCGTGGCGTCAAGGCCAGCCTCGCCGCTTTCGCGGCCGCGTATGATCGTGCGCGCGGCACGGCGGCGCCGACGGCGAACCTGGCGGAGACGGCGATTGTCGAATCTGCCTTGGGTGCGGGACATGTGAGTGGCCCGCGAAACCTGCTGCAGGGATGGCAGGCGCTTGCCGCTCGCATCGACCTGCTGCCGGTGGCGGTGCGCGACATGGCGCTCAGGGGCCTGAGAAAGGTCGTCGACTATCAGGACATCGCCTATGGGCGCGAATATCTCGACCGGCTGGACAAGGCCGTCGTGATTGACAGCGTGGATCCAACCCATACGCTGTCAATCACGGCCGCCAAGCATCTGGCCAACGCCATGTGTTATGACGACATGATCCGCGTCGCCGATTTGAAGACGCGCTCGACCCGCGACAGGCGGGTGCGCAAGGAGGTCGGCGTCAAGGATGGTTCGGTCCTGCAAGTGACCGAGTACTTCCATCCGCGCATCGAGGAGTTCTGCGGCACGCTGCCGGCGAGGCTGGGCAGCTACATCGAGGACCGGCCGAAATTGGCAGCCTTCCTCGACCGCCGCATCAACCGGGGCCGCCGCATCCGCACCGACAGCTTTGCCGGCTTCGCCGCTTTGTGGTTCATCGGCGGCCTGCGCCGCTGGCGCCGCCGCCTGCTGCGCCACAAGGTCGAGACCGCGCATCTTGACCAATGGTACACGCTCGCGCTTGGTTACGTGCCGGCGGATTACGCGCTTGCCGTCGAAATCCTCAATTGCCGCCGGCTGATCAAGGGCTACAGCGACACGCATGTGCGCGCCCACTCGAAATTCGACCGCGTGCTGTCGGCGCTTGATCTGCTCGAGGGCAGGGACGACGCCGCCGACTGGATCCGCCGCCTGCGCGAGGCGGCGCTGAAGGACGAGAAGGGCGACATGCTCGACGGCGCGCTGAAGACCGTGGCGACCTTGGGTCCGGCAACGGGCAACTGAGCCGGCACGTCCCGACAGACTTCACCGGGGCACCGGCCCCGTTGGTATGCTCGAAGCCTCGGAGGGTCACCCCGTGGCGCCCTCGGTCCTGCGAGGGCTGGTTTCGACATTCGGACCACCAACCGGTTGGTGAACGCTGTTCATTTTTCCCCTTGAACGACGTTCAAGGCGTGATAGAGTGCGATTGTGAACGACGTTCATTTCGCAGCGGTCGAAAGCCGCGGATGGGCAACAGCGCAGCAAGGAAGTTTAACCAGCTCAGGACTATCACTGAAACTGAACAGCGCCTGCAACCCGCAGGGCCTATCGGCACACTGTCGAAGGGTTCCGTCAAATGGAAATCGCCATGAACACGCATCTCATGCTTTCGCGGCGCTTCGCGCCACTTTTCTGGACGCAGTTCCTGTCCGCCTTCAACGACAATTTCCTCAAGAACACGCTGGTGTTCCTGATCCTCTTCACACTTGCCGCCGATCAGGCGGCCTCGCTGGTCACTTTGGCCGGCGCCGTGTTCATGGCTCCATTCCTGCTCCTGTCGGCGCTGGGCGGCGAGATCGCCGATCGCTTCGACAAGGCGCTCATCGCACGCCGGCTGAAATTTGCCGAGATCGGCGCCGCTGCCGTGGCGGTCGTCGGCATCGCGCTGTCCTCCATCCCCGTGCTGATGACCGCGCTGTTGATGTTCGGCATCATCTCGGCGCTGTTCGGGCCGATCAAATACGGCATCCTGCCCGATCACCTCGAACGCAAGGAATTGCCGGGCGCCAACGCCTGGATCGAGTCGGCGACTTTCGCCGCCATCCTCGGCGGCACCATCGCCGGGGGCGTGGTCTCGGCCGATGGCATCGGCGTCTCGGTCTTCGGGCCGATCATGATGATCCTCGCCGTCGGCTGCTGGTTCGTCAGCTGCTACATCCCTTCAACCGGGTCCGCGGCGCCCGACCTCGTCATCGACAGGAATGTCTTTCGCTCGACCTGGCGCCAGGTCAGCGAATTGCGCACGGACTCACGGATCTGGCGCGCCGGCCTGATGACGTCCTGGTTCTGGCTGATCGGCGCCATTGTGCTTTCGATCCTGCCGACGCTGGTCAAGGATCAGCTCGGCGGTGGCGAGATCGCGGTCACCGCCTATCTCGCGGTGTTCGCTATCTCGATCGCCATTGGCTCGGCAATCGCCGCGTGGATGTCGCAGGGACGCATCGTGCTCTTGCCCGCACCGGTCGGCACGGCGCTGCTGGCGCTGTTCGGCCTCGAGCTCGCATGGACCATCTGGAGCATGCAGCCTTCGCCCAGATCCGAAACCCTTGGCCTCTTCTTCGCCGGGCCAAACACGATCCGTGTTGCGATCGACCTCGCCGGCATGGCCATTTCCAGCGCCTTCCTTGTAGTGCCGACCTTTGCCGCCGTGCAGGCCTGGTCGCCGGAGGCGCGCCGCGCCCGGGTCGTCGCCGCGGTCAGTATCGTCAACGCCGGCTTCATGACCGTCGGCGGCTTGCTCGTCGCCATCATCCAGGCAGCCGGCGTCTCGACGGGAGGCATCCTGTTCGGCCTCGCCCTGGCCAATGCCGTCGCCGCCTGGCTGATGCTGAAATACCTGCCGACCAATGCCTTCCGCGATTTTGTCTCCATTCTTTTCCGCGCCTTCCATCGGCTGGAAGTCGAAGGCCTGGACAATCTCAAGGCCGCGGGCCCGGCACCCATCCTAGCACTGAACCATGTCAGCTTTCTCGATGGACCGCTGGCTCTGACGCTGACCAATGAGGAGCCGGTCTTCGCCATCGACTACACCATTGCGCAGGCCTGGTGGATGAAGCCGTTTTTAAAGCTGACCCGCGCGCTGCCGCTCAATCCGTCCAAGCCGATGTCGACACGCACGCTGATCAAGATCGTGCAGAACGGCGACCCGCTGGTCATCTTCCCCGAGGGCCGCATCACCGTCACGGGCGGGCTGATGAAGGTCTATGACGGTGCCGCCATGGTGGCCGACAAGACCGGCTCGATGGTGGTGCCGATCCGCATCGAGGGGCTGGAGAAAAGCCCCTTCTCGCGGCTGACGGCACAGCACGTGCGCCGCCGCCTGTTCCCGAAGGTCAAGGTGACCATACTGCCGCCGGTCAGGCTCAAGGTCGACGACGAGCTGAAGGGACGCAAGCGGCGCGCCGCCGCCGGCGCCGCGCTCTACCAGGTGATGTCCGACCTCGTCTTCCGCACCCAGCATATCGACAAGACCGTGCTCGAAAGGATCATCGAGACGGCGACCGAGCGCGGCATGAAGCAACTTGCCGTGCAGGATCCGGTCGCCGGTTCGCTGAGCTACGGCAAGCTGCTCACGGCTGTCGCCGTGCTCGGCGAGAAGTTCGAGACGCTCTATGCCGGACAGGACACGCTCGGCATCATGCTGCCCAACGCCAATGGCGCCTGTGCCGCGCTGCTCGGCGTCATCTCCGCCGGCAAGGTCCCCGCGATGATCAACTTCACCGCCGGTGCCGCCAACATCCTGTCCGCTTGCAAGGCGGCGCAGGTAACCACCATTCTGACCTCGCGGGCCTTTGTCGAACAGGCCAAGCTTGGCGCGATCGTCGAGGAGATCGGCCGCTCGCTCAACATTGTCTGGCTCGATGATTTGCGCGCGACCATCGGCCTCAAGGACAAGCTGCTCGGCCTGCTGCGCAAAAGTACGCCCAGGGTTGCCCGCAAGGCCACCGACCCGGCCGTGATCCTGTTCACCTCGGGCTCCGAAGGGACGCCGAAGGGCGTCGTGCTCACCCACCGCAACATCCTGGCCAACGCCGCGCAAGCCGCCTCGCGCATCGATTTCCATTCGGGCGACAAGGTGTTCAACGTTCTGCCGATCTTCCATTCCTTCGGCCTGACGGCGGGCACGGTGCTGCCGCTGGTGTCCGGCGTCCCGGTCTATTTCTACCCGTCGCCGCTGCACTACCGCATCGTGCCGGAACTGGTCTATGCCTCGAATGCGACAATCATCTTCGGCACCGACACCTTCCTCAGCGGCTATGCGCGTACAGCGCATCCCTATGATTTCCGCTCGGTGCGCTATTGCTTTTCCGGTGCGGAGCCGATCAAGGCCTCGACCCGCGAAACCTACATGGAGAAGTTCGGCCTGCGCATTCTCGAAGGCTACGGCGTTACCGAGACGGCGCCGGTGATCTCCATCAACACGCCGATGTACAACAAATCGGGCACGGTCGGAAAAATCATGCCCGGCATGGAATATCGTCTGGAACCGGTGATCGGCGTCGAGGGCGGTGGCCGGCTGTTCGTGCGCGGCCCCAACGTCATGGCGGGCTATCTCAGGGCCGAAAAGCCGGGTGTGCTCGAACCGCTGCAAGATGGCTGGCACGACACCGGCGACATCGTCAGCATCGACGATGCCGGTTTCGTCAGCATTCGCGGCCGCGCCAAGCGCTTCGCCAAGATCGGCGGCGAGATGATTTCGCTGGCTGCGGTGGAAGCGCTGGCGGGCGAGCTGTGGAAAGGTTCGCTCTCGGCGGTCGCGACCGTACCGGACCCGCGCAAGGGTGAAAAACTCGTTCTCATCACCGAGGCCGAGAAAGCGACGCGCGCCGAGTTTCTGGCGTTCGCCAAGGCAAACGGCGCCATGGACCTGATGGTGCCGGCTGAAGTGCGCGTCGTGACGCATGTACCGGTGCTTGGCTCGGGCAAGATCGACTTCGTCGGCGTGACCAGGCTGGTACGCGGCGAAGCCTTGCAGGCAGCCAAGGTCGAGGCCGCCTGATCGCCGGCGACAGCGAGACGGCGCCGCGGTAGGAGACGCGGCGCCGCCAGCCTTCAGGCGATCAGGTTCATCATCGGCTTCACCGCACCTGAGTCCGGAAACACTTTCTCGCCGAGCACCGAGGCCGAAAGTCCGAACTGGTCGGCGAGCAGGCCTTTCAGCACCGCCCTCACGTCGCTGGTCGGCGCAAGGTCGCGCTGCTGGTAAAGTTGCGCGGGCTTCAGCCCCGGCCAGTCGGCGATGACGCGGCCGCCCTTGATGGCGCCTCCGGCGAGCAGCACCACGGTGCCGGTGCCGTGGTCGGTGCCGACCGTGCCGTTGACCCGCGCGGTGCGGCCGAATTCGGTGATGGTGACGATTGCCGTATCCTTCCAGCGCTCGCCGAGACCTTTTTTGAATTCCTCGAAGGCACCGTCGAGGCCGCCGAGCAGGCTGGCGAGGCGGCCGGTCGCGCCGCCTTCGTTGACATGCGTGTCCCAGCCATCGAAGGCGAGTGCCGCGACACGCGGCCCGTCATCGGCGGCGATCAGCCTGGCGGCGCCTTGCGCGGCCTGCCGCATGCCGGCGGCGCTGTCGAGGCCGCCTTTCGGCTTCATCGTCTTGGCGCCCATCTGGTCGTCAAGCGCCATGCGATCGGCGTCGAGACCTTTTTGCAGCGCGACGGCCAGAACCGGATCGCGATGCTGGTAGAGATCGAGAACGCGCGCCGCGAGGTCGCCGGCCGGCGCCGGCAGCGATTGCGGCGCCCAGCCGAGCACGGGAGCCGCGCCACGGATCACCAGCGGCGTCGACGGTCCGACGGCCAGGCCGCCGAGCGTCGCCACGCGGTCGCCCGCCGGCAGGTTCTCCAGCGCCCGATTGAGCCAGCCGGTGGCGACATGGCCGGGGCCGGCAAAGCCGCTTTCCAGCACATCCTGGCCATCGAAATGCGAGCGCTCGCGATAGCCGGTCGCGGCGGCGTGCACGACAGCCGCCTGCTTGTTCTTGAACAGCCGCGCAAACACCGGCATCGCCGGATTGACCGCGAAGAAAGCATCGAGCGGCAGTGCCGCGTGCGGGCCGGTGAGCGACAGGGCGATGTCGCCATGCAGGCCGGCATAGTCGGGATCGCCGACCGGACCGACGGTCGACAGGCCGTCCAGCGCACCGCGCAGCACGATGACGATCAGGCGCGGGTCGCGGTTGTCGGCGGCACGGGCGAAGCGCGGCAGATAGGACAAGGCAAACAGCGCGCCGCCGGTCGTCAGCACGGCGCGGCGGGAAGGGTGAGGGGTTTCGCACAGCAGGCTCATGACTTCGTCTCCATGGGAGTTGTCGACGCCGGACCTATCGTTCGATCTATCGTCGCTGGAATTCGGGCGCCATCAGCAGAAGCGCCAGGCCTTGCTGTTTGGACTCGGCGCGGGCGATCGCTTGGCGTGTTTCGGGCGAGGCGGAGGGACCGATGACCGCGTCGAGCATGCCGTTGGGGTTGCCGACGTCCTTCACTTGCCAGGCGGCCTGCCATGCGATGTCGAGGCGGGTCTTCATGCCTTCCGCCGATGCCCAGCTGTCCGCCTGGTCGGAAAAGCCGTTCGGTCCCGGCGGCCGCCAGAGCGGCTCGCCCAGCGCGTTGAGCCAGTTGAGCGACTGGCCAGGGTCGTTCGTCGGACCAGGGCCGGCCGCTCGGCGGATGGCCGCGATATAGTCGAACGGCGAGCGCATCTTGGCCAATGGCGTCGACCACGCTTCCGGCATGTCGACGAGCGCCGCCGCCAGTGCCCTGAGATTGCCGTCGCTCCTGGTGAACACCTTGGCGAGGCGGGCGACCGCCGCCGACGGCGGGTCGTCGGCTATGAAATGGCGGGCAAGTTGCGTGGCGATGTGTTGCGCGGTCGCCGGATGACGGGCGATGTCATTGAGCGCGGCCTGGGCCTGGCCCATGCCGCCAGCCGGATAGGTCTTGCCGAGCAGCACCGCGTCACCCGGCTCATGCGCATTGGCGTTGAAAACGGAACTGCCGGGTTCGCCCAGCCGTCCTTCCCGTCCGGCCATCATCCAGCCGGTCAGGATGCGCGCGAAGCTGGTCACGTCGGCTTGGCTGTAGCCGCTGCCGACACCGAGCGTGTGCAGTTCCAGGATTTCGCGGGCGAGGTTCTCGTTGAGGCCGCGCTGGCGGTTCTTGCCGGCGCGGGAGTCCGGGCCGATCGACTGCTGGTTGTCGAGATAGAACAGCATGGCCGGATGCCGCTCCACCGCCATGAGCATGTCGGCGAAGCGCCCGAGCACGAAAGGCCGGATGGCCTCCCGTTCGAACGCCCCGGCGCTGGCGCGCACGATGTTGTCCTTGGCGACGGAGACGCAGAAATGGTTCGACCAGAAATAGACCAGGCGCTCGACGAAGCCGGCCTCTGCCTGCATTGCCTTGTCGAAGCGCGCCTGTGCCTCGGCCCGGAACAACATAACCTCGACAGGCGGCACAGCGGCGGGTTTGGCCGCGGCCGCGGCCGGGGCGACGGGCGGCGACATGACCGGTGCGGCGGGTGGAGGCATGACCGAAGCCGCGGCCGACGTGGCCGCTGGCGGCTGCTCCGTCGCCATCCGCTGCCGGTCCCGCTTGCGCTGGAGATTTGCCGCCATGCTGGCCTGGATGGCCGGCGTGCTCCCCTTGAGGTCGGCATAGGCGGGATCGTCGAGCGATATCATGGCGACGTCGGGCCGCCGCAGCTCCGCCTTGAGATAACCGCGAGGGTCGCCGGCCAGTCTTTCGCGATCACCCGGCCGGGCTCCAAGGCCGAAGCGATTGAAGACTATCAAAGCGGGATCTGGCAAAGCGGGATCTGGCAAGGCGGGATCTGGCGTCATGGGCACTTTGGTCGCGACAGCCATGTCAACGCTCCATCGTTGGATCTCACGCGAGGCGCGCGACGCCCGATCGGCTGTTTCCCCAGCGCAAACCGGGGATAGGCGGCCGGGCAGGCGGATGCCGCCCGGCCCTCCCGCGCGCTTACCAGCGGTGCCAGCGGTGCCAGTGGCGGTGCGGATGCCAGCCGTAGTAGGCCGGGCGGTGCCAATAGCGGTAGCGCGGATACACCACGACACGGTTGGGAACGCAGCGCCCCCAGTGATTGGGATGCCATCCAGGCCCGCAACCCCAGGCCACGTGCTCGATCAGCGCCGGGGCGGCCGGCTGCGCCACCATCGGCATGGCGGCGGAGGTCGCGACGGTCGCGGCGGTTCCGGTGAAGGCGAGGACGGCTGCCGCCGCATACTGTGTCAGACGGTTCATGACGTTACTCCGAATGTTCTCCGAGAATGAAAACCTGTGCGTACCGATTGGTCCGGCAGGCTGCCCTTCCTCTGGTTAAACGGCCTTGCGGTCGTTTTCCGTCGGCGGTCACGGCGATTTTTTTGGCTCTGCCGTCGGTGGCGGCCCGGCCCGCCTGGCCAGCCCGTCCGCGAGCACGGCGCGATCCGCGGCCGAACCCGCCGTCGCGAACTCGACGATGCGCTGCTCAAGCCGTGTGCGCACGGTGATATCGGCATTGCGCGCCCTTTCCAGCGCGGCCGACAGGGCCGTCGTGTCGAGGACCGGCTGGCGCAGCAGGTCGGCTGCCTCGCGCCTGGCCTGCTGGCCATCGAGGATGACCTGGCGGGATTCGCGCCGCACGTCGCGCAGCGCCTTTCGAAACAGCACGCGTTCCTGGTGGGGAAGCCGGCTCCCGGCGGCTTCCAGCGAATAACCCTGGCCGGGCTTGCCGCTTCTTATCCAGACGGCTCCGCCCGCAAGCGCGCCGGCCAGGAAGACATTCAGCGCCACGGATGCGATCACGAGGTTGCGGCGCGTGCTCATAGGTCCTCCTCGATCGTCTCGCCATCGGACCCGGCATCGCCGAACGCCGTCGCATTGGCATCGAGCACATAGCGGTCGGGCTGAAACTCTGGCGTGACGACGCTCACCAGGGCCAATCCGGCGATGGCGCCGGCCATGCCGATGCCGGCGAGTCCAAGACCCAGCCACCAGGCCCGTCGGCGCCGGCGCTGGACGAGCAGCCGGTCGGCCATTCGCAGGATGCCGCCGTGCAGTGCCGCGCCAGGCGCCATGACGTCATAGCTGTCGAGCAAGGCGTCGAGTTTGCCTGCCTGCCCCAATATGGCCGCGCCCATCTCGGTCCTTGCGAACGTCGCGCCGGTCGTGCGGTTGGCCTGCGGCCACCGCCGCAAGTCGCCGCCATAGGCCGCCGCCAGAGCCGCAAAGCGCTCGGCATCCATTGCCGGTTCGTTCCTGGACCCATCAGACATCGGTCTGTCCTTTGATCGCGGCTTTCTCATTCATCGACACTATCCTTGGCCAGGATCACCTGCAGCGCCCGCCGGCCGCGCGAAAGCAGGCTTTCCAGGGCATCGACGCTGATCTCCAGGATCGCGGCCGCCTCTATGTTGGACATCTCCTGATAGTAGACCAGGAGGATCGCCTCGCGCTGGCGCGGCGCGATTGCCTGCAAGGCCTGCTCGACCCGATGCGCCTCCTTGCCGGGATGGGCATCGGGAAGCGGGGCGGGATCGACAATGTCCGGCAGCTCGTCGGTCACCAGCTCGCGGCGCCGGCGCAGCCGGTCGTAACAAAGGTTTAGCGTCACCCGGTGGATCCAGCTGTCGAAGCGTGCGTTGCCGCGCCGCCAGCCCGATGCGTGACGCCAGATGCGCATAAAGGTTTCCTGCGCGACGTCCTCGGCCTCCGCCGCATCGCCGAGCATGCGCGCGGCCAGCGAAAGGATGCGCGGCAGCTTGCGCGCGACGAGCGTCCGCACCGCCGCGGGGTCGCCGGTGCCGACCCGGCGAACCAGCTCCTCGTCCGGGTCGGGGCTCATGGGTTGGCGCACACCCAATGTCCATCATGCGTCATAGCCTCTTGGTCATTGCTCCGGCTTGGGAGCGGATTTGTGGCCCGGCATCTCGTCGCCCGTCAGAATGCCGTCGCCATTCTTGTCCAGCCTGGCAAAGCGCTTGGCGAAGAACGCATCGAGCTCGGCCCGGTCGATGAAGCCGTCATGGTTGGAATCAATGCGCGCGAAGGATTTGGCGGGATCGCCCTTGACGTTGCGCTTGGCCTGAAAGGCCTCCCATTCCAGCAGGCTGATCTTGCCGTCGCCGTCCGTGTCGGCGGCCATGATCGCCTTCTCTCGCCGTTTCTGGAACTTGGCCAGCGTGATGTCGGACTTGGCGGCCGACGAAGTCGCGGCGGGCGGTGTGGCGGCCGGTGGCTGTGTCCCTGTCTGGGCCAGAGCCGCGGTGGTCAGCAGGCTCAGGGCAGCGGCAAGGATCGGACGGCGTATCATGCTTCACGTCTCCGGTTGGCGCATTGCCATGGCCCGATGCCATGGTCATGCTTCAACCGTTAAACGTCGTGATCGCAGAAATCCGTCGGTCGCCATGCCTATCACGCCGCTTGCCGGCGATGATGGACCTTGGCGGCCCAGGGTACGGCAGAACACCTCGTCCGGCGCATCTGAATTGCGCCGGGCCGGCTCGTTGGCGAAGGCGGGAATTACGTCGATTGGTCGGCGGCTATCAACTGATCCGATTTGAAGCCGGCATGCTGGGGGGTCCACACGTCGCCGTCTTTGTTGAACCAGTGGCACAGATACATGCCGGAAGCGGCGCCGTCGCTGACCGTCATCTTCGGGCCTCCCGACCTCAGCTTGACGACGTCTCCGGTCTTGAAAGTGTTGGGCATTTGGACCTCCCATGCTGACACCCGACATTTCATACCAAAACGGGGGTCCCGACAATGGCATATGGGTCTTCTGGGCTACTGTCTTATGCGGCAACGCGGAGACATCGCTGACGCGCCATCGGGGCGAACCGGGCAACCCCCCAACAGGTCAGTCCACCTCGATCACACGCCTGGCCGGCTTCCCAGTCGGCTCCCGTCGGCGCGCAGGCGGGGCCTTGTCCGCCAATGCCTCCTGCTGCAGTCTCTGCTCCCTCAGGCGGGTTGTCTTGGCGTCCCTTGCGTGACGCTCGGCATCCAGCACCAGCCTCGCCTCGCGGTCCGCTCTTGCCAGCTTTTCCTTGTCGACACGCCTTGGCAATTCAAAACCTCCTGTCATGGAACTGTCGGCAGGAAATGTGCAACCCAAGTGTCTGTTCCAAAAAAATAGAAATGCGCGGTCCATCATTTGTTATTGAGATTTGAAAATCCCGGATTGCTCGCTTTCGCGAGTTTTCCAAGCCCGGAGCAAGTCGCGACTTGCCTCGCGGGTCTTCGGCCAGATCTGCACCGCTCCCGAGTTGTTGTCGATCGACGGGCAGATCCTTGCATCCATGGCAAACGCAAACGGCCGGGATTCGGGCCTCTTCCGCGCGTCCAGGCAGCTTCGACCATCGGTTTGAAAAACTGGTGCCGCTTAGGTGACTCGAACACCTGACCCCATCATTACGAATGATGTGCTCTACCAACTGAGCTAAAGCGGCCCGGGAGGCCAAGGCCTCCAAGATGGGCAGGGTGATAGACTCAACCGGCCGCGAATTCAAGATGCGACTTGGCAAATCATGCAAGAGCCGCGCCCCGATCGAAACCGGCGTTCTGGCGTCCCTGCATGCCCGGAATCGCCGACATGTTCCGATTTTGTTTGCCGGAACATCGTGAAAATAGACTTTGGACGGTCTGTCGAGGCAGAATGCGGCTGCCCGCCCGTTGATTGATTGGTCGCCTGCGGCTAACCATCATGAAAGCTTGGGACAATTTGCAGAGGGATCTCGCTTGGACGCGATCGAAAAAGCGATCCGGAACGCCCTGGAAAAGGGCAATGCCGAGGACCGTGCGTTCCGCGAGAGGGTCTATCGTTCGGCCTTCGCCGCGCTCGACCGCGCGCTCCAGGCCAATCCCGGCGTGACCGTGGAAGTCGCCATCAAGCGCCGCAAGGCAATCCAGGCAAAAATCACCGAAATCGAATCCGAGTACCTGCCGGCGGTGCCCGGTGTTGCCCCGCAGATCGACGCGCCGGCGGTCGAGGCCGCGGCCGGCGCGGCGCCCGCGGTCGAGGCGGGCCCAAGGGCGTCATCGCCCGCTGTGACCGTCGACGGTCCCGGGCAGCCCGCTTCCGACGCACCGCGTTCGCGCGTGCTGCCGGTGGTTCCCGACATCATGCCGGATGCGACCCTGCCCGGTGCGCCAGCCATCGACATGTCGGTTCCAGCCTCTTCCGGTGCCGCCACGGAAGTCGCGCCCGATCGCGATGAGCGGCGCATTCGAGGCCGGCGGCTGCCGCTGACCGCCATTTTCTTCACGGTGACGCTGCTCGCGGCGATTGGCATCGGACTGTACTTTGCCATGCAAACCGGTGTGTTCAAGACCGCCGCGCAGCTCAATACCGCGCCGCCGGAAGCGCCGCCGACCGTCGAGGACGACGATTTCACCCCGGCCGATGGCGCCAACGCGCCGGCAAAGCCCGGTGCCGCGGACCTGTCGCGCGACTGGATCAATGTGTTTTCACCGTCCGACCCGACGCATGTCGCCGCTCCGTCCGACGCCAAGGCCGAGGTGATGAAGGACGACAGCGGGCCGTTCCTGCGCATCCAGTCCGGCGCCTCCGGCTCGGCGATCGCCTTCGATGTCGGACAGGGCGTGCTGGAAAAACTCGCCGGCAAGCACGCCGTGTTCGACATCATCGCCCGGGCCGAGGACGGCAAGGACACGCAGATATCCGTCGACTGCAATTTTGGCGAACTCGGCGATTGCGGCCGCAAGCGTTACGCGGTCGGCCAGCAGAAGAACGAATATCTGTTCGACGTGAAGTTTCCCGACAAGCATCCGGGCTCGGCCGGAACCATCGCCATCAATTCCGATTTCGACAAGCAGGGCAAGGCGGTCGACGTCTACGAGATCCGTGTCTCGGTCGAACCCTGAACTGAATTCGTTGCGACTGACACATTGACGGTCCCTAGCGGTCGAGCAGCGCCTGCAGGGTTTCTATGCGATCGGCCTCGTTGGCCGGCTTGTCCCAGCGCAATCGTGAAATCCTGGGGAAACGCATGGCCACACCCGATTTGTGCCGGGTCGAACGATTGAGTCCCTCGAAGGCGACTTCCAGCACCAGGCCATTGTCGCGGTCGGCGCGCACCGAGCGCACCGGTCCAAAACGCTCGACGGTGTTGTCACGGACATATTTGTCGATCTGCTTCAGCTCTTCATCGGTGAATCCGAAATAGGCCTTGCCGACCGGCACAAGTTCCTCCTCGCCCTCGGCTCCGGACCAGACGCCGAACGTGTAGTCGGAATAGAAGCTCGAGCGCTTGCCGTGGCCCCGCTGGGCATACATCAGCACCGCGTCCACCGTGTGCGGATCGCGCTTCCATTTGAACCATGGACCCTTCGGCCGGCCGGCGACATAGGGCGAATCCCAGCGCTTCAGCATCACGCCTTCGATGATCGGATGCGGCGGCGCGCGGCGCAGGTCCTCGAGCGACTGCCAATCCGTGAACGCGACGAAGGGGGAGAGATCGAAGCGGCTCGGGTCGAGCGTCCCGATGAAGGCTTCGAGCCGGCCGCGTCGCTCGCGGAAGGACAGTCCGCGCAGATCCTCCGTGCCGATCTGCAGCACGTCGTAACAGCGCATGAAGGCTGGATATTGCTGCTGCATCTTCGGCGTCACCATCTTGCGGTTCAGCCGCTGCTGCAGGTCCGAGAAGGTTCCCGTCGCTTCTCGCGGATCGCCGACAAGCAATTCGCCATCGAGCGCAGCGGAAAAACGCATGGCGTCGGCGAGGTCTGGAAAGGCCCCTGAGACGTCGTCGCCGGTGCGCGAATAGAGCCGGCGGATGCCGCCTTCGGCTACCGCCTGGACCCGGATCCCGTCCCATTTCCATTCCGCCGCGTAGTCGGCGGGATCGAGCTTTTCGAGGTCGCCGTCACCGACCGGGTTCGACAGCATGACTGGGCGAAACAGCGCCATCGCCGTGTTGCGCGGTTTTTCGGCCTTGCCTTCCAGCCAGGCGAAAAGCGCCGTGTAGGGCGGCGATAGCCCATGCCAGAGTTCCTCGATCTCGGCGACGTCGACCTTGCCGAAATCGGCCAGCGCCTGTTTGGCCAGCCGCGCCGAGACGCCGATGCGCAGGCCGCCGGTGACCAGCTTGATGATGGCAAAGCGTGCCGAGATGCCGGCGCTGTCGAGCAGCCCCGTCAGCACTTTCGGTCCATCGGAGCGGCTTGCCGCCTGCAGCTTGGCCACCACCTCGCCAAGCGTCGGCTCGCGGTTGGCGATCCTGCCAGGCGTTTGCGGCCAGACCAGCGACACCGTCTCGGCGAGGTCGCCGACATAATCGTAGGAATAGCCGAACAGCACCGGGTCCATGCGTTCGGTGACCAGCGTGCGCAGCATGGCCGGCTTGACCGCGGCAATCCTGAGATCGCCGGTGATGGCCGCCAGCGCCAGGCCGCGATCGGGATCCTCGACGCAGCGGAAATAGTCGATCAAAAGGGTCAGCTTGCCGTTGCGCGACGGCGTCAGCACCAGGCGGTCGAGAAGCTCGGCGAAGCGGTTCATGCCGTCAATCGCCCTCATCCTCATAGCCCACCAGATGCAGCGGGCGGGCGGCGATGCCTTCCAGTTCGCACCAGCGCACCAGCGCTTCCTCGCGGCCGTGCGTGACCCAGATTTCGGCGGCTCCGGTCTCCTTGATGGTGGCGGTGAGTTCGTCCCAGTCGGCATGATCCGAGATGATCAGCGGCAGTTCGACGCCGCCTTGCTTGGCGCGCTGGCGGATGCGCATCCAGCCCGACGCGAAGCACGAGATCGGATCGGGAAAGCGCCGCGCCCAGCGGTCGGCGAAGGCCGATGGCGGGCCGACCACGATGGCGCCGGCGAAATCTTGCTTGGCCCCGCTCTCCACGGTCGCCGGCTCGAGATCGCCGAGATCGATGCCCTGGCTCTGGTAATACGCGCTGAGCTTGGCCAGCGCGCCATGGATGTAGAGCGGCTTGTCGTAACCGGCGTCGCGCAACAGCCGCATCACGCGTTGCGCCTTGCCCAGCGCGTAAGCTCCGACCAAGTGCGAGCGCTCCGGGAATTGCGCCGCCGATTTCAGCAGCCGGGCGATCTCTTCCGTGTCTGGCGGATGGCGAAACACCGGCAGGCCGAAAGTCGCCTCGGTGATGAAGATGTCGCAGCGGATCGGCTCGAAGGGCGCGCAGGTCGCATCCTTCTGCCGCTTGTAGTCGCCGGAGGCGACGATGCGCCTGCCCTGGTGCTCGACCGATATCTGCGCCGAACCCAGCACATGGCCGGCCGGATGAAAGCTGACATCGACGCCGTTGAGGGCAATCGTCTCGCCGAGCCTGGCTGTCTGCGTCGTCCCCGCGAAATCCTCGCCGTAGCGAAGTCCCATGATGTCGAGCGTCTGCTGTGTCGCAAGCACCGAGCCGTGGCCGGAACGCGCATGGTCGGAATGGCCGTGCGTGATCAGCGCCCGGTTCACCGGCCGCACCGGGTCGATGAAGAAATCGCCCGGCGGGCAGTAGAGGCCTTCGGGCCGGGGATGAAGCAGGTCGCTGGCGCGCATGGTGCCAAGATAGGATATAATTCCGCCGCGGGAAGCCTGTTGGCCGAGACTGCTGACTCCCGGGCAAAGCCTGTCCAATTCAGTTCAGCTTCGGCATTCTTTGCTCTACAGATATGGGCGGCCGGCTCCCTGCAGGTGGAAACCATCATCATGAAACCGCTTCAGACCTCGTCGGGCGACCCGAACGCCGATCGCCGTGCGGACTATGCCGAAATGCTCGTTGCCTCCGGCGATCATGCCGCTGCCGCCGAGTTGCTGCTCGGCGGCCTGGAACTGGCGCCGCAATGGGCAATGGGCTGGTTTCGCCTGGGCGAGATGCAGGAGGCATCGGGCAGGCTCGACCTGGCGGCGCAGGCCTGGACGACGGCGTTGAAACTGGATCCGGCCGATCGCCAGGGCGCGGCTCTCAAATTGCAGCTGATCGGCAAAGGTCCGGTCTCCATGACGCCGCCCAGCGCCTTTGTCGAAACGCTGTTCGACCACTATGCCGAGACATTCGAGGACATGCTGGTAGGCAAGCTCGACTACCGGCTGCCCGAGGTGCTCGACGCGGCCATCCGCAAGGCAAGGCCGGGCCGCCTCCGCCTGGCGCTCGACCTGGGTTGCGGCACTGGGCTGATGGGCGAGAAGCTGAGGCCGATCGTCGACCGGCTGGAGGGGTTCGACATCTCGGCAAGGATGCTGAAGAAGGCGCGGGCAAAAGGCATCTACGACGCGCTGACGAAAGCGGATTTGCAGGATTTTTCCTATTCGGGCGACAGGGCCGATCTGGTGACGTCAGCCGACGTGCTGATCTACATCGGCGGCCTCGAAGGTCTGGTGGGAGTGGTCGCCGGCCTGCTCGCCGACGGTGGCCTGTTTGCCTTTTCAGTCGAGAGCCTGGCGGAAGGCGGTGGCGAGTTCGCGCTGCAGCCCTCCCGGCGCTACGCCCATTCGGATGGCTATGTCGTACGGACCCTCGAGGCCAACGGCCTCTCGGTCCTCGCGCTGGAGCCGACAACCATCCGCTGGGATCGCCGCGAGCCTGTCAAAGGCCTGGCCGTCGTGGCATGGAAAGCCGGTCCCCTGTGAGGGCAACTCTTTGCGCTGCTGCGAAAAAGTCCGATTTGCGTGCGCGACTGATATTTGCGATCTGGTCGCATCAGGGCGGGATATCAGGAGGAGCACTTCTATGCGCTGGAACGTGATGATTTTGGCGTCTTGCCTCGTAACCACCGGCTGCGTGGGCAATTCAGCGTCCGAGCGGCAGGACGCCAACGTCGAGTCCTCGCTGCAATATGACAGCGTGCCATGCGATCAGTTGCTGTCGCGGCGCAACGGATTGGCGCAGCAATATAGTCTCCCCACGACCGCCAAGCCGACTTTTTCCAATCCTGCCATGGGTTTTGGCCCGTTCACGCCCGACATGCGTTCCAAGGCTCAACGCGACAGCGACAAGGCGTCAGGCGAAATCGATGCCATGAACCGGTCGATCGATCGCCGCGACTGCGGCAAACCGGACAAGCAGAAGAAGTTCGCGCTGCCTGGCTGATGCGTGTTGCCCAAATGAAGCTCTCGGACTTCGGCGACCGCATCTGTATCCTGGGCCCGTCGAACAGCGGCAAGTCGACGCTTGCCGACGCGATCGCGCGCAAGCGTGGCCTGACACCCATTCATCTTGATCTGCTCTTTCACCTGCCCAACACGGATTGGCTGCAGCGTCCGAGGGACGAATTCATTGCCTTGCATGACGCAGCGATCGCCAGCGAACGGTGGGTGATGGACGGAAATTACTCGGTTTGCATGCCGCAACGCTTCCAGCGCGCGACCGGATTGATCCTGCTGGACATTTCCACCCCGGCAAGTCTGCTGCGCTATTTCAGGCGTACCTTGTTCGAGAAGGAGAGACGCGGAGCCTTGGAGGGTGGGCGCGACAGCATCAAATGGGACATGATCCACCACATTGCCGTGACCACGCCGAAAAACCGCTCAAGATACCGGGCGACGTTCGACCAAGTCAACCTGCCGAAGCTGCAACTGTCGTCGGTCCGGGCGATCAAGAAATGTTTTCAGGACTGGGATTTGGCCAGGTGACGAGGACGTCTGGCTAGAGCAATTCCAGGAAAAGTGCGTAGCGGTTTTCCGTCCGGAATTGCGTAAAAACAAAGAATTAGAGCGGGTCGGCGATTCCATAAAACGCTGAACCGCTCTAGTATCCTGCTTTGCGGTCCACCAGATTGTCGAGCCTTTCGCCGCGTTCGAAAGCGTCCATCTGGCGCAGCATGAGCGGCGCCAGATGGGCTGGATCGGAAGTCGCCGCGGCATGCGGCGTCACGAACACCTTCGGGTGGTTCCACAACGGGCTGGTCTTCGGCAGTGGTTCCACCTCGAACACGTCGAGGCTCGCCTCCTTCAGCGTGCCGTCATCCAGCGCGCGCACGATGTCGGCGTCCTTCTGCAGGCGGCCGCGTCCGGCATTGATCAGCACCGAGCCGCCGAGGCCGTTGCGTTTCCTCAATTCCTTCAGCACGCCGTAGTTGACGATGCCTTGCGTGTCCGGCGTCAGCGGCAGAAGCACGACCAGAATGTCGGTGGCGTTGAGGAATGGGATCAGCCCGGCTTCGCCGCCATACGTCGCCACCGCTTCCATTGGCCGGTCCGTGCGCGACCAGCCATTGACCGCAAAGCCCAGCGACAGCAGCGCCGAGGCTGCCGCGCGGCCGAGACTGCCAAGTCCCATGATGCCGACGGAAATGTCACCGGCCGGCCTCTGCTGTGGCTCGTGCCAGATCTTCTTTGGCTGCTGCGACCGGTAGAGCAGGCCCTGGCGATGGTGATCGAGCACCCGCCAGACGACGTACTCGGTCATGTACTGGGTGAGGTTGTCGGCGACGACCTTGACGATCGGCACGTCGGGCAGGCCGGGATCGGCGAAGATATGGTCGACGCCGGCGCCGATCGAGAAGATGGCGCGCAGATTGGGCAGCGACGACATCAAATTGGGCTTCTGCTTCCACACCACCGCATAGGTGATCGAGGGATCCTTGGGGCCGTCCGGTTCCAGCACCACCTCGCGCTCGGCCGACAGCAGGTCGCGCCAGCGCTGCGGATGAAAGCCGGTGACGGCAAGCAGGATGCGGCCTTTTTCCATCGCGGTTCGTTCAGTCCTTCCTTGTGCGGATCACTCGCTGACCACGCCTGTCGGCGCTGTCTCGATCTTGAAAGCGGCCGAGATCAGAGCCCGAGTATAGTCGGTTTGCGGATTTCCAAAAATCTGTTCGGAAGGGCCGGCTTCGACGATCTGGCCGTTGCGCATGACGATGACGTCATTGGCCAGCGCCCGGATGACCTTGAGGTCGTGGCTGATGAAAAGATAGGCGAGGTCGTGCTTGGCCTGCAAATTGCGCAGGAGATCGACGACCTGTGCCTGCACGCTCATGTCGAGCGCCGATGTCGGCTCGTCCAGCATGACGAAGCGCGGGTTGAGCACCATGGCGCGGGCGATGGCGACACGTTGGCGCTGGCCGCCGGAAAACTCGTGCGGATAGCGGTTGCGGGTCGCCGGATCGAGCCCGACTTCCTTCAGCACGGCGGCCACCTTGTCGTCGCGCTCGTCGGGCGACAGCTTTGGCTCGTGGATCTTAAGCCCTTCCTCGATGATCTCGGCGATCGACATGCGCGGGCTGAGCGAGCCGAACGGATCCTGGAAGACGATCTGCAATTCGCGCCTGAGCGGTCGCATGGCGTTGAAGGTGAGCTGGTTGATGTCTCGGCCGTTGAACTGGATCGTCCCGGTCGACGAGATCATGCGCGCCAGTGCCAGGCCGAGCGTCGTCTTGCCCGAACCGGATTCGCCGACCACGCCCAGCGTCTGGCCGGCGCGCACGGTGACGTCGATGCCGTCGACCGCCTTCACATGATCGATCGTGCGCCGGAAGAACCCCTGCTTGATCGGAAACCAGACCTTGATGTCCTTGCCGGTCATGACAGGCTTGGCGTCGGCATTGGCGGCCGGCGGCTTGCCTTTCGGCTCGGCGGCCAGAAGATGGCGCGTATAGGGGTGCTGAGGGTTGGCGAAGATGTCCTTGGTCGGTCCGGTCTCGACGATCTTGCCCTTGGTCATCACGCAGACCCGGTCGGCGATCTTGCGCACGATGCCGAGGTCATGGGTGATGAACAGCATCGACATGCCCTTGCGGCTTTTGAGGCCCGCGAGCAGTTCGAGGATCTGTGCCTGCACCGTGACGTCGAGCGCGGTCGTCGGCTCGTCCGCGATTAACAGTTCCGGCTCGTTGGCGAGCGCCATGGCGATCATGACGCGCTGGCGCTGGCCGCCGGACAGCTGATGCGGATAGGCGTCCAGACGCTTCTGCGGATCGCGGATGCCGACCTCGTTGAGCAGGGCCAACGTGCGCGCCTTGGCCGGACGGTCGCCCATGCCTTGATGCAGCTTCAGGATTTCGACGATCTGGTGCTCGATCGTGTGCAACGGATTGAGCGAGGTCATCGGCTCCTGGAAGATCATGGTGATCTTGTTGCCGCGCACCTGGCGCAATTGCTTCTCGCTCATGGCGAGCAGGTCGGCACCCTGGAACAGGATCTTGCCTGAGGGGTGGCTGGCGCTGGGGTAGGGCAGCAGCTTCAGCACCGATAGCGCCGAGACCGATTTGCCGGAGCCGGATTCGCCGACCAGCGCCACCGTCTCGCCCCTGGCGATGTCGAACGAAATGTGGTCGACGGCGACTGACTGGCCGCCGCCCTGGCTGAAGGCGACGCTGAGGTCCTGCACGCTGAGCAAGGGAGCATCGCTCATTTGAACGTCTTGCGCGGATCGAAGGCGTCGCGCGTCGCCTCGCCGACAAATACCAGCAGCGACAGCATCAGCGAGATGACGACGAAGCCGGAAATGCCGAGCCAAGGCGCGTTGAGATTGCGCTGCGCCTGCTTGAGCAGTTCACCGAGCGAGGCGGAGCCGGGCGGCAGGCCGAAGCCGAGATAGTCTAGCGAGGTCAGCGTCGAGATCGAGCCGCTCAGCAAAAAGGGCAGGAAGGTCAATGTCGCCACCATGGCGTTGGGCAGCAGGTGCCGGAACATGATGGTGCGGTTGGGCACGCCGAGCGCGCGCGCCGCGTTGACATATTCGAAGTTGCGGGCGCGCAGGAACTCCGCCCGCACCACCCCGACCAGCGCCACCCAGGAAAACAACAGCATCAGGCCGAGCAGGATGAAAAAGCCCGGCGGCAGGATGGCCGCAACGATGAGCAGCAGATAGAGCACGGGAATGGCCGACCAGATCTCGATGAAGCGCTGGAACAGCAGATCCGTCCAGCCGCCGAAATAGCCCTGCAAGGCACCGGCGCCGACGCCGATCAGCG
The DNA here is from genome assembly GCF_020164885.1 of Mesorhizobium sp. CO1-1-7. Taxonomy (NCBI): domain Bacteria; kingdom Pseudomonadati; phylum Pseudomonadota; class Alphaproteobacteria; order Hyphomicrobiales; family Phyllobacteriaceae; genus Mesorhizobium; species Mesorhizobium sp. CO1-1-7. The sequence goes on along the minus strand of NZ_JAIUHA010000001.1, from coordinate 436,013 downwards.
CCGAACCAGCGGTCAGGATCAGGCCGAACAGCACCGAAATGCGGAAGCCGTAAATGACGCGCGCCAGCACGTCGCGCGCCTGGTCGTCGGTGCCGAACCAGTTCCAGTTGCCGACATTGCAGGCCGGGTCATCGGCTCCTCGTGGATATTGGTTGCAGCGCGTCTTGGCGTCATATTCCCATGATGGCTTGGCCGGCGCTGCTTCCGGAATGGCGTTATTGACGGTCTGGTAGGAATAGCGGATCGGCGGCCAGATCATCCAGCCATGGGCGTTGATCTCGTCCTGGATAACCGGGTCGCGGTAATCGGTGACGGCATAGAAGCCGCCGAATTTTTCCTCGGGGTAAGCGACCATCACCGGGAAAAGGATCTCGCCCTTGTAGGAAGCGATGATCGGCTTGTCGTTGGCGATGAATTCGGCAAACAGCGACAGCACGAACAGGACGAGGAAAATCCACAGCGACCAGTAGCCGCGCCGGTTGGCTTTGAAATTCTGCAGGCGGCGCTTGTTGAGCGGCGACAGGAACGGCCGTGGGAGCCGCTCCGGCAAGACACCGGCGGTTACGCTTGCCTCCGACATCAGATGTCTCTCCGCTCGAAATCGATGCGCGGATCGACCCAGGTGTACATCAGGTCGGACAGGAGCCCGACGAACAGGCCAAGCAGCGAGAAGATATAAAGGTTGGCGAACACCACCGGATAGTCGCGCTCGACCACGGACCGGAAGCCGAGCAGGCCGAGCCCGTCGAGCGAAAAGATGTTCTCGATCAGCAGCGATCCCGTGAAGAAGGCCGAGATGAAGGCACCCGGGAAGCCGGCGATGACGATCAGCATGGCGTTGCGGAAAACGTGCCCATAAAGCACCTGCCGTTCCGACAGGCCCTTGGCGCGCGCCGTCACCACATACTGCTTGCGGATTTCCTCCAGGAAGGAGTTCTTGGTCAAAAGCGTGGTCGTTGCGAAGGCCGACAACACCAGCGCCGTCAGCGGCAGCGTCATGTGCCAGAAATAATCGACGATCTTGGCCGGCCACGACAATTGGTCCCAATTGTCCGAGACGATGCCGCGCAACGGGAACCAGTCCCAGAACGAGCCGCCGGCGAACAGCACCATCAAAAGGATGCCGAACAGGAAGCCTGGAATGGCATAGCCGACGATGACGACGCCACTGGTCCAGACGTCGAAGGGCGTGCCGTCCTTCACCGCCTTGCGAATGCCGAGCGGTATCGAGATCAGATAGGACAATAAGGTGATCCAGAGCCCGATCGAAATCGATACGGGCATCTTTTCCAGGATCAGGTCGAGCACCGAGATATCGCGGAAATAGCTGTTGCCGAAATCGAACCTGGCATAATTCCACAGCATCATGCCGAAGCGCTCGAGCGGCGGCTTGTCGAAACCGAACTGCTTCTCCAGCTTCTTGATGAATTCCGGATCGAGGCCTTGGGCGCCGCGATATTTCGAGCTGACATCGCCGGCGACATCGAAATTGGAGCCGCCTGCATCGCCGCCACCACCGCCGAGGCGGTCGCTGCCGCCCTGGTTGGTCAGTTTGGCGATGACCTGCTCGACCGGCCCGCCAGGCGCGAACTGGATAACGGCGAACGATATCGCCATGATGCCGAACAGGGTCGGGATCATCAAAAGGATGCGGCGCAGTATATAGGCGCCCATCAGGTGTTATCCTCCTCGAGGAGAGCCACCGCGCCTTGCGGCACCCGCAAGGCAATCGCTCCGGGCCAAATGTCGACCCGGGCGCCGCCCCTCATTGTCCTGCCGGACATTTCTCCCCGTATAGTGACGGGGAGAAAGGGGCTGGCCGCAGTCTCGGCGTTCTTAATGCGACTCTCGTAGTTGGCGAAACCGTTGGTGAGAGCGCCCCTCGCCCCGTCGCTATACGGGGAGAGGATGCCGGCAGGCAGGTGAGGGGCAGCGCCAACACCCCCAAGGAATTCAGCCTTTGCCAATTTTTGCCGCCTTGCCTTTATCGAACCACCACAGCGTCTCGACCGGAAAGCCGTAATCGGGCTTTTGCTCGGGAAAGCCGAACATGTCCCAATAGGCAACGCGATGATTCGCCAGGAACCAACTAGGAATCCAATCGCATCGCGCACGCAAGACCCGGTCGAGCGCCCGCATCGCCACGGTCAGGTTTTCACGGTCCTTTGCCGCGCCCACGGCATTGATCAGCGTGTCGACAGCGGGATCGGAGATACCCGGCAAGTTGCGGGAGCCGGAGACGCCGGCGGTGCTCGAATGGAAGAAGACTTCGAGATCATCCCGAGTCGGCGTCGCGCTGAACGAAAAGGCAGCAGACAAGAGGTCGAAGTCGAAACTCGCCTGCCTGGACTGGTATTGCGCCGAATCCACCAACCGTATCGTGGCGTCGATGCCGATCGCCTTCATGTTGGCGACCCAGGGCGAATAGACCTGGACGAAGGTGTCGTCATCGACCATGAACTCGGCTGAAAGCCGGCCTCCCTTGTCGTTAACGACAAAGTCGCTTGATCGCTTCCACCCGGCGGCGGACAGAAGTTTTGCCGCTTGGCCAAGCAGCTTGCGGTCGCGACCGGAGCCGTCGGATGCGGGCTGGGTCACTGCCTCGCCGAAGACCTCTGCCGGCAACTGGCTTCGCAGCGGCTCCAGCAGAGCCAGTTCTTGCGGCGACGGTGTCCCTTCGGCGCGAAAGTCCGATTTCTCGAAGCAGGATTGCGAACGCTCGTACGAGCCGTAGAAAAAGTTGCGGCGCGTCCACTCGAAATCGAAACATAGCGCGAGCGCCCGCCTCACCCTAGGGTCGCGAAACTGCTCTCGCCGCTGATTGACCGCGGTGGCCTGCATCGAGGGTCGCTTTTCGGCCGGGAATTCATGCTTGGCCACTTTGCCCGCGGTCATTGCAGGGAAGTCATAGGCGGTGGCCCAAACGCGTGACACGAATTCCTCGCGATAAGTGATCTCACCCTTCTTGAAGGCTTCGAATCCGGCGTTGCGGTTCTGGTAGAACTCGATGCGGATACGATCGAAATTGTTCTGGCCGCGATTGAACGCGAGGTCACGACCCCAATAGTCCGCCACCCGATCGTACTCGATCCATGCGCCGGCCGAGAAACGCCCGACCTTGTAGGCGCCGGAGCCGAGGGGCGGGTTCAATTGCGAGGAATCGAAGGGATTTGCCGTGTAGAAGGCCTTGGACAGGATCGGGAATTCCACCACGTTGAGCACGGTCCGGGCGGATTGCTTGCCGGAAAAAGTAAGCCGCAGTGTGCGGTCATCGACGGCAACGGCATCGACCATGTGCGTCAGCGACAGCGATAGCTCGGGATGGCCCTTCTCCTTATAGAGCTTGAAGGTGAAGGCAGCATCCTGCGCCGTCAGCGGCGTGCCGTCATGGAAACGCGCCTCGGGTCGAAGCGAGAAGGTGAAGCCATTGCGGTCGTCGGAGAGCGTCACGCCATCCGCGATCTGGCCATAGACCGCGTCAGGTTCATCGAGCGCCCGCACCATCAGCGCGTCGAAACACATCTCCATGCGTGGCGGCGCATCGCCCTTGTTGGCGAAGGAGTTCAGCGTGTTGAAAGTCTGCGTATCCTGGTTGTAACCCCAATTCGGCGGCGAGAAATTGAAGATGCCGCCCTTGGGCGCGTCGACTTTGACATAGTCGAAATGTGGGAAATCAGGCTTGTATTTGAGGTCGCCGAAGGCGGAAAGGCCGTGCAGCTTGGTGCCGGTCGCAACGTTTGCAAAGGCTTTGCCCGGCATCAGCGCTGCGGCAGCGGCAGCGCCGCCCAAAGCCAGGAAATCGCGGCGGGGCAGGGCCGCCATCAATTGCCGCCCCATCAATTGCCGCCCTTGTATTTGGCCGCCAGCGCTTTTTCCTTGTCCGGGTCGATCCACCAGGAATCGATGTCGGCGCCGACATAGGCAGGCTGCTTGTCGGGGAACTTGAACTTGTTCCAATAGGCCAGCCAGACCGCTGAACGGTAATATTGCGGCACGACGTAGAAGTTCCACAGCAGGATGCGGTCGAGTGCGTGGGTGGCGGCGACGAGATCATCGCGATCGGTGGCGTAGATGATGCGATCGACCAGCGCGTCGACGACTGGATCCTTGATACCCATCAGGTTGCGCGAACCAGGCGCATCGGCGGCCTTGGAACTCCAGAAATCGCGCTGCTCGTTGCCGGGCGACTCCGACTGGCCGAACAGACCCGTCACGACATCGAAATCGAAATTGTTGACGCGGTTGATATACTGCGTCTGGTCGATGATGCGCAGGGTAGCGTTGACGCCGATCTTGCGCAGGTTGGCGATATAGGGGCTGGCGATCACCTGGTCTGTTTCGTTCCAGCCGAGGATCTCGAACTTGAACGGTGCGCCTGTCTTGGCGTTGAGCATCTTGCCGCCCTTGATGATCCATCCGGCCTTGGCGAAGAGATCGACGGCCTGCTTCAGATACTTTCGTTCCGCTTGCGGCGAGTCGTAGACGGGCAGCTTGAACTCCTGAGAGAAGAGTTCTGGCGGCAGCTTGTCGCGATACTTTTCCAGGATTTCCAGTTCCTTGCCCTGCGGCAATCCGCTGGACGCCAGTTCGGTACCTTGGAAATAGCTCGATGTGCGTGTGTTGAAGCCGAAGAACAAGGTGCGATTCATGCTCTCGAAATCGAAGGGTATGGTCAATGCCTCGCGGACCAGTCGGTCCTGGAACAGCGGCCGCCTCTGATTTAGCACAAAGCCCTGCATCGGCTGCGGCGACCGGGTCTGGAAGTCCTTCTTGATGACGTCGCCAGCCTGAATGGCCGGGAAATTATAGGCTGTAGCCCATTTGCGGGAGCTGTATTCGCGGTTGATGTCTTCCAGCCCACCCTTGGTGAAGGCAAGCCAGGCGGCATTGTCGTCGAGAATGTAGGTGTATCGGCGCGTGTTGAAATTCTCGCGGCCGATCTTCACCGGCAGCTTGGCCGCCCAGTAGTCGGGCACGCGCTGCCAGACGATCTCCGAGCCCGGCTTGAAGCTGGCGATCTTGTAGGCAGCCGAACCGAGCGGAACTTCCAGCGTCGGCCTGGTGACGTCGCGCTTCTTCCCGTTGGCGTCCGTGCCTTCCCACCAATGCTTAGGCAGCACGGCGAGATCGCCAAGGATCTTCGGCAGTTCGCGGTTGCCCTTCTGGTTGAAATGGAACTCGACCTCGCGGTCGGAGATCGCCACCGCATCGGTGACGTTCTCGAAATATCGGCTGTACTGCGGGCTGTTCGCCTTCAGCACCTGGAACGACCAGATCACGTCGTCGACGGTAATCGGCTGACCATCATGCCATTTGGCGCGGGGGTCGAGCCGGTAAGTCGCCGAGGAATAGTCGGCCGGGTATTTGTAGGCGTCGGCGATCAGAGGATGGCTGACGCTACCCTCATCGGTCGCCTGCTCCATCAGCGTGTCGTAGAGCAGGCCGCCGCCGAAGCCGACAAGACCCGCCGCCGGCGATCCCTGGACGACATAGGGATTGAAGCTGTCGTAGGTGCCAAGCAGTACCGAATTGAGAGTGCCGCCCTTGGGGGCATTCGGATTGACGTAGTCGTAGTGCTGGAAATTGTCGCCATATTTGGAGTCGCCGATCAGCGATGAGGTGGTCCGCCACTCGTCAGCCCGGGTCGCCTGCAACCCCGCCGCCAGCAGGGCCACGACCAGCATCGACCTCAGAAGCGTTCGGCCAACCGTCATGCATTATCCTCTCGCTATGCGTGCCAGCTCATCCAGAAGGGCGATCCTAGATGATTTGACGCTCATGAAAACCGCCATGCGCGGCTTTGTCGCCGCATCAGGCATTTTCCCAACAAAAAGCCGGGCTGAACCCGGCTTTTTCAAGATCGTCGCGATAATAATCAGGTTATTTAGCGGGCGCCGGTGCAGCAGGAGCTGGTGCTGCCGGAGCGGCAGGTGCCGCAGGCTTGGCCGGTGCGGCGCCGTCAGCCGGCTTCGCCGGGGCGGCTCCATCGGCCGGCTTGGCGGGCGCGGAGGCGTCTGCGGCGGCGCCCGGTGCCGGCAGCGGCTTGGGATTGTCCGACAGCGTGCGCAAATAGGCGATGACGTTGGCACGGTCCTCGTCCTTGGGCAGGCCGGCGAAGCCCATGGCCGTTCCCTTCACGAATTTCTTTGGCGAGGTGATGAAGTGGTTGATGTTGTCATAGGTCCACTTCTCGGTGCCGCCCTTGGAGAATTCCTTCATGCCGGCCGAATAGGCGAAGCCTTCATGCTCGGCGACCGGGCGGTCGACGAGGTCCCACAGATCGGGGCCGACCTTGTTTGGGCCGCCCTTTTCGCCGGAATGGCAGGCCTGGCACTTCTTGAACACGGCGGCACCCGCCTCGACATTGGCGGTGGCCAGCAGATCGGCGATCGGCTTGGCCGCGGCGGCCGGCGTTGCAGGGCCGCCCTCTGCCGGCTCGGCGGCCTCGATGGCGAAGCCTGGTTTTTCCGGAGCGGGCGAGGCAAACAGCGCGTCAGACACCAGGCCGACGGAGAAAACGACGAAAACGGTTCCGAGCAATCCGGCGAGCAGCTTGTTGACTTCGTTGGAATCCATACGCCCCTTGCTCCCTTTTCCGGCGGACTGATCCGTCCACTCCGTCCGTCGGTATCGAGACCAGCCCTCCAGAGCCGGTCAAATCGGGCGGAAACTAGGTCTTTTGCTCGGGCGTTGCAACACCTATAAGGGCGCTTCCAGTGAGACCTTTTGCCACTTTTCCCCTCCTCTTTTCGAACGCCTTGCCAGACCGATGTCCACCTTGATCCTGATCCCGGCCCGCATGGCCTCGACACGCCTGCCGGGCAAGCCGCTGGCCGACATATCGGGCGCGCCGATGATCGTTCATGTGGCGCGCCGCGCGGCCGAGGCCGGGCTTGGCCGGGTGGTGGTGGCGACCGACACGCAAAGCGTGGCCGAAGCGGTGCGGGCGCATGGTTTCGAGGCCGTGATGACGCGCATGGATCATGAGTCGGGTTCGGATCGCATCCACGAGGCGTTGATCGCTCTTGATCCCTTGGGCAAGGTCGAAACGATCGTCAATGTGCAGGGCGACCTGCCGACCATCGATCCCGGCATCATCGCAGCCTCGCTCAAGCCGTTCGACGACCCTTCGGTGGATATCGCCACGCTCGGCGTCGAGATCGTCCGCGAGGGGGAAAAGACCAATCCTAACGTCGTCAAGATCGTCGGGTCGCCGCTCACCGGCACGCGGTTGCGGGCGCTTTACTTCACCCGCGCCACGGCACCCTGGGGCGAGGGGCCGCTCTATCACCACGTCGGCCTATACGCCTATCGACGCGCGGCACTCGAGCGTTTCGTCGCGCTGAAGCCGTCGCCGCTTGAGCGCCGCGAGCGGCTGGAGCAGCTGCGGGCCCTGGAAGCCGGCATGCGCATCGACGCCGAGATCGTGCAGTCGCTGCCGCTTGGTGTCGACACCCCTGAAGACCTGGACCGTGCCAGGCAAATCCTTTCCAACTGAGATATCAGCATGCCTGAAAAGACCAATAGAATATCCTTCCAGGGCGAGCCCGGCGCCAATTCCGACACCGCCAGCCGCAACGTCTATCCCTCTATGGAGCCGTTGCCGTGCCCGACCTTCGAGGACGCGTTCAATGCCGTGGAGACCGGCAAGGCCGATCTTGCCATGATCCCGATCGAGAACACCATCGCCGGGCGCGTCGCCGACATCCACCACCTTCTGCCGGAATCGAAGCTGCACATCGTCGGCGAATATTTCCTGCCGATCCATTTCCAGCTGATGGTGCTGCCGGGCGTCAGGCGCGACGAGATCAAGACCGTGCACACCCACATCCACGCCCTCGGCCAATGCCGCAAATACATCCGCAAGAACGGGTGGAAGGGAGTAGTCGCCGGCGACACGGCGGGCGCCGCCAAGATGGTCTCCGAGGTCAAGGACCGCACCATGGCCGCGCTGTCGCCGGCGTTGGCAGCGACGCTCTACGGGCTCGACATCATCGAGGAGAATGTCGAGGACACCGACAGCAACGTCACCCGCTTCGTCGTCCTGACCAAAAGCAAGCAATGGGCCGAGCGCCCGTCACCCGACGTCAAGATGATGACGACCTTCATCTTTCGCGTCCGTAACGTGCCGGCCGCGCTCTACAAGGCCATGGGCGGCTTCGCCACCAACGGCATCAACATGACCAAGCTCGAAAGCTACCAGCTCGGTGCCTTCACGGCGACGCTGTTCTACGCCGACATCGAGGGCCACCCCGACGATCCGCTGGTCAAGCTGGCGCTCGACGAGCTGCGGTTCTTTTCGCGCGAAGTGCGGATCCTCGGCGTCTATCCAGCCAGCGAGTCACGCGAGCAGTGGAAGGTGGCGGATTGAGCTACCAGCCCAACGGCACGTAGTCGATCTCCATGAAGGTCTCGACCTCCGGCACCCAGCGATCGCGCACGAAGGCGACATGGTCGGGATGTTCGTTGTACCTGGTGTAGGCGGCCTGGTCGGCGAACTCCATCGAGAAGCCGAACTGATAGTCGTTCTTGGGGCTGACCTGCCGCAATTGCTCGAAATGCGTGACGCCCCGGATCGCCGACAGGATTTTCCTGGCGTCGACGAGGAACCGCTTTTCCTCCAGCGAATGCGGTGGGTGCTTCAGCGTGAAGACGACGGTGTGACGGATCATTTGTCTCTCCTGCAATGACTTCGATATCGTTATTCGCTGTCGACCCAGGCGCGGATGAGGTGGTGCGCGATGGCGCCTTTCGGCGGCGTGACCAGATTGTCGGGGTGCGTTCGGTCCAGCATCAGGCGCACCTCGTCGCGCAAAAACCAGCGGCAGTCCTCCAGTTCGTCGAGATCGGCCTGGATGTCCTCGTTGAGCGGCTCGCCGAAGCATCCGATCATCAGCGAATAGGGGAACGGCCAGGGCTGGCTGGCGTGGTAGACGACGCGGCCGAGCCGGATGCCCGCCTCCTCCAGCGTTTCGCGGCGCACCGCCGCCTCGATCGTCTCGCCCGGCTCGATGAAGCCGGCAAGCGCCGAATACATGCCCGGCGCGAAATGCCGGCCGCGCCCGAGCAGGCATTTCTCCCGCGTCGTCGTCAGCATGATCGCCACCGGGTCGGTGCGCGGAAAATGCTCGGTGCCGCAATTGGGGCAATGCCGCTTGTAGCCGCCGGCCCGCATCTGCGATTGCGTGCCGCATTTGCTGCAGAAGCGGTGGCTGGCGTGCCAGGCAAGCAGGGCGGCGCCCTGCGCCATCGCGCCGGCGGCCGCTTCGTCGATCAGCCCTTGCATATAGACCGAGCGGTAATCGATCGCCTTGACGGTTTCGGGCAGCTGTTCGGCATCGACGCCTGCCAGCACCGCCAGCACCGGCCCCTGTTCGGAAAAGCCGAGCAGCACGCCCTGGTCGACAGAAGGGCTGAAGGGCTCGCTTTCGGCGATGCCGAACCATGGGTCGAGGCGGCCGCCCTCGCCGGGCTTCAGCAGGAGCCTGCCGCCATTCATCAACAGCAGCCGCGTCGTCGGATCGGCCAGCGCCTTGTCGACCGAATCGTCGGCGCGGTTCTCGGATTGCCGGTCGATCGTGTTGCCGGCAAAGCCGACGAACTGGCTCGGCTCGCGCACGGGCGCGTCAAACAGGCGGAAGGTCATGTGGACTCTGGTGCTTTGGGATGGACACGCTTGGGATGGACACGGCAAGGCTTATAGCGCTGCCCTTATCGTTTCGGCAAACCGGCGCAGGTCGGAACGCTGATAGGGCTCGCGCAGGCCATGCCCCCAGACTGGGCCGGGCCAGCCGGGATCGCCCTCGGACCGTGCGATGATGTGGACATGCAGTTGGCGCACGATGTTGCCGAGCGCACCGGTGTTGATCTTGGTGCAGCCGCTCACCTTCTTCAGCGCCTGCGCCACCATATTGGTCTCGAAGGTCAGCATCGCCTGGTCGAGCGGCGTCATGTCGTGGATCTCCTCCGCACCCGGCCGCTGCGGGACCAGGAGCAGCCATGGCCAACGGCGGTCGTTCATCACCCGCAATTCGCACAGCCCCAGCCACATCAATTGCTCGCTGTCGGCCTCCAGCCGGGCATCCAGCGTGAATCCGGCCTTCAGGCCCGGCAGCATCGGCGTTTCCCTTGCTTTTCTTGGTTTCCTCAAACCATGAACGCTAAAGCGGCTGCACCGGTGCTGCAAGCGAATCTGGTGGTTCGCGGTGCCGATTTGCCTGCGCACTTGCATTTCGTCGCGCAATTGCCGATATGGACAGCGGGAGGTTGGTGGTGGACGATCCACTCGCCAACCGGGTCAGGTCCGGAAGGAAGCAGCCCTAACGAGCCCGGAACGGGTCATTGTTCCAGCCTCCCACCTCATCGGCCCTCCTCGCGACATTGACGACGCATTGCAGCGCGGGCGAGACTATGCGCAGGAATCGGCGCCTGTGGGCGCGGCATTTTGGAGCTTAACGGGCGAATGAGCGAAGCCGGAAATTCGGGGGCCGATAGTCTGGCGACGGGCAAGGCCGCTGCCTACCGCGTGCTGGCGCGCAAATACCGTCCGTCGAATTTTTCCGAACTCGTCGGCCAGGAGCCGATGGTGCGCACCCTCACCAATGCCTTTGCCACCGGCCGCATTGCCCAGGCCTGGATGCTGACCGGTGTGCGCGGCGTCGGCAAGACCACCACCGCGCGCATTTTGGCGCGTGCCCTGAATTATAAAACCGCCACCACGGATCAGCCCTCGGTCGACCTCGCCGTGCTTGGCGAGCACTGCCAGGCGATCATGGAAGGCCGCCATGTCGACGTCATCGAGATGGACGCCGCTTCGCACACCGGCATCGACGACATCAGGGACATCATCGAGCGCGTGCGCTACGCGCCGGTCTCGGCCCGCTACAAGGTCTACATCATCGACGAAGTGCACATGCTGTCGACGCAGGCCTTCAATGGCCTGCTGAAGACGCTGGAAGAGCCGCCGCCGCACGTCAAGTTCATCTTCGCCACCACCGAGATCCGCAAGGTTCCGATCACCGTCCTGTCGCGCTGCCAGCGATTCGACCTGAGGCGCATCGACGCCGGCGCGCTCGTCTCGCATCTCTCCTCGATCGCCGGCAAGGAAGGCATTTCGGTCGACGACGACGCGCTGGCGATGATCGCGCGCGCTGCGGAAGGTTCCGCCCGCGATTCGCTCTCCATTCTCGACCAGGCGATCGCCCATGGCGCCGGCTCGGTCAGCGCCGAGGCCGTGCGCGCCATGCTGGGGCTGGCCGACCGCGCCCGCATCGTCGATCTGTTCGAACATGTGATGAAGGGCGATGTGGCGGCAGCCCTTGGGGAGTTTCGCGCGCAATACGATACCGGCGCCGATCCGGCCGCCGTGCTCACCGATCTTGCCGAGTTCAACCATCTCGTCACCAGACTGCGCTTCGTGCCGACCGCGATGGACGATGCCTCGCTGTCGCAGGACGAGCGTCAGCGCGGTGCCGATTTCGCCCGGGCGTTGTCGGTCAGGGTGCTGTCGCGGACCTGGCAGATGCTGCTCAAGGGCATTCCCGAGGTGCAGTCCTCCAACAGGCCGGTCAGTGCCGCCGAAATGGTGTTGATCCGGCTGGCGCATGCCGCCGACCTCCCGACATTGGACGAGGCGCTGAGATCGCTGGAGAGCGGCGCCTCGGCAACTGGCGCCGCGCCGCGCCCGAACGGCGCGCCGATGAGCCCCGGCCCCGTGAATCCCGGCAATGGCGGCACTGGCGCCGGCGCCGTGGCGCAGGCGCGCATGCCTGGCGGCTCGGGCGGCGCGCAGACCATGCGGCTGGTCGAGGCCACGCCTACTCCGACTGCATTCGTCGCGCCCCCGCAGCCGGCGCCGGAGACGCAAGCCGTACCGCTGAAATCGCTGGCCGACATCGTTGCCCTTGCCGATGCGAAACGCGACATTGCCTTCAAGGTGCTGATCAAGAGTTGCATCCGCCTCGTGCGCATCGAACCGGGCCGCATCGACGTAAGCCTGACCGACGATGCGCCCAAGATGCTGCTCAACGACCTGACGACGAAGCTACGCGCCTGGACCGGCCGCAACTGGCTGGTGTCGCTGTCGAAGGAGGAGGGCGGCCAGACGCTGGCCGAGATGGAATCGACGAAGCGTGAAAACGCTTTCCTCGATGCCAGGAACGACCCGACCGTGGCCTCCATCCTGGCCCGCTTTCCCGGCGCCAAGATCATCGATGTGCGCATTCCCGACACGCCCGACGCCGACGCGAGCGAGGCCGAAATGCCGGTCGAGCCGCCGGCCGATGACGACGAACCCTGATATCCAGCACTAATCCGCAAAGGATCGGACCATGAAAGATCTTCTCGGCCTGATGGGCAAGGCGAAGGAAATGCAGGCCAAGTTCCAGGCCATGCAGGATGAGATTGCGACGGTCGAAGCCCTCGGCCAGGCCGGCGGCGGCCTGGTCAGCGTCACGCTGAGCGGAAAATTCGATATCAAGTCGCTGAAGATCGACCCGTCCTTGTTCAAGGAGGACGACGTCGAAATCCTCGAGGATTTGATTCTTGCCGCGCACAATGACGCCAAGGCCAAGGTCGAGCAGATCATGCAGGAAAAGACCAAGGCGCTGACCGCCGGCCTGCCCATTCCCCCGGGAATGAAACTGCCTTTCTGATGCACGTCGCCCAAAGCATGCCCACGGGCTCGACCCGAGGGTGCGCAGGCAACGATATGCATGAAGCAGAGACCGGCGCCCATGATCGACGAGCCGTCCGAAAGACTGATCGAGCAGCGTATCCGCAACAGGATCTACGAGATTCTGGAAATCCTCGCCGATTGCGACGCCGGTGTCGATCTCGTCGGCATCAAGGGCTACTTCAACCTGTTCGAGGATTTCGTGCATCGGCCGTCGATCGAGGCCGGCACGTCGGCGCTTTCAAGGGACGAACGCGCGATCGTGCTGGAAATCGCCGAATTCCTGGAGGCGGCCTCCGAAACAAATCCTGATTTCACCAAGGCCGAGTTCATCGACAGCGACTGGCCGGGCAAGATCGCGCCGACGGCCAGGGAGGCGCGGGCGCTGTTTCTCAGGCGCGGCCTGTTTTCAGAGAAGATCGAAGAGATCGAGCCCGGCCGGCCGGCAGCAATCGCCGCCGGGCAATAGGCCGTTTTGGAACGCATGGCGCGGTCTTGCCGGGAAAAGCACTTGGCGTTTCCCCAAGGGAATTGCGGCAAAACGAAGAGAGAACGGTCACCACCCGTGTGAAACGATGGCTCGATCTATCTGGAAAGCCTCGATTTTGTGTCAATTCGGCAACAGTATGCCGTTAATAACGTTTTGGCCATCATTTTGCCCGAAAGTGTCTCATTCTTGCCGCAGCCTGGGGGCGGGCGTTGAAGTGAGAGGGTTACCTGTTGATCGCGATGCGATGGAAGACGCCGCTGTTGCTCGGCGTCATTACGTCTCCCCTTTTCTTGGCCGCTTGCAGCCAGACAACCTCGCACGGCATGTCCGTCGCCAGCCTGACCGACGCCATCACGCCGAGCTTTCTGAGTTCGCGCGCCTACAGTCACACGCCGAAGGACAGGGAATGCCTGGAACGGGCGATGTTCTTCGAATCCAACCGGTCGAGCCGCGACGGCATGATCGCGGTCGGCACGGTGGTGATGAACCGGCTGCGCTCGGGCAACCATGGCAACACCATCTGCCAAGTGGTCGGTGAGCCGGGGCAGTTCGCGCCGGGCGTCATGACCAGATCGATGAATTCGCGCGCAATGCCCGATGTCGAAGAGGCCGCCGACGCCGTGCTCAAGGGCGAGCGCAAGACCAAGCTCAAGAACACGATGTATTTCCACACCGCCGGCCTGCGCTTCCCCTACAAGAACATGCACTACACCATGGTAGCCGGCGGCAATGCCTTCTACGAGAAGCGCGGCCGCAACTGGCAGCCGCTGCCGGATGAGCCGATGATTGCCTCGGCCGAGCAGCCGGCGGCGTTGCCGGGGGTACCCGCGACACGGGCATCCATCGAGACAGTGCGCCCGGCCAAGGCATCAGTTCGCAACGCTCCAGCCCAGCAAGTCTACATGACCGCCGCGGCGGAACCGGCGGCCAAGCCGGAGCCCGTCCGTACCGCCCCCGCGCAGCAGACCTATCTGACCGCGGCCGCGGCGCCGACGGCAAAATCCACGCGGGTCTCGGCGAAGCCGGTGGAAGTTGCCATGCAGGAGCCGATGGAAGAGCCGGATGCCGCCCGTTTTGGCGGAACCCTGAACAGCGGAACCTCGAACAAACAGGTCATCTCCTCGATCCAGGACGCTCCACAGGAAGCCTCGATGGGATTCCAGTCGACGCCTGAAAACACCGATGCCATAGGCGCGATGATTGTCAGCCAGGGCCGCCCGCTCGAAACAAACTAATTCTCGCATGGCAGCATGGCGAACCGTGCGTCGACGGGGGATGTTTCAAAGCGCTCTGAAAAATCCTAGATCAGAGCGATGTCCAAGCGAATCGCCGGTCCCGAGATCGAACGCCTGATCCAGCTCCTGGCCAAGGTGCCGGGGCTTGGCCCCCGTTCGGCCAGGCGCGCCGCGCTGCACCTGATCAAGAAGAAGGAACAGCTGCTTTCGCCGCTGGCCGCCGCCATGGGCGAGGCCGCCGACAAGGTGCGCATCTGCTCGACCTGCGGCAATGTCGACACCTCGGACCCCTGCATGATCTGCACGGACCCACGCCGCGATGCCGCCACCCTGATCATCGTCGAGGACGTCTCTGATCTCTGGGCGCTGGAGCGGGCGGCGGCGATGAACGTGCGCTACCATGTGCTCGGCGGCACGCTGTCGCCGCTCGACGGCATCGGCCCGGACCAGCTCAACATCCGCTCGCTGATCGATCGCGTCGCCGGCGGCGAAATCAAGGAAATCATCCTCGCCGTCAACGCGACGGTCGAGGGCCAGACCACGGCGCATTACCTGACCGATCAATTGTCCGGTTTCGAGGTGAAGATAACACGGCTGGCTCATGGCGTGCCGGTCGGTGGCGAACTCGACTATCTCGACGAGGGAACGCTTGCCGCGGCGCTGCGGTCCAGGACGGCGTTTTAACGTTATTGGTGGGGAAGGTGCATTCTATGGCCGTCATTCACCTGTCTGTGCCAGGCACCCCCCTCTGTCCTGCCGGACATCTCCCCCGCAAGGGGGGAGATTGGCAGCTTCGGCGTCGGCGAACTCCTTTCAACGTTGGTGATTGGCGAAAGCCGAGCCGACAGCCGATCTCCCCCCTTGCGGGGGAGATGTCCGGCAGGACAGAGGGGGGTGCGACGGAACGCGACTTTCGCAAATTCAGCCTTGCATTTTTTCTGGCTGCTCTAGTGGGGATGGTCCTCACCGTCCCCACCCACGCCGCCCCCATTGACGACCAGTTCCGCGCCTGGCTGCAAAACGACCTCTGGCCGGAAGCCAAAACCAAAGGCATTTCCAAAAACACCTTCGACGCCGCCTTCGACGGCGTGAAGCCCAATCTCAAGCTGCCGGACCTTGTCATGCCCGGCGAGAAACCCAAAACCCCGCAGAAGCAGCACCAGGCCGAGTTCGGCTCGCCGGGGGCCTATTTCGCCGAGAAGACCATCCGCGCCGTCACATCGGGCGGGCGGACGCGCGAGGCGGCCAATGCAAGGACGCTCGCGGCGATCGAGAAGCGCTATGGCGTGCCGGGAGAGGTGCTCTTGGCGATCTGGGGCCGCGAAACCGGCTTCGGCGCGGCGAAGATGCCCTACGACGCCTTCGAGGTGCTGGGCACCAAGGCGTTCATGTCGACGAAAAAGGATTTCTTCCGCACAGAACTGCTGGCGGCGCTGGAAATCGTCGAGCGTGGGCTGGCGCCGGTCGGCGCGATGAAATCGTCCTGGGCCGGCGCGCTCGGCCAGCCGCAATTCATGCCGACCTCGTTGCTCAAGCATGCCGTCGATTTCGACGGCGACGGCCGCGTCGACATCTGGAATTCGACGCCCGATGTGCTGGCCTCGATCGCCAATTATCTTGTCCACTACGGCTGGGTGAGGGGACGCGGCTGGGGTTTCGAGGTGATGGTGCCCCAGAGCGTCTCCTGTTCGCTGGAGGGCCCGGACCAAGGCAAAAAGATTGCACAATGGGCTGCCATGGGCGTCGAGCGCGTCGGCGGCAAGGCGTTCCCGGCAAGCGAGCTGAAGGCGGAAGGTTTCCTGCTGATGCCGGCCGGGCGCAGCGGTCCGGCCTTCATCGCGACCCCCAATTTCTACGTGCTGAAGCAATACAACACCAGCGACCTCTATGCGCTGTTCATCGGCCATGGCGCCGACCGCATCGCCCATGGCGATCAGAATTTTACCGGTGGCTGGGGTCCCGTCGGCGATCTCCACCGCTCCGACATTGCCGCCCTGCAGCGGGCCCTGGAAGCCAAGGGCTACGATGTCGGCAGCGCCGACGGCCTGCCTGGCTTCAAGACCCGCCGCTCGATCGGCAGATGGCAGGAAAAGAATGGCCAGGCCGCCACCTGTTTTCCCGATGCCGGCCTCGTCGCGGCGCTGAAATAGCTTCTAATTTAGCAGATTTTTTCTCGATCGGTGCCTCGATTGGCTGATGTATGCGTCGACACGCCCGCCCGCCATTCTGGTCCAATGAACCATCGCATAAATGCTCGTTGCCCACCGCTGGGTCGCCGGATATGCTGTTGACCAACTGGACAAAAACCACGACGTTAGTGGGGCAGAGGCTCTCGTCGAGCCTTGAAAGAACACCGTAACCCTGAGCCGGGAACTCAGGTCAACCAACAACAAAACAGGGAACAATCATCATGATGATGGAAAAGCTTGCTCTACGATCCCGTATCCTGCTTGCGGGCGCCGCCATGTCGGCGCTGCTTCTGGCCGGAGCGCCGGCTGGCGCGGTCACCCCCGCCGATACGCTTGTCGAAGGTTTTGCCATCGACGACATCATCTCGATGGATCCGGGCGAGGCGTTCGAGCTGTCGACCGCCGAAGTCACCGGCAACACCTATGATCTTCTTGTCCGCCTCGACCTCAGCGACACTTCCAAGGTCAAGCCCGATCTCGCCGAAAGCTGGACCGTCTCCGACGATGGCCTGACCTATACGTTCAAGCTCAAGCCGGGCCTGAAATTCGCCTCCGGCAACCCGATCACCGCCGCCGATGTCGCCTGGTCGTTCGAGCGCGCCGTCAAGCTGGACAAGAGCCCGGCCTTCATCATCGATCAGTTCGGCATCAGCGGCGACAACGTCACCGAGAAGGCCAAGGCGGTCGACGACACAACCTTCCAGTTCACCGTCGACAAGGCCTATGCGCCAAGTTTCGTGCTGAACTGCCTGTCGGCCACCGTCGCTTCCGTCGTCGACGCCAAGCTGGTCAAGGAACATGTCGCGGCGGTGACGCCGAGCGCCGACTACAAATGGGACAACGACTTCGGCAACGCCTGGCTGAAGACGGGCTACGCCGGCTCGGGCGTCTACAAGCTGCGTGAATGGCGTGCCAACGAGGCGGTCGTCATGGAGCGCAACGACAATTATTACGGCGAAAAGGCCAAGCTCGCCCGCGTCATCTACCGCAACATGAAGGAAAGCTCGGCGCAGCGCCTGGCGCTCGAAGCCGGCGACATCGACGTTGCCCGCAACCTCGAGCCGAACGACCTCGACGCCATCGCCAAGAATGCCGACCTCACCACCACCAGCGCGCCGAAAGGCACCGTCTACTACATCAGCCTCAACCAGAAGAACCCGAACCTCTCCAAGCCCGAGGTCCGCCAGGCCTTCAAATACCTGGTCGACTATGATGCCTTGAGCACGACCATCCTCAAGGGCATCGGCGAGATCCACCAGACGTTCCTGCCCAAGGGCGTTCTGGGCGAACTGGACGAGAACCCGTTCAAGCTCGATGTCGCCAAGGCCAAGGAGCTGCTGGCCAAGGCCGGCCTGCCCGACGGCTTCAGCGTAACCATGGACGTGCGCACCGGCCAGCCGACCACCGGCATGGCGGAATCCATCCAGCAGACGCTCGGCCAAGCCGGCATCAAGCTGGAGATCATCCCCGGCGACGGCAAGCAGACGCTGACCAAATACCGTGCCCGCAACCACGACATCTATATCGGCCAGTGGGGCCAGGACTATTTCGATCCGAACTCCAATGCCCAGACCTTTGCCTCGAACCCGGACAATTCGGATGCTGGCAAGTCGAAGACGCTGGCATGGCGCAATGCCTGGGACATTCCGGACCTGACCAAGCAGACGGAAGCAGCCCTGCTCGAGAAGGATTCTGGCAAGCGCGCCGACATGTACAAGGATCTCGAAAAGAAGATCCTCGACACCAGCCCCTTCGTCGTCATCCACCAGCAGTTGGAAGTCGCCGGTCTGCGCAAGAACCTCAAGGGCTTCGCGCTTGGTCCGAGCTTCGACACCAACTTCGTCGGGCCGGTCTCCAAGGAATAGCGTTCGCGGACACGCCCGCATGAGCGCGATTGAAAACGAAGGCGGGCGCGGCAGCGCCCGCGCCGTAGCCCTTGCATCTTCGCTTGGCCGATTCCTGGTCATTGCGGTGACGACCTATCTTGGTCTTCTCGCGGTCACCTTCTTCATTGGCCGTGTCATCCCGATCGACCCGGTGCTGGCCGTTCTCGGCGACCGGGCACCCGCCAATGTCGTGGAGCGCACGCGCCGCGAGATGGGCCTCGACCTGCCGTTGATCGAGCAGTTCTACATCTATGTGAAACATGCGCTGAGCGGCGATTTCGGCACCTCGGTGCTGACCACCAACCCTGTCATGACCGATATCCGCCGCGCCCTTCCGGCAACCACGGAACTGGCGACATTCGGGACACTGATCGGCGCGCTGTTCGGTGTGCCGCTCGGGGTGCTGGCCGCGGTCAAACGCGGCAGCTTCGTCGATCAGGTCGTGCGCATCATCGGCCTGATCGGCTATTCCGTACCTATCTTCTGGCTGGGTCTGCTGGCCCTGGTGCTGTTCTACGCGAAGCTGCAATGGGTGGCCTTCCCTGCACGGCTCGACGTCGTCTACGAATACACTTTCACGCCGATCACCGGTTTCTACCTGCTCGACTCCGCGATGCAGGGACAGTGGGACGTCTTTTACGACGCCTTCCGTCACATCATCCTGCCGGCCTCGCTGCTCGGCTATTTCTCGCTGGCCTATATCAGCCGCATGACGCGCTCGTTCATGCTCAACGAACTCGCCCAGGAATATGTCGTCGCCGCGCGCGCCAAGGGCCTGTCGGAAACCCGCATCATCTGGGGCCACGCGCTGCGCAATGCCGCCGTGCCGATGGTGACCCTGATCGCGTTGTCCTATGCCGGGCTGCTCGAGGGCTCGGTGCTGACCGAGACCGTCTTCTCCTGGCCGGGCATCGGCCTCTACATCACCAACTCGCTGCAGAACGCCGACATGAACGCCGTTCTCGGCGGTACCATCGTCATCGGCTCGGTGTTCATCGCCATCAATCTTCTGTCCGACCTGCTCTACCGTGTGCTCGACCCGAGGACGAAGACAGGATGAGTAGAGGTATTGCACTTTCGGGCTTGGCTGCCGCTAGTCACCCCCACTCCGGCCCTTCGGGCCACCTCTCCCCCTGCCCGGGGGAGAGGAAAACGCGGTCGCAGGCTTGGCGCCTTTCCTCTCCCCCGTCGAACGGGGGAGAGGTGGTCTGCGAAGCAGACCGGAGTGGGGGTCGACAGCTTAAAGAGGCATCGTCATGACCGCCTCCGACGCCCGCACCTTCTCCCGTCGCGAATGGTTGCTGTCGGAGCGGCCGGCATCGCGCTTGCAGGCAAGGCTCGGCCGCGCCTATGTCGCGTGGCGGCGCTTTTCCGCCAACCGGCTGGCCTTTGTCGGCCTGCTGATCATCATCGCGCTGCTGCTCGTCGCCGTCCTTGCCGGTATGCTGGCGCCGTATTCGCCGACCTTCGGTGACCTGAAGAACGCGCGGCTGCTGGCGCCGAGTGCGCAGCACTGGTTCGGCACCGACGACCTCGGCCGCGACATCTATTCGCGCATCCTCTACGGCTCCCGCTGGACGCTTTATGTCGTCGTCCTGGTCGCCATCATCGCCGCTCCCATCGGTCTCCTGGTCGGCACCGTCGCCGGCTATGCCGGCGGCTGGACCGATGCCATACTGATGCGCATCACCGACATCTTCCTTGCCTTCCCCAAGCTGGTGCTGGCGCTGGCCTTCGTCGCCGCCCTTGGCCCCGGCATCGAGAACGCCGTGCTGGCGATCGCCATCACCTCCTGGCCGCCCTATGCGCGCATCGCCCGCGCCGAGACGCTCACCGTGCGCAACTCGGACTACATCAAGGCCGTGCAATTGATGGGCGCCTCGCCTTTCCGTATCGTGCTTCGCCACATCATGCCATTGTGCATCTCCTCGCTGATCGTCCGCGTGACGCTCGACATGGCGGGCATCATCCTGACGGCCGCGGGCCTCGGCTTCCTCGGCCTTGGCGCGCAGCCGCCGCTGCCGGAATGGGGCACCATGATCGCTTCGGGTCGCCGCTTCATCCTCGACCAATGGTGGGTGGCTGGTGCGCCGGGCTTCGCCATCCTCATCGTCAGCCTCGGCTTCAACCTGCTTGGCGACGGCCTGCGCGACGCACTCGATCCCCGCAGCGGTGACCAATGAGTGGCCCCCCTGATCAGCAGCGATCCAAGAGCACGCTTCTCGACGTCGAGGATCTGCGCGTCACCTTTCCGACCCGCACCGGCATGATCGAGGCGGTGCGCGGCGTTTCCTTTTCGCTTGGCCGCGAACGCCTCGGCATCGTCGGCGAGTCCGGTTCCGGCAAGTCGCAGACGGGCCGCGCCATCATGGGCCTGACACCGCCGCAGGCCCGGATATCGGCCAATAGATTGACTTTCGACGGCATCGACCTGCTCGGCATCTCGCCGCGCCAACGCCGGGCGCTGCGGGGCAACCGCATCGCCATGATCCTGCAGGACCCGAAATATTCGCTCGATCCGGTGATGAGCATCGGCCGCCAGATCGTCGAGACGCTGCGCACCCACGAAAAGGTCGGCAAGGCCGAGGCGCGCGAGCGCGCGCTGGCCATGCTCGAGGCGGTGCAGATCCGCGATCCCAAACGCGTCTTCGACCTGCATCCGCACGAAGTGTCGGGCGGCATGGGCCAGCGCGCCATGATCGCCATGATGCTGATCGCCGGACCGGAAATGATGATCGCCGACGAGCCGACCTCGGCGCTCGACGTCACGGTGCAGCTCGACGTGCTCGGCATCCTCGACAGGCTGGTCGCGGAGCGCGGCATGGGGCTGATCTTCATTTCGCACGATCTGCGCCTGGTCTCGTCCTTCTGCGACCGCGTCATCGTCATGTATGCCGGCAAGGTCGTCGAGCAGCTCAAGGCGTCGGAATTGAGTCAGGCCCAGCATCCCTACACGCGGGGGCTGCTCAACTGCATGCCAAAAATCGGCGCCGACCGTCACCCGCTGCCGGTGCTCGACCGCAAGCCGGAGTGGGCGGCATGACTTCTGCGATTGCCGTCGACAGGCTGGAGGTGATCTTCGACCGCTTCCGCGCGCTGAAGGGCGTCAGCCTCGACGTGCAGCAGGGCGAATCCTTCGGCCTGGTCGGCGAATCCGGCTCGGGCAAATCGACATTGCTGCGGGCCATAGCCGGCCTCGCGCCGGTCGCCTCGGGCAGCATCACAGTCAATGGCAAGACGCTCGGCGCGCGCCGCGACAAGGCCTTTTACCGCGAAGTGCAGATGGTCTTTCAGGATCCTTACGGCTCGCTGCACCCGCGCCAGACCGTCGACCGCCTGCTGCAGGAGCCGCTCGCCATCCATGGTTTTGCCGATGGCGAAAAGCGGATCGAACGCGCGCTCGACGAGGTCGGCCTCGGCAACGGCTTTCGTTTCCGTTACGCGCACCAGCTTTCCGGCGGTCAACGCCAGCGCGTGGCGATCGCGCGCGCGCTTATCCTCGAGCCCTCGATCCTGCTGCTCGACGAGCCGACCTCGGCCCTCGACGCCTCGGTGCAGGCGGAAGTCCTCAACCTGCTGGAGGAAGTCCGCCGGCGGCGCAAGCTGACCTTCCTGATGGTCAGCCACGACCTCGCCATCATCACCCATATGTGCGAGCGGCTGATGGTGATGCAGGGCGGCGAGGCGGTGGAGAATCTGGTGGCCAACGATCTCGTCGAGCGCCGTGTGACGAAGGATTATACGCGCAACCTGTTGCGGGCCAGTGACGGGTTTGTGAGGACGGCTCCGAAGCAGATCTGACGATAGTTCTCCGCGTCACGCCAGGGAGCTCGACCTCGCCTTAAGTTTCCGCAACGGCGGCGAGGTCTACTTCGCCGCCCTGTTCCCGCTTCGGCTCCTTGATCCTGAACCACGTCACATAAAGCGCCGGCAGGAACAAGAGCGTGATCGCGGTACCCGCTATGATGCCGCCCATCATCGCATACGCCATCGGCCCCCAGAACACTTCGCGCGCGATCGGGATGAGCGCCAGGCTGGCCGCGGCCGCCGTCAGCGCGATCGGCCGCATGCGGTGCTCCGTTGCCTCGATGACCGCGGCCCAGCGATCCCTGCCCTCGGCGACAAGGTCCTCGATCTGCACGATCAGGATGACCGAGTTGCGGATCAGGATGCCGATCAGCGCCAAGACGCCGAGAATGGCGACGAAGCCGAGCGGCGCTCCGCTCGGCACCAGGGCCGCGACCACGCCGATCAGCCCGAGTGGCGCCACCGCCACCACCAGGAACAGGCGCTGGAAGCTCTGCAACTGCACCATCAGGATGGTCGCCATGACGAACAGCATCAGCGGCACCACGGCCGCGATAGGCCCCTGGCTCTTGGCGCTTTCCTCGACGGAGCCGGCGGTCTCGACCGAATAGCCGGCCGGCAGCTTGGCGATAAAGGCGTCGACCGACGGTTTCAACTCGTTGACGACGGTCGCCGGCAGCACGTCGCCGACCAAGCCGGCGCGCACGGTGATGGTCGGGATGCGGTCGCGTCGCCACACGGTGGGCTGCTCCAGATCGTAGCGAAAATTGGCCACCGCGGCGAGTGGGATCGCCTCGCCATTTCCGGTCGGCAATTGGATGTTTTGCAGCGTCTCGATCGAGCCGCGTTCGGCCTCGCGCGAGCGAGCCACGACGTTGATCAGGTACGTCGCGTCACGCACCTGCGTGATCGTCGCGCCGCCCACCGTGCTGTTCAGTGTGCTGGCGATGTCGGACGAGGTGATGCCGAGTTGGCGCGCCTTGTCCTGCAGCACGTCGACCCTCAGCACACGCTGCGGTTCGTTCCAGTCGAAAGTCGGCGCCGCGAGTTTCGGATTGACCGAGATCACGCCGGCGAATTGCTGCGCCAGTTCTCGCACCGTCTGGATGTCGGGGCCGCCGACGCGGTACTGCACAGGCCGCCCGACCGGCGGTCCGAGTTCAAGCGGCTTGACGAAAGCGTCGGTGCCGACAAACTCCGCGCGCAGCAGCTTCTCCAGCGCCGGCTTCACCCGGTTGCGCGCCTCGATGCTCTTGGTGACGATCACCGTCTGGCCGAAATAGGGATTGGCCGGCTGCACGTCATAGGCCAGCACGAAGCGCACGGCGCCCTGACCGATATAGGACGAAAAATGATCGATGTCGGGATTGCCAACCAGCGCCCGCTGTTCGAAGCGCTCCATCTGGTCGCGCGTCTCGGTAATCGAGGAGTTCTGTGGCAGGTTCCAATCGACGATCAGCTCCGGCCGGTCGGAAGGTGGGAAGAACTGCTGCTGCACCAGGCCGAAGCCGGCGATCGAGGCGGCGAACAGAAGCATGGTCACGATGATCGTCAGCCAGTGATGGCGCACCGAGCCGACAAGGACGCGCCGGAACAGCGACGTGAAGCGTCCTGGCTGGTCATGATGCTTGGTCTTCATCGTCGCCGGCAGGATGGTCACGCCGAGCAGCGGCGCGAACAGCACCGCCACGATCCATGACACCAGCAGCGACACCGCAATGACAACGAACAAGGTGAAGGTGTATTCGCCGGCAGCACTCGAGTTGAGCCCGATCGGGATGAAGCCCGCGACCGTCACCAACGTGCCGGTCAGCATCGGGAAGGCGGTCGAGGTGTAGACATAGGTCGCCGCCTTGCGCAGGCTGTCGCCGACCTCCAGCCGCGCCACCATCATTTCGACCGCGATCATCGCGTCGTCGACCAGCAGCCCGAGCGCGATGATCAGAGCGCCGAGCGAAATGCGCTGCAGCGATATCCCCAGATACTCCATGACCGTGAAGGTGATGGCCAGCACCAGCGGGATCGACAGCGCCACCACGAAGCCGGCGCGCATGCCAAGGCTGATGAACGAGACGGCAAGCACGATCGCCACCGCCTCGAACAGCGCACGCGTGAACCCTGAGACCGCCTCCTCGACGATGACGGGCTGGTCGGCTACCAGATGCACGCCGACGCCGACCGGCAGGTCGGCCAGCACCTTGTTCATCTCCTCATGAAGCGCCTCGCCGAATTTGAGCAGATTGGCGTTGGGCTTCATGCCGATGGCAAGCCCGATCGCGTTCTGGCCGTTGAAGCGGAACAAGGCCGTCGGCGGGTCGGCATAACCGCGCGTGATCGTCGCCACGTCGCTAAGCCGGAAGAACCGATCGTTGACGCGCAGGTTGATCGCGCGCAGGCTCTCCTCGGAGGTGAACTGGCCGCCGACGCGCACGCTGATGCGCTCCGGCCCGGACTGAATGACGCCGGACGGGGTGATCGCATTCTGGGCCTGCAGGCTGGCGACGATTTGCTGCTGGTTGAGGCCAAGCGCCGCTATCTGGCGCGTCGAGAATTCGAGATAGATGGCCTCGTCCTGCGCGCCGACCAGATCGACCTTGCCGGCATTGGGCACGGTCAGGATCTTGGTCCTGACATCCTCCACATAGTCGCGCAACTGGCGTGGCGTCAGCCCGTCTGATGTGAAGGCATAGATGTTGCCGTAGACATCGCCGAAGCGGTCGTTGAAGAACGGTCCCTGCACGCCTTGCGGAAACTGCGCCTTGATGTCGTTGACCATGTTGCGCACCTGAAGCCAGTTCGGCACGACGTCGCGTGCCTTGGTGGTGTCCTTCAGGTTGACGAAGATGACGGTCTGGCCGGCGGTGGTGACGGATCTGGTGAAGTCGAGGCTGTCGAGTTCCTCGAGCTTTTTCTCGATACGATCGGTCACCTGCTGCACCGTCTCCTTGACCGAGGCACCCGGCCAGTTAGCCTGGATGATCATGGTCTTGATGGTGAAGTTGGGGTCTTCCTCGCGGCCGAGATTGAGATAGGAAAATACGCCGGCCACCACGAAGACCAGCATGAAATACCAGACCAGCGAGCGGTGGTTGAGCGCCCAGTCGGAGAGGTTGAAGCCCTTCATGAGGCCCCTCCCGCGGGCACTTTGACCTTCTGGCCGTCGACGAGGCTGTGAACGCCGGCGGTGACGACGCGCATGCCGGCCTCGAGCCCGTCCGCCACGGTGAAGGTGCCTCCAGACTTCGAAGCGACCTTGATATCGCGCGCGCTCACGCTCGATGTCTTTGGATCGACGATCCACACTTTTTCAGAACCGTTTTTTTCGAGCAGCGCCGAGATGGGCAGTTCGATCGTTGGTACGACCTTGGTCATCCGGGTCGCGGTTACCGTCGAACCGAGCCTGAAGGCTTGCGGCGGATTGGTGAGCGTCAGCTTGACGCGCCGGGTGCGGGTCGAGCCCTCGGACTGGGGCGCGATCTCGCGCAGCTTGGCCTCTGTCTGGATTGTCGGCAGCGACTGCAAGATGACCTGGAAGGGCGTGCCGGCCGAGAGATCGCTGGTCAACTGGTCGGGAATATCGACGACCGCTTCACGCGGGTCCGAGCGTGCCACGGTGACGACCGTCTGGCCCGGCGAGACGGTTTGGCCGACCTCCGCTCCGACGGCGGTGACGACGCCGTCGAAATCCGAGAACAGCCTGGCGTAGCCGAGCTGCTCCTGGGACTTGGCCAGCGAAGCCTTGGCCCGCTCGACGCTGGCTTCCGCGGCTTTGCGTGCCTGCTGCGCGGCATCGAAGACGGACTGCGACGTATTGGCCGAGGTGAGCAACTGGCGCTGGCGCTCCTCGCTGGCGGCGGCATTGGCGAACTGCGCCTGCGCATTGGAGAGTTCGGCCCTGGCCGCCTGGACGGCCAGCTCCAGCGCGGTCGGATCGAGAGCCGCGATGGTCGTGCCCTTGCTGACGATGTCGCCGACCTTGACGTCGCGCGAGACGACGCGACCGAGCAGTCGGAAGGCAAGATCGGCACTGACCTGCGGTTCGACCGAGCCGGCGAAACCGAAGATCTGGGTGGTGCGCGGCTCGACCACGACCGACAGCACCGGCCGCACGATCTCCGGCGGCTTTTCCTCCGATTTCGAACAGGCTGCGAGCGTGCCAAGCGCGGCAAGGCCAAGCAGGAGCCGCTTCATTGCGCCGCTCCCGATATTTCGACTGTCTGGCCGGGGCTGAGCAATTGCCCGCCTGATGTAACGACGCTCTGGCCTTCGTTAAGTCCCTTGGCAATGACGACGGTACCCGAATCGAACGCCAGCACCTCGACCGGCGTCGTCGCGACTGCCTTGGTCGCGGGATCGACGATCCAGACCGCCGGCTTGCCGGCGCTGGATGTCAGGGCTTGCCAAGGCAACAGGATCGCCTTCGCCGGCTTGGCGCCGACCGAGCCGATGACGGACGCCCCCAGCGGCATGCCGGCGGGCGTCTCGGGAATGGCTACCTTGACCCTTATCGAGCCCGAGGCCGGGTCGACCGCCGGCGAGATCTCGCGCACCTTGCCCGTTGCTCTGACCTGGGGATCGTATAACAGCGTGATCGTTACCGCCGGCGAGGCCGGCGTCCTGGCGACCAGCGTCTCTTGCACATTGAACACGGCGTCGCGATCGCCGTCCTCGGCAATGGTGAAGACGGTCTGCGCCGCCTGCACAACCTGGCCGGCTTCGACCTGGCGGGCGGTGATCACGCCGGCGGCGCCGGCCTTGAGTTCGGTGAAAGACATGTTCTGCCGGGCGTTGGCGAGCGCGCTCTGCGCAGCATCGACGCTGCCTTGCGCCACCTTCAGTGCCTGGTCGGCCGCGTCATAATCGCGCCTGGTGGTGAAACCCTGGGCAAGCAGCGTCTTTTGCCGCTCGAAAGTGGCCGCGGCCTGGGTCAGTTGCGCCTGCGCGGCATCGAGATCGGCCTGCGCCGAGCGCAGATCGAATTCCTGCTCCTGCGGATCGATGCGGGCAAGCACTGTCCCCTGATCGACATGCTGGCCGACATCGACAAGTCGCTCGGCGACGCGTCCGCCAACCCGGAACGAAAGATTGTTCAGCGTGCGCGCCGCGATCACCCCGGTCAGCGAGGTTCTCGGCGCATAGTCGGCCATCGCCACCGTTTCGGTGCGCACCATGACCGGCAGCTTCTTTTCCGCCGCCGCTTGCTTTTGGCAAGCAGCGAGCAGCGCCAGGGCCGTGCAGGCGAGAATTGAAGCGGCTGGAAAAGACAAAAGGCTGGGAGTTTTGGCGGATGGCGGCGAGACGGACGATGTCACGTTCCTGCTCATGGCTCCCCTCGGCCGCGCGCGGGTCGCTGATCGCGGTCCCTCGCGGAAACTCAGGAGGATAGTCGATCCCGGAAAAAAGGAAACCGGTCTCGTAGGCGTATCGCCGGACTGGTTAAGTCAGGCCCAATCGACCCGGCGATGGTGCCGGCTTGAGGAAAACCTGAAATAAGCCCAGAAGGGAACTCAACGGCATCAAACAGAACGGGCGCCGGCCCGGTGAGGGATATGATGAAGAACTCCGCCATTTCCGAACGCAAGAACCAGTCGATCTCGCGCGGCGTCGGCATGACCACGCAAATCTACGCCGACCGGGCCGAGAATTCGGAGATCTGGGATGTCGAGGGCCGCCGCTATATCGACTTCTCCTCGGGCATAGCCGTCGTCAACACCGGCCATCGCCATCCCAGGGTAATCGAGGCGGTCAAGGCGCAACTCGACCGCTTCACCCACACCTGCCACCAGGTCGTGCCGTATGAGAGCTATGTGCGGCTGGCCGAACGGCTGAACGCCATGCTGCCCGGCAGGTTCGAGAAGAAGACGATCTTCGTCACCACCGGCGCCGAGGCGGTGGAGAATGCCATCAAGATCGCTCGCAACGCCACCGGCCGCCAAGCCGTCATCGCCTTCGGCGGCGGCTTCCACGGCCGCACCTTCATGGGCATGGCACTGACCGGCAAGGTCGTGCCCTACAAGGTTGGCTTCGGTGCCATGCCGGGCGACGTCTACCACGTGCCGTTCCCCGTGCAACTGCATGGCGTCTCGGTCGCCGATTCGCTGGCGGCACTCGACAAGCTGTTCAAGGCGGATGTCGATCCGGCCCGCGTCGCAGCGATCATCATCGAGCCGGTTCAGGGCGAGGGCGGCTTCTACGACGCGCCGCGTGAACTCCTGACAGCGCTGCGCAAGCTCTGCGACCAGCACGGCATGCTGCTCATCGCGGACGAAGTGCAGACCGGCTTTGCCCGCACCGGCAGGATGTTCGCCATGGACCATCACGAGGTGGCGGCCGACATCACCACCATGGCCAAGAGCCTGGCCGGCGGCTTTCCGCTGTCGGCGGTCACCGGCCGCGCCGAGATCATGGATGCGCCCAGCCCCGGCGGGCTCGGCGGCACCTATGGCGGCAGCCCGATCGGCGTCGCCGCGGCACACGCCGTCCTGGATGTCATCGAGGACGAAAAGCTCTGCGACCGCGCCAACACGCTGGGTGCGCGGCTGAAGCAGCGTCTGCAGTCGATCCGTGACGACTTGCCCGAGATCGTCGACATCAGGGGTCTGGGCTTCATGAACGCGGTCGAGTTCAACGACGTCAAAAAAGGCCTGCCGTCGGCCGAGATCGCCAACGCGATCCGGCTGAAGGCGCTCGACAAGGGTCTGATCCTGTTGACCTGCGGCGTCTACGGCAACGTCATCCGCTTCCTGGCGCCGATCACCATCCAGGACGAGGTCATGAACGAAGCGCTCGACATTCTGGAAAGCTCGATCCGCGAAGTCTGCGCCGCCTGATCGACAAGGACGAGCGTTCCGATTCACATGTCTTTGGGCATCTTTTCTTCCTCGAAGATGCCCTCAATATCGCGCGCGCCGTGCAAAATGCGCTCGACGCGCACGTCGTTGCCCTGGGCGGTGTAGAAAATTATATATTTTTGGAACGCGACGGACCGCAGATCAGGCCAAAGCTCGGAACGAGGTGCGCCTCCGCGTGGCGCATTCTCTATGCGGCCACATCGTCCGCGAAGCGCCGCTATAAAACGGTGAGCGGCGGGCGGATTTCAGCATGGATGTAATCGCCGATCTCCTCGATGTCCTGCACCGCGGCAGGCGCAAAACTGAGGGCCATTACTTGTGGGTTCCACCGCTGTATTTTTTCTCCAGCCGGTCAAAAACGCTGTTGGCCTGAATGCCCGGTCCGCTTTCTACACCCTTGCGGATGTCCTCACGCAGTGCCGCAAGTTTCGTTTGTCGCTGCTCCTCGCGTTCCTCCAAGAGGCGCAGGCTATCACGCACAACTTCGCTGGCGCTGGCATAGCGGCCGCTTTCAACCAGTTCGCGCACGAACGTTTCGTAGCGAGGTCCGATGCTGTAGCTCGCAGGCACGGGGACGGCCTTCCATTTTATCCGAGATTATCAATTTATGATAAGCTCATTGATTTTTTTGGCAAGATCCCGGCCTGCTTTAGCCCGTAACCCGGGCAGGCTCGTCCTGGTGAAATTGTGCCAATGCCGCCTTCAGCCCTTCGGGGCCCGTGGCGACCGTCTGCGGTGTCGGCGAGAAGCCGGCGCCGAGCATCTTGCGGCCAAGCATGTGGTCGCCGGGGCGGTTGACGGATTCGATGCCGAGCAGCCGGTCTCCCGCATAGTGGTAGATCGAGAATTTGTTGTCGGGCAGGTCACCGAGCACGACATGGCTGTCGCCGCCTGATGTCAGCCCGACCATCTGCAATTTCATGTCGCCGATGTCGGACCAGAACCATGGCACCGCCGAATAGGCGTCGGCGTGGCCTGTTATGGTGCGCGCGGCGAGCCGCGCCTGGTCGGTGGCGTTTTGCACCGATTCCAGCCGCACGTCGCCGCCGGTGAACCAGTGCCTGTACGAGGCGGCGTCGCCGATGGCGAGGATATCCGGTACCGAGCTGCGCATCTGGTGATCGACGCGGATGCCGTTGGCGATGGTGAGGCCGGCTTCCTGCGCCAGTTCGACATTCGGCACGGCACCGATGCCCACCACGACCATGCGCGCCGGCAGCCTTTCGCCTGAGGTGGTGATCGCGGCGGTGACATGGCCGTCTTCGCCTTCGAGCCTTGCAATCGAGGTGCCGGTCAGGATGCGCACGCCTGTCGCTTCCAGCCTTTGCCGGACATGGCTGGCCACCACCGGCGCCACGGCGCGGCCAAGCAGCCGGTCGACCGCCTCGACAACGGTGACGGTGCGGCCCGCCGCCCGAAGCGTCGCGGCGATTTCCAGTCCGATGAAGCCGCCGCCGAGAATAACGACATCTTCGCTGTGCGCGCTCAAGTCCCGGATCAGCCGGGCATCGGCCAGCGAGCGCAGCGACACCACGCCGAACAGCTCCGCGCCGGGTAATGGCAAGGCACGCGGGCGCGATCCGGTCGCCAGGATCAGATGGTCGAAGGCAAGTGCGCCACCGCCAGCAATGTCGAGACTGCCGCGGCCGGCATCGATGCGCTCGATCCGGATGCCCGGCCGGTAATCGATGGCGCTGCCGGTGTAGAAGGCTTCGCCGCGCAAGGGCTGCGGTTTGGCCGTGGCATCCTTGATGAAGGTCTTCGACAGCGGCGGCTTGTGATAGGGCAGTTCATTCTCGTCGCCCACCAGAATCACCGGCCCATCATAGCCATCCTCGCGCAGACTGGCGGCCGCCTGCACGCCCGCATGACCCGCACCGACAATGACCACGCCGTTCTTCATCGCATTCCGATCCCGATTCGATCCTAGGACGTCTCGCCAAGCGGCAAGTGTCTGGCACCGCCGCAAGAGAATGTCTGCGGGTCGCACCCGGGATGGCGACTGTCAATCGTACAGTTCGGCCGCAAAGCCGGTGCAGCGAAACGCGTAAAGTTGACAGTTGTAGTTTAGAATAATTCTAAACTATTGTTCCGATTGGGTTTTTCAGCAATTTCCGTTGACTCCATCGAACTCGAAGTTTTAAGGAAGCTTGCGCATTGGCGCATCCCTTTGATGTCTGGGCCTTGAACCCGTTCGATTGGAGGCATTTTGGTGTCTTTCTTCCCTGAGCCGCGCGGCAGCGCGGCATATCTTGCGGCCGGTGGCATGCACACGGCCTGGTGCCGGTTGCCGCGCGCGCCGTTTGCGGAATTCCCGAGAAACTGGAGAGCGATGATGACGGCACGATATGGCGGCAGGCTTGTGGCGATCGGCGCCACGGCGCTGCTGACGGCGGCGGTGTTCGTGCTGCCCGCAAAGGCGCAAACCGATGCGAAGGCGGTGATCGAGACCTATTCCGACATCGCGCTTGCCAAGTACGAGGATTCGCTGACCACGGCGCGGGCGCTGGACAAGGCGGTCGACGCGCTGCTGGCCAACCCGTCGGCGGAAACGCTCAATGCCGCCCGCGACGCCTGGAAGGCGGCGCGCGTGCCCTACCAGCAGACCGAGGTCTATCGCTTCGGCAACAAGGTCGTCGACGACTGGGAGGGCGAGGTGAATTCCTGGCCGCTGGACGAAGGCCTGATCGACTATGTCGCCAAGAGCTACGGCACGGAATCGGACGCGAATTCGCTCTACACCGCCAATGTGATCGCCAACAAGGAGATCGAGATCAACGGCAAGAAGATCGACGCCGCGAAGCTTTCGCCGGAATTCCTCTCCGGTACGCTGCAGCAAGCCGGCGGTATCGAGGCCAACGTCGCTACCGGCTATCACGCCATCGAGTTCCTGCTCTGGGGCCAGGATCTGCATGGCACCGGTCCAGGCGCCGGCGAGCGTCCCTATACGGATTACGACCTCAAGAACTGCACCGGCGGCAATTGCGACCGCCGCGCACAGTACCTGAAATCGGCAACTGACCTTCTGGTCTCCGACCTGCAGAAGATGGTCAACGACTGGAAGGAAGACGGCGCCGCGCGCAAGAACCTCGTCGATGGCGAGCCGAACACCGCGATCTCGATCATCTTCACCGGCATGGGCTCGCTCTCCTACGGCGAACTGGCCGGCGAGCGCATGAAGCTCGGCCTGCTGCTGCACGATCCCGAAGAGGAGCATGACTGCTTCTCCGACAACACCTACAATTCTCATCTCTATGATGCAGTCGGCATTCGCGCCGCCTATCACGCCAGCTACACAAGGCTGGATGGTACCGTCGTTTCGGGTCCCTCGGTGCACGACATGGTCAAGGCAGCGGATCCGGCAATCGACAAGGAACTGTCCGACAAGCTCGATGTTTCGGTCGCCAAGATGGAAGCCATCAAGGCACGGGCATTGGCCGGCGAGGCCTATGACCAGCAGATCGCCGAGGGCAATACGGCGGGCAATGCCACCGTGCAGGCGGCAATCGACGCATTGATCGACCAGACCAAGTCGATCGAACGCGCCGTCGGCGCCTTGAAGCTGAACAACATCGCCTTCGAAGGCTCCGACAGTCTCGACGCGCCCGACAAGGTGTTCAAGTAAGCCCCCAGCCAAACGGCGCATCGGAGCGCCGTCAGCCAGAGCGACGAAATGCTGATCTGCCATTGCAACATCATCACCGAGAAGGAGATCGAGCAGACGATCATCGGCCTGCTGGATCAGGATCCCTGGCAGCTCATCGTGCCGGCAAAGGTCTATCACGCCATGCACAAACGGGGTCGCTGTTGCGGCTGCTTCCCAAATGTGGTCGAAACGATCATTCGGGTCACCGAGAACTACCACGCCCGCTCGCAGGCAAGCGGCGTGGACATCGTTTCACATCTGGATCGCGTCAGAGGCCTGCGCGTCCAATACGGGAGCAGGACCCATGAAAGGCGAACCACAGATCATCGAGCGGCTTAACGAGGCTCTTTTTCTGGAGCTCGGCGCCGTCAACCAGTATTGGGTGCATTTCCGCCTGCTCGAGGATTGGGGATACGCCAAGCTGGCCAAGAAGGAGCGGGCGGAATCGATCGAGGAGATGCACCACGCCGACAAGCTCGTCGCCCGCATCATCTTCCTTGAAGGCCATCCCAACCTGCAGTCCGTGGCGCCGCTGCGCATCGGCCAGAACGTCAAGGAAGTGCTCGAATCCGACTTGGCCGGTGAATATGACGCGCGCACTGCCTATAAGCGCTCGCGCGAAATCTGCGAGGAAGCGGGCGACTACGTGACGATGAAACTGTTCGAGGAACTGCTCGCCGACGAG
Source organism: Mesorhizobium sp. CO1-1-7 (assembly GCF_020164885.1). NCBI lineage: Bacteria > Pseudomonadati > Pseudomonadota > Alphaproteobacteria > Hyphomicrobiales > Phyllobacteriaceae > Mesorhizobium > Mesorhizobium sp. CO1-1-7. The sequence continues at coordinate 402,551 of NZ_JAIUHA010000001.1, read as the reverse complement.
GAAAGCCATATCGACTTCCTCGAGACGCAGCTCGACCTGCTGGCCTCGATCGGTGAGGAAAAGTACGGCCAGCTCAACGCTGCACCGGCGGACGAGGTGGACTAAGGATATGCGGGAATGCGGCGCCTCTTAGACTTCCTGCGCCGCTTGCGGCAGGCCAAGGGTCCGCCGCGCCTCCGGAAAACGCCAGCCATATCGGCTGGAAGGCACGGCATTATTCTGATGCTGGCGCTGACCACTTCTGCCATCGCCGGCGACCTTCTACCTGCCGGTCTCGCCACCACGCGCACCGACCTCAATGCCAAGGATCAGGCGCGCGTCACCGCCATTACCAGGCCGACCACGGATTTCTCCAAGCCCGAGCCTTTCGAACTGATGCAAGGTGGCGCCGGCACCTCGCGGAAGGAGGTCAGCCGTGATTCCTTCTCGCAATCTTCGGCCAACATCAGCTTCGAGGAAGAAGGCACCTTCAAGCTCGGCAATGCGCTTTTCCGCAAGAACTGGGTCTCGTCGCCGTCCTCGACGCAGGCATCGGATGGGCTCGGACCCTTGTTCAACGAACGCGCCTGCCAGAACTGCCATCTGAAGGATGGCCGTGGACGGCCGCCGCAAGCCGATGTTGGCACCACCTCGATGTTCCTGCGGTTGGCGCGCGATGCCAGCAGCGCGGAAGAGAAGGCGGCGCTCGCCGACCATAGGCTGCTCAACCTTCCAGACCCGGTCTATGGCACGCAGTTGCAGGAACTGGCCGTGCCTGGTCTCAAGGGTGAGGGCAGGATGCGTGTCGACTATCGGGAACGGAAGGTGGAACTGCCGGACGGTGCCGTGGTTTTTCTGCGCGAACCCGCCTATACGATCGATGATCTCGGCTACGGGCCGCTCGATCCGCGCACCACGCTGTCGCCGCGCCTGACGCCGCCGATGATCGGCCTCGGCCTGATCGAACAGATCGCGCCGGCCGACATTCTGGCCCATGCCGACGCCGGCGACAGGGATGGCGATGGTATTTTCGGCAAGCCCAACATCGTGCGTGACGGCCTGAGCGGCGAGCTGACGCTTGGCCGTTTCGGCTGGAAGGCGCAGACGGCCTCGATCCGCCAGCAAGCGGCGGATGCCTTTGCCGGCGATATCGGCATCTCGACGCCGGAGGCGCCGAAACACTGGGGCGATTGCACCGCCGCGCAGGAAAAGTGCCTCGCCATGCCCAACGGCGTGCAGGCGCGCCTCGGCCCGGTCGAGGCGCCGGCGCCGGTGATGGATCTCGTCACCTTCTATTCGCGCAACCTGGCGGTGCCGGCGCGACGCGACCTCGCCTCGCCTGAGGTGCTCGCCGGCAAGAAGGTCTTTTATGAAATCGGCTGCGTTGCCTGTCACACGTCGAAATTCGTTACCCGTCGCGATGCACCTGACAAGCCGCAGGCGTTCCAGTTGATCTGGCCTTATTCCGATTTCCTGCTGCACGACATGGGGCCGGATCTTGCCGACGGCCAGGCCGTGGGCGATGCGACCGGCAATGAGTGGCGCACGCCGCCGCTATGGGGCATCGGCCTCACCGAAATGGTCAACGGCAATTCCTTCTATCTGCACGATGGTCGTGCGCGCACTTTGGTCGAGGCCATCCTGTGGCATGGCGGCGAGGCGCAGAAGGCGCGCGACCGCTTTGCCGCCACCAGCGCCACCGAGCGCGATGCATTGGTCAAATTCCTGGGGTCACTTTGATGGCGAAGCGTTTCGCGCTGGTTCTCGTTCTTCCGCTGGTTCTGCTGGGCGCCTTGCCCGCATCGGCCGCGGTGAAAGCCTCTGATGTCATCCAGCGCGCGATCGACGGCTTTGTCCGCCCGGCATATGAGGACCTGCACCAGCATGCGGAAGCCCTGACCAAAGCCATGCACAAGCTTTGCGAGGCGCCCTCGCAAGCGGACCTTGAAGCGGCGCGAGCCGCGTTCTCGGCTACCGTCTACGCCTGGTCATCGGCCGAGATCATCGGTTTCGGGCCGATCAAGGAGAACAACAGGCTGGAGCGCATGCTGTTCTGGCCGGATCGCAAGAGCATCGGCCTGAAACAGGTGCAGGCGGCGTTGTCGGACAAGGATCCCGCTGCCACCGATCCTGTCCAGCTTGCCGGCAAGAGCGTTGCCATGCAGGGGCTCGGGGCGCTGGAATTCGTGCTCTACGGCGACGGCGCCGACGCCTTGACGGGCAAGGCTGAATCCTATCGCTGCGCTTACGGGGCGGCTGTCGCCGGCAACATCGAAACCATCGCCGCGGACGTCAGCGCGGCCTGGGACAAACCAGATGGATTCGCGGCACTGTGGGCCAATCCGGGGCCGCAAAACACGCTCTATCGCGATGGTAACGAGGCGGTGACCGAACTGGTCGGCGTCTTGATCAACGAACTGGAAATGGTCCGCGATGTGCGCCTGAAGGGTTTTCTGGGCGCCAAGCCCGAGGCCGACAAGCCAAAACAGGCGATCTACTGGCGTTCGCAGAACACCGGCAACGCGCTGGCCGGAAATCTGGCCGGCATCGATGCGCTGTTCCAGGTGTCGAAGCTCGGCAACGCGCTGCCGCCGGATGCGCGCTGGATGGCAGAGTCGATCCACATCCAGCTGCTCAACGGCGTTGCGACCGCCAAGGCCGTCCAGGGTCCGATCGACAAGGCGCTCGCCGATCCGGCGCTGCGCGAAAAACTCGAGCATCTCGCCCTGATCACCTCCAGCCTGTCGACCCTGATCGGCACCAGGCTGACCGCCGAATTCGGCCTGACCGCCGGCTTCTCGTCGCTGGATGGAGACTGAGCGTGACCTTGAGATTGGCCGAAACGCCCATAGCTTCGTCATCCTTGGGTCTCCGCGACGGAGCTACGCTCCTGCTCCGCCCAAGGATGACGAAGTTCCGGAGGCTTCGGCCAACTTCCAATGTCTGCGATGAGTCATTCGAAGAATCGGCAGGTGCCAAGCGTCAGTTCCGATCCCTAAAAATTACCATGTCTTGGAGCCGGCCAGTGCAGGGGAGGGCCATGTCTTGAAAACGCCTCTCATCGACCGCCGCGATTTCTTGAGGGCCGCCGGCATTGGCTTTGCCGCCGCCGTGACGCCCTCGGCCTGGGCAAATACGCTCGCGGCGGATGCCGTGTTCGCCACCGCCTTCGTCAAGCGCGACGGCAGTTTTGGTGCCGCCGTCCTGTCCGAGGCCGGCAAGGTGCTGCATACGGTTGACCTGCCCGATCGCGGTCATGACGTCACCTTCGATCCGATCTCGAAGCGTTCGGTGGTTTTCGCCCGCCAGCCCGGCACCTTCGCCGTCGTATTCGATCACGCCGGGCGCGACGCCCCGCGGACCATCGCCAGCATCGCAGGCCGGCACTTCTTCGGTCATGGTGTCTTTTCGCCCGACGGCGCTCTGCTCTACGCCACCGAGAACGACTTCGACAACGCCGCTGGCGTGGTCGGCGTCTATGACGCGCGGGCGAAATTCAATCGCATCGGCGAATTCCCGACCTACGGCATGGGCCCGCACGAACTTCTTCTGCTGGGCGACGGCAAGACGATCGCGGTCGCCAATGGCGGCATCGAGACCCATCCAGACTATGGACGCGCCGAGCTCAACATTGCCACCATGAAGCCTTCCTATGTGCTGGTCGACCGCGTCACCGGCGACCTGATCGAAAAGCATGAACTGCCGGCCGCTCTCCACCAATTGTCGATCCGCCACATGGATATCGACCAGACCGGCACCGTCTGGTTCGGCTGCCAATACAGGGGCTCCGGCACCGATCGTCCGCTTCTGGTCGGTCGCGCCGCGCGGGGTAAGGAGTTGGCATTGCTCGACATGCCGCGGGATGTGCTGTCCGGTTTCCGCAACTATATCGGCTCGGTCGCCGCCAATCCTGGTGCCGGCACCGTCGCCGTCTCCTCGCCGGAAGGCAATTCGCTTGTCGTGATCGATGCGGGCAGCGGCCGGATCGTCTCCTCCAGCGCGCTGGTCGAGGTCTGCGGCGTGGCGCCCGACGGGGCAGGGTTCATGGCCACCACGGGCGCCGGCGAGATCATCGAGGGCGGTGGTGCCACGCGGACGGAGCCGGACTATGTCTGGGACAACCACATGCTGCGCATAGGGCCGGCGGCATAAGCTCTTCTGCCAGGCCAAACCGAAGCCGCTTAACAAATTATGCACTATACACTTGCGGTTGCGCGCTATGGCGGGCACAGGGAATTGCTTCTCGAACCGGTCGTTTCATGAAAGTTCTCGCCATCGACTGTGCCGCCAGCCTCTGCGCCGCCTGCGTCTACGACGCGGCGGCTGGGCTGGAGCTTGGCCGCTCGGTGCTTGATCTGGGCAAGGGTCATGCCGAGCACCTGATGGCCGTCATCGCTGACGCGTTGAAGACCGGCGCGACCGACTACGCCGGGCTTGGCGCCATTGCCGTCTCTGTCGGTCCGGGTTCCTTCACCGGCCTGCGCGTCGGCGTGTCGACCGCGCGTGGCCTGGCGCTGGCGCTCAAGCTGCCGGCAATCGGGGTGACGACCCTTGAGGCACTGGCCGCCGAGGCGGCCAGTGCCTTTCCTGGCCGCGCCGTGCTGGTGGCGCTTGATGCCGGCCGCGAGGAAATCCATGCCGCACTGTACGATGAAATGTCAGTGTTGACTTACGGTCCGGCCGTGGCCACGCTTGCGGAGGCGGTGACGATGGCGACGGAACGTTTCGCGGTGCTCGCCGGCACGGCAGCGACGCTGATCGCTGACGCGGCCGGCCGCACCTTTGACATCGGGCCTCGGGCGGCCACCGCCGACATTCTCACCTACGCCCGGCTGGCTGCCGCAAAGAGGGAGGGCGAAAGGCCGAAGCCGCTTTATCTGCGCGGTGCCGATGCCAAGCCGCAGGCCGGGTTCATACTTTCGAGGCAAAGACCATGATCCCGAAAAGTGGAAGCCGGTTTTCGCGGACAAACGGTTCCGTTTGTCCAGAGGTCATGGTCAGACGAGAAAACGAGAATTGATGCGCATACCTTTTCTTCAACCACGTCGCCGGGACTACGCGCTCGAGCTGCTCAGGATCACCGACAGCGCCGCGGTCTCGCTGCTGCACCGCGAGGATTTTGTCCGCCCCTGGACCGATGGTGAGTTCGCCGCCCTGCTCGAACAGGACACCGTGTTCGGTTATGCCGCGCGCGAAACCGGGCAGGGCGCCAAGCCGCCTGTCGGCTTCGTCCTCGCCCGGCTGGCCGCGGGCGAGGGTGAAATCCTGACCGTCGCGGTGGCACGGTCGCATCGTCGCCAGGGCCTGGGCTGGCAGTTGATGGACGCAGTGCTGCGCGAATTGCATTCGCAGCGCGCCGAAGCCTTGTTCCTCGAGGTCGATGAGACCAATGCCGCGGCGATCGCCCTCTATCGTCGGTTGGGTTTTCGGGAAGTCGGCAAGCGTCCGGATTACTACAAGTCGCCCGATCGCGGGCCGACTGGGGCGCTTGTCATGCGCCGCGATCTTCGCTAGCCAGGGACCGCATGATCCCAAAAATCGAATCCGATTTCGGAGAGGATCATGCGCCAGAATTAAGGTGTTACAGCGTCCTTTGCGCGTCCAAGAGGACGCGCGGCGCTGTAATGGTAGGGCGATGATCAAGAAAATTAGGATTTTCCTGGCGCTGGGCCTCGTCGTCGCTGGGTCGCTGGTTTTCGTGCCGCTGCAGATCCTGTCGATGAAGACCGGTTGGTGGCCGGAAACCTTCATCCTCAAGATCTGGCACCGGCTGATCATCCGGGCGCTCGGCATGCGTATCCATGTCAGGGGGGCACTGTCCGACAAACGCCCCTTGCTGGTTGCCTCGAACCACATCTCCTGGACCGACATCATGGTGCTGGGCTCCTTTGCCGATGTGAAATTCATCGCCCGAGCCGACATGGAAGGCTGGCCGCTGATCGGCATGCTGTCGAAACTGCAGCGCACTGTTTTCATCGAGCGCGAACGCAAGCGTTCGTCTGGCGATCAGGCCAGCGAGATCGCCAGACGCATGGCCAAGGGCGATGCCATGGTGCTGTTCGCCGAGGGTTCGACCGGTGACGGCAATGTCGTCCTGCCCTTCAAAAGCACCCTGTTCGGCGCCGCCTCGATGGCCATCTCCGAAGGCGCGGCCGAGCAGGTCTTTATCCAGCCCGTTGCGATCGCCTATACGCGCCTGCACGGCGTGCCGCTCGGCCGCCGCCACCGTCCGATCGCAGCCTGGATCGGCGATGAGGACCTGATGCCGCATCTCAAGGTGCTGATGGCCGAGGGCGCGCTCGACGTCGAGGTGCATTTCGGCGAGCCGATCGCCTTTGCCAAGGGTTCCAACCGCAAGGAAACGGCCAAGCTGATGGAAGGCCGGGTGCGCGAGATGATGCAGGCGGCCCTTGCCGATCCGCTCCCGAGCCGCTGAACCCAACGCCCCAAGGCAGAATCGTCTGTTTTTTGTTACGGAAAGGCGTTAGAAGCCGCCGGATGGACTTGAACACGATTGAAAGCGACGACATCGGCACTGCGGCCGGACAGCCGGCGGCGCGCGCCACGGCAGCCAAGAAGGTCTTCGTCAAGACCTATGGCTGCCAGATGAACGTTTATGATTCACAGCGCATGACCGATGCGCTGGTCGCTGACGGCTATACGGCGACCGATGCTATCGGCGAGGCCGATCTGGTGCTGCTCAACACCTGCCATATCAGGGAAAAAGCCGCCGAAAAGGTCTATTCCGAACTTGGCCGCATCCGCGACATGAAGGCCGAGCGGGCGAGCGCTGGCCGCGAGATGCTGATCGGTGTCGCCGGCTGCGTGGCGCAGGCCGAGGGCGCCGAGATCATCCGGCGTTCGCCGGCCGTCGACCTGGTCATCGGTCCGCAGACCTATCACCGTCTCCCCGACGTGCTGGCGCGGGTTCGCGGCGGCGAAAAGATCGTCGAAACTGAATACGCCATCGAGGACAAGTTCGAGCATCTGCCGCAGCCCAAGCGTGCCGAGGTGATCAAGCGTGGCGTCACCGCCTTCCTCACCGTCCAGGAAGGCTGCGACAAGTTCTGCACCTTCTGCGTCGTGCCCTATACGAGAGGCTCGGAAGTGTCGCGGCCGGTGGCGCAGATCGTCGCCGAGGCCGAGCGGCTGGCCGAGGCCGGGGTGCGCGAGGTGACGCTGCTCGGCCAGAACGTCAACGCCTGGCATGGCCAGGGCGAGGCCAAAGGGGGCAAGACCGCGGAATGGGGTCTCGGGCGGCTGCTGTTCCGGCTGGCCGAAATCCCCGGCCTGGCGCGGCTGCGCTACACCACCAGCCATCCGCGCGACATGGACGACGAATTGATCGCCGCGCACCGCGACTTGGCCGCACTGATGCCCTATCTGCACCTGCCGGTGCAATCCGGGTCGGATCGCATTTTGAAGGCGATGAACCGCAGGCATACGGCCAAGGACTATCTGGCGCTGCTCGACCGCATCCGCGCCGCCCGCCCCGATATCGCGCTGTCGGGCGATTTCATCGTTGGTTTCCCCGGCGAGACGGAGGCCGATTTCGAGGCGACCATGGATCTGGTGCGCCAGGTGAATTATGCCTCGGCCTTCTCGTTCAAATATTCGCCGCGTCCCGGTACGCCCGGCGCCGAGATGTCCGACCACGTGCCGGAAGCGGTCAAGGACGACCGCTTGCAGCGCCTGCAGGCATTGCTGTTGAAGCAACAGCAGGATTTCGGCTTGAGTTTGATCGGCAGCACCATAGATACGCTGATCGAGAAGCCCGGTCGTCAGGCTGGCCAGAAGGTCGGCCGCTCGCCTTGGCTGCAGCCAGTTATTGTTGATGAAAACGCCGGCGAAATCGGTGACATTATCAAGGTGCGAATCACGAAGACGGGCTACAACAGCCTGTTCGCCGAATTGGCCTGATGGTCTCGGCAGATGAGGAGAGACGGTTGAGCGCAGCGGAGCTGAAGAATCTGCCCCCGGTACCGGCATCCGGGGCTTCTGACATGGCGCACATCGTTTTGACTTTCGACAACAACAAGCTTGCCAGCGCCCTTTACGGCCAGTTCGACGAAAACCTGGCCCGGCTTGAGCAGAAGCTCGGCGTCGACATACGCTCGCGCGGCAACCAGCTGACCATCAAGGGATCCGCTTCGGCCGCCGAACAGGCGCGCCGCGCCTTGGACAATCTCTACGGCATCCTGCAGAAGGGCGTCGATATCAGCCAGTCCGATGTCGACGGGGCCGTGCGCATGGCTATCGCCGCCGACGACCAGCTCACGCTGCCGACATTGGAGCGCAAGGGCAAGGTCTCCGCCGCCCAGATCGCCACCCGCAAGAAGACCATCTATGCCCGCTCCCTGAATCAGGACGCCTACATGCGGGCGCTGGAGCGGTCGGAACTGGTGTTCGGCATCGGTCCAGCCGGCACCGGCAAGACCTATCTGGCAGTGGCGCATGCGGCGATGCTGCTGGAACGCGGCATGGTCGAGCGCATCATTTTATCGCGACCGGCTGTCGAGGCGGGCGAACGGCTGGGCTTCCTGCCGGGCGACATGAAGGAGAAGGTCGATCCCTATCTGCGGCCGCTCTATGACGCGCTCTACGACATGATGCCGGCCGACAAGGTCGAGCGTGCGATTGCCGCCGAAGTAATCGAAATCGCGCCGCTCGCCTTCATGCGCGGCCGCACGCTGGCGCACGCCGCCGTCATTCTCGACGAGGCTCAGAACACCACGCCGATGCAGATGAAGATGTTTCTCACCCGTCTCGGCGAGAACTCGCGCATGATCGTCACTGGCGATCCGACACAGATCGACCTTCCTCCGAGCACCAAGTCGGGCCTGGTCGAAGCCTTGCGTGTCCTCGACGGTGTGGCAGGCGCGGTAACCGTACGCTTCAACGATGTCGACGTCGTTCGCCATCCGCTGGTGGCGGAAATCGTCAGGGCCTATGACCGGGACGCCAAGCTGGCTCGTGGCCTCGGTGCCGAGAATTGATCTTGACGATGCGGCCTCATGCCTGATGACAACACATCCGGCGGCGGGAGCCTCCCGGTTCCCGCCGAGATCGATATATCGGTTGAAGCGGGCGACTGGCCCGATGAAGCAAGCCTGACGCGGCTGGTCGATCGCGCGGTTGACGCCGCCTTTGCCGAGACCGGTGCGGCGGGTCATTCCGAACTCAGCATTGTTTTTTCCGACGACGCCCATGTCCGTACGTTGAATGCCGGCTGGCGCGGCAAGGACAAGCCCACCAACGTGTTGTCTTTCCCGGCTTTTCCGCCGGCAAAAGGCGGCCCGCTGCCCCCGATGCTCGGCGACATCGTGCTTGCCGCCGAGACGGTGGCGCGCGAGGCGGCACTGGAAGACAAGCCGCTGGAGAACCATATCTGCCATCTCGTCATCCATGGCCTGCTGCATCTCATCGGCCATGATCACGAGACCGACGCGGAGGCCGAGGAGATGGAAGCCATCGAGCGCGCCGCGCTGGCAAGGCTTGCCATTCCCGATCCCTACGCGTAACTAAAAACGACCAATTGACCGGACGACGATGAACGACAAACCAGAGACTGCCGCCCGCCCCGATGTCGGCAGTGCGATCAAGGCTTCCGATACGTCGGAAGAGGGATCAGGTCCGAGTACCGTCACCCCTGGTGTTGCCAACACTGGCAGCGCGGCCATCGAGCCGTCGCCTGCCGGCCCCTCCCTGTTCAACCGCGTGCTGGGCCTGTTCCGGCAACGCAACGGCACCAGCCTGCGCGAAGAGATCGCCGGCGCGCTCGCCGAGACGACGAGCGATGTCGAATCCTTCTCGCCTGGCGAGCGCGCCATGCTCAACAACATCCTGCGCCTGCGCGAGGTGCGCGTCGAGGACGTCATGGTGCCGCGCGCCGATATCGAGGCGGTCGAGATCGCCACGTCGCTCGGTGACTTGCTTGGCATGTTCGAACAATCCGGCCATTCCCGCATGCCGGTCTATTCCGAGACGCTCGACGACCCGCGCGGCATGGTCCATATCCGCGACGTGCTGGCCCATATCACCAAGCTGGCGCGCGTCAGGAAGGGCCGTGCAACCCGCAAAACGCCTGTCGCCACGGTTCTCGATCTCGCCCAGGTCGACCTCGCGCGCACCATCGGAGAGCTCAACCTGATCCGGCAGGTCCTGTTCGTGCCGCCGTCGATGCTTGCGTCCGACCTGATGGGCCGCATGCAGACGACGCGCACGCAGATGGCCCTGGTCATCGATGAATATGGCGGCACGGACGGCCTCGTCTCGCTCGAGGACATCGTCGAGATGGTGGTTGGCGACATCGAGGACGAGCACGACGACGACGAGCCGATGATCACCCAGACCGGCGACGGCGTGTTTATCGTCGATGGCAAGGCCGAGATCGACGAGGTCGCCAAGATGATCGGCGAGGATTTCGCCGCCGGTGAACATGGCGAGTATGTCGACACCATTGGCGGCATGATCTTCAACACGCTCGGCCGCGTGCCGGCGCGCGGCGAGGTGGTGCAGGCCATTCCCGGCTTCGAATTCCACGTGCTGGACGCCGATCCGCGCCGCGTCAAGCGCGTTCGCATCGTGCAGAGCCAGAAGGGCGAACGCCGCCGGCGGGCCACGGCGCGCACCGAACAGGCCTGAAAGCCTGCTGTCGCATGACGATCGAAGATCCGTTCAAGCACTCGGTCCTCGGCTCCGGTGTGTTTTACAAAGATCCACGCTCTGCCCTGGATTGGCTTGAAACAGCCTTTGGCTTCGAGCGCAGCATGGTGGTCAGCAATGCCGAGGGAAAGCTGGTCCACGCCGAAATGCGGTTCGGCGATTGCTACCTCATTGTCGATTCTGAATGGGCCGATCATGTCGCGAGCCCCGCGTCGGTCCAGGGCAAGAACACGCAATCGGTCTATGTCAGGTTGAAAGACGGCCTGGATGCGCATTGCGAGCAGGCCCGCGCGGCCGGTGCTGCAATAATCCACGAGCCGGCCGACCAGTTCTACGGCGAACGCCAGTATCGGGCGCGCGATCCCGAGGGCCATGTCTGGACGTTCACGCAACCGATGGGTTCTGTTTCTCGTGAAGAGGCCGAGCGGTTGGGTGGCCTGCGCATCGAAGGCTGGCACCGGTAGAGAGCGGCCGGTAACCACGCCGGCGTTTGGAGCGCGCGGCGCGGCCTGATAAATCTTAGCTCCTGATTCGCGCGACGGAAATACGCATGGAGCGCCTTGCCGGCCGGATAATTCTGCTTTGGGGTTGGCGGCGTTCGCTTGTGGCGTTTTTCGCTGGGGCGCTCACGGTTCTGGGCCAGGCGCCTTACGATTTCTTTGCCGCCTGTTTCATTTCGTTTCCGCTGCTGGTCTGGCTGCTCGATGGCGCGACCGGCGAAGCCTCCGGCAGCCTGTTGCGGCGCCTGCGGCCGGCTTTCGCCGTCGGCTGGTGGTTCGGCTTCGGTTATTTCCTCGCCGGCCTTTGGTGGATCGGCTCGGCGCTGCTGGTCGAGGCCGACGACTTTGCCTGGGCGCTGCCGTTCGCGGTGGTCGGCATTCCCTTCGCGCTCGCATTTTTCTACGGCTTCGCAACGGTGGTCGCGCGGCTCCTGTGGAGCAGCGATATCGGCCGTATCGCTGCCCTTGCCTTCGGTTTTGCGCTGGCGGAGTGGCTGCGCGGCTTCCTGTTCACCGGTTTCCCCTGGAACGCCATCGGCTACGCGGCGATGCCGGTGCCGCTTTTGATGCAGAGCGTCTCGGTGACCGGCATGATCGGCATGAACGCGCTCGCGGTTTTCCTTTTCGCGCTGCCGGCGCTGCTGGCGGCGCGTCGGCATCTTCGGCTGGGCGCCGCGCTGTTTGTCGTGCTCGCCGCCGCCCATGTCGGCTTTGGCTATGTCAGGCTCAACGCCCCCGAAAAGCCGGCGACGCGCAGTCTCGATGTCCGCATCGTCCAGCCGGCCGTGGATCTGTCGGAAAAATGGGATGCCTCGGTGCGCGACCGCATCTTCGCCACCTTGCTGGGCCTCTCCGCAAAGGCACCGGACCCAGGTCACGAAAAACCGCAATTGATTCTCTGGCCGGAAACCTCGGTACCGTTCCTTTTCACGGAGCGCCCTGACGCCTTGACGGCGCTGGGCGACATGCTGGGCGGTGGCCAGATGCTGATCGCCGGCGTCGTGCGTGAGGAGGGCGGCTCGGCGGCCAGCGCCGACAGCCGCTACTACAACTCCGTGGTGGCGATCGACGACAAGGGCGAGATCGCCGACGCCGTGGACAAGGTTCATCTGGTGCCGTTCGGCGAGTATCTGCCTTTCGCCGACCTGCTCGCTCGTTTCGGCATCGAACAGCTGGTCGCCGGGCCGCTGACGTTCACGGCCGGCAACGAGCGTCATGCCATCACGTTGCCGGGCGGCATTCGTGCCCTGCCATTTATCTGTTATGAGGTGATCTTTCCCGATCTGGTGGCAGTTGACGCTACGTCATCGCAGCTTATTGTGAACGTTACCAACGATGCATGGTTCGGCGACACGCCGGGACCGTATCAGCATTTCAGGCAGGCCCAGATTCGCGCGGTGGAGAATGGATTGCCCTTGTTGCGTGCTGCCAACAACGGCATCTCGGCCGTGGTCGACGCCCGTGGCCGCGTCGTCGACGCCCTTGCGATCGACGCGCGCGGAGCCATCGATGTGAAGGTGCCTGTTTCCGCACAGACGGTCATTTCGTCCAGCCAGCGGCGCATTAACGGAATGCTGATCATGTTGCTGTTTGCGCTTGTAGGGGGGCTGTTGAACGTAAGGCAAAAGCTACGGGCGAATTGACAGCTGGCACATTAGAAACTCATACTGTACCGCCTGAAAATTTCTCGAAGCTGGTGGATCGTTCTGTTGGGGCAGTCGCCTCCGGCTTTCTTTGGGCAGGAAAAAATCACAAAGCCGAAAAAATTCGGCGAGGAAAAAATGACAGAAGAAAACAAGAAGAAACCCAATCCCATCGATATTCACGTGGGAAGCCGGGTCCGGCTTCGCCGCAATATGCTCGGAATGAGCCAAGAAAAGCTGGGCGAGAATCTCGGCATCACGTTCCAACAAATCCAGAAATATGAAAAGGGCACCAATCGCGTCGGTGCCAGCCGCCTGCAGGCGATTGCCTCCATACTCGGCGTGCCTGTCGCCTTCTTTTTCGAGGATGCGCCAGGCCAGGAATTGACCGCCAACCGCGGCTTTGCCGAGGATAGTTCGATGGCTTTCGCTGTCGAGTTCTGCGGCAGTCCCGAAGGACTTCAGCTCAACCGGGCCTTTGTCAAGATCGCCGACGTCAAGGTGCGCCGCAGGATCATTGACCTGGTGAAATCGCTCGCCGAGGACGATCCCGACTGATCCGCAATGCGCTTTGCACCGGCGGCATGCGCCGCCGGTGGCACAAGATATCGCCTCCGACATTCGGGCCAGAGCCGCGGCAGCGCTTGACGAGCAGCGCTTTGCCCCGCTAACACGTGGCGCGCCAAAATCGGCAGCCTGCCGATCGTTTTTCAAGAGGGGACACCCGTGACGCGGCAGAACTACTTCTTTACCTCGGAATCCGTGGCCGAGGGCCATCCCGACAAAGTCTGTGACCGCATCTCCGACGAAATCGTCGATCTGGTCTATCGTGAAGCCAAGAAGACCGGCATGGACCCATGGAAAGTCCGTGTCGCCTGCGAGACGCTCGCGACCACCAACCGAGTCGTCATCGCCGGTGAAGTGCGCGTTCCCGAGACGTTGTTGAAGAAGGACAAGGCCGGCAACATCCTCAAGGATGCCGCGGGCCACCCCGTCGTCAACCCGGCGAAGTTCAAATCCGTCGCCCGCAAGGCGATCCGTGAGATCGGCTACGAGCAGGCCGGCTTTCACTGGAAGACGGCCAAGATCGAGGTCCTGCTGCATGGCCAGTCGCCTGATATCGGCCAGGGCGTCGACAATGCCGCCGACCGTCAGGGCGAGGAAGGTGCCGGCGACCAGGGCATCATGTTCGGCTATGCCTGCCGCGAGACGCCGGACCTGATGCCGGCGCCGATCTATTACAGCCACAAGATTCTGGAACTGCTGGCAGCGGCCCGCCACGAAAACAACGGCGAGGCCGGCAAGCTCGGGCCGGACGCGAAAAGCCAGGTCACCGTCCGCTATGTCGACGGCAAGGCCGCCGAGGCGACGCAGATCGTCCTGTCGACCCAGCATCTGGATTCAAGCTGGGATTCCAAGAAGGTCCGCAAGGTGGTGGAACCTTATATCCGCGAGGCATTGGGCGACCTCAAGATCGCTGACGATTGCATGTGGTACATCAACCCGACCGGCAAGTTCGTCATCGGCGGTCCGGATGGTGATGCCGGCCTGACCGGCCGCAAGATCATCGTCGACACCTATGGTGGCGCAGCCCCCCATGGCGGCGGCGCCTTTTCCGGCAAGGATACCACCAAGGTCGACCGGTCGGCTGCCTATGCGGCGCGCTACCTGGCCAAGAATGTCGTGGCGGCGAAGCTCGCCGATCGCTGCACCATCCAGCTTTCCTACGCCATCGGTGTCGCCCAGCCGCTATCGGTCTATGTCGACCTGCACGGCACCGGCAAGGTCGACGAGGCAAAGCTCGAGGACGCGCTGCGCAGCGTGATGGACCTGTCGCCGTCAGGCATCCGCCGTCATCTCGACCTCAACAAGCCGATCTACGCCAAGACGTCGTCTTACGGCCATTTCGGCCGCAAGGCTGGCCGTGACGGGTCTTTCTCCTGGGAAAGGACCGATCTGGCCAAGGCGCTCAAGGATGCTGTCGCGGCCTGAGGGCGGCGGCAGGACTGGCGCCAGTCGATGAGTGACGCGGACAGGCCAAGCCGCATGACCGAAGCCTTCTTCGGTCGCCGGCGCGGCAAGCCCGTGCGCCCGCAGCAGGCCGCGGCGCTGGAAAGCGGGCTTGGCAAATACCGGCTCGATCTGACGGCCGAGGCACCGCCAGACCTGCGCGTCCTGTTTGCAGCAGAGGTTTCGGCGGTTCGGCTCGAGATCGGCTTTGGCGGCGGTGAACATCTCCTGCATCGCGCCATCGAGGCGCCCGCGACAGGCTTCATAGGCGTCGAGCCCTTCGTCAACGGCATGGCCAAGATGATGATGGCGGTGCGGGCAGCGCCGCTGGCCAATCTCAGGGTCTACGACGACGACGCCACCCAGTTGCTTGACTGGTTGCCGCCGGCCTCGCTCGACGGCATCGATCTTCTCTATCCCGATCCCTGGCCAAAGAAAAAACACTGGAAGCGGCGTTTCGTCAGTCCGGTCAATCTCGATCGTTTCGCACGCGTCCTGAAACCCGGCTCGAAATTCCGCTTTGCGTCCGACATCGACACTTATGTGAACTGGACCTTGCTGCATTGCCGGGCGCATGGCGCTTTCGCATGGCAGGCTGCGGAAGCGGCGGACTGGCATCGCTCCTATGAGGGCTGGCCCGGCACGCGCTATGAGGCAAAGGCCATTCGCGAGGGGCGCCGGCCGGCCTATCTGACTTTCGTCAGGACCTAGGTCCGCCCAACCGGCAACCTGCCGGGAGGACGGGGTCGAATGCCTGTTGGAGTCAGAAACGACCGATCCTGTTGAATACGGCCGGATCCATGCCGAGATTGCGCAGGTCGTCGGCTCTGGGCTTGCGCCCGGCTTCCACGGCGCGAGACGCGGCAACGGCGCTGCCGAATGTGGTGAACAGATCGCCCAAGGCGGAGAATATCCTGCAGTTGCTCATGGTCTTGTCCTTTCGCGCGCCAGCGCGCCAATTCAATTCGTTTGATGGCTAATAAATAAGAGCGCGCCGCCGGCTCTCACAGGCGGATTGCCGGATGGCGGCCATGCGCCTGGAACAACCCTGAACCCACAGGCTTTCGTCCGGCCGGGACTGCGGACTTGAAACACGAACCGTGTTCGTTTATATCAGCCTCAAATTCTTGGTCGGTATGACGAAGAGTGGGTCCACCCGGTCCCGCTCTTTTTTATTACCTGCCGATAGGTTCGAGACCAACGATAGGCAACGATGACTGGAACGGCAAACGAAGGTGACGATCGCATCATCCGCGAAAGCGGCATCGATGCGCGCATTGCGCTGATCGTCCAGCCGGTGCTGCGCGGCATCGGCTTTCGCCTCGTGCGCGTGCATCTGTCCGGCCAGAACGGGCTGACGCTGCAGATCATGGCCGAGCGTGAGGACGGCACCATGACCGTCGAGGATTGCGAAGAGGTCAGCCGCGCGGTGTCGCCGGCGCTCGACGTCGATGATCCGATCGAAAAGGCCTATCACCTCGAAGTCTCTTCGCCCGGCATCGATCGGCCTCTGGTGCGTAAATCGGATTTCGTGACCTGGACCGGTCATCTGGTGAAGATGGAAACATCGGTCGTCGTCGCCGACCGCAAGCGCTTCAAGGGCAAGATCGCCGAAGCCGGTGAGAACGACGTGCTGATCGAGCGCGACAAGGCGGCGTATGGCGAGGAGCCGACGGTGCGCGTGCCCTACGATGCCATTGCCGATGTCAGGCTGATCCTGACCGACGACCTCATTCGCGAAGCGTTGTCCAGGGACAACAGGGAGCGCAAGGAAGCCAAGAGACGCCGCGGTGAACCGGACGACGATGTGTCCGAGGGTACGGAACCGGACGCCACGGAAGAACACGAACAGGAAATTTGATTGAGCTGCCGGGCGCAAAGGTCCGGCGAACAGGCTCGGGAGAAAGAACATGGTTGTAAGCGCCAACAGACTTGAACTGCTGCAGATCGCCGATGCGGTCGCGCGTGAGAAGTCGATCGACAAGTCGATCGTCATCGCCGCCATGGCCGATGCGATCCAGAAGGCGGCGCGTTCGCGTTATGGCCAGGAGACCAACATTCGCGCCGACATCAACCCGAACACCGGCGAGATGAAGCTGCAGCGGCTGATGGAAGTGGTCGAGAAGGTCGACGATTACGCGACCCAGATCGCCATTTCCTCGGCGCGTGAGCGCAATCCTGACGCCCAGCTTGGCGATTTCATCGCCGAACTGCTGCCGCCGATGGATTTCGGCCGCATCGCCGCCCAGTCTGCCAAGCAGGTCATCGTGCAGAAGGTGCGCGAGGCCGAGCGTGACCGCCAGTATGACGAATACAAAGACCGCATCGGCGAGATCGTCAACGGCACGGTCAAGCGCGTCGAATATGGGAACGTCATCGTCGATCTCGGCCGTGGCGAGGCGATCATCCGCCGCGACGAGCTGATCCCGCGCGAAAACTACAAATATGGCGATCGCGTGCGTGCCTATGTCTACGACGTGCGGCGCGAGCAGCGCGGCCCGCAGATATTCCTGTCGCGCACCCATCCGCAGTTCATGGCCAAACTCTTCACCATGGAAGTGCCGGAGATCTATGACGGCATCATTGAGATCAAGTCGGTCGCCCGCGACCCGGGCTCGCGCGCCAAGATCGCCGTCATTTCGCGCGACAGCTCGATCGATCCGGTCGGCGCCTGCGTCGGTATGCGCGGCAGCCGCGTCCAGGCCGTCGTCGGCGAATTGCAGGGCGAGAAGATCGACATCATTCCGTGGTCGCCATCGGCGGCCTCCTTCATCGTCAATGCGCTGCAGCCGGCGGAAGTCGCCAAGGTCGTGCTCGACGAGGATGCGGAGCGTATCGAAGTGGTGGTTCCCGACGATCAGCTGTCGCTGGCCATCGGCCGCCGCGGCCAGAATGTGCGCCTTGCCTCGCAGCTCACCGGCTGGGACATCGACATCCTGACCGAGGCCGAGGAATCCGAGCGCCGCCAGAAAGAATTCGTCGAGCGCTCGGCGCTGTTCATGGAAGCTCTCGATGTCGACGAGATGGTCGGCCAGGTGCTGGCTTCGGAAGGCTTCACCAGCGTCGAGGAAGTCGCCTATGTCGATGCCGGCGAGATCGCCTCGATCGACGGCTTCGATGAGGATACAGCCTCGGAAATCCAGACCCGCGCCCGCGAATATCTAGAGAAGATCGAGGCCGAGCACGACGAGAAGCGCAAGGCGCTGGGCGTTTCGGATGATCTGCGCGAAATTCCCGGCGTCACCACCGCCATGATGGTGACGCTCGGCGAGGATGGCGTGAAGACGATCGAGGATTTCGCCGGCTATGCCGCCGACGACCTCACCGGCTGGAAGGAACGCAAGGACGGCGAGACCAAGGTCTATCCCGGCGTGCTGGCCAATCACGGCGTTTCGCGCGCCGATGCCGAGCAGATGGTTCTGGCCGCTCGCCTCAAGGCCGGCTGGATCACCGAAGACGAGCTTGCGGCCGAAGAAGAAACGGCCGACGAAGCCGTTGGTGCGTGAGGTGAAACCGCATCGCACACAACCCGCCCTTGGACGAGATGAACGATCGCACCTGCATCGTCACCCGCAAACAGGCCGAACCGGATGAACTGATCCGGTTCGTCGTCGGCCCGGATTCGGCCATCGTTCCCGATCTCAAGAGAAATCTGCCCGGCCGTGGTTGCTGGGTGAGTGCGGACCGCCTACATATCGAGAAGGCGGCGGCCAAGAACCTTTTTGCCCGCGCCTTCAAGGCACAGGTGGTCGTGCCGCCCGATCTCGGCGGCATGGTCGACGGGCTGCTTTCCAGATACGCCCTCGGTATGCTGGGTCTTGCCCGCAAGGCAGGCTCGATTTCGCTAGGCGCCACCAAGGTCGAGAGCGCGGTGCGCGGCGGACTGGCGCTTTTCGTGCTCCACGCGACCGAAGCGTCCGAGGATGGCGTGCGCAAGATCAGCCAGGCGCGGCGGGCGACCGTCCATATCGGCGGCCCCTCCATCCTTGCTTACAAACTTTTCTCCGAGGCCGAGTTGAGCTTGGCATTGGGGGGTACAAATGTGATACATGCTGCCGTCCTCGCGGGAGACGCGGGTAAGGCGGTCCAGAAGCGCATGGTTGCGCTCGACCGATATCGGGGCGGTACCCCGGACGATCTTGCAATGCTTGCGGCCGTTGCTGACGAAGATGATGCCGCAGAGGATATGGAATGAGCGATACGAAATCGGGCGACGACAAGACGTTGAGTGTTACACCGAAGAAGACCTTGACGCTGAAGCGCCCCGGCATGGAACAGGGCACCGTGCGCCAGAACTTCTCGCACGGCCGTACCAAGTCGGTCGTGGTCGAGACCAAGAAGCGCAAGTTCTCGCTGCCCGGCGACAAGCCGGAGCCGGCCGCGGCTCCGCCTGCGCCCGTCTTCACGCCGAAGCCGGCGGTCGTGGCGGCGCCTGTCGTCCAGGAAGCGCCCAAGGCGCCACCTCCGCCGCCGGCTCCGGTCGAGCGCAGCGGCATGGTGCTGAACGAATTGTCGCGCAGCGAGATGGAAGCGCGCCGCAGGGCGCTCGAGGGCTCGAAGGTCCGCGAGGTCGAAGACCGTCAGCGGGCCGCCGAGGACGCCAAGCGCCGCGCCGAGGACGAAGAGCGCCGCAAGCGCGAACGTGAGGATTCGGCGCGCCGCCAGGCCGAGGAAGAGGCACGGTTGCAGACCGAGGCCGAATCGCGCCGCCGCGCCGAGGAAGAGGCGCGCCGCCGCGCACCGCAAGCCGCCGAGTTGGCGACCGCCGACGAGGAGGAAGAGGTCAAGCCGAAGCGGGCGACCGCCGGCGCACCGGTGCGCCGCCTGGTCACGCCCGAAGTGGCGCGCCCGGCAAAGCCCACCAAGAGCGAGGAAGACCGCCGCCGTGGCAAGCTGACACTGAACTCCGCGCTGTCCGACGAGGATGCCCGGGCTCGTTCGCTGTCGTCGATGCGTCGCCGCCAGGAAAAATTCAAGCGCGCGATGCACAACGAGCCGCGCGAGAAGGTCATGCGCGAAGTGATCCTGCCCGAGACCATCACCATCCAGGAACTGGCGCAGCGCATGTCGGAGCGTGCTGTCGACCTGGTCAAGTATTTCATGAAGCAGGGCCAGATCCTGAAGCCAGGCGACGTCATCGACGCCGACACGGCCGAGCTGGTCGCCACCGAATTCGGTCATACGGTCCGCCGCGTTGCCGAGTCCGACATCGAGGAAGGCCTGTTCAACATCGCCGACAATGCCGAGGACCTGGTGTCGCGTCCGCCGGTCGTGACCATCATGGGCCACGTCGACCACGGCAAGACCTCGCTGCTCGATGCGATCCGCAATGCCAATGTCGTTTCCGGCGAGGCCGGCGGCATCACCCAGCATATCGGCGCCTATCAGGTCGAGAAGAACGGTCAGAAGATCACCTTCATCGACACGCCCGGCCACGCCGCCTTTACGGCGATGCGCGCCCGTGGCGCCCAGGCCACCGACATTGCCATCCTGGTGGTCGCGGCCGACGACAGTGTCATGCCGCAGACGATCGAATCGATCAGCCATGCCAAGGCGGCCGGCGTTCCGATCATCGTGGCGATCAACAAGATCGACAAGCATGACGCCGATCCGCAGAAGGTGCGTTCCGAACTGTTGCGGCATGAGGTCTTCGTCGAATCCATGGGCGGTGAAGTGCTGGACGTCGAAGTTTCGGCGACCAAGGGCACCAATCTCGACAAGTTGCTCGAGGCGATCCTGCTGCAGGCCGAAATCCTCGACCTCAAGGCCAACCCCGACCGTACCGCCGAGGGCGTCGTCATCGAGGCGCAGCTCGACAAGGGCCGTGGTCCCGTCGCCACCGTTCTGGTGCAGACCGGCACCCTGATGCCGGGCGACATCCTCGTCGCCGGCAATGAATGGGGCCGCGTGCGCGCTCTGGTCAACGATCGCGGCGAGCAGATCAAGGAAGCACCGCCGGCGATGCCGGTCGAGGTGCTCGGCCTTCAGGGAACGCCGCAGGCCGGCGACCGCTTCGCCGTGGTCAACAACGAGGCCCGTGCCCGCGAGATCACCGAATATCGCCAGCGTCTGGCGCGCGAGAAGGCGGTGGCCAGGCATGCCGGCCAGCGCGGCTCGCTCGAACAGATGATGTCGCAGTTGCAGACGAGCGGGCTGAAGGAATTCCCGCTGGTCATCAAGGGCGACGTGCAGGGTTCGATCGAGGCGATCAATGCCGCGCTCGACAAGCTTGGGACCGACGAGGTTCGTGCGCGCATCGTTCATTCCGGCGCCGGCGCCATCACCGAAAGCGACGTCTCGCTGGCGGAAACGTCTGGCGCGGCGATCATCGGCTTCAACGTTCGCGCCAATGTGCAGGCACGTGCCGCGGCCGCGGCCGCGGGCATCGAGATCCGCTATTATTCGATCATCTACAACCTCGTGGATGACGTGAAGGCGGCTCTGTCGGGCCTGCTCTCGCCGGAGCGTCGCGAGACCTTCATCGGCAATGCCGAGATCCTCGAGATCTTCGACATCACCAAGGTCGGCAAGATCGCCGGCTGCCGTGTCACCGAAGGCAAGGTCGAGCGTGGTGCGGGCGTACGCCTGATCCGCGACAACGTCGTCATCCACGAAGGCACGCTGAAGACCCTGAAGCGCTTCAAGGACGAAGTTTCGGAAGTCCCGGGCGGCCAGGAGTGCGGCATGGCCTTCCAGAACTACGAGGACATGCGCGTCGGCGACGTCATCGAGTGCTTCCGCGTCGAGATGGTGACCCGCACACTCTGAGGTCGAGTGACTTGTCGATATCGGGCGGTGGTCGAAAGACCGCCGCCCCAAGCCTGTTGACCACAAGCCTGTTGAGAATAATCATTTGAGACATGCGGCACGGTCCCATCCCGCGCCTCACGCTTTCAGGATCGAGAAAAATGCCCCGTTCCACCACATCAAGCCCATCCCAGCGCATGTTGCGCGTCGGTGAACAGGTGCGCCATGCGCTCTCGGAAACCCTGCAGCGCGGGGACATCATCGACCCGTTGATTGAAAATACCGTGGTTTCGGTGTCGGAAGTGCGGATGTCGCCGGATCTCAAGATCGCCACAGCCTTCGTTTCTCCGCTCGGCGCAAAGGATACCGACGCCGTGATCGAAGCGCTGAACAAGCATGCCAAGTTCGTGCGCGGCCGCGTCTCCGGCGCGCTCCGGCAGATGAAGTACATGCCGGAGTTCCGTTTCCGGCTGGATACGTCCTTCGACAATTTCGCCAGGATCAACGACCTGCTGAAGTCACCCGAAGTGGCACGCGACCTGGATAGCGACGACAACAAGGAAGAAGAATAATGGGGCGTCGCGGCAAGAAGAAGGGCCGGCCGGTCTCCGGCTGGGTGGTGCTGGACAAGCCGGTCGGTATGGGCTCGACCGAGGCCGTCTCCAAGATCAAATGGCTGTTCCAGGCCGAAAAGGCCGGCCATGCCGGCACGCTCGACCCTCTTGCCTCCGGCATGCTGCCGATCGCGCTCGGCGAGGCCACCAAGACCGTGCCCTACGTGCAGGACGGCGCCAAGATTTACCGTTTCACCGTTGCCTGGGGACAGGAGCGGTCGACCGATGACCTCGAAGGTCCGGTGACGAAAGAGGCCGATCAGCGTCCATCGGAAGCCGATGTCCGGGTGCTGCTGCCGAAATACACCGGCGTCATCATGCAGACGCCACCGCAATTTTCCGCGATCAAGATTGCGGGTGAGCGCGCCTACGACCTTGCCCGCGAAGGCGGGACGGTCGACATACCGCCACGCGAGATCGAGATCGGCCGGCTCGACATTGTCGAGCACAAGCCGGACCAGACGATTTTCGAAGTCGAATGCGGCAAGGGCACCTATGTGCGTTCGCTGGCCCGCGACATGGGCCGCGACCTCGGCTGCTTCGGCCATATCAGCGAACTGCGCCGGGTCGAGGTCGAGCCGTTTACGCCAGAGGACTTCGTCACCATCGCCGAACTCGAGGCCGCGCGCTTCGGCGCGCAAGGTGACGATAAACCGGATCCGGAGGCAGATGCCGCGGACGTAGTGGAGATGCCTATAGATTTCGGCGCCATCGACGGGCTTCTCGTCGACACCTCGGCGGCGCTCGACTGCCTGCCGCAGATCGCGATCAGCGACGATGCCGCGACAAAGATCCGCCTCGGCAATCCAGTCATCATTCGTGGCCGTGACGCCCCGGTGGAGGCGGAGGAAGCCTGTGCGACGGCGCGCGGCAAGCTCGTCGCCATTGGCGCTATCGAGCAAGGCATGTTCAAGCCCAAGCGGGTCTTTGCCGGGTGACCGGTCTGATCGCCATGACGGTATAGGACAAGCAGGTTCGACGGGTGGTGGCATGGCAAAGGCCGAGGTGGTGAAAAAAAGGGCGCCGGTGAAGACGAGACGGCCTCCGGTTGGCGCCTCGCCCGGCACGCTGATCGCCGATCCGGCGGCGCGGCGCTCCGAACTGCGGCTGACCTTGATCTCGCCGCAGAAGTTCAAGACCATCGAGAACGCCAGCATCGACGACGTCGAGGTCAGTTGCCGGAAATGGCCGGTCATCTGGCTCGACTGCACCGGCCTTGCCAACATCCAATTGATCGAGGAGATCGGCCGCATCTTCAGCCTGCATCCGCTGGCGCTGGAGGATGTCGTCAACACCGGCCAGCGGCCGAAAGTCGACTTCTTCGAGGATCACGCCTTCGTCGTCATGCGCATGATCGACGATGTCACGTCGCATCGCTATGAGCAGATCGCTCTCTTCCTCGGCGAGAACTTCGTCGTCACCTTCCAGGAGCGCGAGGGCGATCCGTTCGATCCGGTGCGCAAGCGCATCGAGAGTTCGGCCCCCAACCGGTTGCGCACGCGCGGCGCCGACTATCTCGCCTATGCGCTGATCGACGCCATCGTCGACAGCTATTTTCCGCCGATCGAGGCTGCCGGCGACCTGGTCGACAGCATTGAGGACCAGATGCTGCATTCGACGCACAAGCACCAGATGCGGCAGCTGCACGAATTGCGGCGCGATGCCAATGTTTTGAAAGGCGTGCTGTGGCCCATGCGCGATGCGCTGGCAACGCTGATCCGCAACGACGTGGCCTATGTCACAGCCGAGACCAAGGTCTTCCTCAACGATACGCTCGACCATTCGCTCAGGCTGATCGAGCTGGTCGAGACCCAGCGCGACATGCTGACCGGCCTGATCGAAATGCATCTGTCGCTGAGCCAGGCCCGCACCAACGACGTCATCTCCTATCTCACCATCGTTTCGGTCATCTTCATGCCGCTCACCTTCCTGGTCGGCATCTGGGGCATGAACTTCGACCCCGCCAGCTCGCCATGGAATATGCCGGAGCTGAAGGCGTACTACGGCTATCCCTTGTCTCTGCTGTTCATGGCTGCCGTCGCTGTCGGGCTGATTGCATTCTTCAAATGGAAGAAATGGCTTTGACCGGGTTTAAACCTGTCATTTGAGCCTCAAAAGCCGGCTTGTGAATTGGGCTGGTGTTTTTCTGGGAATTGCACTATATGCGCCGCAGCATAGCGCCTTGACGCTTTGCATGCACGGCCCCTGCTGGACGACATCCCGGCTGTGGGCGACCCGTTTCCTCAAACAGATAAGGAAAAACACGATGTCGATTACTGCCGAGCGCAAACAGGAATTGATGGGTGAATTCGCAACCGCCAAGGGCGATACCGGGTCTCCGGAAGTCCAGGTGGCCATCCTTTCCGAGCGCATCAAGAACCTGACCGACCATTTCAAGGACCACAAGAAGGATAACCATTCCCGCCGTGGTCTGCTCGCTCTCGTGTCCCAGCGCCGCAGCCTGCTTGATTATCTCAAGCGCAAGGACGACTCGCGCTATCAGACACTGATCGAGAAGCTCGGTCTGCGCCGTTGACGAATTGACCGGCGGGCTTTCTTCGGAGAGCCCGCCGGTCGCGCATTCTGCCAGTCGCACAGGCTGGCCAGACCCGGTTTCGAGCGTGCAAAGGGCCGTTCGAAACCGCCCATGGACGGTCATGGGGCAGGATTGCAGGACGCTCGCGCGCGCTTGTCGCGCCTAAATCACCCGAGCTTCCCGTTGTCTTGCCCGTGGCTGCCCGAGAAAGGAAGCCAGGCAAAGGGCATCCGCGCACCGTGAAACGGCGCGGCCCTTTCCGCTTATTAAGGACAAGACATGTTCAATCACCACAAAGTGGAAATCGAATGGGGCGGTCGTCCGCTCATCCTGGAGACCGGCAAGATCGCGCGCCAGGCCGACGGCGCGGTGCTCGCCACCTACGGCGAGACCAAGGTTCTCGCCACCGTCGTTTCGATGAAGGAGCCCAAGCCCGGTCTCGACTTCTTTCCGCTGACCGTCAATTACCAGGAAAAGACCTATGCCGCCGGCAAGATCCCGGGCGGCTATTTCAAGCGCGAAGGCCGTCCGAGCGAGAAGGAAACGCTGGTTTCCCGTCTCATCGACCGCCCGATCCGCCCGCTCTTCGCCGCCGGCTACAAGAACGACACGCAGATCGTCGTCACCGTCGTCCAGCACGATCTCGAAAATGACCCGGACATCCTGTCGATCGTCGCCACCTCGGCGGCCCTGACCCTGTCGGGCGTTCCCTTCATGGGCCCGATCGGCGGCGCGCGCGTCGGCTACATCAATGGCGAATATGTGCTGAACCCGCATGTCGACGAGATGCAGGAGTCCAAGCTCGACCTCATCGTCGCCGGCACCACCGATGCCGTGCTGATGGTCGAGTCGGAAGCCAAGGAACTCGGCGAAGAGCTGATGCTCGGCGCTGTCATGTTCGGCCACAAGGGTTTCCAGCCGGTCATCGACGCCATCATCAAGCTGGCGGAAGTTGCCGCCAAGGAGCCGCGCGACTTCACCGCGCCGGATTATTCCGCGCTTGAGGCCGAGATGCTGAAGATCGTCGGCGACGAGCTCAGCAATGCCTACAAGAACGTCGACAAGCAGAAGCGCTACGCCGCCGTCGACGCCGTCAAGGCGAAGGTCAAGGCCGCGTTTGCCCCGGCTGAAGGCGAGGACGCAAAGTACACCTCCGAACAGATCGGCTCGGTATTCAAGGAATTGCAGGCGAAGGTCGTTCGCTGGAACATCCTCGACACCGGCGCGCGCATCGATGGCCGCGACTTGAGCACGGTTCGCAAGATCGTCTCCGAAGTCGGCGTCCTGCCGCGCACCCATGGTTCGGCGCTGTTCACCCGCGGCGAGACCCAGGCGCTCGTGGTTGCCACGCTCGGCACCGGCGAGGATGAGCAGTACGTCGATTCCCTGACCGGCATGTACAAGGAGAAATTCCTCCTTCACTACAACTTCCCTCCCTACTCCGTCGGTGAGACCGGCCGCATGGGTTCGCCGGGCCGCCGCGAAATCGGCCATGGCAAGCTCGCCTGGCGCGCCATCCGTCCGATGCTGCCCTCCGCCGACCAGTTCCCCTACACGCTGCGCGTCGTCTCGGAGATCACCGAGTCCAACGGCTCGTCCTCGATGGCTACCGTCTGCGGCACCTCGCTGGCGCTGATGGATGCCGGCGTGCCGCTGGCCAAGCCGGTGGCCGGTATCGCCATGGGCCTGATCAAGGAAGGCGAGCGCTTCGCCGTGCTCTCCGACATCTTGGGCGACGAGGATCACCTCGGCGACATGGACTTCAAGGTTGCCGGCACCGAAGGCGGCATCACCTCGCTGCAGATGGACATCAAGATCGACGGCATCACCGAGGAGATCATGAAGATCGCCCTTGGCCAGGCCAAGGACGGTCGCCTGCATATCCTCGGCGAGATGTCCCATGCCCTGACCGGCGCCCGCCCTGAACTCGGCGAGTTCGCGCCGCGCATCGAGGTCATGCACATCCCGACCGACAAGATCCGCGACGTCATCGGTTCGGGCGGCAAGGTCATCCGCGAGATCGTCGAGAAGACCGGCGCCAAGATCAACATCGAGGACGACGGCACGGTCAAGATCGCTTCGTCGAACGCCAAGGAGATCGAGGCGGCGAAGAAGTGGATCCACACCATCGTCGCCGAGCCGGAAGTCGGCGAGATCTACGAAGGCACGGTCGTCAAGACCGCCGACTTCGGCGCCTTCGTCAACTTCTTCGGTCCGCGTGACGGCCTCGTCCACATCTCGCAGCTTGCCAACGACCGGGTCGCCAAGACCTCGGACGTCGTCAAGGAAGGCGACAAGGTCTGGGTCAAGCTGATGGGCTTCGACGAGCGCGGCAAGGTCCGCCTGTCGATGAAGGTCGTCGACCAGGCCACCGGCAAGGAAATCGCCCGCGACAAGAAGACCGAAGGCGAAGAAAACGCCGCCTGAGGCCTCTGACGGAAAAATCGAAGCGGGCGCGGCTTATGTCGCGCCCGCTTTTGTTTATGGAGCACGGCCATGTCCGCTGAAGCGTTGAAGACGCTTTTTCATCCATTCGAGGCCGAGGCTCTTTCCCCGCCGGGCAGGGACGAGCGCATTCTCTTCCTTGGCGCCGAACCCGGCCTGCGCTTGCCACAGGCCTTCGAGGCTACGCTGCATCTCGTACAGGGCTTTCGCCCGTATTTCCGCGCTTTGCAGGCGGCTGGCTTCACGGTCACGCCGCGATCGGCCGGTGAGGATTTTGATGCCGTGCTTGTGCTCGCCGGCCGCCATCGCGGCGAAAACGAACTGCGCATCGCCGAGGCTCTCGAGCGGGTGGCGGAGGGCGGATTGATCGTCATTGCCGGTGGCAAGGAGGATGGCATCGCAAGCCTGCGTAAGCGCGTCGGCGATCTTGTTCTCCTTGATAGCCACATGCCAAAATATCACGGCATTGCCTTCTGGCTGCGTCGTCCGGTTGATGTGCAAGCCGCCGCCGCGCTTCGCGCCGCCAATCCCGCCTTGCTTGTTGAGGACCGGTTCCGCACCGCACCCGGCATGTTCTCCTTCGACCGCGTCGATGCCGGTTCGAAACTGCTGGTCGACAATCTGCCCGGTGATTTGCGTGGCACCGCGGCCGATTTCTGCGCCGGCTGGGGTTATGTGGCGGCCGAGATGGCTGCCCGCTGTCCGGGCTTGTCGGCCCTCGATCTTTACGAAGCCGATTTCGATGCGCTGGAGGCCGCCAGGGGCAACCTTGCCAACACCGTGGCGCAGGGCTTCTTCTGGACGGATCTGCTGGCCGAGCCTGTCGAGCGCCGCTACGACGTCATCGCAATGAACCCACCCTTCCACCGCAGCCGTGCGGCCGAGCCCGAGATCGGCGTCGGCATGATCCGCGCCGCGGCCAAGGCCTTGAAGCCCGGTGGGCGCCTGTTCATGGTCGCCAACCGCCAGCTTCCCTACGAGCCGGTGCTGTCGGCCGCCTTTGCCAGCCACTCCGAGCTTGCCCGCGACGGCATGTTCAAGGTGTTTGTCGCACGGCGCTGACGCGATGCATTTAATGCGTGTCGCCCGGAAGTGTCATCGGTTCGGGGACAACGCCATCCATAAATCGGAAGCTTACAGCAGGTCGGGCGAATCCTATTGCCGCGACATGTTGTAGGTCAGTGTAGATTGGCGACGCGCCGGACTTCGTCGGTGGCGTGCCTGTCACCAGCGCTGAATTTGAGCGGCGCCGGCCGGCCGAACAGATAGCCCTGCACCACTTCGCAACCAGCTGCCCGCAGCAGTGTCGCCTGGTTCTCGGTCTCGACGCCCTCGGCAATGATGCTGACGCCAAGCGCCCGGGAAAGCCCGACAATGGTCGACACGACCGCGCCGGAGCTCGCATCGGTATCGATGCGGCTGACGAAGGAGCGGTCGATCTTCAGCTTGCCGAACGAGAAGTCGATCAGATAACTGAGGTTGGAATAGCCGGTGCCGAAATCATCGACAGCGACCGAGATCCCCATCTCGGCGAGTTCTTTCAGGATGGCGGCCGCGCGGTCGCGGTCCTGCATCATCGCCGTCTCGGTGACTTCCAGTTCCAGCCGTGACGGCTTGATGCCGGTGCTCCGCATCGTGTCGCGCACAAGCCCGACGAAATCCTTGGTCATGAACTGGACCGGCGAGATGTTGACGGCGACGAAACAGTCGTCCGGCAGATGGCGGGCATCGCTGCAGGCCTTGCGCAGCACCCATTCGCCGATCGGATTGATCATGCCGGTCTCCTCGGCGATCTGGATAAACTCCATCGGAGGGATCATGCCGCGTTCGGGATGCTGCCACCGGATCAACGCCTCGTAGCCGACGATGCGGCCTGTCGGAAGGTCGAGCTGCGGCTGATAATGCAGGTCGAAATCGCCGCGCTCGAACGCATTGTGCAGTTCGGACTCGACCCATTGGCGATGGTCGGCCACCCGCCCCATATCGCTGTTGAAGACCGACCAGTTGCCAACCCCGCTGGCGCGCGCATTCTGCAGCGCCAGGTTGGAACGGCGCAGGATGAGGACCGGATCGATCCCATCCTTGGGCATCGCCACGATGCCCACCGACAGGCTCACCGATTGCTGGTGGGTGCTGAGTTCATACGGCTCCATCATCTCGTCGATGAGCCTCTCGACCATGCTTTCCAGGGTCCCCTGGATCTGGTGATCGGGAAGCAGCACCGCGAACTCGCCGGCCCCGATCCGCCCGATCAGTGCGCGCGCCGGCACGCAGTCGCGCAGCCGCTTGGTGAAGGCGCGGATCAGTTCGTCACCGTGAGTGTAGCCGATTGCATCGTTGATCTGCTTGAACCGGTCGATGTCGATGTCGATCAGGAACATCGGTTCCCCGGTGCGGCTTGTCGCGCATGCCGCCTCGGCGATCTTGCCGACCATCGCCGGGCGGGCCAGCAGTCCGGTCAGCTTGTCGAAATGGGTTTCGTTGAAGACGAAATCCGCTGATTCATCGACACCAGCAAAGAAGGACATTGCCGCCACCGATGCGGCCAGCGCACAAAGCGCGGCCATGATCGACACCATCATATCAGCCGAAATGCCGGCAAATCCGTCGCCGAGACCGTGCTTCAGCCCCCAGATTCCGATGACGAAACTGCCAATGCCCGAACTTGCTATCGTGAGCAGTCGGAACACGGGTGTTCGCTTCGGGTTGATGGCGGCAGGCATGAAAAGGTCCCCAGATGGGAAGCTTTATAGCGGAAACCTTCTTAAAATGAGTTTCCGCGAATGAATCCAATTTTACTGGAGAGGATTATTTTCTTTACTGGCAAAAGACCCGCGTGACCGGGGCCGCCGTCAGTCGCGGCCGCCATCCGTCTGCTTCAACTCGTCGAGGGTCGGCATCGATACGATATGGTAGCCGGAATCGACATAGTGGATTTCGCCTGTGACGCCGGAAGCAAGGTCGGACAGGAGATACAGCGCGGAGCCGCCGACCTCGTCGATCGTCACCGTCCGGCGCAGCGGCGAGTTCCGCTGCTGGTAGGAGAACATGTGGCGGGCGTCCGAAATGCCGGCGCCGGCCAGTGTACGCACCGGACCGGCCGAGATGCCGTTGACCCGGATGCCGCGCGGACCGTAGTCGTTGGCGAGGTAGCGCACGCTGGCCTCCAGGCCGGCCTTGGCGACGCCCATGACATTATAGTTCGGCATGACGCGGACCGAGCCGGCATAGGTCAGCGTGATCATCGAGCCGCCGGCGGTCATCAGGGGCGCGGCATTGCGCGCCACCTCGGTGAAGGAATAGCAGGAGATCACCATGGTGCGGACGAAATTGTCGCGGCTGGTATCGGCATAGAGGCCTTTCAACTCGTTCTTGTCGGAAAAGCCGATGGCATGGACGACGAAGTCCAGTCCGCCCCACGCCTTGCCAAGCGTCTCGAACGTGGCGGCGACCGAAGCGCTGTCCTCGACGTCGCAGGGAAGGACCAGCGAAGCGCCGAGCTTGTCGGCGAGCGGCTTGACCCGGCGGCCAAAAGCCTCGCCCTGGTAGGTGAAGGCCAATTCCGCCCCCTGTTCGGACAATTTCCGGGCAATGCCCCAGGCGATCGAATGATCGTTGGCGACACCCATGACAAGCCCGCGCTTGCCCTTCATCAATCCGTCCATGGCCGGCAATCCTTATATGAAAAACTTGGCCTTATGCGGAGTAGCGCTGGAAAACGAGCGTCGCGTTGGTGCCGCCGAAACCGAAGGAGTTCGACAGAACGGTGTCGATCCCTGCGTTGTCGATGCGCTTGCGTACGATCGGCATGCCCTCGAATTCCGGATCGAGCGTCTCGATATGGGCGCTTTCGCCGATGAAGCCGCCTTGCATCATCAGGATCGAATAGATGGATTCCTGCACGCCCGCCGCGCCCAGAGAATGGCCGGTCAGCGACTTCGTCGACGTGATGAACGGCATCTTCTCGCCGAACACTTCACGGATCGCGCCCATTTCCTTGGAATCGCCGACCGGCGTAGAGGTGCCGTGTGTGTTGATGTAGTCGACCGGCGTGGAAACCGTCGCCAGCGCCTGGCGCATGCAGCGGACCGCGCCTTCGCCCGAGGGCGCAACCATGTCGAAACCGTCCGAAGTGGCGCCGTAGCCGACGATCTCGGCATAGATCTTGGCGCCGCGCGCCTTGGCGTGCTCCAGCTCTTCCAGCACCAGCACGCCGGCGCCGCCGGCTATGACGAAGCCGTCGCGATTGGCGTCATAGGCGCGCGATGCGGTCGGGGCCCTGTCGTTGAACTTCGACGACATGGCGCCCATGGCGTCGAACAAGTCCGACATCGTCCAGTCAAGATCCTCGTGGCCGCCGGCAAAGACCATGTCCTGCTTGCCCCACTGGATCAGCTCGTAGCCATTGCCGATGCAATGCGCCGAGGTCGAGCAGGCCGAGGAGATCGAATAGTTGACGCCATGGATCTTGAACCATGTGGCCAAGGTTGCCGAGGCCGTCGACGACATCGCCTTCGGCACCGCGAAGGGACCGATGCGCTTGGGGCTGCCGTTCTTGAGCGTGGTTTCGGCCGCCTCGACGATGGTGCGCGTGGAGGGGCCGCCCGAACCCATGACGATGCCGGTGCGCTCGTTGGTGATGTCGCTCTCGTCGAGGCCGGCATCCGCGATCGCCTGGTCCATGGCGACGTGATTCCACGCCGCGCCCTGGCTCAGGAATCGCATCGCGCGGCGGTCGATCATCGCCGAAGGATCGAGCGTCGGCGCGCCCCAGACCTGGCACCGGAAGCCATGTTCGGCAAAGGAATCGGAAAAGCTGATGCCGGATCTGGCGTCATGCAGCGAGGTCTGCACCTCGTTGGCATTGTTGCCGATCGACGACACGATGCCGAGGCCTGTGACTACGACACGTCTCATTCGCAACTCCTTCCAGGGATGCTGGCCA
Organism: Mesorhizobium sp. CO1-1-7; assembly: GCF_020164885.1. Classification (NCBI taxonomy): domain Bacteria; kingdom Pseudomonadati; phylum Pseudomonadota; class Alphaproteobacteria; order Hyphomicrobiales; family Phyllobacteriaceae; genus Mesorhizobium; species Mesorhizobium sp. CO1-1-7. The sequence continues at coordinate 370,467 of NZ_JAIUHA010000001.1, read as the reverse complement.
ATGCGCGGGCCAGGGCTGCGGTCAAGCGACCGCCGACTGCTTGGACAGACCGACCTTCAGATCCGTCGCCGCATATATGGGCTCGCCATCCGCCTTCATCCAGCCATCGGCGATGCCGAGCACCAGCCGGCCGCGCATCACACGCTTGAAATCAACGCCGTACTCGACCTTCTTGACCGATGGCGTGACCATGCCCTTGAACTTGACCTCTCCGGTCGACAGCGCCATTCCCTTGCCGGGTTCGCCAAGCCAGCCGAGATAGAAGCCGGTCAATTGCCACAGGGCGTCAAGGCCGAGACAGCCCGGCATGATCGGATTGCCTATGAAATGGCAGGCAAAGAACCACAGGTCGGGCTTGATATCGAATTCCGCGCGAATGAAACCCTTGTCGAAGGCGCCGCCGGTCTCGCTGACCTCGGTGATGCGGTCGAACATCAGCATCGGCGGGTAGGGCAACTGGGCATTGCCCTCTCCGAACAGCTCGCCACGAGCGCAGGCCAGCAATTCTTCGTAGTCGTAGCTGGATTTCGAACCCGCCATCAATTTCGTCCCCATATCGTCCGGGCGGTAGCGCGCCCTTGTCGTTGGTGTCCTAACACAATCTGTTTCAGGCCGGAAACCGGCGTTTGCGCTTAACCCGCCAGTCTGCCCGGGTCAATGCGCGCTATTGATCGCATTCGGGCGACAGAATATATGTCAACAGGGGTCCGGTTCCGGCAGACATTCATTTTTTTGCCATTCTGGGCGTGTCTTGAAGCGGGACTGCGAGCTTGGAAGACCAGATGGACCGGGGCTGCCGGAAGGAAAATGTCGCTGTGGACAAGCGGGTACGTGAAGCCGGCCTGAGGCCGACCCGTCAGCGCATTGCGCTGGCCGACCTGCTTTTCGCCAAGGGCGACCGCCATTTGTCGGCTGAGGAACTGCATGAGGAGGCGCAGGCCGCCGGCGTGCCGGTATCGCTGGCCACCGTCTACAACGCGCTTCACCAGTTTACCCAGGCGGGGCTGCTGCGCATTCTCGCCGTCGAAGGTTCCAAGACCTACTTCGACACCAACACCTCCGACCACCACCATTTCTACATCGAAGGCGAAAACAGGATTTTCGACATCGCCAACGGCCCGGTAACCGTCACCAATCTACCGGAGCCGCCCGAAGGCATGGAGATCGCCAATGTCGATATCGTGGTGAGGCTGCGTCCCAAGCGTCCGGAATGATCGGCAAGGCCGGAATAGCGGTCTGGGATGAAATTCCTCAATTGGATAGTCCGGCTCGAATGGGCCGTCGCGGCGGCTGCCGCGATCGTCTTCTATGGCGCGACAGGCGTTTCCTGGTGGCTCTTCGCGTTGCTCATCCTGGCGCCGGACCTGTCGATGCTGGGTTATCTCGGCGGCCCACGCGTCGGCGCCATTGCCTACAACGCCTTGCACATTCTGATCGTACCGGTGCTTGTGTTGCTTGCCGGGCACCTCGCCGGCAGTGCGGTCGGCAACGCCGTCGCACTGATCTGGATCGCGCATATCGCGATCGACCGCGCGCTGGGCTACGGCTTGAAGCTGTCAACAGGATTTCAGGATACCCATCTCGGCCGTATCGGGCGCAAAAGCGAAACGTTCAGTCCTTGACCCGCTCGCCCGGATAAGCGCCCCAGACGACCGACTGGGCAAGCCAGCCGGTGTGGCCGTCGAACGTCATCTCGCACCACTGGCCGTCGCAGGCTTTGATCGTGCCCATGACGCCGGGTTCTACGATCGCCACCACTCTGGCATCCTTTTCGGGGCTCTTGAGAAGGTTGATCTGGCCGCCCTTGCCGCGCTGCCAGGGAGCGACGATTGCGGTACGTCGGCCCGAAAGCAGCGACTGGTTGATCCATCCTTCCGAGCCGTCGGCGTCGCGCACGCGCCGCCACGTATCGAATTCCTGGATGATTTCCATGGGCAGGCCAGCCTTCATGTACATCCAGTCGACCGAATAGTTGGCGCCGGGGCCGACACGCGAGTTGACGCGGCCGGATTTCAGGCTGACGAATCGCGGCAGCGGCAGGCCGCTCGGTCCGAGCGTGATGGCGCTCTGGGCGGGAGCGGCCGCGCTTTGCGCGCCGGCAAGCGGAGAATAGAGAAGAGCGCCGAGAAATGCTGCGCTGAGGGCCAGGCGAAGCGACGCGAAACCAGACACTTTCGTTCCTTTCGGCACCGGCCCGATGGCTGCGGCACCCCTTTTTCTTTGTCTTCGGCGGCACCGCTTGTTACATGGGTAAATCGGCTACCGCGACCGGCTTTCAGTTTCGCCTGTCTTGGTTAAAGAGGTCTCAACGAGGGAAACAATGGTAGGCAAAAAGAAGCCTCTCGTGGTCATCACGCGAAAGCTGCCCGACCCGGTCGAGACCCGCATGCGCGAGCTGTTCGACGCAAGGCTGAACGTCGAGGACAGGCCGATGACGCAGCCGGAACTGGTCGCCGCGGTCAAGGAAGCCGACGTGCTGGTGCCGACCGTGACCGACCAGATCGACGCCGCACTGATTGCCCAGGCCGGCGACAATCTCAAGCTGATCGCCAATTTCGGCAACGGCGTCGACAAGATCGACGTGGCGGCGGCGGCCAAGAGGGGCATCACCGTCACCAACACGCCCAACGTGCTCACCGAAGATACCGCCGACATGACCATGGCGTTGATGCTGGCGGTGCCGCGCCGGCTGGCGGAAGGCGCCAGTGTGCTCACGGGCGACAAGAAATGGGCCGGCTGGTCGCCGACCTGGATGCTTGGCCGGCGCATCTGGGGCAAGCGGCTCGGCATTGTCGGCATGGGCCGCATCGGCACCGCCGTTGCCAGGCGAGCCAAGGCTTTCGGCCTGTCCATTCACTATCACAACCGCCATCGTGTGCTGCCGGCGGTCGAGGATGGGCTGGAGGCGACCTATTGGGAAAGTCTCGACCAGATGCTGGCCCGCATGGACATCATCTCGGTGAATTGTCCCTCGACACCCGCTACCTTTCATCTTCTGTCGGCGCGGCGGCTCGCGTTGCTGCAGCCCACCGCCTATATCGTCAACACTGCCCGCGGCGACATCATCGACGAAGAAGCGCTGGTCAAGCTGATCCAGGACGGCAAGATCGCCGGCGCCGGCCTGGACGTTTACGAGCACGAACCGGCCCTGAACGGCAAGCTCTTGAAGCTGGCCGCCAGGAACAAGGTCGTGCTTCTGCCGCATATGGGCTCGGCCACGCTCGAGGGCCGCATCGACATGGGCGAGAAGGTCATCATCAATATCCGCGCCTTCGTCGATGGCCATCGCCCGCCGGACCGCGTGCTGCCGCTCAGGACCTGAAAACCTTCCAGGCGCCGGCTCTCATAAACCGAAGCTTACGAAATGGTCTTGCGAATGGTGATGGACGTCGGCCTGTCATAGCCCTCATGCGCCGTCCGTTCGGTTTCGCGAAAGCCGAGCCGGGCAAAGGCGGCATGATTTGCGGCCAGTTCGATCCTCGTCTCCAGTTCGATGTCGGCCTTGCCGCGGCTGCGGGCCAGATCTTCGGCCGCTTGCATCAGCCGCCGGCCAATGCCTTGCCCCTGCCGGTCCGGGGCGACGGCGAGCTTGCCGACATAAAGACCCTCGGCCTTTTCGAGAGCAAAAACGCAGCCCACGATCCTGTCGCCGTCGAGCGCCAGAAAGCCTGTCTCCCGCAAGGCTTTGGCGCGCAGTGCTTCGACCGTGAGCAGGTGAGCCGACGACGGCGGGTCGATGATGCCGTCCATGAAGGCGAAGGCATGCATGATCAGGGCAAGCACATCACCCCAGCGGCCGAAATCGGCGGGGATTTGCGTGATCGAAACAGGGGGTTGTTCCAAGATCAGCGTCTTTTGTAGCGGATGGTCTCGAAGCGGGCGGCGAGCGCATCGTAAAGCAGCAGCCGGCCGATCAGCGGCTCGCCTATGCCGGTGACCAGTTTGATCGCCTCCATTGCCTGCAGGGTGCCGACGACGCCGGTCAGCGCGCCGAGCACTCCGGCCTCCGCACAGGACGGCACCAGGCCCGGCGGCGGGGCTTCGGGAAACAGATCCCGATAGCTCGGGTTCGGCTTGCCGTCCCTGCCGTCCTCGAAAGGCTTCAACACGGTGACCGAGCCATCGAAACGTCCGACGGCCGCATGCACCAGCGGCTTCCCTTCGCTGGCGCAGGCATCGGCAACCACATAACGCGTCTCGAAATTGTCGGACCCGTCGACGACGATATCGTACTTGGCGACGAGGGCAGGGGCGTTTTCCGCGGTGAGCCGGAATGTGTGCGTTTCGACCGATATGTTGGGATTGATGCGGGCGATCGCAGCGCCGGCGCTCTGGGTTTTCAGCATGCCGACCGTATCGGTGCCGTGAATGACCTGCCGTTGTAGGTTGGAGAGCGAAACAGTGTCGTCGTCGACAATGCCGAGCGTGCCGACACCGGCCGCGGCGAGATATTCAAGCACCGGCGCCCCGAGCCCGCCAGCGCCGATCACCAGCACCCGCGCCTGCTTGAGCTTCTGCTGGCCAGCGCCGCCGACCTCGGGCAGCACGATGTGGCGGGCATAGCGTTCGATCTCGTCGGCGGTGAGGGCGGTAGTCATGTCAGGACCATATAGCGGCCGAAAAATATTGTCAGGGGTCTTCGGTTGGCCCAACCGTGCCATGGTCGACCGTCAGGAACTGAGCGCGGCCATGCAGGCTGGAAAACAGCGCCGCATCGGTACCCGTCATGAAAGCCTGGCAGTTCAGGTCTTCCAGGATCGAGAACAGTGCCGCGCGCCGGCCGCCATCGAGGTGCGCCGCGATCTCGTCGAGCAGCAGGATCGGCGTCAGGCCGGACATTTCGCCGGTCAGCCGGGCATGCGACAGCACGATGCCGACCAGCAACGCCTTCTGTTCGCCGGTCGAGCAGAGTTCGGCCGGCATTGCCTTGGGCCGGTGCCGGACCATGAGGTCCGAGCGGTGCGGGCCCTCGAGGGTACGTCCGGCGGCGCGGTCGCGGTCGCGGCCATCGGCAAGCGCCCGTCGGAACCGCTCCTCGACATCGACCGCCGGCGCACCGGCAATCTCGGCCTCCAATTCACCCGAAAGGCCGATATCGGCCCGCGGAAACGGTCCGGTGTCGGGCAGCCTGTCGATCATGGCCACCAGCAGGCGCACCAACTCGGCGCGCGCGGCCGCTATCGCCACGCCGGTCTCGGCCATCTGCGTCTCTATCGCCTCGAACCAGCTGGCATCCCGCGAGCCTTCCGTCAGCAAGCGGTTACGGCCTCGCATCGCCTTCTCGTAATCGAGTGCGCGCTGGCCATGGCCGGGATCGATCGCTAGCACCAGCCGGTCGAGAAAGCGCCGGCGATCCGCGGCCGGCCCGGTGAACAGCGAATCCATCGCCGGCGTCAGCCACACGACCCGCAGCCATTCCAGCATGTCCTCGGCCCGCGCCGCGGCTCCATTTATACGCACCCGCCTGCCGCTCTCCGCGGTGTCGCCCCCGGAAATGCCTGTACCGATCTCGACCTCGCCTTCAGGTCCGTCGAGCCGTGCATGCAGGGCAAAACCGCCATCGCCACCCTCACGGGCCACATCCCCGTAGGCTGCGCGGCGCAAGCCGCGTCCCGGTGTCAAAAAGGAGATCGCTTCGAGGAGATTGGTCTTACCGGCACCATTGTCGCCGGAAAAGACCACGGCGCCCGGCGCGACATCTATCGCAAGGGTCGCATAGTTGCGAAAACTGGTAAGCGTGAGCTTACTTATGTGGGTTTGTGCCGGCAACCGCTATCCGCCTGTAGAAGTCGCCGCAACCAAGGCCTAGTCGTATCGCCAGCGACGCCGCGCCGGCTATACCCGCATCGGCATCAGCACGTAAAGCGCGGTCTCATCGGCCATGTCGTGGATCAGCGTCGGCGAACCGGCATCGGCCAACATGAATTTGGCCTCCGTGCCGGTCAATTGCGCGGCGACATCGAGCAGGTATTTGGCGTTGAAGCCGATCTCGATCGGGTCGGCCGAATAGTCGGCCGCCAGTTCTTCCGTGGCGCTGCCTGAATCAGGATTGTTGACCGCAAGCGTCACCTGGCCTTCGCTGATCGAGAGCTTCACCGCGCGGCCGCGTTCGGAAGAGATGGTCGAGACCCGGTCGACCGCGGCGGCGAAGCTTTGGCGGTCGAGGATCAGCTTCTTGTCGTTGCCGGTCGGAATGACCCGCTGATAGTCCGGGAAGGTGCCGTCGATCAGCTTCGAGGTGAGGACGACGCTGCCGATGGTGAAGCGGATTTTGGTGTCGGACAGTTCGGTGGTCACGGCGACATCCGGATCGTCGACCAGTTTCTGCAACTCGCTCACTGTTTTGCGCGGAATGATGATGCCCGGCATGCCCTCGGAGCCGGCCGGCGCGTCAATCTCGGCGCGCGCCAGCCGATGGCCGTCGGTTGCCACCGAGCGCAGCTTCAGCTTGCCGCCGACTTCATGCGTGTGCAGGTAGATGCCGTTGAGATAGTAGCGTGTCTCCTCGGTGGAGATGGCGAACTGGGTCTTCTCGATAAGGCCCTTCAGCGCCACCGCATCGAGGCGGAAGATATGCGAGAAGGATCCGGCCGAAAGCTCGGGAAAGTCGGATTGCGGCAGGCACTGCAGGCGGAAGCTCGAGCGGCCCGACGTCACCGTCATGGCGTTGCCGTCCTCATCCGTCTTCAGCATTACCTCGGCACCGTCGGAGAGCTTGCGCACGATGTCATAGAGCAGGTGCGCGGGGACCGTCGTCGCGCCGCCGCGCTCGACCTTGGCGGGCGTCGCTTCCGTCACCTCCAGGTCGAGGTCGGTGGCCTTCATTTCGAGGCTGGCGCCGTCCGCGCTGAGAAGCACGTTCGACAGGATCGGTATGGTGTTGCGCCGTTCGACCACGCGGTGCACGTGGTTGAGCGACTTCAGGAGATTTGACCGTTCCAGGATAACACGCATGACGAAACAGGCTCGCTTGAATGAATGAACGGGTCTCCGGCTGCCGGCGCCCCGCGAAAGCTCTGAACAGGCTTCAGAATCTACGCAAACTGACAGGAAAAAACCAGTGAACGCAAGCCCGCGCCACCGGTTCGGGCCGGTTGCGCGGGCTTTCTGGGGATAAAGCTGGCCAACCCCGCAAGCGGGCGCTTTCCAGCCGGTCAGGCCTGGTCGTTGATCAGCCTTCTCAGCAATTCCAGTTCCTGCGCCAGCGTGTTGTCATTGCCGGAAAGGTCCTCGATCTTGCGCACGGCGTGCAGCACCGTCGTGTGATCGCGGCCACCGAAGCGCCGTCCGATTTCCGGCAGCGAGCGCGGCGTCATCACCTTCGACAGATACATGGCGACCTGTCGCGGCTTGACGATGGTGCGCGTGCGCCGATTGGACAGCAATTCCGTCTTCGAGACGTTGTAGTGACGCGCCACGATGCGCTGAATGTCCTCGATGCGGACCCGCTTCGGCTCGCCCGTGCGATAGATGTGGCCGAGGATCTCGTCGATGCGGTCGATGGTGATCTGCGGCTCGAACGACTGGCGAAACAGGAGCTGGTTGAAGGCGCCCTCCAGTTCACGTCCGCTGCCGGTCACGGTGCGGGCAACGTGGTTGAGGATCTCTTCGGAAATGCCCAGCGATGCATCGTCGATCCTGGCCGTGGCCAGACGCAGTTTGAGCATGCCGAGCCGCATGGCGAAATCGGGCGCCGACATTTCGAGCGCGACGCCGCCATTGAGACGCGAACGGACCCGCGGTTCGAGCGATTCCAGCTCCGACGGTGGCCGGTCGGCGGCAACGACGACCTGCTTGGCGCTGTCGAGCAGCATGTTGATCAGATGACAGAATTCATGCTGGATCGATTTGCCCTGCAGGAATTGCATGTCATCGATGATCAAGAGATCGATGTCGCGCAACTGCTCCTTGAGCGTCAGTGCGTTGTTGTCGCGGATCGCCGTGGCGAAGCGCCACATGAAATACTCCGCGGTGAGGTAGACGACGCGTGACTTCGGGTTCTGCTTCAGCGATTCCGCCGCGATGGCCTGCAGCAGGTGCGTCTTGCCGAGCCCGACGGTGGCATGCAGGAAAAGCGGGTTGAAGCGTACCGCGCTCGACTGCGATTCCGCCACGGCCTTGGCGGCGGCGAAGGCAACGCGGTTCGACGGTCCCTCGATGAAGGAGCCGAACGTGTAACGCGGATCAAGCGGTGATCCCAGGACATTGTGGCGGAACTCGCTCTCGACCGGCACGCCCGGACGCGGCATCGGAGACCGCTCCACCCTACTTGGACTGACGGTGCCGGCGGCCAGCGCCGTCTGCGTCTGCCGCGTCATCTTGCGGGCCGGCGCCAATTCCGGTTCGGGCTGGCCGCGCCCCTGACGGGTTGCGGTGCGCACGACGATTTCGATCTTGAGAAGCTCGGGATCCTCGTGCTTCCACAGCTCTGAAATGAGATCATGATAGTGGCCGTTGATCCACGAGCGCAGGAATGCGGTGGGCACGGAGATGCGGACAATGCCCTTGGACGCTTCCGCGACCTTCATGCGCCCAAACCAGCTGGAATAGACTTCGGTTCCCAGGCGCGCCTTCAACTGGGCCTTGACCCGGTCGAACTTCTGTTCCGCGTCGCTGGAGACCGCCATCTCGTTTGCTCCGATCAAAGTTCCAGGAAATGGGAGGTCGCCCGTAAGCTCCCTTTCGATGCCGCTCTGCATGATCGAGTTCCTTGCCTTTCTGTACCTGTTTTTCGCTGGGGATGCGCCTCCTGCATCCTTTTCCGGCGACCGTGTCTTCGCTACGATGCCCATTGCCGCCGCCGGCAATGAACGTCGCCCACTATCCGACGGGAACCGGTGCCGGCCCATGGAAGCCAGTCCGCGTTGGGTATGTCAGGGCAATACAACGCCGTCCGGCGAAAGAGCGCCGGCGCGCCGTCCTACCTGCCATGTCTAGTTACGCCAGTCCCCTACCGTATCGAAAAAGAGCAAACCATACCCGTTCGCGGACTTGATCCACGTCGCAAATCCCGCCAATTTAAGCTGGCCGCGTAAGGCTGGGTTAGGGCCAGAGGCCCGTCCCGTTCGATAGATCGACATTACCGAAATCGCTGTGGATAGGGCAAGGCCACGTCTAACGGATTTTTAAGGAATCTGGTTACCTCGGGCAGGTTGGAGCGCCATGCCGCAGCGGCATATTTTGACAAAGCCATTGGGATTCAAACCCTTTTCCGACGAATATGAAAAAGCCGGGCCGGCGCGAAATTTTCTGAAATAATTCACTTGACAGCCAGTTGTCCTCCCGTCTCTTCGGCGCGTTGTGGACAAGCTGTGGATGACTGTCGCTAACCGTTTGAAAAAAAATAGCTATTTGTGCGGAGCGTAGTTTTTTCAGTCGGCGCTTTTCAAGCGTGCCGGTCATCAGCGGGCATGTATGTGCCGGCAAATCATTTCGCACTGGGGAATCTGCACTTGGGGCTGTCTGCGGCTATTCTTTTTAAGTACTTGCCGGCAAACGAAAAAACCCGGCGCGATCGGCCGGGTTCGAAGAAGATCGTCCTGAAAAGGCGATGTCAGGCCGACAGCACCTTGAGGCGCTGGGCGAGGCGCGACACCTTGCGGGACGCTGTGTTCTTGTGCATCACGCCCTTGGTTGCGGCGCGCATCAATTCCGGCTCGGCTGCCTTGAAGGCGGCCTGTGCGGCGGCCTTGTCGCCGGAGGCGAGTGCCTCCTCGACCTGGCGGACGTAGGTGCGGACGCGCGAGCGGCGGTTCTTGTTGATCGCTGCGCGGCGGGCGATCTTGCGCGTTGCCTTTTTGGCCGAGGATGTGTTGGCCATGATGCCTCTCTTCTGATCTGGTCGGCGCACGCGGCGTGCCGCAGGGCGCAAAAAACAAACGGGCAGCCACGGGGCCGCCTCGGTTGGTGCGGCTTATAGTTCAGCTTTTCCGGCGCGTCAACGCCGACGGGCGTTCTTTTTGCCGATGCCACGGGTTTCGGACGCTGGCCCGCCACGCCCTACCGGTTGGTGAAATTCGGCTTCCGCTTTTCGGCGAACGCCGCCATCCCTTCCTTCTGGTCTTCGAGCGCGAAAAGCGAGTGGAACAGGCGGCGTTCGAAGCGCAATCCCTCGGCAAGCGTCGTCTCATAGGCCCGGTTCACCGCTTCCTTGGCCATCATCACCGATGGCAGCGAGAAATCCGCGATTTTGGCCGCCGCCTTGACGGCCTCTTCGACCAGCTCGGCGGCCGGAACGACCCGCGACACCAGGCCCGAACGTTCGGCCTCGGCGGCATCCATCATCCGTCCCGTCAGGCACATGTCCATTGCTTTCGATTTGCCGACGAACCGGGTCAGGCGTTGCGACCCGCCCATGCCGGGAATGACACCGAGCGTGATCTCGGGCTGGCCGAATTTGGCCGTATCGGCGGCAATAATGAAGTCGCACATCATGGCGAGTTCGCAGCCGCCTCCCAGGGCATAGCCGGCCACCGCCGCGATGATCGGCTTTCGTGCCCGCGTGAACTCTTCCCAGCCAACGAAGAAGTCCTGGATGTAGGCATCGGCGTAGGAGATCGCCTGCATTTCCTTGATGTCGGCACCGGCGGCGAAGGCCTTGTCGGAACCGGTAACAACCACGGCGCCGATGCCAGGATCGGCGCAGAAACCGTTCACGGCCGAGACGAGTTCAGCAAGGATCCGGGAATTCAACGCATTGAGCGCCTTTGGCCGGTTCAGCGTGATCAGCCCGACCTTGCCACGCGTCTCGGTGATGATCGTCTCATAGTCCATGGGCTGCTTCTCCTTGCTCGACGGCGGTCTAGCCTACCTCTGACAGGTCCGGCAATAGAAGGTCGAGCGTCCGCTCTGCACGATACGTTCGACATGGCCGCGGCAGCCGGGCTTGGGGCAAGGCTCACCCTCGCGGTCGTACACGGCGAAGGAATGCTGGAAATAGCCCAGCGACCCATCGGTGTGCACATAGTCGCGCAGTGAAGACCCGCCGGCCGCGATGGCGTCCGCGACGACCGAACGGATTGCCTCGGCGAGGCCTTCGCTTTGTTCCCTGGCCTTCTTGCCTGGCTTGGCGATGGTGCCTGCCTCGCGCAGGGGTGACAGCCCTGCGCGCCAGAGCGCCTCCGAGACGTATATATTGCCTAAGCCGGCGATCAGCCTCTGGTCGAGAAGCGCTGCCTTGAGCGGCGCTCTGCGGCCTTTCAGCAGCGAGGCAAGCAGACCGCCGTCCAGCGCATTGCCGGTGGGCTCGACACCCAGTCCGCCCAGCATCGGATGCGTCTCCGGCGGCTCTTCCGCAAACAGCATGAAACCGAAGCGGCGCGGGTCGTTGAAGATCACCCGGGAGCGCGCGCCGGCCGCGGAAACGACATGGAACACGACATGATCGTGCGCCGCGCTCTTCGAACGCTCATGATGGAACACGCCCGTTGTCTCGTCGTCGTCGCCGGTCTCGATGCGAAAGGAGCCCGACATGCCGAGGTGGCAGATCAGAACCGGACCGCCTTGCATATGCATGGTCAGATATTTGGCGCGCCGGCCAAGCGCCGTGACCGTCCTGCCTGTCAGCCGCTCCGAGAACCGTTCGGGAAAGGGGAAGCGCAGATCGGGTCGTCTCATCTCGACCTTGGCCAGATGGGCACCTTCCAGGACCGGCTGCAGGCCGCGCCGGACCGTTTCGACTTCGGGCAATTCAGGCATGGCCGCCAATCGTGGCGTGGAAGGACGTGCCGTTACGGCCGCGCGCCAGCCGCAGATGTTCGGCAACCGTCTCGCCGATATCGGCGAATGTCGCCCTCAGCCCTATGTCGCCGCCTTTGAGGCCGGGTCCAGTGCCGATGACCGGAATGCGTTCGCGCGTATGATCGGTGCCGCGCCAGGTCGGATCGTTGCCGTGGTCGGCGGTCAGGATGAGAAGGTCGCCCTGCTTCAGCTTCGCAAACGCCTCCGGCAGACGCCGGTCGAAGGCCTCGAGTGCGGCGGCATAACCGGCGACGTCGCGGCGATGGCCGAATTCGGTGTCGAAATCGACGAAATTGGCGAACACGAGGTCACCGTCGCCGGCCTCGTCCATGGCGCCCAGCGCCTGGTCGAACATGGCCATGTTGCCCGCAGCCTTGCGCACCTGCGAAATCCCGCGATGGGCGAAGATGTCGCCGATCTTGCCAACGGCGATGACGCGGCTGCCACGCGCCGTCAGCCGGTCGAGCAATGTCGCTTCGGGTGGCGGCACGGCGTAGTCGTGGCGGTTGTAGGTTCGTTCGAAGGTGGCTGACGTCTCGCCGACGAAGGGGCGCGCGATCACCCGTCCGATCCTCAGCGGGTCAACCAGCCGGCGCACCACCTGGCACAATTCATAGAGCCGCTCCAGGCCGAAATGGATCTCATGCGCGGCGATCTGCAGGACGGAATCGACCGATGTGTAGCAGATCGGCTTGCCCGTGCGGATGTGTTCCTCGCCGAACCGCTCGATGATCTCGGTGCCTGGCGCATGGCAATTGCCGAGGATGCCTGAAACCTTGCCCTCGCGGATGATCGCCTCGGTCAGGTCGGCCGGAAAGGCGGGAACCGTATCCGGGAAATAACCCCAGTCGAAGCGTACTGGCAGGCCTGCGATCTCCCAGTGGCCGGAAGGCGTGTCCTTGCCGCTCGAAATCTCCTGCGCCGCGCCATGGAAGGCATTGGCGAGCAGGTCCGTCCCGAAATGGGTAAAACCCAGTCCTGTCGCCGTCTCGGCCGCCTTGCCAAGTCCCAGCGATGCCAGATGGGGGACGAACAATGGTCCCTGACGAAGCCCGTCGCGATCGGCGCGCCCTTCCGCGCAAGCTTCGGCGATGTGCGCCAGCGTGTTTGCACCGGCGTCGCCATAACGTTCTGCGTCGGCCGCGCCGCCGATGCCGAAGGAATCCAGGACAAAGAGGAATGCACGCGCCATCGGGTCATTTGTTGCCAGTGTGGACCTCAAGACATAGGGTTCCATGGCGGCCTTGGCAATTCGGAAGGCGCAAAGATCAGGTGTCGCGACCAGTTGGGCGCCCATGGACGAAACAAGAGGCAAGGCGGTCCTGTCATGAAGGCTGCGCTCAAGACATGGACTGCCCTCATGGCTGTGAACGGTGCGTTCTGTTGTGGACCGGCGTGGGCAGACTGGCGCGACGATATCGGCACATTTCGCATCGGTATCGTCGCCGAACCCGGCGCCGGCAATACCGTTCCGGGGCTGGCCGTGCTGACGCAAGCCTTTACCAATGCGCTCGGCATGAAGGTGGAATTCGTCGTTTCCCGCGATTACGCGGCACTGATCGAGGCACAGGCCAATGCGCGGATCGAATACGCCATCTATTCGGCGACCGCCTACGCCACGGCGCTGCAACGCTGCGAATGCGTCGAGCCGCTCGTAGCTCCGGTCGATTCAGACGGTGCGGCCGGCATCCGCTCGGTACTGCTGACCAGGGACGGCGAATTGCCCGGCCTGGCTGACATGGAGACCCGCCGGATCGCCATGCCGCCGCCGGACAGCGTCGGCGGTTCGCTTTTGCCGCTGGCGGGCTTGGCCGCCGAACACGTCAGGATCGCCGAAGACGCACCATTCCTTGTCCATGCCCCGTCGGCGTCGGCGGCTGAAACCATGCTCGTCGACGGCGAGGCCGACGCCATGTTCGGCTGGGTGAAGGCAGCGGCCGATGGTCAGCCGCGACTGCCTGGGGGCACGCAGGCAAGGCTCGAATCGTCGGGCCTTTCGGCCTCGGCCCTTCAGGTCGTGTGGACGTCGGGTCTGCTGAGATACGGTCCCCATGCGGTGCGCGGCGACCTCGATCCGGAAGCCAAGCGTCGGCTGACCGTGTTCCTCACCAACCTCAAATCGACGACGCCGGATGTCTACGACCTTCTGGAGCCGAAGCATGCTGGCGGCTTCATGCCCGTGGCTCCCAAGGACTATGCGGCGGCGGAGGCCATCGTGCGGATGGTATCGGTCGATGGGCGGCAATAAGTCCTTCAGCAATCGCTGCAAGGGATCGTGACGCTTCTGCGGGGACGCAGATAATAGGTTTCGCTCATCGTCATGCCTTTGGCGAGCGTCTCGACAAACCCGAGCTTCTGTTGGCTGTCGGTCGTCCAGCTGATGATCGGCTTATAGGCCAGGGTGCTGTCGACGCGGACGAGGAAGGTTCCGGGGACCCTGAGGCTTGCCGGAACCGTGGTGGCGGTGCCGGCGGTGGCCCCGACGCCGTTCACACCGTTGACCACCTTGCGCGACCACACCACCAGGACCTGCGGCGTGGCATCGGTGGTGACCTGTATGGCCGTGATGGTGATGTCCGGCACGGAGCGGTTATAGGGTTGAAGGGTCAAGGTGCCGATCTTCATGATGGCATCGAGGTCCACTTTGGCGATGGTCGGCTGTTGTGTGACGAGATCGGCGACCATGCTGCCGACACGGCTGACCTTCTTGCTCGTCTCGATGGCCTGCGAAGCCTCCATGGTCATGAAATACATGACCAGCAGGATAGGCGCGATAAGCGCGAACTCGACCGCCGCGACGCCACGACGATTGGACCAGAACCGGATTGATTTGCCCCAGAGCATTGATTTGCCCCAGAGCCCAGCAATTCCCTGATGTGCCCCCGCACGCATCATATTCACTGCCTTTTTTCTTGTTGTTGCTTCGGTGATTGTCTCAATTGTCGAACGGCTCGTTCTGCCAGGTCACCGAAGCGAAATGCAGCGTTTTGTTGCCGCCCATCGACTGCGCCATCAGGTTGGTCATGATGGGCCATTTGTAGAAAACCCGCAGCATGTTCCTTGACTCCGCCGCACCCGCCGTGACGGTAAAGGGCACATCGGCGCCGCTATTCGTCAGCTGGATGTTACCGCCCTGAATCCTGAAGCCGGCCTGGGCCGCGTCGGCGAAAGCCGTGTACTGGCGAAGATCGACGCTCAACTGATTGGGGCAATCCTGCGAAACGATGATTTCCAGCTTGCCGCAGATCATGTTCTTCAAATTGTCTCCGGCGACGTCAGCGGCCCTCAACTGGCCGGTGCGCAGCCGGCGCGCGACATCGTCTGTAATGTTGGCCATCACCTCCTGGCTGGCAAACGAGATGCAGCTTTCGAGGATGGCGAAGACGAGAAGCGCGAACGGCATCGCAAGCAGCGCGAACTCGAGCGCCGTGGCGCCGCGCCGGTCGCGCACGAAGCGCTGGAAAGGCCTGGCGCGCTCGATCTTGCGTTGATCTGTCGAGCCGATTTCCTTGCTCATGCGATGTTCCTGCCATCCTGGACGGTGCTGACAGGTGTATTAGTGCAAACCAATTGAGGTCCGGTTTGAATGATCGTTAAACTCGGCGCAGGCGCTTTAACCAGGCAGTAACCTGGGCGCTGGCACGGCCCGCATGGCTTATTTGCTGACGCTCATCTCGGCTTCGGACGATTTCTCCGCGTCGCTCTTGTAGGAGCTTTCGCAATAGGGCGTGCACGACATGGTCTGGACCTCCGCGCGCCGGTAAATGCGAACCGACGAGGCCGCCTGGCGGACCACGGTAACCTGTGCGTCGACGATCGGGCTGCCCTCTGGGTCGAGAACGACGAGATTGGTGACACCGAAACCCTTGCCGGTGAGCACGATCGTCGAGGCATCCTGGACGGAGGCGTCGGCGATTGCCGGGTTGCCCACGACGATCGTATCGGCGGGGCGCGACAATTTCACGATCTTGGCCTGGTTCATGGTGACCTCGATCCCGGCGCCGGCCCTGGCGGGCGCGGTCAAGCTGGCGGCAAGAAGCACGGCAATCAGAATTGAGGATCTCGGCACGGCCATCACGGCGCTCCACGCAAGCGGACTGTTCAACAGAACATGAACGAGATTGGTGAACCAACGGTTAAGTTGACTTGTTGCGCCCGGATATGGCGGTCGGCATGGCCGAGCGCACCATCGGACTCGTGCAGGCGTCGCAAGCCTGCCCAAGCCCTTGCCGTTTGCGGCGTCGACCTGCAAAACAGAACATTAGCCAGCGCTTAGTGTGGAGTTAACCACGCAACATGTTCTAGCCGGGAAAGGAATCGGTAAGGCTGTTTATTAAGCCGATCGAAAGAGCTTCTCCCTAGATTTGCAGCATCCGATCAACCATCACAGAAGTTGACGGAAGTGCTGTAACACGTGGAGTAGGAGCTCTCGAATGTCTAATCTCATCGCACGTTTCGTGAAAGACGAATCCGGCGCGACCGCCATCGAATATGGTCTGATCGCCGCTCTCATCGCGCTCGCCATCATCACCGGCGCAGGCGCGCTCGGCAATGCCATCAACGCCAAGTTCACGACCATCGGTACAACGCTGAACAGCAGCGGCAGCTGATCTGCTTATTTGCTGATCACCTGGATTGCATTCTGGACAGGGGTCGGCACATTGCGGCCCCTGTTTCTCTGTGACCGGTCCAGAGTGCTGCCGACAACGACCGTCTTTTCATGCGGACCTCATCAATCGTTAATCGAACCGACCTAGATTGAGTATCCTGGAAATCCGCACAATAGGCATAAGCGCCGATGCTTGAAGCCCTGATCTTCGTCGTCTTCCCGTTCTGCATGCTGTTCGCCGCGATCTCCGACATGCTGTCGATGACGATCGCCAATCGCGTGCCGGTGCTGCTTGTCGTCGTCTTCGCGCTGGTGGCGCCGCTGACGGGCATGGACTGGGCAGCCTATGGCGGACATTTCGCCGCCGGCGCCATCGTCCTTGCCGTGACGTTCGGCCTGTTCGCCTTGGGTGGCATGGGCGGCGGCGACGCCAAACTGCTGGCCGCCACGGCCGTGTGGATGGGGCTCAACGTGCATCTCGTCGAATATCTGGTCGTCTCGACATTCATCGGCGGCCTTCTGACAATCGCGATCCTGCTTTACCGGAAGTCGACGCTGGCGGTTTTCACCGGCCGCAATCCATTCCTGCGTCATTTCGCCGAAGAGTCGGCCGGTGTTCCCTACGGGATCGCGCTCGGCCTGGGCGGACTGCTGACCTTCCCGGATTCCCCCTTGATGGTATGGGCGCTGGCAAGGCTGGCAAACTGAATTCATCAAATTTTCGTCGGCTGGCATGCCTTGCAAGCCGTTTTGCGGAGCGGCGGCCCAGCATTTCAGCGCATCTCGGCGCGATCCATCCAATTTATGTAAACCTTAAATTAATCACGATCGTAAGCATTGCATTAACCTTGTTTTGACGATTGCCGCTGCAAAGTCCGGCTTGGCTAGGTGGTTTGCCAAGGGCGAGGGTTCGGACAGATGCCAGCATCCCGATTGATTATTCTGAGCGTGGCGGTGGCCGCGGCGGGCGGTGCTGGCTATGTCGCAAAAAACATGGTCGCTCCGCCGCCTCAGATCGTCGTCGATTCTGGCCCCCAGGCCCCGGCGGTATCCCTGCAGGATGTGCTCGTGCTTTCGGGTGATGTCGCGATGGGCAACGCGCTCCAGAACAGCATCGCCTGGCAATCCTGGCCCGCTGACGGCATCAACGCGAATTTCATCACCAAGGCCACCGCTCCCGATGCCCTGGAGAAGCTGAAAGGGTCGATTGCCCGTGTGCCGATGTATGCGGGCGAGCCCGTGCGGCGCTCCAAGCTGATCGGCGAGGGGCAAAGCTTCATGTCGTCCATCCTGCCTTCCGGCATGCGGGCGGTCGCCACGACCATATCGGCCGACACCTCGGCCGGCGGCTTCATTCTTCCAAACGATTTCGTCGACGTCATCATGACCCGCAGGGCCGATGCCAACACCGGGGCCGGCTTCAGCACCGAGACCATCCTGAAGAATATCCGCGTCCTGGCAATCGATCAGACCATCCAGGAAGACGAGGAAGGCAAGAAGACCAGGGTAGGCCAGACCGCCACGCTGGAGCTGACACCCAAACAGGCGGAGATCATCACCGTTGCCCAGCAGATGGCGGATCGCCTGACGCTGGCGCTGCGGGCGATCACGGACACCCAGGAAAAGAATGTGGACGAGGCCGACTATCTCGTTTCCGGCAATGGTCGCAGGGGAACGGTGAGGCTGATCAAGTCGGGCGAAGTCTCCGAGGTAGGGGCAAGGAAATGAGGCTAAGCGCTAAACTGCCGGCAATCGCAGCCATGGCATTCGGCCTGCTGCTCGTCGGAGCGAATGTGCAGGGCGTCGAGGCGAAGAGCACGCAGGTGTCGGCCACGACAGCCACCCAGCGCGTCAAGCTTGGCCTCAACAAGTCGGTGGTCATAGACCTGCCGAGCGATGCCTATGACATTCTTGTCGCCAATCCCTCCGTTGCCGACGCCGTGACCCGTACCGCAAGGCGTATCTATCTCTTTGGCAAGTCGGTCGGCGAAACCAACATCTTCGTCTTTGGACCGAACGGCGAACAGATCGCCAGCCTGGACCTGGCCATCGAGCGCGACGTCGCCGGCCTGGAAGACTATATCAAGCGCTTCCTTCCGACCTCGGCCGTCAAAGTGGAACTGCTCAACGACAACGTGGTTCTGACCGGCACCGTGGATACCCCCTTGGATGCCAAGCGTGCCGAACAGCTGGCAAATATGTTTGTGTCCGGCGGTGAAGCGACGACGGGACAATATTCGCAGACCGCCGCTGGCGGCTCGGCCCAGAGCGGTGTCGACATCAACAATCCGGACCAGGAGCGCCGCGTCAGCCAGATCGTCAATCTGCTGCAGATCATCGGAGATGATCAGGTCACGCTGAAGGTGACGGTGGCCGAAGTCAGCCGTTCCGTGATGAAGCAGCTCGGCGTCAATATGGTCGGCAGCGGCGGCAGCAACGGCATCAGCTATGGAGCGATTAGCGACAATTTCACCGGACTCGGTAAGCAGCTGTCGAATTCGGGGTTCAATATAGGCGCCTCGGGGCTGCAAGCCTATGTCAATGCCATGGAGCAGTCCGGGGTCATGAAGACCTTGGCCGAGCCCACCTTGACTGCCGTATCCGGCGAGAAGGCAACCTTCAAGGTCGGCGGTGAATACAACATGGTGAGCGGCGTCACGGCGAACGTGTCGACCGACAACCAGACTGGCCTGAAGAACTATACCATCGACAAGATCGAATATGGCATCGGCCTTGAGTTCCAGCCGGTGGTGCTGTCTCCCGGTCGCATCAGCCTGAAAGTCAGAACGTCGGTTTCCGAGCCGACCACCGAAGGGTCCGTTTCGCTGTCCTCGGGTGTGACAAGTCCCGGCACGAATGTCCTGTCTCTGCGCAAGCGTCTTGCCGATACGACGGTGGAACTGCCCTCCGGCGGCTCCATGATGATCGCCGGCCTTGTTCGCGACGATGTCAGGCAAGCCGTCAACGGCTTGCCTGGACTGACAAAGATCCCGGTGCTCGGCGCGCTCTTCCGCAGCAGGGATTTCGTGCGCAACGAGACCGAGCTCGTCATCATCATTACGCCCTATCTGGTGAAGCCGGTAGCGCGCAATGAACTCGCCAAGCCGGACGACAATTTCAACCCTCCAAGCGACGGGGCCGGCATGTTCCTTGGGCGTGTCAATCGCGTCTACGGCACCATGCAGACCGACAGGCCCAACGGCCGCTATCATGGCGTTGTCGGCTTCATCTACAAGTGAACGGGAAAGCGGACATGTCTCAGTCAGTATTGAAGGCAAAGACCATGGCGATGCGCTCCGGCCGTTCTCGGACAGGCCTGCGGGTCCTTCCGATCCTCGCGGCAGCGTTGACGGCTCTCCTGGCCGGTTGCGCCCACCGCGACAGCATTACCGTCGGCGCCATCCCCGACGACTATCGCACCAATCATCCGATCGTCATCGCGGAGAAGAACCAGAAGATCGATCTTCCCGTCGGCGCCGGCGACCGTGGCATGACCGGCGCGCAGCGCGACACGCTTCTGGGGTTCCTCGACGGCTACGACAAGTCTGCCGCTCCGACATTGACGATCCAGGTTCCAAGCGGATCCGCCAACGAGCTTGCCGCCACGGCGGCCGGCCGTGATTTCGCCCGGCTCGCGGCCGCCGCCGGTATCAAGCGCAACCGGATCGTCGTGGTCTCCTATCAGGCTGGATCGAGCGAGGCATCAGCCCCGGTTCGCGTCTCCTATATCGCGGTGAGGGCACAGACCGACAAATGCGGACGTTGGCCCGATGACCTGGTGGAAACGTCGGAAAACAAGCACTACGCCGATTTCGGCTGCTCCTATCAGAACAATCTGGCCGCCCAGATGGCCAATCCGGCCGACCTTCTCGGGCCGCGCAAGTCTACCACCATTGATGCGGCAAATCGCAGCAAAGCCATCGGTGTCTACCAAGACAGGGGCATTTCGGATGAATTCCTCGGCAACTCGGAAGTGACTTACTAAGCCGCCTTCGGAAAGAAGCGACGCCAGGAACAGGCCACGGAAAGAGCATGACCATGAGCAGCCTTGCCTATGACGCCACCGTCGAGGGCGGCGATACCTCGCCGCAGGACGTCGCCGCGATGCAGGCGTTGCGGCCGGTTCCGCGCATTTCGATCCAGGCATTCTGCGAGACCGAGGGCGTTGCCAATCCGGTCCAGCGCGCCGGGGAGGACCGTCGCATGACCAAGGCGCATCTCAAGGTCCATATGGGCGGCGTCGCCACCGCAATCGAATTCTACCAGTCGGCGCCGACACCGAACCTGATCCTGCTGGAATCGCGCAGCGAACCCAAGCAATTGCTGGAGCAGCTCGCCCAGCTTTCGGAATACTGCGATCCATCCTCGAAAGTGGTGGTGATCGGTCACTACAATGATGTCGGCCTTTATCGCGAACTCATCCGTTCCGGCATCTCCGAATATGTCATCGCGCCGGTGTCGATGGCCGACGTTGTCAGCGTCGTGTCGTCGATCTTCGTCGATCCGGATGCCGAACCGCTCGGCCGCACCGTCGCCTTCGTCGGCGCCAAGGGTGGCGTCGGCTCTTCCACGATCGCCCACAACGTCGCCTGGGCAATGTCCTCGCTGTTCAAATCCGAGGTCATTGTCGCCGACCTCGATCTCGCCTTCGGCACCGCCAACATCAATTTCGACCAGGATCCGGCCCAGGGCATTGCCGAGGCGGTGTTCTCGCCCGAGCGCATAGACGAAGTCTATCTCGACCGGCTGTTGACCCAATGCGCCGAGCACCTGTCGCTGCTTGCGGCGCCCTCGACGCTGGAACGCGTCTACGACTTCGATCCCGATGCCTTCGCGCAACTTGTCGATACCGCGCAGCGCAGCGTGCCGCTGCTTGTGCTCGATGTTCCTCATGTCTGGACGGGATGGGCCAAGAACACGCTGGTCAAGGCTGACGAGATCGTCATCACGGCGACTCCGGAACTGGCCAATCTGCGCAACACCAAGAACCTGGTCGACATGTTGAAGCGGCTTCGTCCGAACGACCCGCCGCCGAAATTGATCATCAACCAGGCCGGCGTGCCCAAGCGGCCCGAGATCTCGGCATCCGATTTCGCCGAACCGCTCGGCCTGACACCAATGTCGGTCATCGGCTTTGATCCCCTGCTGTTCGGCAATGCCGCAAACAACGGGCGCATGCTGGGCGAGATGGATGCCAAGAATCCGGTTGTGGCCACGATCAACGAGATTGCCCATGTGCTGACGGGCCGCAGCGAAATCCGGGCGAAGAAGAAAGCTGGCCTGGGCAGTCTGCTCGGCAAGCTCTCGCGCAACAAGAAGTGACGCAATGGGGTCGGTAGTCGGTCATGTTCGGTAAAAGAGGCAACGACGACGGCAACCGGTTCACGCCGGAATTCCGCCAGCCGGCATCGGCACCGGCTACGATTGCGCCGGCCGCCGCGGGTCCGGCCGACACCGCGGTGCTTGCCCGGCCCGCGGCCACGCCTCAGCCGAGCGCACCTGTCGCGCCGCCGGCCAGGCGCGCGGTCGAAGCGCCACCCATGGCGCCGGAACCGAGGAGGGGCCGCGAAAAGAGCGAAACCTACTATGACACCAAGAGCCAGGTGTTCTCGGCTCTCATCGATACGATCGACCTGTCGCAGCTCGCCAAGCTCGATCCCGAAAGCGCGCGCGAGGAAATCCGCGACATCGTCAACGACATCATCGCGATCAAGAACTTCGCGATGTCGATCGCCGAGCAGGAAGAACTGCTCGAGGACATCTGCAATGACGTGCTTGGCTATGGGCCGCTCGAGCCGTTGCTGGCGCGCGACGACATCGCCGACATCATGGTCAACGGGTCCAAGAACGTCTACATCGAAGTGAACGGCAAGGTCGAGCAGACCGGCATTCGGTTTCGCGATAACCAGCAGCTTCTCAATATCTGCCAGCGCATCGTCAGCCAGGTCGGCCGCCGCGTCGACGAATCCAGCCCGATCTGCGACGCTCGTCTTCCCGACGGGTCGCGCGTCAACGTCATTGCGCCGCCGTTGGCTATCGATGGCACCGCGCTCACCATCCGCAAATTCAAGAAGGACAAGCTGACGCTCGATCAGCTGGTCAAGTTCGGCGCCATCTCTCCGCAAGGGGCCGAAGTTCTCAAGATCATCGGCCGTGTCCGCTGCAACATCGTCATCTCGGGCGGCACCGGCTCCGGCAAGACGACATTGCTCAACTGCCTGACCAACTACATCGACCGCGACGAGCGCGTCATCACCTGTGAGGACTCGGCCGAACTGCAGCTGCAGCAGCCGCATGTCGTGCGCCTGGAAACGCGTCCACCCAATCTCGAGGGCGAGGGCGAGGTGACGATGCGCGACCTGGTCAAGAATTGCCTGCGCATGCGGCCTGAACGCATCATCGTCGGCGAAGTGCGCGGACCCGAGGTCTTCGACCTTCTTCAGGCGATGAACACGGGCCATGACGGCTCGATGGGCACGATCCACTCCAACAGCCCGCGCGAATGCCTGAACCGTATCGAATCCATGATCGCCATGGGCGGCTATTCGCTGCCGCAGAAAACCGTGCGCGAAATCGTCGTCGGCTCCATCGACGTCATCATCCAGGCGGCACGCCTGCGCGACGGATCGCGCCGCATCACCCATATCACCGAAGTGATCGGGATGGAGGGCGACGTCGTCATCACCCAGGATATCGTCCTCTACAACATCAAGGGCGAGGACGCCAACGGCAGGCTGCTGGGAGAACACGTCTCGACCGGCATCGGCCGCCCGCATTTCTGGGAACGCGCGCGCTACTACGGCGAAGAGCAGCGCCTCGCAATAGCGCTCGAGGCCATGGAGAAACGTGCTGACTGACGCACTCACAGGCGTGAAGGTTCTGGTCGATGTTTGGAATTGACGGCACCGTACTGGCGTTTGTCGTACTCGCCGGCTTCAGCGCCGGCGCGGTCGCCTATGTATTTCTGTTCAACCAGATCAGCAACGAGAAACAGGCCGGCAGGCGGCTGGAAACGATCAAGGCCGCCGAGACGGACCGTTCCGTCGTCAAGGCCACCCGCGACCGGGCGGCCGACGCCGCCAAGCGCCGCAAATCGGTGCAGGATTCACTGAAGGATCTCGACGAAAAGCAGAAATCCAAGGACATCGCCGTCAAGAAGCCGCCGCTGAAAGCGCAGCTTCGCCAGGCTGGGATGAAGGTGTCGATCGAACGTTTCTATATTTATTCGGCCATCTGCGGTCTCGCGCTGACGGTGGTCGCGTTCGTGGCCGGTGCGCCGATGATTGTCTTGCCCGGTGTGCTGCTCGCCGGAGCGCTTGGCCTGCCGCGTTGGTTCGTTTCTTTTCGTCGTAGCCGGCGCGTCAAGTCATTCCTCAACGAATTTCCAAACGCGCTCGACGTCATCGTGCGGGCGGTCAAGTCCGGCCTGCCGCTGAACGATGCCATACGCCTGATCGCCAACGAATCCCCTGAACCGGTCAAGACCGAGTTTCGCCGCATCGTCGATTCGCAGCAGATGGGCCTGTCGATCCCCGACGCCACCTTGCGCATGCCCGAAACCATGCCATGCACCGAGGCGAGCTTCTTCGGCATCGTCATCCAGATCCAGTCGCAAGCCGGTGGCAATCTCTCCGAAGCGCTAGGCAATCTTTCGCGCGTCTTGCGCGACCGCAAGAAGATGAAGGCCAAGGTCGCGGCCCTGTCGATGGAGGCGAAAGCATCCGCCGCCATCATCGGCGCCTTGCCTTTCATCGTTGCCTTTCTCGTCTATCTCTCCAGTCCCAACTACCTGATGCCGCTGTTCACGACCAGCGTCGGCCATCTGATCCTCGGTGTTTCCGGCATCTGGATGTCGATCGGCATCTTCGTGATGCGCAAGATGATGAATTTTGAAGTCTAGGGCCGTGGCATGACCGAACAAGTCATCAAATCACTGACGGATCCCAGCCTCCTGATTGCGATGCTGGTCGCTGTCGCCGTGTTCGCAACCGTTTTTACGCTGCTGCCGGCCCTTGGCGGAAACCAGCTCAAGGCGCGCATGAAGTCGGTCGCGCTGGAGCGTGACGAGCTTCGCGCCAAGCAGCGCGCGCGGCTTGCGAACGAGGCCGATCGCCGCCGCAAGGGCCTGCGCGAGCAGCAGTCGGTCGGTATGCGCAACATTGTCGACCGGCTCGATCTGCGCCGTGCGTTGGCCGACGAGTCCACCTTGCAAAAGCTGAAGGTCGCCGGCTTTCGCGGGCAAAATCCGCTAACGCGATTTCTGTTCTTCCGTCTGGTGCTTCCTTTTGTCGGTTTCGCGCTGGGTCTGTTCTATATTTTCGTGCTCGGAGGGTTGCCCGACAAGCCATTGGTGATCCGGCTTTTCGTCTGCATCCTCGTTGCCTATGGCGGCTTCTATGCGCCGGTCCTCTACGTCAACAACCGCGCGACCAAGCGCAAGCAGTCGATCCAACTGGCGTGGCCGGATGCGCTCGACCTGATGCTGATCTGCGTGGAATCCGGCATGTCGGTGGAAGCCGGCCTGCGCAAAGTCGCCGACGAGATCGGCGCGCAATCGGTGGCCCTGGCGGAAGAATTCATCCTGACCAACGCCGAGCTCTCATACCTGCAGGAACGTAAGCAGGCTTACGAGAATCTTGCGAGCCGTACCGGCTTGGAATCGGTCAGGTCCGTGTCACAGGCGCTCGTCCAGGCCGAGCGCTACGGCACGCCAGTGGCGCTCGCACTGCGTGTGCTTGCCGCGGAAAGCCGCGACATGCGCATGAACGCGGCCGAGAAGAAGGCCGCCGCGCTGCCGCCCAAGCTCACCGTGCCGATGATCCTGTTCTTCCTGCCGGTGCTGTTCGCCATCATCCTGGGTCCTGCCGGCATCCAGGTCAGCCAGCGCGGCATCTTCGGCCAGTCGCAAAGCAACGGCACCCAGTAGGCGAATCCGCACAATCCAAAGCGAAAGAGCCGCGCGGAAAATGCCACGCGGCTCTTTCGTTTGGCGCGATCGGGCGCCGCGCGCGACGATCAGTTGGTGGCGGTTTTCGCCGTTTTCGCCTTGTCCTGATCCTTGAGCTGGCTCCAGGCGTTCTGCTGGGCCAGCATCTGCCGGAGATAGGCGACGTTGGCCTGTGCTTGTTCGGGGGAAAGTTCTTGCGAGGCGATCTTCTCGGCTTCATCGAAGCGACCTTGCAGCCCGACAACAAGCGCCAGGTTCTGACGCACCCGGCTGTCGGCATTCGGCTGCTGGGCGGCAGAGCGCATATAGGTCTCGGCGGTGCGCAGATCCCCTTCCAGCACATAGGACATGCCGAGATTGGAAAGGATCGATGGCTCGTTCGGCTTGAGTTCAAGCGCCTTGCGGTAGAGTTGGCGCGCTTCGTCCTTCTGGCCGACCTGATCGAGGATGGCCGCCTCCGCCGACACCAGCCTCCAGTCGGGGTATTCCGGCGTTTGTGCGCGGCGCACGGCGTCGAGCGCTGCCTCGAGCTGGCCATTGGCGGCCAATGCCTTGCCATAGGCGGCGAGAACTTCGCGGTCCTTGGGGTAGGCGATCGCCAGCTTGCGCATCACGGCAAGCGACTGGTCGGCATCGCCGTCCATCTGCAGCGCCGCCGCGAAGTTGGTCGCTATCCGCTTGTCGTTGGGGTTCCTCGCGTAGGATTGGCCAAGTGCGGCCGTGGCGTTGTGCAATTCTCCCGCCGACATCGTTTCCAGCGGCTTGCCGCTGGTGCGTCCGATCGAGCCTGTGGTGAGTTTGTCGGTCGCGCAACCGGCAACGCCCGCCGCGAGCGCTAGCATGAATGCCGTGGTAATGAGCCGTTTTCCCCGGATGTCTATCGTGCGGTTGGTCGGCATCGGCACCTGGGCCTCCATTCATGCGTGGCCATTGCGTGGCCATCTTCCCTCCAGCAGAAATATTCTGTTAACCCTAACGGAGGGTTAAGACGCGCCGACTCGCAAACTCGGCAGGAGAAACATCTGATGTCCGTTGAACTGGTCGAGAGCAAGCCGAAGAACCCGCTGCCAATCCATCTGGTCGCCAGGGACAGACTGGAGGCAGCCGGTCTGTCGCCGTCTATTGTCGCATGGGCCAAGGCAAACGGCTTTTCCGGCGAGGCTGGCAGGACGCTGGTCCTGCCAGGCGAGAACGGAGCGCTTGGCGGCGCCATGTTCGGCCTCGGTGAGGGCGAGGGCGCGCTTGCCGTCGGTGCGCTGGCGAAAACCTTGCCGGAGGGCGATTGGCATTTTGCCTCCATGCCCGCGGAGCCGGAATTGGCGGCTCTTGCAATCGTGCTCGGCGGTTATGTCTTTGCCCGCTACGGCAAGAAACCGGGCAAGGCGCTGCGCTTCGAGCTGCCGGCCGGCGTCGATGCGCAGCGCGTTCGCCGCGTCGTCGATGGTGTTTTCCTGACGCGCGACCTGGTCAACACACCGACCAACGATATGGGGCCGGACGATCTGGAGAAGGCGGTGCGGATCCTGGCTGGGGCTCACAAGGCCGAAGTCTCGGTCATCAAGGGCGACGACCTGCTCGCACAGAACTTCCCGATGATCCATGCCGTCGGCCGCGCTTCGTCCGATGCCCCGCGTCTGATCGACCTGACATGGGGGCGGCAGGGCGCGCCGAAGGTGACGCTGGTCGGCAAGGGCGTCTGCTTCGACACGGGCGGCCTCGACATCAAGCCGTCATCGGGCATGCTGTTGATGAAGAAGGACATGGGTGGCGCCGCCAATGTGCTGGGCCTGGCCTCGATGATCATGGCCGCCGGGCTCAAGGTGCGGCTGCGCGTGCTGATCCCCGCGGTCGAGAATTCGATCGCCGGCAACGCTTTCCGCCCGGGCGACGTGCTGGCGAGCCGCAAGGGCATCACGGTCGAGATCGGCAACACGGACGCCGAGGGTAGGCTGGTGCTGGGCGACGCGCTGGCGCTGGCCGACGACGAGGAGCCGCAGCTTCTCATCGACATGGCGACGCTGACCGGCGCCGCCCGCGTCGCGCTTGGCCCCGACCTGCCGCCCTTCTACACCGATGACGAGGCGCTTGCCTCGGAGCTGGCGGCGGCGGCGCTGGCGGTCGAGGATCCGCTGTGGCGCATGCCGCTATGGCGGCCTTACGACGCGAAACTGTCGTCGAAGATAGCCGACATCAACAACGTCACATCAGATGGTTTCGCCGGTTCGATCACCGCGGCGCTGTTCCTCAGGCGCTTCGTCGAGAAGACGGCAATCTGGGCGCATTTCGACATCTTCGCCTGGAACCCCACCGATCGCCCCCACGGCCCCGCTGGTGGTGAAGCGCAAGGCATCCGGGCGCTGGAGCGGGTCATTTCGACACGCTTTGGCTGAAGGGACGGCCCGCAAGCAGAGCCGGCAAATTGCTGGAAACTGAAACGGAACCGAAACAATTTGCCGTCATGCTGGCGCGATGTCGATTGCGATGCGCCCGAGCCAGGCCCTGCGACTGTGGCAGCAAGTGATGCTGTCGCAGGTGCGCGAGGACGCGCCTGATCTCACCATGCGCCAGACGGCGATCCTGTTCACCATCTACCTCGATCCGCCGCCGCACACCGTGCGCGGGCTCGCCGCCCGCCTCAACGTCACCAAGCCGGTTATCACGCGCGCGCTCGACACGATGGGCGCGCTGAAACTGGTGTCGCGCCATCGCGACGAGCTCGACAAGCGCAACGTCCTGATCAAGCGCACCGTCGAAGGCGCGCTCTTTGTCGAGCGTTTCGGAGATGGTATCATCGCCAAGGCCCACGAACTGCCGATCTGACAAGTGCTCTGTCTAACTAACTGGATTGCCGATTTGACCGCCCACGACGCCCGCCTGCACGCTTTCCGCTCCGACCTTGCCGATTCGCGCCTGATAGGCGAGGTCACGGCGGAGCGTTTCGTCGCCGGCCGGCCGGCGCGGATTTCCGCATCCGTTGCCGAAGTGCGCAAGGCGCCACGCCCGGATGCCGGCACCAACACGCAGTTCCTGTTCGGCGACGATGTCCTCGTCTTCGAGCAAACTGAAGGCTGGGCCTGGGTCCAGGGCGAACGCGATGGCTATGTCGGCTATGTCGCCGATGCCATGCTGGGCGGGCGCGACCATGCGTCCACTCATATCGTTTCGGTGCCACGCACGTTTCTCTATCCCGGTCCGGACCTGCGCTTTCCGATTGCCGGGCAATTGTCCATGGGATCGACCGTAGCCGTTACGGGTGCCGCTGAAACACGGGGCACGCACTATGCGCTGCTGCCCTCCGGTAAAGCCGTGATCGCTGGCCATCTGCAGCCAATCGGCGAAGTGGCCGGCGACTATGTGTCTGTGGCCGAGACATTTCTCGGCACGCCCTATCTATGGGGCGGTGTTTCCGGCTTCGGCATCGACTGCTCCGGCCTGGTGCAACTGGCGATGCGCATGGCGGGCAGGAATGTGCTGCGCGATTCCGACATGCAGGCCGCCTCGATCGGCGAGCCCCTCGATGCGGGCCCTGATTTTTCGGGGCTGCGACGTGGTGACCTGGTGTTCTGGAAAGGGCATGTCGCCATCATGACCGACGCCGAAACCATGATCCACGCCAACGGCCACACCATGCTTGTGTCGCGCGAAGGGCTGAAGGAAGCAATCGCCCGCATCGGCTATCTCTATGGCGGGCCTACAGGGTTCCGGCGCCCGTAACGCTTTTTCGATCCCCTTTTGTTCCGAATCTGCTTGGCGATTGACTGTCGCCGCGCTACCTCTGGCGCGTGACAGTTGAGCCCCGCCTCGCCGACCAGAATGCCGCAGTCGTCTTGCCCGAGCCATTCCTAAAATGGTTCGGCGAGAAAGGCTGGTCGCCGCGCGCTCATCAGATCGAGCTCCTGGCGAAGGCCCAGGCGGGGCAATCGGTGCTGCTGATCGCACCGACCGGCGCTGGCAAGACGCTGGCCGGCTTCCTGCCGTCGCTGACCGAACTGGCCGTCAGGCCAAGGCGAAAACCAGGCCAGGCGCGGCGCGGGATTCACACGCTGTACATCTCGCCGCTTAAGGCACTGGCCGTCGACATCGAGCGCAATCTCGGGAAGCCGGTCGAGGAGATCGGCCTGCCCGTCACCATCGAAACGCGCACCGGCGACACCCCCGCCCACAAGCGCCAGCGCCAGAAGCTGGTGCCGCCGGACATTCTTTTGACGACGCCCGAGCAGCTTGCGCTGCTGATCGCGGCTTCCGACGCCAGGCGTTTCTTCGAGGATCTGCGCTATGTCGTGCTCGACGAATTGCATTCGCTGGTGACGTCGAAACGCGGCCATCTTTTGGCGCTCGGCCTCGCGCGGTTGCGCAGCTTTGTCCCAAGCCTGCAGACGATCGGCCTGTCGGCGACGGTGGCCGAGCCGGACGAATTGCGGCGCTGGCTGGTCAGCCAGAACCCACCGGGTGACATGGCGGAATTGATCACTGTGACGGGTGGTGCCAAGCCCGAAATCTCGATCCTCGATTCCGAGGAGCGCGTGCCGTGGGCAGGGCACTCGGCGCGCTACGCCACGCCGGAAATCTACCGCGAGATCAAGCGCCACAAGACGACCTTGCTTTTCGTCAACACACGCAGCCAGGCGGAGCTGCTGTTCCAGGAGTTGTGGCGCGTCAACGAGGACACCTTGCCGATCGCCTTGCATCATGGCTCGCTCGACGTCGCCCAGCGCCGGCGCGTCGAGAAGGCAATGGGCGAGAACGCGCTACGCGCCATCGTCGCCACGTCGACGCTCGATCTCGGCATCGACTGGGGCGATGTCGATCTGGTCGTGCATGTCGGTGCTCCGAAGGGCGCCAGCCGGTTGGCACAGCGCATCGGCCGTGCCAATCACCGCATGGATGAGCCGTCCAAGGCGATTTTGATCCCCGCCAACCGTTTCGAGGTGCTGGAGTGCCGGGCCGCACTCGACGCCAATTATCTCGGCGCGCAGGATACGCCGCCACTGGTCAATGGCGGGCTCGACGTGCTGGCCCAGCATGTGCTCGGCTGCGCCTGCGGCGCACCGTTCCGCGCCGATGACCTATACGAGGAGGTACGAACGGCGGCACCCTATGCCGGCCTCGATCGGCCGACCTTCGACCGTGTCGTCGGTTTCGTAGCCACCGGTGGCTATGCACTGAAGAACTATGAGCGCTATGCCCGCATCCGCCTTAACAAGGACGGGCTGTGGCGCGTCTCCAATCTGCGCGTCGCCCAGCAATACAGGCTCAATGTCGGCACCATCATCGAGGTGCCCGCCCTCAACGTGCGTTACGTCAAGGCCGGCAGCAAAGGCGCGGCGTCGCACGGTGGCCGCGTGCTCGGCAAGATCGAGGAGGCCTTCCTCGAAACGTTGACGCATGGCGATACTTTCATGTTCGCCGGCAAGGTGCTGCGTTTCGAGGGCATCCGCGAGAATGAGTGCTTCGTGTCGAACGCGCCCGGCAGCGACGCCAAGGTGCCATATTATGGCGGCGGCAAGTTCCCGCTCTCGACCTACCTCGCAGAGCAGGTCCGCATCATGCTGGACGATCCGCAGCGCTGGAAGAAGCTGCCGGAGCAGGTGGCCGACTGGCTGCGGTTCCAGTCGGACAAATCCATGCTGCCCAAGCGCGACGATCTGCTGATCGAGACCTTTCCGCGTGGCAATCGCCATTATCTGGTCGCCTATCCCTTTGAGGGCAGGCTGGCGCACCAGACGCTTGGCATGTTGCTCACCCGTCGCCTAGACAGGGCGGGCGTCAGGCCGCTCGGCTTTGTCGCCACTGATTATGCCTTGGCCATATGGTCGCTGGGCGACATGGGCGCGATGTTCAAAGCCAGGAAACCTTCACTGAGCGCGCTGTTCGATCAGGACATGCTGGGCGACGATCTCGAAGCCTGGCTGGCCGACAGCTGGCTTCTCAAGCGCACTTTCCGCAATTGCGCGCTGATCTCGGGCCTGATCGAAAAACGCCACCCCGGCCAGGAGAAGAGCGGCCGGCAGGTCACCGTGTCGACCGACCTGATTTACGATGTGCTGCGCAGCCATGAGCCGGACCACATCCTGCTTCAGGCGACGCGTGCCGATGCGGCGACCGGCCTGCTCGATGTCAGCAGACTTGCGGACATGCTCTCGCGCATCCAGGGTCGAATCATGCATAAGGCGCTCGAACAGATATCGCCGCTTGCCGTGCCGATCATGCTCGAGATCGGCAAGATGCCGGTGAACGGCGAGGCCGATGAAACTCTGCTTATGGATGCGGCGACACTGGTCGAAGAGGCGATGGGGCCCGGGATGGTCGATGAATGAATTTTTCGCTGGCGCGCGCATCGCTGATCGCCGAGGCCGATCTCGTCGGCATCGCGGACGAGCGCGCGGTCTGCGATCCGCGCGGCGTGCTGTATTTCCCCGAGCTCAAGCTGCTGACAGTTTCGGACTTGCATCTGGAGAAGGGGTCGTCCCTGGCACGGCGCGGCACGCTCATCCCGCCCTACGATACTGGCGCGACCCTGCTCAGGCTGCAGGCGGTCATATCGGACTACCAGCCGTCGATCGTCATCAGCCTGGGGGACTCCTTCCACGACGGCGGCGGCGCCGCGCGCATGCATTCGAGCTTTCGCGAACGGCTGGAAGCGCAGATGGCAGGCCGTGACTGGTTCTGGGTCGCCGGCAATCACGACCCGGAAGCGCCGGCGGATCTGCCTGGCGAGACCGTGCGGGAACTGGCCATAGGCTCGCTGCTGTTCAGGCATGAGCCATCGAAGGTGAGGGTCGAGGGCGAAATATCTGGTCATCTGCACCCCTGCGCGCGCATCGTGCAACAAGGCCGCTCGGTGCGCAGGCGCTGCTTTGCCGGCGATGGCGGCCGCATGATCATGCCGGCTTTCGGCGCCTATACCGGTTCGCTCAACGTGCTCGACCGCGCCTATGCCGGGCTGTTTCGCCTGGAGTCGCTGATGGCCTACATGCTCGGCACCGAGCGCATCTTCGCCATCTCGCACTCGATGCTGCGGCCAGGCTGAGATCTATCGCCCATAATAGAGCATGACCGTGTGCTTCGCTTCGGCGAAGAACAGCCAGCGTTCGACCAGCATGCCGGCAAACTGGGCGATCGCGGCCAGCGCCGATAGCGCCGCCGCGAGCGGCCACGGCAAGGCGAAGGCGGCAAGCAGCAACAGGATGGGCAAACCGAAGGCCAGCGCCTGCGTGATCCGGCGCAGCTTTGCGCTGTGCTTGCGCGCGATGCGAAAGCCCATTTCCTTGAGCAGGTAGTTTTCTTCCGTATGCGGCCACTCCAGCGACTGCACCGTGCCACCGGTCAGCCCCGTCGCGGTGTTGGCATTGGTCGGGATTTCAAGCCGGTCGTTGTGGCGCCAGGTCGCCAGCTTCCAGCCCCAGCCAAGCAAAGTGAGCAGCGCGGAAGCCGCCAGAAGCATTTTCGAGCCGAGAGAAAATGCTTGCAGCAGGGCATTCAGAAGCACGCAGCCGCCCATCGCCGAGTAGATGAGATAGCCAGGCAAGGTGTAGGGGCTGTGCCACTGGGCGATGGGTTTCAGCGAGGCATAGATCATGCCGGTCATGCAGACGGTGACGATGGCGCCAATCGCGGCAAGAAGTCCGGCAGCAGCGACCCATCCATCGACCCGGCCAAGAAGGACCCAGCCGATGCCGAACAGTCCCGCCGGGACGAAGGTGGCGACCGAGGCAACGCCTTCGCGCGCCAGCCATGAACTGCGCCATTGCGAGAACGCCCGCCAGGCACGTTCGGGCCTGCCGAGATGGCCGGTCGATGACAACAGGCCGGCGGCGATCAGGCCGAGCGCCAGCCCCATGCCGACGAAGCCCGGCCAGAAATCGGGCGCGACGAAGCCGAGCGGGCCGAGCACGCCGAGCAGCGCGAGCAGCCCATAGCCGGCACCCGTGGCGGTGGTGAAGAAGACGACCGAAAAAGCTGGATTCATGGATGGTCAGCTCGAAAGCATGCGGTCGACCCAGCCAAGGAAACCGCCCTCGGCCCGTAGCGGCTCCAGCGCGGGAGCGGTCACCGATGCGGCGCGTTGCGTGTGAGCGCGCGGCGGCAGGTATTTGTTGGTCGGGCGATAGCCGAGTTCGGGCATCAGGTCGACACCGCCGCGGTCCGCCACCAGTTGCGAAACGGGGGATTGGGGATCGCCGAGGTCGCCGAAATGCCGGGCGCTGGTCGGGCAGGCGGCGACGCAGGCCGGCACGCGGTCCCCCTCGGCCAGGTTGTCGTTATAGATGCGGTCGACGCAGAGCGTGCATTTCTTCATCACCCCGACATCGCCATCGAATTCGCGCGCGCCGTAAGGGCAGGCCCAGCTGCACAATTTGCAGCCGATGCACTTGTCCTCGTCGATCAGCACGATGCCGTCCGACGCGCGCTTGTAGGAGGCGCCGGTCGGGCAGACGGTGACGCAGGCCGGCGTCTCGCAATGCAGGCAGGAGCGCGGGAAGTTGACCGTGCGCCCACCCATCTCGGTGATGTGCTCGTAACTGTGCACGCGGTTGAACCAGACCCCGTCGACATGGCCGCCATAGGGGTCGATGTCGGTCAGCGGCGCCATGTGGCCGCCGGTGTTCCATTCCTTGCAAGCGGTGACGCAGGCCTGGCAGCCGACACAGGTGTCGAGGTCGATGACGAGGCCAAGCTTCTTGCCGCCTGGACTTGGAAGACAGGTCATTCGGTTGCCTCTCTTGCCTGCCGAAACCCGGCGCCGAAAGTGAGCTTGTCGGGCGAGGGTCCGAAATGCGGCGGCTGTTGAAAACGCTCGAATTGCGGTTCGGTGAAGCCGGCCTCCTCCGCCGCGCATTTGACGATGCGCACGCGCAGATCGAACCACGCCGCCTGTCCCGTGACCGGATCGGAATTCGAATAACGCTTGCCCTGCGCGTCGGCCAAGGTCTGGTCTCCGATGATGTGGTTGAGCAGGAAGCCGCGATTGCTTTCGGCGGCATCGTCTTTCAGCCCCCAACTGCCGCGTCGCTTGCCGATCCCGTTCCAGGTCCACACCGTGCTTTCGTTGACCCCTTCGACCAGCTTGATCTGCCCCTTGACCCTGCCGTTGATGCTCTCGACCCACACCCAGTCGTCGTCGCCAAGGCCGAGCCCGGCGGCGGTTTGCTGATGCACGAACAGCCGGTTCTGGCTGGTGATCTGCCGCAACCACGCATTTTGCGAACCCCAGGAATGGTACATGTGCATGGGCCGCTGCGTCAGCGCGTGCAGCGGGTATTCTTCCTGGTCGACGGACGCTTCCTCGAACGGCATGTACCAGAACGGCAGCGGGTCCATGTAGGTCTCGACGCGCTTGCGTTCGCTTTCGGGCGGCACCACCCGGCCATGGCCACGCGCGGCCAGCCGAAAACGCTGCATCGGTTCGGAATAGAGCTGGAAGACGATCGGCTCGGCCTTGGGGATGAAGCCCAGTTGCACCGCGAAGTCGAGATAGGAGCGGTTGGCCATCTTGTAGTAGCGCTGGTCCTCGGTGAAATCGTGGTGCCAGAACCCGCCATTGTCGATGTAGCGTTGCAACTGGTTGGGATTGACGTCGCCCTTGCCGATCGAGTTTTCGTCCTTGCCGCGCCAGCCTGCGAGCGGGCCGATGCCGGGCGTGCGTTCATGATTGACGATATAGTCGGCATAGTCGCGGTACTTCGGCGAGCTTTCGTCATCGACGAAGCCGGGCAGGCCAAGCCGCGCGCCGAGGTCGATCAGCACCGACTGGAAGGGCCTGACGTCGCGGTCGGGCTCGACGACCGGATGGCGAATGGCGTCGCCCGGCCCGTCGGCATGGCTGATCGGCCGGTCGAGCAGGCTGATGCAGTCATGACGCTCTAGATAGGTGGTGTCGGGCAGGACCAGGTCCGCGAACGGCACGGTCTCGGAGTAGTAGGCATCGGAATAGATGATGAAGGGGATCTTGTAGTTGCCCGCTTCGTCATGGTCGGTGAGCATGGCCATGGTCTCGACGGTGTTCATCGAGGAATTCCAGGCCATGTTCGACATGTACATCATCAGCGTGTCGATCGGGTAGGGATCGCCGGCCCAGGCGTTGCGGATGACTGTGTGCATCAGCCCATGCGCCGCAAGCGGCGAATCCCAGGAATAGGCCTTGTCGATGCGCAGCGGCGTGCCCGCTTCGTCGACCAGCAGATCGTCGGGTCCACAGACGAAACCGAGCGGCATGCCGTCGAGCGGCGTCATCGGCCTGACATCCTTGCCGCAGGGCTTCGGGCCGGGCGGCGCCGACCTGGGATAGGGCGGCTTGAAGCGGAAGCCGCCCGGCACGTCCACCGTGCCCAGCAGAACCTGCAGCAGGTGGATGGCGCGACAGGTGTGAAAGCCGTTGGAATGGGCCGAGATGCCGCGCATCGCATGCATCGAAACCGGCCGTCCCGTGATCGTCTCGTGCCGCCGTCCGGCCCAGTCGGTCCATGCGACCGGCAGTTCGATCGCCTGCTCGAAGGCGACATGGGCCAGTTCGGCGGCGATCCGGCGGATCGTTCCGGCGGAGATGCCGCAACGCTCCGCGACCGCATCGGGAGAATAGCTGACGTCCATGTAGCGGTCTGCAATCAGCTGGAACACGGGAAGGCACCTGCGCCCGTCGACCGTGACGCTGCCGGTCAGTGCCGGTTTGGTGTCGGCATCGGTGGCGTTCACCGGGCGCTTCGCCACTCTGTCCCATGCCAGCGGATTGCCGTCGCTGTCGCGCATGAACAGCCCGTCATCGGCCGCGCCCGGCTCCTGGATAACCAGGACATGCGCGTTGGTGTAGCGGAGCAGATAATCGAGATCGACGCGGCCGGCTTTCAAGAGTTCGTGGATCAGCGCGAACACGAACAGGCCGTCGGTGCCGGGCCGGATGCCGATCCAGTCGTCGGCGATCGCATTGTAGCCGGTCCGGCATGGATTGATCGACACCACCTTGGCGCCGCGCGCCTTGAGCTTGCCCAGTCCGATCTTGATCGGATTGGAATCATGGTCCTCGGCAACGCCGAACAGCATGAAGTATTTCGTGTTGTCCCAATCGGGCTCGCCGAACTCCCAGAACGAGCCGCCGATCGTGTAGAGCCCGCCCGCCGCCATGTTCACCGAACAGAAGCCGCCATGGGCGGCGAAGTTCGGCGTGCCGAACTGGCTCGCCCACCAGCCCGTCAAGGACTGCGACTGGTCGCGCCCGGTAAAGAAGGCGAGTTTTTTAGGATCGGTCCGGCGGATATTCGACAGCCGCTCGGTGGCGATCGAGAAGGCCTCCTCCCACTCGATCTCGCGGAACTCACCCGAGCCGCGCGGCCCGGTGCGCAGCAATGGCTTCTTCAGCCTGGCCGGGCTGTAGTGCTGCATGATGCCGGAGCTGCCCTTGCCGCAGATCACGCCGCGATTGACCGGATGATCCTTGTTGCCGTTGATGTAGCGGACCTTGCCGTCCTTGATGTGCACGTCGATGCCGCAGCGGCAGGCGCACATGTAGCAGGTCGTCTTGGCGATGCTGTCGGAAACATCAGGCGAGGTGTCGACACCGTCGCCTTCATCGGGCGCCCGCGTGTCGGCAAGCGGGCGTTGCGAGGGGGCTGAATTGGCGCCGCGCGGCGGTCCTTGCATCATGATCCCGTGGTGCTCGCGCGGCCAGGGGATTTGGCCCGCGTCTTCGGCCCGGGGCCGCGCATATAATGTTCTTCGGGATGGTAGCGATCACCGGCCAGCCGTCGCCTTATACCGCGGCTCCAATGCGCAAGCAGGGACCTGAACCGCCCGATCATTTTGCTCTTTGCGACCTGCAGGCTAATTTTTTCTAACTTCCGACGAAAAAGTAGAATAAAGCTATCGATCCGTCTAATCAGTTGTTCTTGTAAATTCGATCGATATTGGTTCTTAATACAGGCATGACCCTGGATCAGTTGCGCATTTTCGTCGCCGTCGCAGAGCGCGGCCACATGACCAAGGCGGCGGAGCTCCTGGGCATTTCCCAGTCGGCCGCGTCGGCGGCCATTCGCGCTCTGGAAGAGCAGCATGGTGTCCATCTGTTCAACCGCGTCGGCCGCAACATCGAGCTGGCTCAGACCGGCCATCGGTTCCTGCCGGAGGCCAAGGCCGTGCTGGAGCGGGCCGCCGCCGCGCGCAATGTCCTGGAACATGTTTCGCAGACGGTCGCCGGCAGCCTCTCCATCGCCGCCAGCCTGACCATCGCCAGCTACTGGCTGCCGCGCCGGCTGGCCTCTTTCCACGAGGCCTATCCGGCCGTCAGGCTGAGCGTCACCATCGGCAACACAAGGCAGGTCGAGGCCAGCGTGCTGGATGGAACCGCCGATCTCGGCCTGGTCGAAGGGCGCACCGAGTCCGACTTATTGCGCCGCGTCAAGGTCGATACCGACCGGTTGATGCTGGTCGTTGCCAGCTCCCATCCAGAGATCGCCGAAACCGCGCCGGGCCGCCCTGACATCACCGGCCTGCGCTGGATAATCCGCGAGGGCGGCTCCGGCACGCGCGAGGTGCTGGAGGACCTGGCGCGCCGCGAGGGGATTTCGCTTGCCGACCTCAGGATATTCCTGGTGCTGCCCAGCAACGAGGCGGTTCGCCAGGCTGTCGAGGCGGGAGCCGGCGCGACCATCATTTCAGAGCTGGTCGTCGGGCGCGCGGTCGCCGAAGGGAGCCTGAGAGCCGTGCCGATCGAATTGCCGAAGCGCGACTTCGCC
The DNA here is from genome assembly GCF_020164885.1 of Mesorhizobium sp. CO1-1-7. Lineage (NCBI taxonomy): Bacteria > Pseudomonadati > Pseudomonadota > Alphaproteobacteria > Hyphomicrobiales > Phyllobacteriaceae > Mesorhizobium > Mesorhizobium sp. CO1-1-7. The sequence goes on along the minus strand of NZ_JAIUHA010000001.1, from coordinate 332,447 downwards.
ATGATCACCCATCGCGACCGTCAGGCAAGCCTGGCCCAGATGGCGCTGAAGGCGCATCTGGCCGCGGAGGCGAACGGGTCTACGTTGGGGTAGGTTCAGCCGAACTTCCGCTGCGCATCGAGCGCCAGGCCGAGCCCGACCGATCCGAACATATCGCCTTCTATGACGGAAGCCCGCGGCACCAGCGACAGGATTTCCCGCCTTGCCAGCGGGATCGCCGTCGATCCGCCGGTCAGGAACACCGCGGTGATGTCGGAGGGCTTGACCCCGGCGTCGCGGATGGTCTGTGCCACCGTTTCGGTAACCCGCTCGATGTCCCGAGCGATCGTCGCCTCCAGCCCGTCGCGTGTGATCCCGGCGGCGAACGCCGCGCCCGGCAGCGTCACCGCCACGTCCGCCGATGACATGTCGGTCAGCTCTATCTTGGCCTTCTCGACCAGCGCCGCCAGCGCGTGCCCGTAGCGGTGCTCGACGATATGGATGAAGCGGTCGACCAGGTCGGCGCGCGCGGCCTCGTAGCGGATCTGGCGCAGATGCGTCATCGCCTTGGCGGTGTAGACCAGATTGATGCGCTGCCATGTGGCGAGATCGATGAAGTAGCTGGCCGGCAGATTGCGCTTGCCGTCCTTGGTCGCGGAGAGGTAGCCGAGCTGCGGCATGACATGGGCGATGCTCAGCAGACGGTCGAAATCAGTGCCGCCGATATGGATGCCGCGGCTGGCCAGGATGTCGTCCTTGCGATCGGTCGATCGCGCGCGCTCCGGCGAGACCCGCACGATGGAGAAGTCGGACGTGCCACCGCCCATGTCGATGATCAGCGCCAGTTCCTCGCGTGTCACTTTCTGCTCGTAATCGAGCGCCGCCGCGATCGGTTCGAACTGGAAAGCGATGTGCTTGAAGCCTTGGGCACGGGCAGCCTTCTCGAGTTCGCCTTGCGCCTCCGCGTCGGCTTGCGCGTCGTCATCGACGAACTGCACCGGGCGGCCGAGCACCACGCTCTCCACCACGCCGCCGCCGTCCTCTTCCAGCCGCGTCCTCAGATGACCGATGAACAGGCCGATAATGTCGATGAAGCCGATCTGGCGTGCCTTGATCCGCGTCTTCTCGTGGGCGAGCGAACTGCCGAGCACGCTCTTCAACGAGCGCATCAGGCGGCCTTCGATGCTGTCGGTATAGTCGCCGATCGCGCGGCGGCCGAAATAAGTATGGCCGTCCTCGAAATTGAAGAACACGGCACTTGGCAAAGTGGGCTGCCCGCCCTCCAGCGGGACCAGCCGCGCCTTGCCGTTGCGGATGACGCCCACCGTGGAATTGGACGTGCCGAAGTCGATGCCGCCGAATGCCTGATGCATCGCAGCCTCCTGTCATTGTTTCATGGCGGCAAAACAGCGGCGACGCGTCGCCGCTGTCATCGGGATGCCGGACCGCTCCTGGCGAACGGTATGTGCTTGTTTGCCCCTGGGTTGGGAGGCGGCGGTTTATCGCATGGCGGCGAAAAGGGGAACCCTCTTTTCCCGCGGCATCAATCCTTGCGGAACACCAGCCGGCCGAGCCAGCCCGTCACCATGGCCAGCGATACGGCGAACACGCCGTAGAGGAACGAATAGTCGTGGGCAACGCGGAAGATCGATTGTTCGAAGCCCGATTTGCGGATTTCGAGCTGCGCCGAACTCTCCTTGACGAATAGGCCGCTCTTGAACAGGAATGCGCGTGCTTTGTGCGTGCCGACCGAGACATCAGGCGCCAGCCTGACGGTAGCGCGAAACAGGTTCTGCGACAGGAATTGCACGCCCCCGACATTCTCGCTGTAGAGGCCGGCGGCGGCCTTGCGTTCGCGCAACGCGGCCGTGAATTCCTCGATCGTCGCCGGGCTGTCACCGGCTTCGGCGGGCTGCATATAGAGGTTGGAGGCGCCGAGCGACAGCTGCTTGTAGCTGTTGGGTTCGGTGATGTCCTGCAGCGGCCGCGTCGTCGCGACCGAATAGGACACCGGCACGTTCTCGAAGGTCTCGGAATCCAAATTGACCCAGACGCCCAGCACCCGGTCCTTGCGGCGCACGACCACCGGTTTCGGCGGCCCTTCGAGCACGACGATGACGTCGTAACGGCCCTGGCGTGCGACCAGCGGGTCGGGATTTTCCAGCGAACCGAAGATGGTCAGGTCGGCGCCGGAAAAACCGGCGGTGATCGACACCGCGTCGGTGGAAAGGCCGATCTGGATGCCTTCCGTCAGCGGCGTCTGCGCCTTCGCCGGCGCGGCGGCGATCAGGGACAGGAGAGCGACGGCTGCGAGCGCTTTCAGGCCATTCATCAGTTGAGGCCCAGGCCGGACAGCGAATAAAGGTTTGGCGGCGTGACGAACAGATCGGTGGCAAGCCGGATCGCCACCGCCAGCACCAGCAGCGCCAGGAGCGCCCTCAATTGCTCGCCGCGCAGCCGCTGGCCGGCCTTGGCGCCATATTGCGCCCCAGCCACGCCGCCGGCCATTAACAGGAATGCCAGCATCACATCGACGGTCTGGTTTGTGGTGGCGTGAACCAGCGTCGTATAGGCGGAGGTGAAGATGATCTGGAACAGCGAGGTGCCGATGACGACATTGGTCGGCACTTTCAAGAGATAGATCAGCGCCGGCACCATGATGAAGCCGCCGCCGACACCCATGATCGACGACAGGAAGCCGATGCCGGCACCAAGCCCGAGCACCGGAATGACGCTGACGAACAGTTTCGACGCGCGGAAGCGCATCTTCAGCGGCAGGCGGTGGATCCAGTTGTGCTGGCCGGATTTCTTCAGCACCGGTGCCGCGCCGCTGCGCGTGGCGCGCAGGGCGTTGATGCTCTCGACCAGCATCAGCCCGCCGACGGTGCCGAGCAGCACGACGTAGAGCAGCGAGATGAACAGGTCGAGCTGGCCGAGCCTGCGCAGGAAGCCGAACACATAGATGCCGCCGGTTGAGCCGACGACGCCGCCGGCCAGAAGCACGCTGCCGAGCTTGAAGTCGAGCGTCCCTCGCTTCATGTGCGACAACACGCCGGAGACGGAAGAAGCAATAACCTGGTTGGCGCCGGTGGCGACCGCGATCGCCGGCGGGATGTTGTAGAAGATCAAGAGCGGCGTGATCAGGAAGCCGCCGCCCACCCCGAACATGCCCGACAGGAAGCCCACCGCGGCGCCCATGGCCAGCAGCACGAAGACGTTGACGGAAATTTCCGCGATCGGGAGATAGATGCCCACCCGTCTGTCTCGATCAGTTTGCCTGTCGGCGAATAAAGCCGCTGCGGGCACTATCGCATCGAAAAGCCAATTTTCTCTTGCGCCGACGCGGCAGCGGGACCAAACCCCGTCACCGCGCCGAAACAAAAAACAACTCAATCAGTTAACAGGCAAATGTAAGGCAAGGGCGTCGTGGAAACGACGCTTCTGCCGTTATTTGCGCGCCAGCAATGCCTTGACCAGCTTCTCGTCGACCGCGCCCGTCGCTGGCAGCTTGTTGTCGGTCTGGAAAGCGATGATCGCGTTCTTGGTCTTCCCGCCCATCACGCCGTCGGCGCCCCCGGCGTCATAGCCGTTCTTGTTGAGGATGAGCTGGATGTTCTTGACCGCCTTCTTCATGTCGATGCCGGCCGTCGTCTGCGGCGTGCCTTCCTGCCAGGATTCGGGAATGTCCACCGAATTGGCCGCCGCGTTGAGCGGCTTGGCCTTCCACAATTCGGTCGCCGCGCGCGCGCGCTCGAGCTGCTCGGGCCGCAGCGCGTTGGCGATCTCGTCGCGCTTGGCCGCGGCATCCTTGTCGCCGGTCTTGGCGACGAGCGCGAACCATTTGTAGGATTCCTCCAGGTTCTGCTTCATGCCGACGCCCTTGGCGGCGAGGATGCCAAGATTGAACTGGCTGTCCTTGACGCCGAGGTCGGCGGCCGCCTGGAACCAATGCGCGGCCGATTCATTGTCGGTTGCGCCGTCGGCGGCCATGGCGAACAGCACCGCCAGATTGTGCATGGCGCTGGCGTTGCCCTGCGCGGCGGCGAGCTGGTACCAGGTCTTCGACTTCTTGATGTCGCGCGCGACGCCGATGCCCTTCTCGTAGAAATTGCCGATGCGGTATTCAGCCGGCGCGAAGCCGAGTTCCGCCGATTTCTCGTACCATTTGGCGGCAGCCGGCATGTCTTCCTTGACGCCGCGCGTCTCGGCGTAGCGCGAGCCGACCTCGAACAGCGCCTTGGCGTCGCCACCGGCGGCGGCGTCACGCAAGGCGACCGGGCCGGCATCGGCCGGAATGTCGAACTTGATCGCGGCTGTCGCCGCCGGCTTGTCCATGGGCGCAACGGCGCCAGTCGTGTCGTTGGTCGTCGCCTCGGTCGCCACTGGCGCGGCAGGGGCCGCTTGGAGATCGGCATCCGTCGCCTGCGTAGCGCCGGCGGCTGGTGCCGGATCCGTCATGGCCGGGGCAGCGGTCATCGGAGTAACCGGCGCGGCCGAAGCCATCGCGTCGGGGGCGCTCGGGCCGGAAGCCATGGCCGACGTGACCGGCGAAGTGGGCTCGGCCGTGGGCGCTGTGTCCGGCATCGCGTCAGACGGCATGGCCACGACGGTCCGCGCCGCCATATCGTCCTTGCTGGCCGGCGCGGATTGTTCGGCCTTCCTGGCCGGACGGGCCGGCGCACTGTTCATCGCCGTCGGCTGAACTTCGGTCTTCGGCTGGCTGGCGGCATCGAGAGATGCCGTCTGAACCGGCTGCGGGGCGACGATCGGGGATGCGTCGTTGCTTGCCACCTGGGCGGGATCCGAAAGGAACGCCTTGCCGAGCTGCAGGCCGGCAAGCGCCAGCATGATCGCTGCCGCCGCCATCAGGATCGGCTTGCGCCGCGCCTTGAGCAGGTCGCCTATCCTGAGCGCCTTGACCGGGCCTTTCATCGTCGACTGGCGCTTCAGGGCGTCGGCCTCGGCCGCGGCCGCCTGCGCCGCGCGCCGGGCGGCGGCGATGAAATCCGATTTCGCCGCGTCGCTGTCGCCGAGCTTGGCCGGTTGTCCGCGCTCGTCGCGCACGCGCTTCATGATGGCATTGAGGTCAGGCGCGCCGGAGCCCGGCTCCAGCGGGCGGTTGGCGACCTTCGGGTCGAGCGGCTCGTCGAGATCGACACTCGGGATGTCGGCGCTCGGCGCCGAGCCGGCCAGCGGCGGAACATCCGCCGCTTTCTTGCCCTTGAAGGCCCGCGCCAGTCCGCCGAACATCGACTTGCGGCCTGCCGGCTGGTCCTTTCCGGCGGCGGTGTCGGAACCGAGTGCGGCCATCGCGGCGGCGGCGGCGGCTTCCGCCGGCGAGCGCGTGCCCGGCCGGGGAGACAAGCCCGTTCCAACGTGCAGTGCGGGCTCGCCGGGCTCGGTGCGCACTATGGCCGCGGCACGCGCGTCCAGATCGGCCATGTCGCCAGTCAGCGGCAGCTCGTCCATGGTCATGGATGGTGCGTTCACGGCCATCTTGGGCCGCTGCAAGCCACGCCAGCCACTGGGTTCGATCGAGGCCGCGTCCAGGAGCTCCCTTACCGCCTCGGACGGGTCGCTGGTTTCCAGCGAGCCCAGCCTGTCGACGATCTTGAGCAGTGTGTCGTGAATGGCCTCGAAGGTCCGCGAATTGCGCTCGTCGGAACGCCGCGTCAGCGTCTCCAGGGTCTTCAGATCCTGGGCGAGGCCGGATACCGCGGCCGTATTGGTGCTCGTTCCGGCCAGCGAGCGCACCGCGTTCTCGGCCGCCTCACGTGCCGCGCCGAGGATGGAATCGCGGGTCCCGGCCAGCGTTTTTTCGATTTCGTCGAGGCGTGGGCTGATGTCCTCGAAGTCCGGCAGCGGCGTGCTGGGCTTGGAAAGATGCGCCGACAGGCCGGCGACCTGCGCCTCCAGGCTGCGGATCAGCGCCGGATCGATGCCGGCCACCTGGGCCGCCGAAGCGTCCAGCCGGCTTGAAATATCTTCGAGCCGGCTTTCCAGGCCCCGGATCGCCGCCTCGCCGGCGGGATCGGGAGCGCGTGTCTCCATGCGCTTTGCCAGTGCGGTGAAGCGAGCGTCGATGGCGTCCATGATGCCGGCACTGTCGACCTGCGGCATGCTGCGCTGGTCCAGCCGGTCGGCAACCTCGTCCAGCCGGCGCTCGAGATCGCGAAACAGCATGTTGCCCTGCTCGATGGCGTCGCCCTGGCGCCGCTCCATCATGCCCGACAGCACGTCGAAGCGCTGCTCCAGCCCGTGGAAGATGTAGTCGGCGTCGGGCATGGCCGGCGCCTGATCGATCTTGTCGGCGATCAGCGCGATCTGCTTGGCGAGCCGTTCCATCGCCTGCTCGGGCAGGTTGGCGCGGCCGGCGAGGTCGTCGACCCGGCTCGACAGCGTGTTCAGCCGGTCGATCACGACATTTGCGGGACGGTCCTGCGCCACTTCCTCGATCTGCTGGGCGAGCGAGTCGATCCGCTTCTCGATGCGCTCGAAGGATTCGTGGTCGACTGAATTCGCCTGTGCGGCGACTGTCGAGGCGACGATGGCGCGGGAAATCTCGTCCAGCCGCTCGTCGATCATGGCCAGCGTGCCGCCGCCGCGATTGTCCTGCTGGCTGGCGAAATGGTCGACCGCCCCGGCCAGCGTGCGGACCTTCTCCTCCAGTGAGCGCAGGGACAGCGATTCCGGCAGGTTGTTGACGGCGTTGCTGATCTGCTCCAGCCGGTCGGTCAAGGCGGCAAGGGCGGGGTCGTCGGAGCGTTTGCGCTGGTCGGCGTCGACGCGGTCCTCGAAGGCCGTCCAGCGGCGGTCGAACTCGTCCCAGCGGCGGTCGACCTTCTGCACGCTCTCCTCGCGCGCCAGCGTGTCGAGCGCGGCCTTGACCTGTTCGAGTTCTAGTCGCAGCAGGTTGACGCTCCTGTCGTCGCTCTTCTCCGACAGCGATTTGATGGCGCCGGAGAGCCGCTCGAATTCCACGCCGAGTTCGGCGCTGCCCTTGCCCGATGTCCCGGATTTGGCGTTCGACTGGAAGGCGCGGTCGATGTCCTTGCGCAGCGCGTCGAATTCGCGCTGCAGCCCTGAAGTCACCTGGTGGCGCAGTTCCTCGCGCATGCCGCGCAGTTCGCCGGCGATCTTGCCGACCATGGCGACGCTGTCTTCCTGGCCGCGCACGCGGTCGATGTCACGCGCGATCGCCTGATAATTCTGGTCGAAGGGTGCAGGGGAGGGCGCCGGGTTGTGCGCACGCGGTGCCGGCTGCGGATCCTCGTACCAGCGCTGCTGGGCCGTCGGCTGCGCAGCGGGATAGCGCGGGTCGGAGGCGGGGTAAGGCGGTTCGGCGCCATATTGGCGAGGCGCGGGTCGTGCCGTCGCGTCCTCGCGCGTCTGCCCCAGGCGCTGTTCCAGCGTCTCCAGGGAGCGGTTCAGCTGCTCGAGCGTGGTCTGCGGCTTGCGCTGCCTGCCAGCATTGAGTGTATCGAGGTAGGACCGCTTGCTGTTCATCGGTGCGTCCGTCTTTCAGATTGGCCGGCTTGCGGCCAGCTCCCCAAGTCCCTGCCGGAACGAGGCGACCGCGCTTCGATGCCACGGTGGAAGACAAGCTTCCCGGGTTTCCCCGCGCTCCGAAAAACCGTGAAAATTCGATACAGGATAACCACGGGTAGCCGACACGCGCACATTTCGCCCAACGTGGTAAACAACGCGTTAACCAAGCTTAAGAAGTTGCAAGGAAGTTGGCTGACGTGACTTCCGGTGCGGCATAAAGCACCGTTCTCAGAACGCCCTTGCGTCATGAGACGGCTACCGGTATAGAATTGACGTAAACGTAAATGGCGTATCAACTGCGCTGTTTTCGATTTGTTTGTCGAAACCACGGCCGGAAGCACGCCCCCGCTTCCAGTCAGGCGACGCATGGTCCGGGACCGCGACGCCACCAGACGGGGAAGCCAGTGACCATGAAGCTTATCTCGGCCGGCGAGACCGCGGCCAACACCAATAATGCAACCGTTGAAGCCGGCGAGGATCTCTCCCGCATCGGCGAGATGGCCAAGAAGTACGGCGTGACGCTGCGCACGCTCCGTTTCTATGAAGACAAGGGCCTGCTCAACCCCCAGCGCGACGGTTCGACCCGTCTCTATACGCGCCGCGACAAGGCGAGGCTGAAGCTGATCCTGCTCGGCCGCAAGGTTGGGTTCTCGTTGCGCGACGTCAAGCAGATGATGGACCTCTACGATCCGACCGGTTCCAACACCAAGCAGTTGCGGCTGGCGCTGGACAAGTCGGAAAAGCAGCTCGCTCGCCTGCAGAAGCAGCGGGCGCTGATCGACGACGCCATCAATGAGCTCGGCGGCTCGATGTCGGCGGTGCGTCAGATGCTGGCCGAGCGTTCGGCGCCGCAAGCGAGCGTCGCGAGCTAAGCCGCCCTCCGATACTGTCGGACCCTTCACCACAAAGCCGCGTGGCCATGCCGCGCGGCTTTTTCGCTGTCTGGCCTGCGTGCTTCGCGCTGGCTTGCGCATTGCCGTGACGCTTGGCCGATTGCGCCCGTGGTGGCGGAAATCTTGCCGCAGCGCAAATATTGACGTTTACGCAAACGTCAATATTTGCTATTGCGGCTTCGACATTGGCCCGCTTGCCGCGCACGGCTTGATTTCGGGGTCAATCCGCATGGTGGAGGAAAAGCATGCCGATCTACAGGGCCCCGGTCCAGGACACGCTGTTCGTGCTCAACGAGGTGCTCGGCTATCAGCGCTATTCGAACCTTCCGGGATTCGCCGACGCAACGCCTGACGTGCTGGAGGCAATTCTCGCCGAAGGGGCCAAGCTCGCCGAGAACGTCATGCATCCGCTCAACCGTGTCGGCGACATGGAGGGTTGCGTGCGCCATGACGACGGCTCGGTGACCACGCCCAGGGGCTTCAAGGAAGCCTTCGACCAGTATCGCGAAGGCGGCTGGATGGGCCTGGCGGCGCCCGTCGAGTTCGGCGGCCAGGGCCTGCCCTATGCCGTGCACACGGCGGTGGCTGAATACATGGTGTCGGCCAACATGTCGCTGATGATGTATCCGGGCCTGACCCAGGGCGCGATCGCCGCCATCATCACCCACGGCACCGACGAGCAGAAGGCGACCTGGCTGCCCAGGATGGTCGAGGGCAGCTGGACCGGCACCATGAACCTGACCGAGCCGCATTGCGGCACCGATCTTGGCCTGCTGCGCACCAAGGCGGTGCCGAACGGCGATGGCACCTACAAGATTTCAGGCCAGAAAATCTTCATCTCGGCCGGCGAGCACGACATGTCGGACAACATCGTCCATCTGGTGCTGGCCCGCATCGAAGGCGCGCCGGAGGGCGTCAAGGGCATTTCGCTGTTCATCGTGCCCAAGCTGAAGCTCGACGCATCGGGCAATCCGGGGACGAGAAACACCGTCTCCTGCGGCTCGATCGAGGAGAAGATGGGCATCCACGGCAACTCGACCTGCGTCATGAATTATGACGAGGCCGAAGGCACGCTGCTGGGCGAGGCCAATGGCGGCCTCAAGGCGATGTTCACGATGATGAACGAGGCCCGCCTCGGCGTCGGCCTGCAGGGCCTGTCGCTGTCGGAGATCGCCTACCAGAATGCCGCCGCCTATGCCAAGGACCGGTTGCAGGGCCGCTCGCTGTCAGGCCCGAAGGCGCCGGACAAGAAGGCCGACCCGATCATCGTTCATCCCGACATCCGCCGCTCGCTGATGACCATGAAGGCTTTCAACGAGGCCGGCCGCGCGCTGGCGCTGTGGACCGCGATCAAGTCCGATATCGCGCACCGCTCCGCCGACGACAAGGATCGCCAGGCGGCCGACGATTACACCGGCCTGATGACGCCGGTGGTCAAGGGCGTGCTGACCGACAAGGGCTTCGACCACGCCGTCATGGCTCAGCAGGTGTTCGGCGGTCACGGCTACATCGAAGAACATGGCATGAGCCAGTTCGTGCGCGATGCCCGCATCGCCATGATCTATGAAGGCGCCAACGGCATTCAAGCGCTCGACCTCGTCGGCCGCAAACTCGGCTTGAACGGCGGCCGCGCCATCCAGGCTTTCTTCAAGGAGGTCGGCGAGTTCTGCGAGGAAAACCGCGCCGACGAGAAGATGGCGCCGTTCACCAAGGGGTTGAAGAAAGGCCTCAACGATTTGCAGGCGGCGACCATGTGGCTGCTGCAGAATGGCATGGCCAAGCCCGATAATGCCGGTGCGGCCTCGACTGACTACATGCATCTCTTCGGCCTCGTCGCGCTGGGCTACATGTGGGCGCAGATGGCCAAGGCGGCACAGGGCAAGACTGATGCCAACGGCTCCCAGTCTTTCTACGATAACAAGGTGGTGACGGCGCGCTTCTTCATGGAGCGGATCATGCCGGAGACCTCGGCGCACCTCGCCCGTATTTCGAGTGGTGCCGATACGCTGATGGCCCTGCCGGCGGAAGCGTTCTAAACTCCGTCTCGCTAGCCTTTCTGTCTGTCGATACGCGGAGGAAATCGTGGCGACAAATCCCGCCGAAGTGCTCTCTTTGCCGAAACCAGCCTGGGCGGCCGACGAGGTCGGCATGCTCTACGACATGGCTAGCCGCTTCATGTCGGAGGAGATCGCACCGCGCTACGACGAGTTCGAGAAGAACGAGATGGTCGACCGCGAAAGCTGGTTGAAGGCTGGTTCCGCCGGCCTGCTCTGCGCGTCCATGCCGGAGGAATATGGCGGCTCCGGCGGCACCTTCGCGCATGAGAGCGCCATCATCGAGGCGATCGGCCATGTCGGCGTCGACGGTTTCGGCATCGGCCTGCACAATTCGATCGTCGCCCCCTACATCCTCCATTACGGCTCGGAAGAGCAGAAGAAGAAATGGTTGCCCAGGCTCGCCACCGGCGAACTGATCGGCGCCATTGCCATGACCGAGCCCGGCGCCGGTTCCGACCTGCAGGGTGTCAAGACCCGTGCCGAGAAAGACGGCAACCAGTACAAGATCAACGGCTCCAAAACCTTCATCACCAACGGCCAGCTGGCGAACTTCATCATCGTCGTCACCAAGACCGATCCGGAGAAGGGCGCCAAGGGCACATCGCTGATGGTCATCGAGACCGACGAGGTCGAGGGGTTCGAACGCGGCCGCAACCTCGACAAGATCGGGCTGAAGGCCAACGACACGTCGGAGCTGTTCTTCAACGACGTGCGTGTACCGACCTCCAATCTGCTCGGCCATGAAGAGGGACAGGGTTTCGTCCAGCTGATGCAGCAATTGCCTCAGGAGCGGCTGCAGATCGGCACCGGGGCGATCGCCATGATCGAGCGGGCGCTGGCGCTGACCATCGACTACGTCAAGGAGCGCAAGGCCTTCGGCAAGGCGATCATCGATTTCCAGAACACACAGTTCAAACTGGCGGAGCTGAAGACCGAGGCCACCATCGGCCGCGTCTTCTACAATGAATGCGTCACCCGCCACATCAATGGCGGCCTCGATCCGGTGACCGCTTCGATGGCCAAGTACTGGCTCTCCGACCTCCAGGGCAAAGTCGTCGACGAATGCCTTCAATTGCATGGCGGCTATGGCTACATGAATGAATATCCGATCGCCCGCATGTTCCGCGACGCTCGCGTCCAGCGCATCTATGGCGGCACCAACGAGATCATGAAATTGCTGATCGGACGCTCGCTCTGAGCAGCTTTTCAGCGAACCCCAGGGAGCATGAAAAATGACCGAAGCTTATGTCTATGACGCCGTGCGCACGCCGCGCGGCAAGGGCAAGAAGGACGGATCGCTGCACGAAGTGCCGGCGGTACGGCTCGCCGCCAGGACGCTCGAGGCCCTGCGCGATCGCAACGGGCTGGACACTGCAAACGTCGACGACATCATCTTCGGCTGCGTCGACCCGGTCGGCGAGGCGGGTTCCGTCATTCCACGCGCCGCCGCCTTCGAGGCCGGCTACGACACCAAGGCACCCGGCATGCAGATCTCGCGCTTCTGCGCCTCCGGCTTGGACGCCATCAATTTCGGCGCCGCCAAGATCGCGCAAGGCGCCGATGAAATCGTCATCGCCGGCGGCGTCGAATCCATGTCGCGCGTCGGCATGGGCATGTCCGGTGGCGCCTGGTTCATGGATCCTTCGGTCGGCCTGCCCGGCTGGTTCGTGCCGCAAGGCATTTCGGCCGACCTGATCGCCACCAAATACGGCTTCTCGCGCGACGACGTCGACGCTTACGCGGTCGAGAGCCAGAAGCGCGCCGCAAGATCCTGGGCTGATGGCCGCTTCAAGAACTCGGTCATCCCGATCAAGGACCAGAATGGTCTCACCATTCTCGATCATGACGAGCATATGCGGCCGTCGACCGACATGCAGTCGCTCGCCTCGCTCAACCCGTCCTTCGTCATGCCTGGCGAAATGGGCGGCTTCGACGCGGTGGCGGTGCAGAAGCATCCGGAGGTCGAGGAGGTCAACCACGTCCACCACGCCGGCAACTCGTCCGGCATCGTCGATGGCGCGGCCGCCGTGCTGCTCGGCTCGAAGAAGGCCGGCAAGGCGATGGGTCTCAAGCCGCGCGCGCGCATCCGCACCTTCGCCAACATCGGCTCCGAGCCGGTGTTGATGCTGACCGGCCCGGTCGACGTCACCGAGAAACTGTTGAAGCGCGCCAAGATGAAGCTGTCGGACATCGACCTGTTCGAGCTCAACGAGGCCTTCGCCTCGGTGGTGCTGCGCTACATGCAGGCTTTCGAAATTCCGCACGACAAGATCAACGTCAATGGCGGCGCTATCGCCATGGGTCACCCGCTCGGCGCCACCGGCGCGATGATCCTCGGCACCGTGTTGGACGAACTCGAGCGGCGCGACCTCAACACCGCGCTGGTGACGCTCTGTATCGGCGCCGGCATGGGCACTGCAACCATCATCGAACGCGTCTGACGGGGAGAGAACGATGAGCTACACCAATTTCACCCTCGACATCGACGCCGATGGCATCGCCTTGGTCACCTGGAACAGCCCGGACCGCTCGATGAACGTCTTCACCGAAGAGGTGATGCGCGAGCTGAACGATATCGTGGACAAGGTGGCCGGCGACGCCGCCATCAAGGGCGCGGTGATCACCTCCGGCAAGGACACCTTCTCCGGCGGTGCCGACATCACGCTGTTGCAGAGGATGCTGACCACCTTCGCCACCGACAAGGTCAAGGATGTCGAAAAGGCGACCAAGGCGCTGTTCGACAATGCCGGCATCATGACCGGCCTGTTCCGCAAGCTGGAAACTTGCGGCAAGCCATGGGTCTCGGCGATCAACGGCACCTGCATGGGCGGCGCCTTCGAAATGTCGCTCGCTTGCCATGGCCGCGTCGCGGCCGATTCCGACAAGGTCAGGATGGCACTCCCCGAGGTGAAGATCGGCATCTTCCCCGGTGCCGGCGGCACCCAGCGTGTGCCGCGGCTGACCGACCAGCAGCAGGCGCTGCAAATGCTGACCTCCGGCCAGACCCTGTCGCCGCAGAAGGCGAAGGCGATGGGCCTGATCCATGAGATCGCCGAACCGGCCAAGCTGGTCGAGATCGGCAAGGCGATGATCAGGAACGGCCTCAAGCCGGTGGCGCCGTGGGACGAGAAAGGTTTCAAGCTGCCCGGCGGCCCGGTCTATTCGGCGGCCGGTGCCAATCTGTGGCCGCCAGCCATCGCCATCCTGCGCCGCGAGACCCATGGCAATTATCCGGCCGCCGCGGCGATCCTGAAATGCGTCTATGAGGGCCTCCTGGTGCCCTTCGACACGGCGCTCAGGATCGAGCAGCGCTATTTCACCGAGATCATGCAGACCAAGGAAGCGGCGGCGATGATCCGCTCGCTGTTCGTGTCGCTGCAGGAATTGAACAAGGGCGCACGCCGCCCGGCCGGCGTGCCGGACACCAAGTTCAAGAAGATCGGCATCCTCGGCGCCGGTTTCATGGGCGCGGGCATCGCCTATGTCACGGCCAAGGCCGGCATTCCGGTGGTGCTGCTCGACCGGGACATGGAGGCGGCCGCAAAGGGCAAGGCGCATTCCGACGGCCTGATCTCGGATCAGGTCAAGAAGGGCCGTGCCAAGCCCGAGGATAAGGACAAGCTCTTGTCTCTGATCACGCCGACGGCAGACTATGCCGACCTCGCCGGCTGCGATCTCGTCGTTGAAGCCGTGTTCGAGGATTCCGCCGTCAAGAAGAACGCCACCGAACAGGCGGAAGCCGTGCTGAAATCGTCGGCGATCTTCGCCTCGAACACCTCGACCATTCCGATCACCGGCCTCGCCAGGAATTCGGCGCGGCCGAAGAATTTCGTCGGCATCCACTTCTTCTCGCCGGTCGACAAGATGATGCTGGTCGAGATCATCCTTGGCAAGAAAACCGGCGACAAGGCCCTGGCCACCGCGATCGACTTCGTGCGGGCCATCAAGAAGACGCCGATCGTCGTCAACGACACGCGCGGCTTCTACGTCAATCGCTGCGTGCTGCGCTACATGTCGGAAGCCTACAAGATGCTGATCGAAGGCGTGCCCGCGCCGATGATCGAGAATGCGGCAAAGGCCGCCGGCATGCCGGTCGGTCCCCTGGCGCTGACCGACGAGACGGCCATCGACCTTGCCCAGAAGATCATGAAGCAGACCATCAGGGATCTCGGCGAAAAGGCCGTCGACCCCAGGCAGATGGCGCTGATCAACACCATGGTCGACGATCACGGCCGCTTCGGCCGCAAGAACGGCAAGGGTTTTTACGACTACCCGGGCAAGCCGGCCAAGAAGAAGCTGTGGCCCGGCCTGAAGGATCTTTATCCGCAGCTCGCGGCCGAGAAGGTCGACTATGAGGAGCTGCAGCAACGCCTGCTGGTCACCATCGCGCTCGAAGCGGCGCGCGTGATGGAAGAGGGCATCGTCACCGATCCACGCGAGGCCGATGTCGGCTCGATCCTGGCCTTCGGCTTCGCGCCCTACACCGGTGGCGCGCTGTCCTATATCGACGGCATCGGCGCCAAACAATTCGTCAAGATCGCCAAGGCGCTGCAGAAGAAGTATGGCGCCGAGTTCAAGGCGCCCAAGCTGCTCCTCGACATGGCCGAGAAAGGTGAGACCTTCTACGAACGCTTCGACCCCTATGCCAAGGGCGATGTGAAGCAGGCAGCCTGACAGAGCGTCATGTTATGTCTGGGCGCGCATGCCGGCCACGGCGCGAAGCCGTGGCCCCTACATGATGGGCGGTGAAGGCCGGCTGGCCTTTCGCTGCCTGCCGACCGACTATGACCGCAAGGCGCGCCGCTTCCTCGACATTGACGCGGTTGTCGCCGCACTTGGCCGTGCGGTGAACCGCGGCCACCGACCGAGGCAGAACGCATTTTCATGACATCGCACCAGGGACTGCGCGGCCTGGCCAAATCGTCCGGCTGACCAACCCGTTGGCAAGCAGGATTCGATCGAC
Source organism: Mesorhizobium sp. CO1-1-7 (assembly GCF_020164885.1). NCBI lineage: Bacteria > Pseudomonadati > Pseudomonadota > Alphaproteobacteria > Hyphomicrobiales > Phyllobacteriaceae > Mesorhizobium > Mesorhizobium sp. CO1-1-7. The sequence goes on along the minus strand of NZ_JAIUHA010000001.1, from coordinate 317,007 downwards.
TTTCCCAAACCAGGCGCGGATGATATATTAGGCATCGCTAACATGAGCTTCCATCCCGGCCGAGGAAGGCAATAAGGCGATCAAGGACGGCAGCATGGGCAAGATCATCGAGCAAACCCTGTCCGATCTCAAGCCGGAGGCTGCCTATTTTACCGCGGACGGTGGTTGGCGGACGGCCTACCTTTTCCTGGAGGTAAAGGACAGTTCGGACATGCCCTATGTCGCCGAGCGGTTCTTCTTCGCCTTCAATGCCACCGTCGAGCTCATCCCGGTGATGAACGTCGACGAGCTCCAGAAGGGCCTGCCGAGGGCGATGGCGGCATTGGCCGGATAGCCGGCTTCGGCCATGACACTGTGCCGTGGTTGCGGCACACAGCTTTGTTCGTGATCCGCCAGCCCGCTGGTGGACAACTCAGCCGTTGCGCGTTAGACAGGAAGAGGCATTTTTTCCTGTTTCGAAGGAGAGCACGTCATGCTCTCGCACGACCGAGTCTGGGCTGCCATCGATGCTCTTGCCGAGCGCTATTCGCTTTCGGCTTCGGGTCTGGCAAGGCGCGCGGGACTTGATTCAACCGCCTTCAACAAATCCAAACGCTTGTCCTCGGACGGTCGGCCGCGCTGGCCTTCGACCGAATCGCTGGCCAAGATCATCGAGGCGACGGGCGCTTCGCTGGACGAATTCACCGGGCTGATCGAAGGCCGTGGCGCATCGCCCGCCAGCCGGCGCGCGGTGCCGTTGCTCGGCTTCGCCCAGGCCGGCGCCGGCGGCTTCTTCGACGATGCCGGCTTTCCGGCGGGGCAGGGCTGGGATCTCGTCGAATTGCCGGCGCAATCGACCGAAAGTTCCTATGCGCTGCAGGTGCAGGGCGATTCCATGCTGCCGCTCTACCGCAATGGCGACGTCCTCATCGTCGAGCCGGGTGCGGCCACCCGCAAGGGCGACCGCGTCGTCGTCAAGACCACATCGGGCGAGGTGATGGCTAAGGTGCTCGAGCGCCAGACAGTCAAGTCGATCGCGCTGGTCTCGCTCAATCCAGAGCATCCGGACCGCGACATCCCCATGCTCGAGGTCGAGTGGGTGGCGCGGATCGTCTGGGCAAGCCAATAGGTGCAACGGGTGCGACTTCCTCATCTTGTCCTGGCGGTTCTGATGATCCCGGCGATGGCGGCGCTGGTCGTTGCCGGCGGACGCACGCTGAAAGGCAGCGAAAGCACTGTTGCGGTGGATCAGATCGATCGCGGCGCCGACACTACCGCTGAGGCAGATAGGGATGCGACGCCCGAGGAACCGTCCACCTCAGCGATTCGTGCACCGGCGCAGCCACCAAATCCGGCGGTGCATTCGCGGGCGATCGACCCGGACGTGGTCGCGCCGCCGGAACTGCCCACCGGCGAACTCGAGCGGGTCGAGCCGCGTGCGCCGTTGAGCAAGCTGGCGCTCGCCGTGCCGCCCAAGCCTAAAATGCCCGACGACTGGAACGGCACGAAGCTGTTCCAGCCGGTCGCTCCGGCCGCCGGCCTGATCGAGGCGAAGGGGTATTCGGTCGCGATTTCCGGCATCGATGTCGTCAGGCAGGACGAGACCTGCACCACCGACGGGAAATCCTGGCCGTGCGGCATCCGCGCGCGCACGGCATTCCGCGCCTTTCTGCGCGGCCGCGCCGTGGTTTGCACGGTGCCGCCGGAAGGTGGACGCGACCGGATTGCGGCGGAATGCCGGATCGGCAAGCAGGATGTCGGTCAATGGCTGGTCGAAAACGGCTGGGCGCGTGCCGCCAAGGGCGGACCCTATGTCGAGGCCGGTGACAAGGCACAAGGCGCGAAGAAAGGCATTTTCGGGTCGGCGCCGAACCTTGCCGGCATCTCGGCGATGCCGGCCGCACCCACCCCAGCGCCTCAGGCGCCGGGCTCGATCCTGGAGGAGGACTCGATCCTGCAAGAGGAGGGCGGCGTCCTCAAGCCAGCTGACCAGCCAGCGCCTTCTGAATGAGCGAGCGGGTCTCGGCGACGCCGTAGAGGGCGGCGAATGATCCAAAGCGTGGACCACGCTCCTGGCCGATCAGCACCTGGTAGATCATCTGGAAGAAGGCGCCTGAGACACCCGGGCCACCTTCAGGACTTTGCTTGGAATGATCCTGATAGCGTTCGATCTTGCGCGCCACGTTGAGCGAAGCGTTCTGGATCGCTTCGCCGCTGGCGCCCGCCGGCAAGTCGCCAAGTGCCTTTTCGAGAGCCACCAGCGCTTCCCGCTCGACCTCGTCGGCCGGGCGAAAGGTTTTCGTCGGCTTCACGAAATCGTCGAAGTAGCGGATCGCGTAGCCCGTCAGCCGGTCGAGCTCGGGATGGGTCGCCGGAGTCACACCCGCGACGTGACGCGAGATGAAACCCCACAGAACGTCCTTGTTCTGCGCATTGGAGGCGCTGACAAGGTTGAGCAGCAACGAGAACGGCACTGGCATGTCGATGGCGGGCGGATTGCCGTCATGCATATGCCAGACCGGGTTGCCCAGCCGCTCCTTCCACTCTTGGCGGGGATAGGCGGCGAGGAAGGTGTAATATTCGTCCACGGCCCGCGGGATGACGTCGAAATAGAGTTTCTTGGCCTGCCGCGGCCGCTGGTACATGTAGAGCCCCAGGCTCTCGGTCGGCGCATAGGTCAGCCATTCGTCGATGGTCAGGCCGTTGCCTTTCGACTTCGAGATCTTCTGGCCATTCTCATCGAGGAACAGTTCGTAGACGAAATGCTCCGGCGCCCGCCCGCCCAGTATGTTGCAGATGCGGTCATAGACCACTGCATTGGTCTGATGGTCCTTGCCGAACATCTCGAAATCGACGCCGAGTGCCGCCCAGCGCATGCCGAAATCCGGCTTCCACTGCAGCTTCACGCGGCCGCCGGTGACCGGCAGCGTGGTTTCGGTGCCATCATCGTCGAAGGTGATGGTGCCGGCCTTGGCGTCGACATGCTTCATGGGAACGTAAAGCACGCGCCCACTCTTTGGCGAGATCGGCAGGAAGGGGCTGTAGGTCGCCTGCCGCTCGGGTCCGAGCGTCGGCAGCATGACCGCCATGATCTGGTCGTAGCGTTCGGCGGCGCGCAACAGCATCGCGTCGAAACGGCCTGACTTGTAGTATTGCGTCGCGCTGGCGAATTCGTAATCGAAGCCGAACGTGTCGAGGAAGCGGCAGAGCATCGCATTGTTATGGTCGGCGAAGCTCGCATAGTCGCCGCCGAAGGGGTTGGGCACCGATGACAGCGGCTTGTGCAGATATGGCTCGAGCGCAGCGCGGTCCGGCACGCTGTCGGGTATCTTGCGCATGCCGTCCATGTCGTCGGAAAAGCACAGCAGCTTGGTCGCGACCTTGTCCTGCGTCAGCACGCGAAACGCATGGCGCACCATCGAGGTGCGCGCCACTTCGCCGAACGTGCCGATATGCGGCAGGCCCGACGGTCCATAGCCGGTCTCGAACAGGATCGTTTCGGGGAAATCGGCGCCCTTGTAGCGTTCGATAATCTTTTTGGCTTCCTCGAACGGCCATGCCTTGCTCTCGGCCGCGGCCGTCAGCAGTTCGGGATTGAGATCGATGATGTTTGATCCCGCCATGTCACAGTTTTCCAGATTGTATCCCGGCAATAGCCGCAAGTGCATTTTCAACCGGTCTCTAGGCGTGCGTGGCCGGAGCGTCAACGCGTCGGGCGCTTTTTCCTTGCGGCCTCAGGCTCCCCTTCCTACCTTCGGAGCCCGTTCAAGGAGCAAAGAATGCTGTCGCCCACCCCGCACGAAGCCCTGATCTATCTGATGGTCATCACTTCGGCCTCCGACCGGGACATGACCGATGTCGAACTGGCCAGGATCGGTGAGGTTGTTCGCTCGTGGCCGGTGTTCGAGGATTTCAAGCAGGACCGTCTCGTTGCCGTGGCCCAGGCCTGCCAGAAGATGCTGCATGAGAAGGGTGGGCTCGAAGGTGTCCTGACCCAGGTCTCGGAGGCGCTGCCGGAGCGGTTGCGCGACACCGCCTATGCCGCGGCCTTCGAAGTGGCCGCCGTCGATCTGGAGATGCGGCTGGAGGAAGTGCGGGTGCTGCAGTTGATCCGTCGCCAGCTCGATCTCGACACGCTGACCGTGGCGGCCATCGGCCGTGCGGCCAAGGCAAGGCTGCGAACTCTGACCTGACGAGGTTACGGCCGGATCAGAAAAGCTGACCGGACCGGATCAGAAGAAACTGACCGGGAAATAGCGCAGGTAGAATTCGGCAAAGGTGCCTTTCATCGAAATCTCTTGCAAAGCGTAGTCGAGGGCCGCGGCCAGCGCCGGATTGTCCGCTCGCGTGGCGATGGCCATGCCGGTGCCCAGATATTCGGGCGCCAGGTAGGGGCCGCCGGCAAAGCGGCAGCAGCCGGCGGCATCGGAGCCGCCGAGCCAGAAGGCGAAGCGCATGCCATCGCCGAAAGCCGCGTCGATCTTGCCGGCCTTGAGGTCGCCATAGAGGGCTTCCGGCTTGTCGAAGGGGACGACCTGGACCGTGCCGAAATAATCGCGCAGCATGCGTTCATGGGCCGAGCCCGATATCACGCCGACTCGCTTGCCGTGCAATTTGTCGAAGAGCGGTTCCGCCAGTGCCTTGTTCTTCGCAGTGATGAAGCGCGCCGGGAACTGCAGGTAGGCGCGCGAGAAGGCGTATGTCTGGCGCGACTGTGACGTCGGGGCAATGCCGGCGATAACAGCTTCACCTTCGCCCCTCTCAAGCGCGCCTTGAAGCTCCGCCCAAGGCAAGGCCTGGATCTGGCATTTGTCGACGATGCCGAGTTCCGCGCAGATGGCGCGCGCCAGGTCGATGTGGAAACCGGACAGCTTCCCCGCGCCGTCGAGGAAATTGAAGGGCGGAAAATCCGTGGTCGTCAGGAACCGCAGCCGCGGCAGCGCCGCAAGGTCGGGCTTCGGAAGCCGCTCCTTGGCATCCCACAACACCGGCACCTGCGGCTCGCCCGCGCCCGCGCCGGAAACCCATGACAATGCGGCGATGAGCGCCGCTGCCAGGACATGGGACCTCCATTGGAACGCCACGATAAAACTCCCCCGCACCCGTGCTCGTGCCGGTTTTGGTACGAAAACGATACAGGCACAATGCTTTTTGATTTCAACGCTTCGATTTCAGGATATGGTTCGGTCGGTTTGCAAACAGCGGTGGCTGCCCTGGTGGGAATACCAGGGTCGAGAACCACAACCGGAAGCGGGCGCTTTGCAATCCGTGGTCGGTGGCGAAGTGCCGGGAAGGCGCGGACCATGGACTTAATGCATGAGGCAACATGGGGTTGATGTTGCGATGAGTCAGTTCGATCGAACGCTGGAATACATAGATCAACTGCAGCACGCCGCAACGGCGGCCGCGGTCTGCGAGAAACTGTTGGGCGTAACGTCGGAGTTCGGCCTGACCGCGCTGATGGCCGGAACCGTTCCGCAGCCGGGCACACCGACGGGCCAGCAGAAGCAGCATGTGCTGCTCTGCGACTGGCCGGTCGAATGGCTGGAGCGCTACGTGACGCGCAACTATGTCGATCACGATCCCGTCGTCAGTCACATGAAACAGCTGCAAGCGCCGTTCCAGTGGCGGGAAGCCGCCCAGGGCATCCGCATCGACAAGAGCAGCGGCGAAGTGATGGGCGACGCCGGCGCCTTCAAGTTGCGCGACGGGCTGGCCTTTCCGTTGATCACGCTCGACGGCGAAATCGTCATGGTGTCGCTGGGGGGCGAGGCCGTGGAACTGTCGGCGGCCGAGTTCGGCCTGGTCTCCCTGGTCTCGACCTATGCCGTCGGCCGCGCCATGCAACTCCACACCATGGCGACCACGACGATCGATCACATCGAGCTGACGCCGCGCGAACGCGAATGCCTGCAATGGGCTGCCGTCGGCAAGTCCGAATGGGAGATTTCCCAAATCCTCGGCATCTCCGAGCACACCTCGGAGAAACATCTTCTTAACGCCAAAAGCAAACTCGGTGCCGTCAACCGGGTCCAGGCAGTCGCCGAGGCGATAAGGCGCGGCTACATTAGCTAGGTCGGCCGTGCAGGCCTAGAACTTCTTGCCTACGTGATCACGCAATTTTCGCATCGAAGCACGGCCGTATCTTCCCCTGAACCACAGGAGACTACGGAATGCTTTTTTGTCTTACGACCAAGGAATTGATGGAACGTCCCGACCTTTGGGAGGCCGTCCATCGGCTGCGCTACCGGATATTCGTCGAGGAGATGGGATGGGAGGACCTTCGGCGCCCCGACGGATTTGAGGTCGACCAGTTCGATCATGACGAGGCGGTGCATCAGATCGTCATCAGGGGCAATGAAGTCGCGGGCTATCAGAGGATGTTGCCGACCACACGGCCGCATTTGCTGACCGAGGTGTTGACCGATCTCTCCGAAGGAACGCCGCCGGCGGGTCCCAACATCTGGGAGTTGACCCGCTACGCGGTGGCTCCGGGTTTTCGCGATGGCCGGCGCGGCGTCTCGACCGTCGGCACGGAATTGATAGCCGGCTTCGTCGAGTGGGGTCTGAAGCGCGGCGTCGACAAGGTGATCATCGAGTTCGAGCCGATGTGGGTGCTGCGCGCGCTCCAGTTGCACTTCCTGGCGACGCCGCTGGGCTATCAGCGCACCTATGGCAACCAGCAGGTCGTGGCGACGCTGCTCACCTTCAACGAGCACACGCTGGACGTGGTGCGTTCGCGCCGCAATCATCATGCACCCGTCCTGGCCAGGGGATATCCCGACATGTTCGGTCAAAGGAGGGCGTCATGAACGCGCACCCGCAACCCGAACTGCGCAACCACACACTGATCGTCACCGTGTCGTCGAACGACGGCCGGCCGGTGCTCGACCGGAGGGCCTATGAGAGCCTTGCCAGGACGTTCCATGAAGCCGCCGAGAATGACGAGGTGCGGGTTGTCGTGCTGCGCGGCCTGGCCGGCTGCTTCTGCCTTGGTGGTGACTTTTCCGAATTCCTGGATGCCGCCAAGCACCAGAAGCTGATCGCCGCCGTCACCGACATGTTCCGCATGCTGGCGACGTTTCCAAAGCCGATCCTGGCCTGTGTCGACGGCGATGCCGTCGGCGTCGGCTGCACCATCCTGTTCCATTGCGACATGGTGATCGCATCTGAAAAAAGCACGTTCCGGGTGCCGTTCGTCGATTTCGGCCTGGTGCCGGACGCGGCAACCAGCATCCTGGCGCCGCAGAAACTCGGCTATGCCGGTGCTTTCCGCTTCTTCTGTCTCGGCGACACGCTTGGTGCCGAAGACGCCAGGGCGCTCGGCCTCGTCGCCGAGATCGTCGCGGAAGGCAGCGTCGAGGAAGCGGCGCTTGGCCGAGCCAGGCAGCTCGCCAAAAAGCCGGTTGCCGCTTTGCTGCAGACACGCGGCCTGCTCAAGGGGAACACCGCCCCGCTTTGCGAGCGCATCGATGAGGAGATATCGCTGTTCCAGCAGGCGCTGCAGGACGACGCCACGTTGCGACGGTTGCAGCGGATCGCGCGTCTGGCGGCCTGAGTCGAAAAGGCCGAGAGAAAGGACCTGCATCAACCGCGCCGCGCTGCCTTTCTGGCCGCGCGGCGCCAAAAGTGTCAATCCTGCTTGCCCAGGAATGACGGCCCTTCGCCGATGATTTTCTTATCTTCCTTGCCGATAGCGTCGAGATCGCGACCCTCGTAGGGCAGCGACAGCAGGATGCGGCGCATCACCGCCAGCCGCGCGCGGCGCTTGTCGTTGGCCCGCACGATGATCCATGGCGCGAACTCCTTGTGGGTGCGCTCGAACATGGTGTCGCGCGCCTTGGTGTAATCGTCCCACTTGGTGATGCCCGCAATGTCGATCGGCGAGAACTTCCAGCTCTTCAGGGGGCTGTAGCGGCGATCGTGAAAGCGCTCGAGCTGCGTCTCCCGGCCGATGTTCAGCCAGAATTTGAAGAAATAGATGCCGTCATTGACGATCATGCGCTCGAAATGCGGCGTCTCGTCGAGAAACTTCTCGTGCTGTTCGGGGGTGCAAAAACCCATTACCGGCTCGACGCCGGCACGATTGTACCAGGAGCGGTCGAAGGTGACGAATTCGCCCGCTGTTGGGAAATGGTCGGCGTAGCGCTGGTAGTACCATTGCCCCAGTTCCGTCGGGGTTGGCTTGGTCAGCGCGACGTTGCGCGCCGTGCGTGGGTTAAGATACTGGCGCAGCACGAATATCGTGCCGCCCTTGCCGGCCGCGTCACGACCCTCGAACAGCGCCATCATCCGCTTGCCAGTCGCCTGCAGCCATGCCTGCGCCTTGACGAGCTCTATCTGCAATTTCTCGAGCGTCTCGTCATACTCCTCGCTCTTCATCTTCTTGTCGTAAGGATATCCGCCCGCGGTCAGCTTGTTCTCCTCGACCCAGTCCGGAAGCTCGGGATTCTCGATATCGAACTCCCGTTCCTTGCCGCCGATCCTGATTTTCAGCGGGCCTGAGGTTGGTGTGACCGAATTGTCGTTGGCTTTTTTCATGCAGACGAACCCTTTTAAGTGTCTGGACTCATGCTATTGGGAGCCACTACAGCGCCGCGCCTCCGTTTGGACGCGCAAAGGAGGCTGTAGCACTTTTGATTTGCGGTCCAGCGGAAGTTTTCGCCGCCGTCTGACCGGTGGAGGCTGGGCGCGCGAATGACCGAGCTGGGCGCAGAGCAGAAGAGCACGGGGCAAGCTGTGGCCGCTCGGCTGTGGCACAGCCGCTGGCTGCTTGCGGCCGGTGTCGTGGCGGTTCTGATCGCCTTTGGCTTCGCGGGCTTTTCCGCCTACGTGCTGGTGCCGGCGCTGCTCCTGCTGCCGGCCGCGGCAATATTGCCGGTCACCGGCGCCCGCCATTCCGCGGGGAACGCCGCGGCGATCGAGGCGATTGGCTTGCAGCGCCTGTCCGGTGAATATCTGGCGGCCGCCGTGGCCGACCCGCTGATCATCTTCGACCACGCCGCCACCATCGTCCACGCCAACGCCGCCGCCTTTGCCGCCTTTGGCGGCATCGCGCCCGGCATATCGCTGCCGCTGAAATTCCGGGCGCCGGAAATGCAGGCGCTGCTGGACAGTGTGCTGTCGGGCACTGTCGCCTCGGATGTCGTCGACTACACGGAGAAACTGCCTGTCGAACGGGCCTACCGGGTCAGCGCATCCTCGGTCGGGCATGGCACCGATCTTTATGTGCTGGTTTTCAAGGACCAGAGCGAGGCGCGGCGTATCGACCGCATGCGCGCCGACTTCATCGCCAATGCCAGTCACGAATTGCGCACCCCGCTGGCTTCGATCGCGGGCTTCATCGAAACGCTGCGCGGACCGGCCCGCAACGATCCGGCGGCGCGCGAGCAGTTCCTCCAGATCATGCAGAACCAGACCGGCCGCATGGCCCGCCTGATCGACGACCTCCTGTCTCTGTCGCGATTGGAGATGAAGCCCTATCTCAAGCCGGGAACCGAAGTCGATCTGCGCCAGACCGTCGACAGCGTCATCGATTCGCTCGGCCCGCTCGCCCGCGAAAACAATGTCGCCATCGAGCGCGATTTCGCCAAGGGGCCGCTCGATGTGCCGGGCGATCGCGACGAGCTGTTCCAGGTGTTCGAGAACCTTTTGGAAAATGCCTGCAAATACGGCCAGTCGGGCGGTCGTGTCGTGGTGTCGATCGCGCGCGGCGATGATGGTTCCGAACCCGGCATCGACGTCACCATCAGGGATTTTGGTCCCGGCATCCCCGAGGAGCACATACCGCGCATCACCGAGCGCTTCTATCGTATCGATGTCGAGACCAGCCGGACCCAGAAGGGCACGGGGCTTGGCCTGTCGATCGTCAAGCACATCCTGACACGTCACAACGCCAGGCTGACGATCAGGTCCGAGGTCGGCAAGGGCGCCGCCTTCTCGGTCCATTTGCCGGCGCACTGATACTGCCCTAGTTTTCCACGGGGCCGTTTCTTTTTTCTGTCATCCCGTTAGCGTATCAGCGGGGATTCGAGGAAACGACTCAAAGACAAGATCCCGTGGGAAGGCATTTCATCCATGCAGTCCGTTCACATTGTCAGCGCCTATGACGAGGAACTGAAATATCTTTCGAAGCGCATCGCCGCGATGGGTGGGCACGCCGAGCGCATGGTCGAGCAGGCGGTCGCCGCCCTGGTCAATGCCGATCCGGGGCTGGCTCAGAAGGTCATCCGAGACGACGCCGTCCTGGACGAGGGACAGCGTGAGATCGACGACAAGGCGATCATCATTATCGCCAGGCGTCAGCCTATGGCGACTGACCTGCGCGAGATCGTCGGCGCCATCCGCATTTCGGCCGACCTCGAGCGCGTCGGCGACCTCGGCAAGAACGTCGCCAAGCGGGTGGTTGCCGTTACCGACGGCCGGCAGCCGACCAGCCTGTTTCGCGGCCTGGAGGCTCTGGCCAATTTGGCGCTGACCCAGCTGAAGGAAGTCCTCGACGTCTATGCATCGCGCTCAGTCGACAAGATCGGCTTCGTGCGCGACCGTGACGACCAGATCGATGCCATGTACACGTCGCTGTTTCGCGAATTGCTGACCTACATGATGGAAGATCCGCGCAACATCACGCCCTGTACGCATCTGCTGTTCTGCGCCAAGAATATCGAGCGGATCGGCGATCACGCCACCAACATCGCCGAGACCATCTACTATATCGTCACCGGCGACCAGATGCCCGCCGACCGGCCGAAAGGCGACAAGACCGACAAGATCGGCCTCCCCGAGGCGCTGCCGGTGAAGTGAACGCACGTCCTCTCGAACGCTTGATCATATTGCGCTAGACTATCCCAAGATAAGCTTGCCGGTTCCCCAGGGAAGGCAACGCTTTCGGGAGGCTGCCATGGAATATGTCCGGGAGTTCAAGGCCTCGCCGCCGACATCGGGCATCATCGCCTGCGGTGTCTATACCGCCGGGCGCCGTATCGCCGATATTCCGATCGAGGAAGCGGGCGAATGGGCCAAGAAGTCGGGACATGTCGTCTGGATCGGGCTGCTTGAGCCTGACCGCGAACTTCTGCTGCGCGTCAAGGCGCAGTTTCATCTGCATGAACTGGCGATCGAGGATGCCGAGCATCCGCACCAGCGGCCAAAGATCGAGCAATATGGCGATGCGCTGTTCATCGTCGCCCGCACGGCGCAGCTGATCGACGGGCGCGTCACCTTCGGCGAGACACATCTGTTTGTCGGCTCAGGCTATATCGTCAGCGTCAGGCACGGTCCTTCGACATCCTATGCCGCCGTGCGGCAGCACTGGGAAAGCTGCCCGCACTCGCTGGCCAAGGGAGAGGATTTCGTCCTCTATGCCATTCTCGACTTCATCGTCGACAATTACATGCCCGTGCTCGAGCAGATCGAGGACGAGGTCGAGGCGATCGAGGACAAGGTCCTGCTGAAGCCAATGACCGGCCCCGACATCGAACGCCTTTACATGCTGCGCCGCGACCTCCTGCGCCTGCGCAACGCGGCATTGCCCCTGGTGGAAGTCTGTCGCCGGCTGACCAGCGCCGACCTGCCGCAGATCCATTCGGCCATGCACCCGCTGTTCCGCGACGTTACGGATCATATCCGTACCGTCCAGGAGAAGATCGACAGTCTGCGCGAGGTGCTGGCCTTTGCCTTCGAGGCCAGTCTTCTGGTCGGCCAAAGCCAGGAAACGGCGATCTCCAAGAAACTCGCTTCATGGGCGGCCATCCTGGCGGTGCCAACCGCATTCGCCGGCATCTACGGCATGAACTTCACCGACATGCCGGAGCTGAAGATGGAATATGGCTATCCGATGGTGCTGGCCACCATCGCGCTTATCTGCTGCTTCCTTTATTGGCGCTTCAGGAAGAACGGCTGGCTGTGAGGAAGTCGGTAGTCAGTAGTCAGTAGTCAGTAGTCGGTAGTCGGTAGTGGTTGGTGGGAGCGCTTGTTTCCTCACTACTCACCGCTTATCTATTCCGCCGCCGCTCCGCCGCCGGCTGGAACGCCACGCGGGCATGGTATTTACAGTAGGGACCGGTTTCAGCGGCTTCGTTGCCGCAGAAATTGAAGTCCTCCGAAAGTGGATCGCCGTTCGGCCATTTGCAGGTGCGCTCGGTCAGTTCGACGAGCTGCAGATGCCGTGAGATCGGCACTACGACGTTCTCGACCGGACGGATGTAGTGCCGCGCCACCGGTTCGGCGTCGAATTGCGTCTGAAGGGCCGTCGCGCCGATCGAAGTCGTGACGTGGCGTGCCGTGCTTGCGGCGCGCGCCACCGATTTCTGGACGGTCGATCCCTGCGTAGCCTTCTTCTGGCGCGCCGGCGTCGCTGTTGCGCGACCGCGACCCGACAGCTTCAGCCGGTGCACCTTGCCGATGACGGCATTGCGGCTGACCCCTCCAAGCTGCGCAGCAATCTGGCTTGCGCTCAGACCCTCCGACCACAGTTTTCTCAAGAGTTCTACCCGCTCGTCAGTCCAGTTCATGACCGCGCTCCTTATAAGCGTGCGGCAATCAGAATCCATTCCCGACCCAGCACCACTGCTGGGGCAGACACCACATATATCTGGTGATTAGGTCCGCCGCACGAAATCTAGTTATTTCTCGACTACAACTACTCTATGCGCTGACTCGGTGACAAGAGTCCCAAGTGCAACACGAATCGGTTTTTTCGGTTTTCCCCAACTTGCCCGGTCGCTCATGAGCCGGCGTTGCGTCGGGGAGCTTGCCGCGCGCCACTACGCGACGTTTTCGTTGACTTCATGGCCGAAAAACACGATAAGCCGCAGAAGGCCGCCGCTTTGGCGGCTTTTTTGATTTTCCGGTACCGGAGACGCATATAATGAGCGGTTCGGCGCTTTACGAGACCTTTGCTCGCGCACCCCTGGCCTTCGACCATGGGGAAGGCACTTGGCTGGTTACCGACAAGGGCGAGCGATATCTCGATTTCGCCGGCGGCATCGCGGTCAACTCGCTTGGCCACGGCCATCCGCATCTTGTCGCGGCCCTCACCGAACAGGCGGCGAAACTCTGGCACGTCTCCAATCTCTATGAGATTCCGGGGCAGAGCAGGCTTGGCGAGCGGCTGGCTGATGCCACCTTCGCCGACAAGGTATTCTTCACCAATTCCGGCGCCGAGGCGCTGGAATGCGCGATCAAGACGGCGCGGCGCTACCACTTCGTCAAGGGACATCCCGAGCGCTTCCGCATCATCACCTTCGAGGGCGCCTTCCATGGCCGCACGCTGGCGACCATCGCGGCAGGCGGCCAGTACAAATATCTCGAAGGCTTCGGACCCAAGGTCGAAGGCTTCGACCAGGTTGGCTTCGACGACATCGACGCCGCCGAGAAGGCGATCACGCCCGAGACCGCCGCGATCCTGATCGAGCCGGTGCAAGGCGAGGGCGGTATCCGCCCAGTACCGACACAGTCGCTCAAGCGGCTGCGGCAGCTCTGCGAACAGCACGGCCTGTTGTTGATATACGACGAGGTCCAGTGCGGCATTGGCCGTACCGGCAAGCTGTTCGCGCATGAGTGGTCCGCGGTGACGCCCGACATCATGGCAATCGCCAAGGGCATTGGCGGCGGCTTCCCGATGGGCGCCTGCCTTGCCACCGACGGGGCGGCCGTCGGCATGACCGCCGGCGTGCACGGCACCACATTCGGCGGCAATCCGCTGGCAATGGCGGTCGGCAACGCCGTGCTTGACGTCGTTCTGGAAGACGGCTTCCTGGAGGATGTCCAGCGCAAGGCGCTGCTGATGAAGCAGGGGCTAGCCTCGATAGCCGACGAATTCCCCGAAATTGTAGAGGATATCAGGGGCACCGGGCTGATGCTCGGCCTCAAATGCGCGATGCCCAACGGCAAGGTGAACATGGCGCTGCGCGACCAGCATTTGCTGGCGGTTCCGGCCGGCGACAACGTCATTCGCCTGCTGCCACCGCTCACCGTCACCGACGCCGAGATTCACGAAGCGCTCAACCGCATCCGCGCCGGCGCCAAGGGCCTGTCGGAGGCGATCGCCTCCGCCGCCGCGAAGTAATCCGGAACCATTCCTGATGTCAGTTCGCCATTTCACCGATCTTTCCACCGTTTCCGAAGGCGATTTGCGCTTCATGCTGGATGATGCGGTGACGCGAAAGGCGCGTCTCAAGGCCGGCGAGCGGAGCAAGCCGCTCGAAGGCAAGGTGCTGGCCATGATCTTCGACAAGCCGTCGACGCGCACGCGCGTTTCTTTCGACGTCGGCATGCGCCAGCTCGGCGGCGAGACCATCATGCTGACCGGCACCGAGATGCAGCTCGGCCGCTCCGAGACAATCGCCGACACCGCCAAGGTGCTGTCGCGCTACGTCGATGCGATCATGATCCGCACCACTTCGCATGAGCGGCTGCTGGAGCTGACCGAGAATGCCACCGTTCCGGTGATCAACGGGCTGACCGACGACACCCATCCCTGCCAGCTGATGGCCGACATCATGACCTTCGAGGAGCATCGCGGTCCGGTGGCCGGCAAGACGATTGCCTGGACCGGCGACGGCAACAATGTGCTGCACTCGCTGCTCGAGGCCTCGGCACGGTTCCGCTTCAATCTCAACGTCGCTGTGCCCGAAGGCAGCGAACCGGCGCAGAAGCATGTCGACTGGTCCAAGGCGCATGGCGGCAAGCTGCATTTCACCCGCTCGCCCGAGGAAGCCGTCGACCAGGCCGACTGCATCGTCACCGATTGCTGGGTGTCGATGGGGCAGGAACACCGTGCTCGCGGGCACAATGTCTTCTCGCCCTATCAGGTCAACGCGGCGCTGATGGCCAAGGCCAAGCCGGATGCATTGTTCATGCACTGCCTGCCGGCCCATCGCGGCGAGGAAGTGACCGACGAGGTCATCGACGGGCCGCATTCGGTGGTCTTCGACGAGGCCGAGAACCGGCTCCATGCCCAGAAGGCAGTGCTTGCCTGGTGCCTCGGTGCTTGAAGTGTCTTGGTGCTTGAAGTGTCTTGGGGCTTGAAGTGTCTTGGGCGCCCGAAATGCCCAGGCGCCTGAAATGCCCAGGCGCTTGATCTGCGGCGGCGCGATGCCTATCTGCGCCGCATCACGCAAATCAAGCGCGTTTGGACGCATGTGCCCACCAGGGCCGCATGGCCGCGCCCTGGAGCTTTGTCATGTTGGAAAGCCATCAAGTGACTGAACATCACCCCAAACTCGGCGAGTTCGGCTACGCCGGCGACGATCACGTCGTTCCCTTCGAGGTCGGTCCGCTCGACGTGCGCGGCCGCACGGTCCAGCTTGGGCCGATGCTCGACGCCATCCTTGGCCGCCACGATTATCCCGAGCCGGTCGCCCGCCTGCTGGCGGAAGCCTGTGTGCTGACCGTTCTGCTCGGCACCTCGCTCAAATTCGAAGGCAAGTTCATCCTGCAGACCCGCACCGACGGGCCTGTCGACATGCTGGTCGCGGACTTCTCCACGCCCTCGGCACTGCGTGCCTATGCACGCTTCGATGCGGATCGGCTCGAAGCACTGGTCGCGGCAGGCGAGACGTCCCAGCAGACGCTGCTTGGCAGCGGCGTGCTGGCGCTGACCATCGACCAGGGCGCCCATACGCAGCGTTATCAAGGCATCGTCCAGCTCGACGGCGAAACGCTGGAAGACGCGGCGCGCACCTATTTCCGTCAGTCGGAACAGATCCCGACCGACATCAGGCTCTCGGTCGCCAAGCTGCTGACGCCCGGGATCGGCGGCGCGCGCGAGCAATGGCGCGCCGGCGGCATCCTGGCGCAGTTCCTGCCGCAATCGCCCGAGCGCATGCGCATTCCGGACCTGCCGGGTGGGGACGGCGATCCGCGCGAGGAAGTCCACGATCCGGCCGATAATTCCTGGCAGGAACTCCTGGCCTTGCTCGGCACCATCGAGCCGACCGAATTGATCGACCCGACCATAGGCGCCGAGCGGCTGCTCTATCGTCTGTTCCACGAGCATGGCGTGCGCGTCTTCGGCGGCGTTCCCGTGGCCGACCAGTGCTCATGCTCCCGCGACAAGATCCGTGGCATCCTCGAAGGCTTCTCAGCGCAAGAGATCAAGGACAGCACCGAGGATGGCGGCATCCATGTCGCCTGCGAATTCTGCTCGACGCAGTACGACTTCGATCCGGCCGAGTTTGCGGCTCAGTAAAGCCTTTCCTTCTCCCCGTTCCGCGGGGAGAAGGTGCCCGAAGGGCGGCTGAGGGGCGGCGCGACCGTCGGCGCTCAGTTCACTGTGCGCCTTGTCCCCGGCAGATCGAGCGAGAAGGCTGGGATGGCGATGTCGAACGTCTCGCCGCGCTTGTTGCGCATCGTGTAGCGTCCGACCATGATCCCGGAGGGTGTCGAGAGCGGGCAGCCGGACGTGTACTGATAGCTGTCGCCGGGATTGAGTTCCGGCTGGTCGCCGACAACGCCCGGCCCGCGGACCTCCTCGATCCGGCCGGCACCATCGGTGATGTGCCAATAGCGCGACAGAAGCTGCACGAACTCGTCAGACTGGTTGTCGATCGTTATCTGATAGCCCCAGACGTAGCGGTTCTCCTGGGGATCCGAACGATCCTCCAGATAGAATGGCCTGACCTGCACTTCGATGTTGCGCGTCACGGCGCGGTACATGAGCGGCTCCAAAACAATCCGACGACTTTCGACGCTCGCGGTGAGCAGGTCAACGTGCGCGTCTTGTCGCGCCTGGGATTGAAACGCAGGTGCCGGCAAAGAATGTCATTTAAGTGACACACGACAATGGTGGTGTGCGCGAACCGGGCGACTCGGCCCTCTGTCGAACTGTTGAAAACGGCCGCGACGCGGGCCGACTTCCGGAGTGACCAGATCTCGATGGAACTCACTCTCATATCCGCCTCGCTTTCGACCGCACTCATCCTCTCAAACGCTGCCAGCATCCTGCTTGCCGCTTCACAGCTGAAACGGCGCACCACGATCGCCCCGCCGGCGGGCAGATCGCCGGCGGTGTCGATTGTCGTCCCGTCGCGCGGCGCCGAGCCATTCACACATGAGACGCTGGAACGCGCCTTCGCGCTCGACTGGCCACGCTACGAACTGATCTTCTGCGTCGCCCATGCCGACGACCCGGTGGTCAAACTGATAAACAGGGCGATTGCCCGGTTTCCGCAGGTGCCGGCCCGGCTGTTGATCGGCGACGACCGTGTCAGTGCCAATCCAAAGCTCAACAATTGCGTCAAAGGCTGGGAAGCGGCGCGCCACGACTGGATCATTCTTGCCGATTCCAACGTTCTGATGCCGAGGGACTATGTCGAGCACATGATGGCGGCGTGGCAGCACGGTACCGGCCTTGTCTGCTCGACGCCGATCGGCTCCAGGCCAGATGGTTTCTGGGCCGATGTCGAATGCGCCTTCCTCAACACATTGCAGGCCCGCTGGCAGTATGCCGGCGCGGCGCTCGGCCTCGGCTTCGCGCAGGGCAAGAGCATGCTGTGGAACAAGCCGATGCTGGACGCCAATGGCGGCATACGCGCGCTGGCCGCCGAGATCGCCGAGGACGCCGCCGCAACCAAGCTGGTGAACGGCCTCGGCCTGCGTGTCAACCTCGTTGCCGCCCCCTTCGAGCAGCCGCTCGGCCAGCGCACGTTTGGCGAGATCTGGTCGCGCCAGGCCCGCTGGGCGCGCCTGCGCCGCGTCACTTTCCCGCTGTTCTTCGCGCCCGAGATCCTGACTGGTGCGGCGGTCCCGCTGGTTCTTGCGCTGATTGCCGCGGCGAGCGCCGGCATTAGTCTCTGGGCGACCGCGATTGCCGTGCTGGCGGCGTTCTATCTTCCGGAATGCGCTCTGGCCCTGGCCAAGGGTTGGCACGTCTCGACGCGCATGATCGCGGCGACGGTCGCGCGGGACGTCATGCTCCCGGCCATCTGGGCGCGCGGCTGGCTCGGCGGCGCCGTCGATTGGCGCGGCAACGCCATGACCATCCGCACCAAGACGGCGGAACTGGAGGAGACGCCATCGAGCGCTTGATCGCTGCTGACGACGCTGCCTGGACGAAACCTATTTGGCGGCCTTCAAGGCTTGCGCGATATCTTCCAGCAGGTCGTCCGTATCCTCCAGGCCGACCGACAGCCTGAGCGTACCGGGCCCGATGCCGAGTTCGGCGCGGGCCTCGTCGCTGAGGTTCTTGTGGGTGGTCGTCGCCGGATGGGTGATCAGGCTCTTGGCGTCGCCGAGATTGTTCGAGATCAGCACGATGTCGAGGGCGTTCTGCAGGGCGAAGGCCGCCGGCTTGCCGCCCTTGACGTCGAGGCAGATCAGCGTCGAGCCACCCGACATCTGCTTCTTGACGATATCGGCCTGCGGGTGGTCGGCACGGCCGGGATAGATGACGCGGGCGATCTGCGGCTGCCCGGCCAGGAAGTCGGCGATCCTGCCGGCGCTCTCGGTCTGCTGGCGCACGCGCAGCGGCAAGGTTTCCAGGCCCTTCAGCAGCGTCCAGGCGTTGAACGGCGACAGGCTGGGACCGGTGTGGCGGAAATAGTCGTGCAGGTTCTCGTCAATCCACTTCTTGTCCGACAGGATGACGCCGCCCAGGCAGCGGCCCTGGCCGTCAATGTGCTTGGTGGCCGAGTAGACGACGATGTGCGCACCAAGCTGCAACGGCTTCTGTTGCAGCGGCGTGGCAAAAACATTGTCGACGACCAGCCGCGCGCCGATCGAATTGGCAAGCGAGGCGACGGCGGCGATGTCGACGACCTCGAGCGTCGGGTTGGTCGGACTTTCCAGGAAGAACAGCTTGGTGTTCGGCCTGACCGCCTTTTCCCAATTGGCGATCTCGGTGCCGTCGACCAAGGTTGCCTCGATGCCATAGCGCGGCGCCAGCGTCTCGACCACCCAGCGGCAGGAGCCGAACAGCGCGCGCGCGGCCACGATGTGGTCGCCGGCCTTGACGCTGCACAGAAGGGCAGCCGTCACCGCCGCCATGCCCGACGCCGTGGCGCGCGCGTCTTCGGCGCCTTCAAGCGCGCACATGCGCTTTTCGAACATGTCGACGGTCGGGTTGGCGTAGCGCGAATAGATGAAACCAGGCTCTTCGCCCTTGAAGCGGGCCTCGGCGGCCTGCGCCGTCTGATAGACATAACCCTGGGTCAGGTACATCGCCTCGGAGGTTTCGCCGAAGCCGGAACGCAGGGTTCCGCCATGCACGAGTGCCGTCTGAGGTTTCCAGTTGCGCTTCTTGGTGCTCATCGCTTTGTTCCAGACACAAAAAAACCGGCCGCGAAAGTCGCAACCGGTCCATACGGCCTTGCGGCCCGACGGTCCTTTAGCGACTTGTTTAACGTGGCTGCAAGCCGACCGGCCAAATCACCACGGGATAACGACCCTTTAGACCCGCGCCACGCTTGCGTCAATTGCCGGCTTCATTAAGACGTTTGTACCAAGGCAGGTTCCGCAGAAGTGCCCGGCGGTTTTGCGGCAAGAACCTGCAACAAACAAGAACCTGCAACGAAAGAGACCAGTCTTGGGGCGGAGCCAGACTTTGCGGCAGACAGGCATTCTTCCCGATCAGGACATTTCGGCGCTGTTCCGGTCCGGCGCGCTGAAGTCGCCGCGCGCGCTCGATGCCGACCAGATCCAGCCGGCAAGCCTTGATCTCAGATTGGGCGAAAGGGCCTGGCGGGTTCGCGCCTCGTTCCTGCCCGGTCCCAACCACAAGGTGTCGGAAAAGCTCGATCGGCTGCAACTGCACGAGATCAGTCTGACCGAAGGCGCGGTCCTCGAAACCGGCTGCGTCTATATTGTGCCGCTGCTCGAAAGTCTGGCCCTGCCGGCTGACATTTCGGCCTCGGCCAATCCCAAGAGCTCGACCGGGCGGCTCGACATCTTCACCCGCGTCATGACCGATCGGGGCCACGAGTTCGATAAGATCGCCGCCGGCTACAACGGTCCGCTCTATCTCGAGGTCAGCCCGCGCACCTTTCCGATCATCGCGCGCACGGGTTCGCGCCTGTCTCAAATCCGCTTTCGCACCGGCAACGCGCTGCTTTCGGAAGCCGAGTTGCATGAGCTGCATCGTGCCGAGATGCTGGTCGCCACGGAGCCGCCGAACATTTCCGGCGGCGGCATCGCGCTGTCGATCGACCTCAATGGCGACAAGGATGGGTTGGTCGGCTATCGCGGCAAGCACCACACCGGCCTCGTCGATGTCGACAAGCGCGCCGCGCAGGATGTCCTCGACTTCTGGGAGCCGATCCACAAGAGCCGCGCCGGCGAACTGGTGCTCGATCCCGACGAGTTCTACATCCTCGTCAGCCAGGAGGCGGTGCATGTGCCGCCGCTCTACGCCGCCGAGATGACGCCGTTCGATCCGCTGGTCGGCGAGTTTCGCGTCCACTATGCCGGCTTTTTCGATCCGGGTTTCGGCCATTCGGCGGCCGGCGGCACCGGCAGCCGGGCGGTGCTCGAAGTACGCAGCCACGAAGTGCCGTTCATTCTCGACCACGGCCAGATCGTCGGCCGGCTGGTCTACGAGCATATGCTGAAGCGACCGCAGGCGCTCTACGGCACCGATCTCGGCTCGAACTACCAGGCGCAGGGCCTGAAGCTGTCAAAGCATTTCCGCGCCGTGCGCTAAGGTTGAAGCTGCCGACCTCGCTCTTGTGGGAGAGATGCCCGGCAGGGACGTGACGGAAACCTATTGCTAGATCGGCGGGACAGCGCCCCGCTCTGGCTTGCCAGCCATTCCCCACGAGAGGGAATCACGCGCTCATGGCTTCAAAGCGCCTTCACCGACACCTTCACCGGCTTTTCGATCTCGAGCGGGTTGCGCAGCGGCAGTCCGAAATCCCCGGCCTCGATCTCGAACACGTCGCCGGCTTCCGTCTTGATGCCGTCGGCGAAGGATAGCGTCGCGGTGCCGAACATATGCACATGCACGTCGCCAGGCTGGCGGAAGGCCGAATATTTGAAGTGGTGGTGTTCGAGATTGGCGATGGTGTGGGACATGTTCGTTTCACCCGACAGGAAGGGCTTTTCCCACAATGCCTTGCCGTCGCGCAGGATGCGCGACGTGCCGCGGATGTCCGAAGGCAGGTCTCCGATCAGGATCTCCGGGCCGAAGGAGGCATTGCGCAGCTTGGAGTGGGCGAGGAAGAGATAGTTCACGCGCTCGGTCACATGGTCCGAGAATTCGTTCGACAAGGTGAAGCCGACGCGGAACGGCGCCCCGTCATCGCCGATGACATAGATCCCGGCGACCTCGGGTTCCTCGCCGGCATCCTTGGCAAAGGCCGGCGACATGAGCGCCGCGCCAGGCGCGACCGCCATGGTCCCGTTGCCCTTGTAGAACCATTCCGGCTGCACGCCGACCTGGCCTTTCGCGGGCTTGCCGCCTTCCAGTCCCATGCGGAACATCTTCATGGAATCGGTAAGTTGCTCCTCGCCGTCGGTGCTGAGCTTCTTGTGCATGGAATCGCGCGTCGCCGCCGACCCCAGATGCGTCAGCCCGGTGCCGGTCAGGTGCAGATGCGCCGGGTCGGGGTGATTGATCGGCGACAGCAGGCGCCCCCTTTTGTAGGCGGCGTCGAGATCGATCGTCTCGCCAAGCCCCTTGCGTTCGATCAGGGCGGCCAGGCCGACGCCGGTGCGGGCAGCCTCCATCGCCAGCGAATAGACGCTGCGCGCCCCGTTGATGATCCGGGTCTTCCCGCCGCTGCGGGCAACGACACGGATCGTCTCGGCGTCGTCGAGAATCTGCGAGATCAGCATGATCAGTCCTCTCTCATTTATCTGTATCCGGCTGCCAATGGGCAAATCCTGACCGGCGCGGCGCGGAAACGCGCCACGGTTGAAACGCTTCGTCCGGATTGCGTTCGCGAGCCTGGTCCTTCCCCGGACTTCTTGGTGCCGACGGGCTGCCGGCAGCTTCGCGATCTAGAACCCGTATGCCTCCTAGTCCTCGCCCCAGCCCTCAAGCCTTGTTCTTGTTGTAGACGTCGAAGATCACGGCCCCGAGCAGCACCAGGCCCTTGACCACCTGCTGCCAGTCGACATTGACGCCCATGATCGACATGCCGTTGTTCATCACGCCCATGATGAAGCCGCCGACCACCGCGCCGATGACCTGGCCGACGCCGCCCATCGCCGAGGCGCCGCCGATGAAGACGGCCGCGATCACGTCGAGCTCGCTGCCGAGGCCGGCCGCCGGCACGGCCTGGCCGAGACGTGCGGCGATGATCAGCCCGCCGAGCGCCGACAGAACGCCCATATTGACGAACACCCAGAGCGTCAGCCTTTCGGTGTTGATGCCCGACAGTTGCGCCGCCTTGGCGTTGCCTCCCATGGCGTAGATGCGGCGGCCGATGGTCATGCGCTTGGTGACGAAGACGAACAGCGAGATCAGCACGCCCATCACCAGGAGCACGATCGGCAGGCCCCGATAGGTCGCGAACTGGAAGATCAGGAAGAGCGCCAGCGCGCTGCCGACCAGGGTCTTGATGACGAACAGGGTGAAAGGCTCGGCCTCATAACCGTGGAGTTCGCGCTTGCGTCGCGTCCTGAAGCCGAAATAGGCGTAGGCGAGCACCGCGATCAGGCCCAGCACGACTGTCGTCATGTGAAGCGTCAGGCCACTGCCCAAAACGGTCTTGCCGGCCGCGTTCACCGTCGGCGGGATCAGGGTCAGCGGACCGATGACATCGGGGATGAAACCGGAACTCAGCGCCTTGAAACTGTCGGGAAGCGGGCCGACCGAGGAGCCGCCGCCAAGCAGCGCCTGGCAGATGCCGCGGAAGATCAGCATGCCGGCGAGCGTCACGATGAAGCTTGGTATGCGGTGATAGGCGATCCAGTATCCTTGCGCGCCACCGATCAACCCGCCGACGATGAGGCAGACGATCGAGACAACGAGCGGATTGCTGAATATGCCGAGCGGCCAGATGACCATCATCATGGCGGCAAGCGCGCCGATGAAGCCGGCGACCGATCCTACGCTGAGATCGATGTAGCCGGCGACGATGACCAGCAGCATGCCGAGCGCCATCACGATGATGAACGAGTTCTGCTGCACCAGGTTGCTGAGGTTGACCGGTTTGAACAGCGTTCCCGACGTCGTGTACTGGAAGAACAGCATGATGACGATCAGCGCGATGATCAGGCCGTATTCGCGCAGGTTCGTCGTCAGCGCCGAGACGGCGACGCGAGGACCCTGCTTGACGTCCTCGGCGGTGCCGCTTTGAGGTGCGGGAGCGCTGTCTGTGCTCATGATGCTTTTCCTTCTCCGCGAACAATGGCGCGCATGATTTTTTCCTGGCTGGCGTCGCTTGCCGCCATCTCGCCGACGATGCGTCCTTCGTTCATGACATAGATTCTGTCGGTGATGCCGAGCAATTCCGGCATTTCAGACGAGATGACGATGATCGCTTTGCCCTCGGCAGCAAGGCGAGCGATGATTGTATAGATTTCGTACTTGGCGCCGACGTCGATGCCGCGCGTCGGCTCATCGAGGATCAGGACTTCCGGGTCGGCGAACAGCCATTTCGACAGCACCACCTTCTGCTGGTTGCCGCCAGAGAGGTTGCCGGTCAGCTGATAGACGCTGGAGGCGCGGATATTGGTCTTCTTGCGATAGTCGTTGGCGACGCTCATTTCGCGCATATCGTCGATCACGCCGCCACTGGAAACGCCGCCGAGGTTGGCCAGCGTCACATTGTGCTTGATATGGTCGATGAGGTTCAGCCCGTAGGTCTTGCGGTCCTCGGTGACATAGGCGATGCCGTTCTGCACGGCCTTGCCCACTGTGGAAAGGTCCACGGGCTTGCCGTTGAGCAGCACCTCGCCGCTGATGCGCCGGCCATAGGAGCGGCCGAACAGGCTCATGGCGAATTCGGTGCGACCGGCGCCCATCAGTCCCGCTATGCCGACAACTTCGCCCTTGCGCACCTTGAGGTCGATGCTCTTGATCACTTGCCGTTCGGCATGGATCGGGTGGTAGACGGACCAGTCCTTGACCTCGAAAATGACGTCGCCGATGCTAGGTTCGCGCGGCGGGTAGCGATCGTCGAGGGATCGGCCGACCATCGAGGTGATGATGCGGTCCTCGCTGATGTCCTTCCTCGGCAATGTCTCGATCGTGCGCCCGTCGCGGATCACCGTCACCTTGTCGGCGACGCGGTTCACCTCGTTGAGCTTGTGGGAAATCAGGATCGAGGTCATGCCCTGCCGCTTGAACTCGAGCAATAGATCGAGCAGCGCCTGGCTGTCCTTCTCGCTGAGCGATGCTGTCGGCTCGTCGAGGATCAGCAGCTTCACTTCCTTGCTGAGCGCCTTGGCGATCTCGACCAGCTGCTGCTTGCCGACGCCGATATGGGTGATCAGCGTCTTGGGGTCTTCCTTGAGCCCGACTTTCTTCAAAAGCTCGGCCGTGCGCGCCTCGTTGGCGTCCCAGTCGATGACGCCGTATCTGGCTTGCTCGTTGCCGAGGAAAATGTTCTCGGCGATCGACAGCATCGGCACCAGCGCGAGCTCCTGGTGGATGATGACGATGCCCTTGTGTTCGCTGTCATGAATGCCTTTGAACTGGCATTCCTGGCCCTGAAAGATGATCTGGCCATCATAGGTGCCGGAGGGATAGACGCCCGAAAGCACCTTCATCAGTGTCGATTTTCCGGCGCCGTTCTCGCCGACCACGGCATGGATTTCGCCTTCCTCGACGTGGAGGTTGACGTTCGACAGCGCCTTCACGCCGGGGAACGTCTTGGTGATGTCGCGCATCTCCAAAATCGTCGAGGTCATCAGGGCAAGCTCCTCCTAGACTTTCTTTCTTAGGCGATTCCTGACGGAAAACCGCTGCGCAATTTCCGGGAATGGCTCTAGGCCGGCAGAGACAATACCGGGGCCGCTTGTGAACGAAAAGGGGCCCTGCGTCGCGCAGGACCCCTGCCTTTGTAACCGGGATTACTTCAGGTCTTCGGCCTTGATGTAGCCGGAGTCGACGACCAGGGCCTGGTAGTTCGACTTGTCGACCTCATGCGGCGTCAGCAGGATCGAGGGAACCACCTTGACGTCGTTGTTGTAGGTCTTTTCGTCGAGGCCTTCCGGCTTGCCGCCGGAGAGCACCTTGTCGACCAGCTGCACCGTGGCCTTGGCCAGTTCGCGGGTGTCCTTGAACACGGTCGAGTACTGCTCGCCCGAGATGATCAGCTTGACCGAGGCGGTCTCGGCGTCCTGACCGGTCACGATCGGCCAGGGCTGTGCGTCGGTGCCGTAACCGACAGCGCGCAGCGAGGCGGTGATGCCGCGCGACAGGCCGTCATAGGGTGACAGAACGCCATCGACGCGGCTGCCGTCCGAGTAGTTGGCCGACAGAAGGTTGTCCATGCGCGCCTGGGCGGTGGCGGCGAGCCAGCGCAGCGTGCCGACCTTGTCCATGCCGGTCTGGCCGGACTTGATCTTGATCGAGCCGTCGTCGATCAGCGGCTGCAGGACGGAGATCGCGCCATTGTAGAAGAAGAAGGCGTTGTTGTCGTCGGGCGAGCCGCCGAACAGTTCGACGTTCCACGGCTTGGTGTTCGGGAAACGCTCCTTGAGGCCCTTGACCAGGGAATTTGCCTGGATCACGCCGACGCCGAAATTGTCGAAGGTGGTGTAATAGTCGACATTCTTGGTCTTCTTGATCAGGCGGTCATAAGCGACGACGACGACGCCCGCGTCGTTGGCCTTCTGCAGCGCATCCGACAGGGTGGTGCCGTCGATCGAGGCGATGATCAGCGCCTTCGGACCCTTGGTGATTTCGTTTTCCAGCTGGCTGAGCTGGTTGGGGATGTCGTCCTGCGCGTATTGCAGGTCGACAGTGTAGCCGAGCGCCTCGAGCTGGGATTTGACGGCGTCGCCGTCATTGATCCAGCGTTGCGAGGTCTTGGTCGGCATCAGCACGCCGACAAGACCCTTGTCGGCCGCGTGCGCCTGATAGGTCATGGCAGCGATGCCAAGGGCCGCCACGGCGGCCAGCGTCTTGATAATCTTCACATTACTCTCCCTGGTTGATGGACGCGACACCTCGGGGCTTCGCGGGCCGCGCAGCCAGACAGGAGCGCAAACGCGCCGCTGTCGGCATTATCGATCTCCGGTATCCTCCCAATCGGCTCCGCGACGCAGTTTCAATCGATACGATTTTGATCGCCACCGACCCTTGCGTCCCGGAACGCGCGAAGGGTGGGTCCCTTTGCCATAACTGTCAAATGCGATCTTTGGTGGTTGCTATATCGAAACCGGTATGATCTAGCATCCGGAAAGCAATCGGCGAGAAAGCTGGAGATCATGGCGGCATTGCGCGATCCCGATGCGATTCCAGTAACTTACGAGAAGCTCCCGGGAGACGGTGAGACACTCCTGCGCAGTGGTTTGAGCTTGCGCCACATGCGCATGATCGCCGCCCTCGACGATCACGGACGGGTGAGCGCCGCGGCCCAGGTCATGAACATCTCCCAGCCGGCCGCTTCGCGCATGATTGCCGAGATGGAGGCGGTGCTCGACGTGAAGCTGTGCGAACGGCTGCCGCGCGGAGTGACCCTCACTCCCTATGGCCAGGCGCTTGCCAGGCGGGCCCGCTCGATCCTGCTCGAGATGCGCGAAGCCGACCGCGAGATTGCCGAGCTCAAGGCCGGCAAGGGCGGTTCGGTGTTCCTCGGCGCCGTGACCGCGCCGGCGATCGAATTGGCGGTGCCGGCGATCCGTGAAATCCGCCGCATCTACCCGCGCATCGAGATCACCATGCAGGTCGAGACGTCGAACGTGCTCGCCCGCGAGCTGATCGGCTCGCGCCACGACTTCATCATCGCCCGCATTCCCGACGACCTCAATCCACGACTGTTCGAATCCCGTGTGATCGGCGTCGAGAAGGCCTGCCTGATCGTGCGCCGCGGCCACCCGCTCGCCGGAGGCAATGTGGTGCGGCTGGAAGACACCGCTGCCTATGACTGGGTCTTCCAGTCGGGCGGTTCGCCCTTGCGTCAGGCGATGGAGAGCAACTTCCTGAACCGCAACATCGCGCTGCCGGACCGGATCTTGAACACCAGTTCGCTGCTGCTCACGCTGGTCATGGTCGCGCAATCCGATGCCATCGCGCCGGTCTCGGTGCAGGTGGCGAAGTTCATCCAGAACCCGGACGGGCTTGCCGGCGCCATTGATGTCGTCCAAACCGAATTCGACATCGAGGTCAGGCCTTACAGCCTGATCACCGTCAGGAATCGCGTACTGTCGCCGGCTGCCAAAATGCTGCATGATTTCATCCTGCGCGAAGTGGGGTGATGGAACGAGAACCGCTGCCGCGCGTTCAAACCGTTCGGCATGCGCGCTGGAGCCCGTTGCGGGCGAGGAAACGAGGTGTCGACGATTAACAACTCGGGAGGTTTTTATGGAACGTCGGTTGTTTCTTACTGGAATGCTTGGCCTCGCGGGGGCAGCGGCGTTTGCGAGCGTGGCCGGACCCGGCCGCGCGGTAGCCGGTGTTCCCCAGGGAAACGGAATTCTCGATGAACTGGACAAGCCGGATCCGGCTGTCTTCGAAGGGGATGAAGCGGTCGAGGTAGAGCAGGTCTCGCATCGCGACTGGCATTTTCGCCGCCATCATGGCCACGATGGCTACTGGCGTCGTCGCCACGGGCGTCGCCGCGGCTGGAGACGAGTTTGCCGCAGCTACTGGCGCCATGGCCGCCGCCGTACCCGCTGCTGGCGCGAGCGCGTCTGGCTCCGCGTATGGCTGTAATCTCTTCTTGCTGACGCTAAGCCGGCCACCGCAGGTGGCCGGCACCTGTGTTCAGTCTCTTCAAGTCCGGCGTTGATTACCCAACTGTAACGTGTTTGGGACTCGCACTTTTGCCTAGCTGCCGCCGAATCGGCGGAACCATATGAGCCTTTGTCCGTTGAAGCCTGTTTAAAGCGGAGCTTTGACCATGCCGAGGGACCACCAAGAAGAACGGCATTCTGCAATCAAGATCATGCGTGCCGCGGAGAAGCGGCACGCATGAAGGGCGTCGCCATACTGACCGAAGCCCGCAGCGGCTCCGAATGGCTTGGCAGTCTCACGAACAGCACGGGATTGTTGGGCAAGTCGGCCGAGTGGCTCGATACGGCCAATCTGGGGTGCAAGCCGAAATCCTTCGATGACCTGATGTCCGCCGTGATCGATCGCGGCGGAACCGCAAACGGCACGTTCGCCGTGAAACTGTTTCCGCGGCATCTTCACTGGTCGCAGGCCAGATATGGAGTTGACTTCCTCGCTGAATGCAGCCGGCGCCATGCCATGGGCTTGGTCCTGTTGGAGCGGCGGGACCGCCTTCGCCAGGCGATTTCCTATTGCCGGGCAAAGGCGTCGGGGCACTGGAAAAGTACGATGGACGGCGCCGATCTTCCGCGATACGACTTCGCCGGCATCTGCCAGGCCTATTTCCTGATCGAGCAGAGCTATGCCTTCTGGGAAGCTTACCTGCGGCTGGCCGACCTGGCATACGATCACTTTTTTTATGAGGATTTGTTGGACGATCCTCGGCCGTACGTTGCGTCGGTGGCCCGGCAGTTGTCGGTTGAAATGCCGGACGGAGAGTTCGAAACGAATTTACGCCTGCAGCGGGACGATCTCACCGAAGATTGGGCGGAGCGGTTCCGCAACGACGTCAAATCGGAAGACTTGCTGGCGCATCTGCCCAGGAAGGTGGCGCCGCGGAACATCAACAATCTCGCCCGGTTCCTCCTCAAGAAGCAGATGCTAACCGGACAGGCCTAGGCGAGTCCCGATAGTGCTGCCAATCGGACAGGGGCCGGGCTAGGCAATCGGCTTTTCGCATCAAGCTGGAGCGGGTAGCGGGAATCGAACCCGCGCGTTCAGCTTGGGAAGCTGACAGGCTACCATTACATCATACCCGCGCTGCAGCCTCGTTATCATGACGGCATGGCCTCGGGCAATCGCAAACCGGTCTCACAAGGCGGGCTTCGCCAGCTCACCGGTGACGGTCGGCGTTGGTTCCCTGGCCTTTGCGACTTCGCCGCCGGCGGCGAAGCTCGGCCAGTATTTCGAGATGGCCAGCGTCGCGCCGGCGGAAGAGAAATGGCCATAGTCGAAATAGAGAAACTGCTTGCTGCCGGCATCCGCATAGGAGCAACCGGTTGCGTCGCACAGATAGGTGAGCGGGTCGATGAAGGTCGCGCCGTTGGCGAAGAGTTGCACCTGCTTGTTGATGTCGGGATCCATGGCCATCGGCCAGGATGTATTCGCGGCGCCCTCGTGTTTTGCAAAGAAAGCGATCTTCTGGACGTCGGCGATGAACTCCGGAGACTGGCCGATGACATAGACCTTGACACCCATGTCGCGCAGCCGGTCGATCGTCGTCTGCAGGCCGTCGAAGCCCCTGGCCTGGTAGTCGGTCCATCGACCGCTCAGGATCACCGCCTGGATGTTGGCATCGCGGATGATCGACAGCGCCCGTTCGTTGAAGCGGGTGCAGGCCGGCCGGGCATAGGAAAAATAGCTCAGGTTGGGTGGGCAGCCGGCATAGGTATATTGGACGACGTTGGCCTGGATTTTCTGCGCGTTGGCTTCCAGGCCCGATACGTAGTGAGCCGCGAAGGAATCGCCCCACAGCAGCACATTGGTGGCAAAGCCGTGCGTGCGCGTGCAGTCGGCAAGGTTCCAATCCTCGATCCGGCTCGCACCCTCATTGAAGCAGACACCGTTGCGCCAGTCGCCCACCAGGATCCGTTGCGTCGAGAAATCCGGGAACCGCTGCGGAAAGCCCTTGCCCAGCACACCGGCCAGACCGCCGACACACAGCAGGGCGATCGCCGTCGCCGAAAAGGCGAAGATCGGCAACGGGGCGGTGAAGGCCCGCTTCCGCCGGAAAGGCTGCTCGACATATTTCCACGAGAAGGTCGCCAGGGCGACGCTGGCCACCGTCATCGCGACGATCATCGGCACCGAGATGGCCTTCAGCGAGAGGTAGTGGACGAAGGAGTTGATCGGCCAGTGAACAAGGTAGAGCGAATAGGAGATGAGGCCGATCCAGACCATCGGGGCGAACTGAAGCACACGCGTGGCGAGGGGCACGGGTCGGTTCGCATGGTTCTGGCCCGCATAGATCAGCAGGGCCGTTCCGACGCAGGGAAACAGGGCGTTATAGCCCGGAAACGGGTCGCTCTCCGAGATCGTCAGGAAGCCGAAGCCGAGCAGTGCAAAGCCGGCCAAGCCGATCAGTTCCGTTGCCGGCCGGCTGGCAAGTGGCGGCGGCCTTTTCAGCATCAGCATGGCGCCCAGCGCCAGTTCCCAGATGCGTGTCGGCAGCAGGTAGAAGCCGGCGGTCGGCGCCAGCGTGGTCGCCATCACCGCCAGGGCAAAACTGCCGATGGTGATGGGCAGAAGTATCGTCAGCCAGCGCTTCGAGGCATAGCGATAGATCAGATAAACCAGGATCGGCGCGAAGATGTAGTACTGTTCCTCGACCGAAAGCGACCATGTGTGCAGCAGCGGCCGCAGTTCGGCGTCGATCGAAAAATAGTTCGTCGTCTTCCAGAAATAGATGTTCGACCAGAAGGTCGAGGCAGCGATCACGCTGAGGCTGAACTCGTGCAGGTCCGACGGCAGGAGGATGAACCATGCCGCGATGCTTGCAAGCAGGATGACGAAGGTCAGCGCCGGCAGGATGCGCCGTGCGCGGCGCCAGTAGAAGCGGCCTATCGAAAACTGGCCGCGCTCGAGATCATCCAGCAAGCTGCCGCTGATCAGATAGCCCGATATGACAAAGAAAATATCGACGCCGGTGAATCCCCCTGGGATGGCGGACACGCCAAAATGAAAGAGCACCACGGGCAGCACGGCAACGGCCCGCAGGCCGTCGATGTCGCGCCTGTAGTTCATTCGGACAGTCCGCGGCTCGCGGCCCGCCGATCTCGTGCGAAGCATGCCACGCCGCTCATGCGACGATGCCTTGGTTGTGCGAAAAATCGTGACGCCGTGGGGTTCACAGGCTCTCCTCTGCGAAACGATTTTGCTGCACTGCAACATGAGTGTCAAGCCGGAACGCCATGCTTTGGACGCCGGCGCAGCCGGTTTGGAAGCGGCCGGTCAGGTTGCCGGCAGGTAGATCACGGCATGGTCATCGGCATAGGCCCGCTTCCAGCCCAACTCGGCGAAGAAGGGGATGCGGGTATCCGCGGCTGTAAGCAGTGCCCAGCCGATGGCGTATTTCTTCAACTGCGCCTCGAGCAGTGGTTTTCCGCCGGTCTGCCCCGTCGCCTCATCCGCTTTCGTGAACCCGCCCAGGAACAGCTGGTCCGTCCTGCCGTCGACATAGGTCTTGATGTCGTGGAAAATCAATGTGCCGCCGAAATTGTAGGAATTCAGCACATTGCCTGCGAGGTGGTGATCCCTGGCGAACGCAAGGGCGCCGCTGGCTGATGTCTTTGGGCTCGGCGCGACCTGGTAGGCGGCGTTGTTGAGCGCAAGCATCGCAACGACCAGCGACACCGCCGTCGCGCCGCGGAGCAGATGGAACCGGCTGGCGAAGAATTTTTCCAGTCCGTCGCGCTCTTCTTTCAGCCAGGCGCCTGCGGACAAGGCGGGATATTGGCGCGCGACCTCGACCGCGACCACCAGGGGAACAAGCAGGAAGAACAGATAGACGAACCGCAGATGCGAAAGGTAGACGTGCAAGGTGAAGACGATGAACAACGCCTTCGCCCAGCCGATCCGTAGCCTCGATGTCAGAAGCCCGAAAAAGGCCAGCAGTATCGCGGCTTCCTGGAGGACCTGTTCCTGGGCATTGAACGGCCGCCACTCCAGGATCAGCGGCACCGCCTCATTGCCATAGGCGACGGTGAGCGTGGCCAGGATGGCCTGCACGCCATAAGGGTGTATCAGGCTGACCAACGGACAGAGCAGGCCAAACGCCACCCACTTCGCCAAAAGTGCGGGTTTCGACAGGCCGGTGCGCGCCAGGAGATCGAGGCCGGCGAAGCCGGCGATGATGAAGCTCAGGGTGAACGTGGCATGCAGGTTCGCCCACAATACGACCAGGCCGAGCAGCCAGAGCGGCGGCGCCTTCTCGTCCTGCGCGGCACGAAACAGCATCGTCGTCCAGACGACGATGATCGGCAAGGTGAAGACGTGCGGGCGCGCCGTATAGATCGGGCTGATCAGGAACGCCGCGACGAATGCCAGCGCTACGGCCAGGACCGGTTTCAGGTGCGCGCTGAGGAACCATCCCGACAGGAAGACCGCGAGACAGATCGTGCCGATGATCAGCGTGACCACGCCGTTCCAGCCACCCGCGCTGTAGGCAAGGGCCAGCAGAACCTGCCCTAGCCATTCCTTGGCGATCCACGGTTGGCCGGCAAAGGTGTAGGAATAGGTGTCGACGGTCGGAAGCGTTCCGTTTGCCAGGAAATCCAGCCCCACCTTGACATGCCACCAGCTGTCGGGGTCCTGCAGGGTTGCGCTGGCAAAGGTTGCCAGAACCGTCGCCATGACACCGGCGCCGATCAGGCAGAATATCAGCCTGGCGCGCTGTGCGTCCTCGAGCGGCGAGAACACTGGAACGATTGCCTCGACCTTGTTCATGTCGCCGCTCCAGGGGATTTCATGTCGATCGCGACCAAGACAGTGTCCTTTGCCGCGCCGACGAAGACGAAACGGGCCGAGCCGAGATAGAAGAGGACCGAGTAGAGGCAGTTTCCCGCCAGGTGGACAAACGGATTTTCGACGATGCCGGCGGACATGGCGGCGACCACTATCGTCAGGTTTGCGGTATAAGCCACAACGAAGGCAAGCGCATACCGCACGGCCGTGCCGGAGCGAAAACCGCCCGCGCGGCCGAAGGTCCAGCGGCGGTTGAGGAAGAAGCCAAGGACAAGGCCGCCGGCATAGCCGGTCATGTTGGCGGCGATGTCGCCAAGGCCCAGCTTCAGCCCGGCCAGGATAAGACAATAGCCCAGCGCCGTGTTGAGCAGCCCGACCGCGCCAAACCGCAGCATCCGCGAAAAGCCGGCCGGAACAGCCGACCATATCCCGCCCATGGCGTGCCCGTTACCCACGGTCGACCCTACCTCAACGACGCGCCGCCCGTTTCACTATTTCCTGGAGGCGGTGGACCGGCAGGTCCTGGTCCTCGGCCGCCGCCTGGCTTCGTGAAACGATTTCGCTGACGAAATAAAGCGGTCGCCGCTTCGTCTCCATGTACATGCGGCCGAGATACTCGCCGAAAATGCCCAGCACCAGAAGCTGGACGCTGCCCAGGATAAGCATGATCGCGGCAAGGCTCGTCCAGCCCGGCAGAACATTGCCGATAGACCATTCGAACAGCGTATAGCCAAGCACGACCAGGCCGAGCAGGCCGAACATCATGCCCAGCAGCGAAGCGAAGCGCAAAGGCACGATCGAAAAGCTGGTCATGGCGTCGACCGCCAGAAGAACCATCTTCTTCAGCGGGTAGTGCGTTGCGCCGGCAAAGCGCCGCTGCCGTTCATAGGGAAAGGCGGCCTGCCTCAGCCCGATCCAGCTCACCATGCCGCGAATAAACCTGTAGCGTTCGGGCATCGCGATCAGATGGTCCAGCGCGCGCCGGCTCATCAGCCGGAAATCTCCGGAGTCCGGCGCGATCTCGACATCGACCATCCGGCCGAGCAGGCGGTAGAACATCGAGGCGGAGGCCAGCTTGAACCAGCTTTCGCCCTCCCGTTTTACCCTTTGGCCGTAGACCACGTCGAAGCCTTCATCCATCTTCGCCATCATCGCGCCAAGCAGTTCGGGCGGATCCTGAAGGTCGGCGTCGAGAATGAGGATGCGTTGGCCGCGGCAGAATTCCAGCCCGGCGCTCAAGGCGATCTGATGGCCGTAGTTGCGGGCAAGGTCGATGGCGACCACATGGTCGTCTTTTTCGGCCAGTTCGAAAACGGCCTCACGGGTTCCGTCGGTCGCTCCATCGATGACGAGCACGACCTCGTAGGAGAGGCTTTGCTCGAGGCATGCCGCGCTGACGCGTCGATGAAGCTCCGCCACGCCGTCGCGCTCATTGTAGCAAGGCACGACGACCGACAATATGGGTGCGCGGTGCGCGCCGATTTTTCCCGTTCCCACCAAAGCCTGGCTCCCGCTTTGGAATGGCAATAGCGGCAATTGGTTAGAAAACAGAAAACAGGTAAGCCGGGGTCGCGCGGCCGCCACGCTTTTGGCGGCGCCGATGGCACGTGTCACGAACGAACCGGCAGTTCCATGCGGATGCGGGCACCGCGCCATGAGCCCGCCAGGATCCGGCTTTCACCAGCTGCGGCAGAGCAGAGCGCCCTCCCGATGGCGCCCAACATCTGCCGCGGCTTATCAATTCCCCCGCACCGGCCCCTGGCGGCTTGATGGATGGCCGCCAAGCACGTATCTCTGCGCCGTGCCCATGAGTCGGGGCATCTCAATCGGGAGACGGCCTTGTCCGCACTGACGCGCTTTCTCGGCGACTCGCCGCTCAGGATTATTCTGAAGCTGCTAGTGGTATCCTTTCTCGTCGGCCTGGTCATGAACGCTTTCGGTTGGTCGCCGATGGACGTGTTCTACGGCATCCAGAAGTTCTTCATTGATCTATGGAATCTCGGCTTCCACGCCATCGACCGTTTCCTCGGCTACATCCTGCTCGGTGCCGCGATCGTCGTGCCAGCCTTCATCCTGCTCAGGATCGCCAACTACCGGAAGTGACCTTCAGGCATAATCCGATGCGACCTCGAACAGGATGGCGTGGCGCGCGGCAAGTGCCGGCACATCGGTGGAATAGCCGCCGCCGATGACACCGCAGACGGGAATGCCGAGCGCCCGGAAATGGCCGATGACCATCTTGTCGCGGGCGCGCAGGCCTTTGTCGGAAAGCGACAGCCTGCCGAGCCGGTCCTCGGCATGGACGTCGACGCCGGCATTGTAGAAGACGATGTCCCAACGCGCCTGGGCCGACAGCTCCAGCAGGATGGTATCGAGCCTTTCGACATAGGCGGCGTCGCCCGTGCCGTCGGGCAGGGCGACGTCGAGGTCGGAGGCGATCTTGCGCGCGGGGTAGTTGCGCTCGCCATGCATGGAGAAGGTAAAGGCGCGCGGCTCGTCGCCCAGAATATCCGCCGTGCCGTCGCCCTGGTGCACGTCGAGATCGACCACCAGGATACTGTGTGCCGCGCCCTCCTCAAGCAGCACCAGCGAGGCGACGGCGACGTCGTTGAAAGTGCAGAAGCCGGCGCCTTGCGCGCGCCGCGCGTGATGGCTGCCGCCGGCGGTGTTGCAGGCGATGCCGTGACGCAGGGCAAGCCGCGCCGCCGCCACCGTGCCACCGGCGGCAAGCTGCGCGCGCAACGAGACGCGCGGGCCGACCGGAAAGCCGATCTCGCGCTCGATTTTTTCCGGGACCGAACAACCGAGAACCTGCTCGACATAATCTGCCGCATGGGCGAGCTTAAGCCACGACGCAGGCGCGGGTTCGGCTGTGTTGAGCGCCCCGGCTCCGGCCAGGCCGCGTGCTCGCAAGGCCTCCATCAGCAGCGGATATTTGCTCATCGGAAAGCGATGGCTGGTCGCGAAGCCGGCGTCGTAGTCGGGATGGTGGACGATCTGCAGGGGCATGAACTGGATCGGACGGTTTCGCGCCAGAGCGGGATTTCGGTTGGCCGCCGCGGAAGGGCGATTGCGCGGCGGCCGGAAAATGGGGCACATCGGTTCCCCGATCAAGCCGCAAATCAGCAAGGCAGCAATCCTTTGGACAAGGGCGCCATCCCAACCGAAGCCAGGGCGTTTTCCGTCACCAACCGGTCGGTGCTTGCCATCGCCGTGCCGATGACGCTTGCCTATCTGACGACGCCGCTGCTTGGCCTCGTCGATACGGCTGTTGTCGGCCAGTTCGGTGACGCCGCCTTGCTTGGCGGCCTGGCCGCCGGCGCGCTGGCTTTCGACGTCGTCTTCACCACCTTCAATTTTCTGCGCTCGGGTACCACCGGCCTCGTCGCCCAGGCTTTCGGGCGTGGAGACGCGCTGGAGGAACAGGCGGTGTTCTGGCGCGCCGTGCTGATCGCGGTCGTTGCCGGTGTCGTGCTGGCAGCGCTTTCACCGCTCATCGCCGTTGGCGGCCGGTGGTTCATGGACGCCGGGCCACGCGTCAGCGACGCGATGGGTGTCTACATCAGGATCAGGCTGCTTGCCGCCCCGTTCTCGCTGATCAACTACGCCATCCTCGGCTACGTGCTGGGGCGCGGCGAGGGCGGGCTCGGCTTAATCCTCCAACTGGTGCTGAACGGCACCAACATCGCGCTGTGCTTCCTGCTCGGCCTTGAGCTCGGCTGGGGTGTTTCCGGCGTCGCCTGGGCAACCGTCACCGGCGAATTCCTCGCCATGCTGCTTGGTCTCGCGATCGTGGTTCGCCGGTTCCGATCCACCCCGCCCCTGCCTCGGCAGCGCCTGCTCGATATGGGCGCCTTCCTGCGCATGCTGTCGCTCAACCGCGACATCATGATCCGCTCGTTCTCGCTGCTCGCCGCCTTCGCGCTGTTCACCCGCCAGGGCGCGCAGTTCGGCACGGTGACGCTGGCCGCCAATGCGGTGCTGATGAACTTCTTTCTCGTCGCCGGCTATTTCCTCGACGGTTTCGCCACCGCCGCCGAACAACTCGCCGGCCGCGCCGTCGGCGCGCGCTCCGAACAGCCCTTCCGGCAGGCGGTGCGGCTGACCCTGTTCTGGGGCCTTGGTCTGGCCGGTGCCGCGACGCTGGTGCTGCTCATGGCCGGCACCAACCTGATTGCCGTCGTAACGACGTCGCAGCAGGTCCGCGCCGTGGCCGACACATACCTGCCTTGGGCCGCGTTCACCGCGCTGAGCGGTGTGCTCGCCTTCCAGATGGATGGTGTTTTCATCGGCGCGACCTGGTCGCGCGACATGCGCAACATGATGCTCTTGTCATTCCTCGCCTTTGCCGCCGCGCTGATCACGCTGGCGCCCGCCTTCGGCAATCACGGCCTGTGGGCGGCGCTGCACGTCTTTCTGCTGGTGCGTGGATTGAGCCTGCTGACAATTCTGCGGCTGCGGATGCAAACCGCGTTCAGCTGAGCGGCTTCGACGCCCATCGGTCGAGATGGCTGTCGCGCAACTCGCGCATCGACCTGAGTTTTTCCGTCTCGGCAAAACGTGCCATTCCGGCGACGATCCGGCCCGGCAGCGCCGGTCCGCCATAGATCATGCCGGTGTAGAGCTGGACGAGATCGGCGCCGGCGCGGATCTTTTCCAGAGCCGTCTCCATTGAGTTGACACCGCCGACACCGATGATGGCCATTTCGGGCCCGAGCAGCTTGCGCATCCTGGCCAGCACGATGGTCGAGCGCTCGAATAGCGGCTTTCCCGAAAGCCCGCCTGTCTCCCGCGCGGCATCCTCGCTGCGCAGCGCCGGGCGGGAAATGGTTGTGTTGGAAACGATGATGCCGTCGATCTGCTTTTCGATGACCTCGGCGGCGATATCCTCCAGCTCGGCCTCGACCAGGTCAGGCGCGATCTTGAGGAAGATCGGCGGCTGCGCGGACGCTGCAGTGCGCGCGGCCCTGACCCGGGACAATAATTCGCCGAGCTGCTCGCGCGCCTGCATGGTGCGCAGGCCTGGTGTATTGGGCGAGGAAATGTTGACGGTGAGATAGCTGGCATAAGGAGCAAAGCGGGAAACGCCGCTCTCATAGTCGCCGACGCGGTCGGTGCTGTCCTTGTTGGCACCAATGTTGACGCCGACGATGCCGCCGCGCCCCAACCGCGCCACAAGCCTTTTTTCGGCGGCCGCATGGCCCTCATTGTTGAAGCCCAGCCGGTTGATGACAGCTTCATCCGATGTCAGCCGGAAGATGCGCGGCTTCGGGTTGCCGGCCTGCGGCAGCGGCGTCACCGTGCCGACTTCGGCAAAGCCAAAGCCGAGGCCAAGC
The DNA here is from genome assembly GCF_020164885.1 of Mesorhizobium sp. CO1-1-7. Classification (NCBI taxonomy): domain Bacteria; kingdom Pseudomonadati; phylum Pseudomonadota; class Alphaproteobacteria; order Hyphomicrobiales; family Phyllobacteriaceae; genus Mesorhizobium; species Mesorhizobium sp. CO1-1-7. Next base: position 279,066 of record NZ_JAIUHA010000001.1, on the reverse strand, counting down.
AGCGCGTCGGGTACTTCGGCGTTCTTGTCGTAGCCAGCCGCCATGCCAAGTGGGTTCGGGAAATCGAGACCGCAAAGGCTGACCTTCAGCCTCGTATCGCGTACCGTCCGCGCACCGCCCGGCAGGCCGCAGCGCAGTGCCGCGATCGACAAGCCATGCGCGGTTTCCGGATCGAAGGTGAACAGCAGTTTCTGGCCGATCCGGTCGAGCACGCTCATTGCCCCTCCAGGGTTGGGAACTGGTGGGTACCGTCGGCCCCAAGCGGCAGCGGCTTGACCCAGAGCACCGCTTTCAGGTCAAGCACGCCGTAGAGGTGCGGAAACAGCGCGCCGCCGCGCGATATTTCGTATTTCAGCGCATCACCCAGGCGGTTTCCGTCGACGGCGACCAGCAGAAGGTCGGTCTGGCCCTGGAAATGCTTTGCCGCGGTTTCCCTGGCCTGCGCCGCCGTCGAAAAATGGATGAAGCCGTCGGCGGTGTCGATCGGCGCTCCGGCGAAGCGGCCTTTGGCTTCGGCCTCGCGCCAAGGCGCTTGCGGAGTTATCTTGTAGATAATCTGTGACATGGTTGCGCTATAATCCGAACCAGTCGCGCGGGGAAGGCCACGCCAAGGGTCTTCCCCATTTCCGGCGCAAACATGCGATATTTGAGGCCTTGGCCATGGAGGACAACATGCGTCTGCAGCACATTTTGATCCCCGCCGCGCTCGTTTCGCTGGTCGCGGCTTCAGCTTATTCGGAAGAAACGGACCGCTACCGGCTGGAAAAGTCGGCCACCGGCTATATCCGCATGGATACGCAGACCGGCGCGATGTCGATCTGCGAGGAGCGTTCGGGCCAGCTCGTCTGCAAGATGGCGGCCGACGAACGCGCCGCCTACCAGGACGAGGTCGATCGCTTGCAGGCCTCGATGAAGGCGATGGACGAGCGCGTCACCAAGCTGGAGAATTCGCTCTCCGCCCGTCTCGAATCGAAACTGCCGAGCGAGGAGGATTTCAACACGACGATGAGCTACATGGAGCGCTTCCTGAAGAGCTTCATGGGCATCGTCAAGGATATGGACAAGGACAGCGGCGACGGCGCCCGGCCCAACTCGCAGAAGACCTGAGCGCCATAGACGAGGGAAAACGCGGCGCGCTGGCTTTGCCGCTTGAAAACAGTGCGCAGCCCCTCATAATCGTCCAACTGATCCCGCAAAAAGCGGTAAATCGGGGATTCGGGGAGGGACATTTGCCGTCAGGCTATTCTTTCGTGATCGCCGACGATCATCCGCTGTTTCGCGGCGCGCTGCGCGAGGCGCTTGCCGGCATCGGCAATGTCGCCGCCATCCATGAGGCCGGTGATTTCGAAAGCGCCAAGGCGCTGGTCGTGGCCAATGAAGATGTCGATCTGGTGCTGCTCGACCTGTCGATGCCCGGCGCCAGCGGCCTCTCCGGCCTGATCTCGTTGCGCGGTATCCATCCTGCGGTGCCGCTGGTCGTGGTGTCGGCGCATGACGACCCGGCGACCATACGGCGTGCGCTCGATCTCGGCGCCTCCGGTTTCATCTCCAAGTCGGCCAGCATGGAGGAAATCCGCGGCGCCGTGCAGTCGGTGCTTGCCGGCGATATCGCGGCACCTGTCGGCGTCGATCTCGGCGTCGAACGCGATCCCGAAATATCGGACCTGATCAAACGATTGCAGACGTTGACCCCGCAGCAGACCCGCGTGCTCGGCATGCTGGCCGAGGGTCTGCTCAACAAGCAGATCGCTTATGAACTCGGCGTCTCCGAGGCGACGATCAAGGCGCATGTCTCGGCCATATTGCAAAAGCTCGGCGTCGACAGTCGCACCCAGGCGGTGATCCTGCTGTCCAAGATAGGCAGCGACCCGCTGCAGCCGGCGGGCTGAGTGCCGGCTGCTTGGCTCAGTCGGAACTTTTAACTTCGGCTCGCCGCATCGACCTGTTCCGATGCGCTCGCCGACATGTTCTGCGCCTATCTCGAAGCCCTGGAGCACCAGGCCTGATTCAGGCGCTTCGATGTCACTCCGCCGCCCGCACCATCGGCCTGAACCTGGCCATCATCGAACGCAGCACCGCCGGCTTCAACGGCTTGTTGATCATCGGGATGTCGAGGCCTGCCGCGGCTGCTCGTACCTCGTTGGAACGGTCGGCCGTGACCAGCACGGCCGGCAGGTCGTCGCCGTGGGTGGCTCGCAGCCTGATAATGATATCGAGACCGGTTTCGCGGTCGAGATGGTAGTCGGCAAGCACGATGTCCGGACGGTCGATCGCGGCCCTCTCCAGATCCTCCGAGCCGGTCACCGTAGCGACATTGCAGCCCCAGCCCTCGAGCAGCAGCCGCATGCCCTCGAGGATACGGATGTCATTGTCGATGCACAGCACATGCAGGCCGGAGAGCGAAGCCGCCGCGCGGGCCGGCGCCCTGGTCTCGACCTCGCGTCGCGGCACCTGCGCGGCCGCCACGGGCAGGATGACGGAAAAGCGCGTGCCCTTGCCCGGGTTGGAGAAGATACGGATCTCAAGCCGCAACACCCTGGCGATACGGTCGACGATGGACAGGCCAAGACCAAGACCTTCTGCTTCGCGTGCGCCTTCGTCCAGTCGGGTAAACTCATGGAAGACAGTGTTCAGCTTGTCACCGGCGATGCCAATGCCGGTGTCGATGATCTGGATCTCCGCCAGTTCGCCGCGCCGCCGCACGCCGACCAGGATGCGGCCCTGGCGGGTGTACTTGATGGCATTGGAAACCAGGTTCTGGATCAGGCGGCGCAACAGGTTGCGGTCCGTCATCACGGTCAGTGAGGATGCAATGATGGTCAGCTCGAGCTTCTTTGCTGCGGCCATCGGTCGAAAATCATTGCCGATCTGGCTGAGCAGGCCGTCGAGGTTGAAGGCGGTATCGTCCGGCTTCATGGCGCCGGCATCGAGGCGCGAAATGTCGAGCACGGCGCCGAGAATGGTCTCGACCGATTCCAGCGAGGATTCGATGTTGATGGCCGCCTTGCCGGCCGGACCCTTGCCGGCCTTCTCGATCAGCGAGGAGCAATAGAGCCGGGCGGCGTTCAAGGGCTGCAGGATGTCGTGACCGGCGGCGGCAAGGAAGCGCGTCTTGCCGAGATTGGCCTCCTCGGCGAGCATCTGGGCCTGCGCCAGTTCCTCGTTGACCCGGGTCAATTCCTCGTTGACCCCAGTCAGTTCGATGGTGCGGGTCTTGACGCGCTGCTCCAGTGATTCATTGGCGCTTTTCAGCGCGAGATCCTGTTCGACGCGGCCGGAAATGTCGGCATAGGTGGCGACGATGCCGCCGTCAGGCATCGGGTTGGAGCGCAGTTCGAGGATGCGGCCGCTGGTCTTCAGCTCCATCTGCCAGGGGCTGACGAAGCTGGTCAGCCGGTTGAGCATCGTCACGCGCTGGTCGGCGGGAATGTCGCCGCGTTCGGCCAGATCGCGAAGGATCTGGTCGAGCGAAACGCCGACCTGGCCCATCTCGTCGGGCAGGTCGAACAGCGCCCGGTATTGGCGGTTCCAGCAGATCAGCCGGAAATCGCGGTCGAAGACGGTAATGCCTTGCTCCATCTGGTCCAGCGCGATCTGCAGCAGGTCGCGGTTGTGCTGCAGCGCTTCCGTGGCGTCGTCGAGCAGGCGGAAGGCGTCGCGGGATTCGCGGTCGTGGCGCCGGAACAGCAGCGACAGGATCAACCGTGCCGAGGAGGAGCCGACGGCGCTGGCCAAAAGCTGCTCGGAAAAGCGGATGACGTCCATGCTGGCCTGCTCGTTGCCATGCAGCGAGGTACCATTGCTCTTCTCGAAGGATTGAAACGACCGCTCGGTTCGTTCGACGCCGAGATAGCGTGCGATCGTATCCTTGAGGTCGTTGACGGTGATGGCGGTGCGGAAGCGGCGCAGGCTCGGCATCGGTCCGGCTTCGCGCGGCACGAAGATCGATGCCTGGATGCGCTCCAGCGGTACCGACGCGCGCGACAGTGACCCGAAGACGAAAAACAGCGCGTTGACCGAAAGGCTCCACAGCACGCCGTGGTTCAGCGGCTCGGCGACGGTGCCGAACAGTGCCTGCGGCCGCAGTGCCTCGAAGCCGAACAGTCCGTGGACGATGATGCCTGTATCGGGCGCGACGAGCGACGGGACCAGCAGCGTATAGCCCCAGACCAGGATGCCGGCGACCATGCCGAGTGCCGCACCCCGGCCATTGGCGCCGCGCCAGATCAGCCCACCAACCAGGGCAGGGGCGAACTGCGCGATCGCGGCGAAGGACATCAGGCCGATCGAGGACAGCCGGGCGCTGTTGGTGCTCTCGCGATAATAGAGAAAGGCGATGAACAAAAGGATGAAGATCGACGCCCGCCGCACATTGAGGATGAGCGTCGACCAATCCTCGTTCTCCGAGGTGGTCGTCCGCAACAGCCGGCGCACGAACAGCGGGATGATCAGGTCGTTGGAGATCATGATCGACAGCGCCACGCTCTCCACGATGACCATGGCGGTTGCCGCCGACAAGCCGCCGATGAAGGCGGCCATGGCCAGGAAATCGTGGCCGCTGAACAGCGGCAGCGACAGCACGTAAAGGTCGCTGCTCGTCCTCGCGCCGACCAGCGTCAGGCCGGCAAAGGCGATCGGCAGCACGAACAGGTTGATCGCCACGAGATACAGCGGGAACACCCAGGTCGCGGTGCGCAGTTCGGCCTCGCTGCGGTTCTCGACGATGGTGACGTAGAACTGCCGCGGCAAAAGGATGATGGCGAAGCCGCTCAGGCACGTCAGCACCAGCCAGGTGGCCAGCGATGTCGAATAGCCCATTGCCTGCCGCACCTGGCCATTCTCGGCCAGCCGGTCGAACATGTCGCCGGGGCCGCCGAAGATCAGGAAGGTGACCATCAGGCCGATGGCCAGGAAGGCGGCGAGCTTGACCACGGTCTCGACCGCCACCGCCAGCACCAGCCCATCCTGGTGTTCGGTGGCATCGGCATGGCGCGTGCCGAACAGGACCGCGAACAGCGCAAGCAGCATGGCGACGACCAGCGAGATGTCGCTGACAAACGGATCGAAGGATGGCGGCGAGCCCGTATAATGCTCGACCATCAGGCTGACCGAGCCGGAGATCGCCTTCAATTGCAGCGCGATATAGGGCACGGCGCCGATCGTGGCGATCAGCGTGGCGATCGCGGCCACGGTGAAGCTCTTGCCGTAGCGGGCGCCGAGGAAGTCGGCGACCGAAGTGATCTTCTCGGTCTTGGCCAGCCGCACGATGCGGTTGAGCAAGGGAAAGCCGAACACGAACACCAGCACCGGGCCGGTATAAATGCCGAGGAACTCGAGGCCGCGTTCGGAGGAAAGGCCGACCGAGCCGAAGAAGGTCCAGGACGTGCAGTAAATGGCAAGACTGAGCGCATAGATGAAAGGTCGCGCCCTGCTGGGCCCTGACAAGGCCGATCGGCGGTCGCCCAGGCTGGCGATGGCGAACAGCAGCGTCACATAGGCGATCGCGATGATGACGATGAACAAGCCCTGCACGCCGGCAAGATCCTCCCTGTGCCGATTTTCACCTGGCCGGGTCAGACGCAATCACAGCTTGGGCGTCAAGTCCATCACGGCTTTGGGCACCTGATTTCAAAGAGGTAACGCAGGGTAAGGCGAAACCGGTTGTTTTCTCCTTTTTGCCCATGTTGCAACTTGAGGTTTTTGTTATGGTGTCGCCGGGGCGGTGCTTCCGGGATGGGACGGCTGCGCGGCCCGCCATGATAAGGAGGGTCGAATGCTGAAAGAATTCCAGGAATTCATTTCCAAGGGCAATGTGATGGACTTGGCCGTCGGCGTCATCATCGGCGCTGCCTTCGGCAAGATCGTCGATTCCCTGGTCAACGACATCATCATGCCGATCGTCGGAGCGATCTTCGGCGGCTTGGACTTCAACAACTACTTCTTTGGGCTTTCCTCGGCCGTCAACGCCACCTCGCTGGCGGAAGCCAAAAAGCAAGGTGCTGTTTTTGCCTATGGCAGCTTCATCACCGTGGTGCTGAATTTCATCATCCTAGCCTTCATCATCTTCCTCATGGTCAAGGCCGTGAACAACATGCGCAGGCGCCTGGAAAGGGAAAAGCCCGCGCCAGCGGCCGCGCCACCGCCGGCCGATGTGCAGCTTTTGACCGAAATCCGCGATCTGCTGGCCAGGCGATAGACGGATAGGGTTCTTCTGGACCAAAACCCCGGTCGTTCGCGGCCGGGGTTTTCTGTTTTCGCATCTGGTAAACAGCACCTCCGAACGCCCCGAGACAATGGACCTGCCCATGACCTTGATCCAGACCCTGCGCCCCGAGGCCCTGGCCGCGCCCGAAAGCGGTATCGTCGCCGTCGTCAACTATGGCAGATTGCGCGAAGGCCTGATCCCGCTTTGGGCCGGCGAGGGCGACCTGCCGACGCCGTCCTTCATCACCGATGCGGCGTCGAAGGCGCTGGCCGGCGGTGAGACGTTCTACACCTGGCAGAGGGGCATTCCCGATCTCAGGCAGGCGCTGGCACGCTACTACGAAAGGCACTTCGCCAAGACCTTCGCCGAGGAGCAATTCATCGTTACCGGCTCCGGCATGCATGCCATCCAGCTGGCGCTCGATGCGCTTGCGGGAGCCGGCGACGAGGTGATCTACCTGTCGCCCGCCTGGCCGAATTTCGACGCCGCCGCCGCCATCGCGGGTGCCGTTCCGGTGCCGGTCACACTCGACCATTCCGGAAATGGCTGGTCATGCGACGTCGAGAAAATAGCGGCGGCGGTCACACCGCGCACGAAGGCGTTGTTCATCAACACGCCGTCCAATCCGACCGGCTGGACCGCCGATCACGAGACCTTGCGGGCGATCCTCGATCTCGCCCGCGCCAAGGGCCTGTGGATCATCGCCGACGAGATCTATTCGCTGTTCCACTATGGTCACGGCCGCGCGCCGTCCTTCCTCGACATCGCGGAGGCGGAAGACCGCATCCTTTTCGTCAACAGTTTCTCCAAGAACTGGGCGATGACCGGCTGGCGCGTCGGCTGGATCAAGACGCATCCAAGCCTGCAGCAGGTGTTCGAGAACCTGATCCAGTATTCGAACTCGGGCGTCGCCCAGTTCATGCAGCGCGGCGCGGTCGCGGCGCTCGACGAGGGCGATGCCTTCGTCGCCGAACAGGTGGAGCGGGCGAGGCAAGCGCGCGACCTGGTCTGCGGCATTCTGGGCGAAACCGGCAAGGCGCGCTTCACCGTCCCGCAGGGCGCCTTCTACCTGTTCTTCACCGTCGACGGCGTCACGGACTCGCGGGCAGCCGCTTTCGAAATCGTCGACAAGGCCAATGTCGGCCTGGCGCCCGGCACCGCCTTCGGGCCCGGTGGCGAAGCGTTCCTGCGGCTGTGCTTCCACCGCCGCCTCGACCAGCTCGAGGATGCGGCAAACCGGCTGGCAAGGTGGATGAAGACTGTCTGAACTCTGACGAAGCCCGAATTGAAAGCCGCGTCAGCTGGCCGTCGGAGTAGAGTTTCAAACGGACTTCAGCCGCCCGACTTGGGCACCAGCAGTGGAATGATGCGGTCGCTCTTGGTCACTGAGGGCCGTCCCGCCGAACCGTAGGGGATGCCGAGCGCGTCCCAGGTTTCGACCAGCGCGTCCTGCAGTTCGGCGATCAGCGCGTCGGAATGGAACGGCGTCGGCGTGATACGCAGCCGTTCGGTACCGCGTGGCACCGTCGGGTAGTTGATCGGCTGGATGTAGATGCCGTGGACGCCGAGCAGGCGGTCGCTCGCCATCTTGCAGAGTTCAGGATCGCCAACCAGCACCGGCACGATATGTGTCGGCGACTCCATCACCGGCAGACCGGCCGCCGACAGGATCTGCTTGGTTCGGCTCGCCTGCTGCTGCTGGGCGTCGCGCTCGGCCTGCGAGCGCTTCAGGTGACGGATCGAGGTGGTGGCCGCCGCGGCGATCGCCGGCGGCAGCGCCGTGGTGAAGATGAAGCCCGGCGCGTAGGAGCGCACCGCGTCGATGACGGCGCTGGTGCCGGTGATGTAACCGCCCAGCGTGCCGAACGCCTTGGCCAGCGTGCCTTCGATGATGTCGATGCGGTCGGCCAGGCCTTCGCGCTCGGTGATGCCGCCGCCGCGCGGTCCGTACATGCCGACGGCATGGACCTCGTCGATATAGGTCATGGCGTTGTAGCGTTCGGCGAGTTCGACGATCTCCTTGATCGGCGCGATGTCGCCATCCATCGAATAGACGCTTTCGAAGACGATCAGCTTGGCGCGTTCGCGCCCCGCGGTCTGCAGCAGGCTTTCCAGATGCGCGACGTCATTGTGGCGGAAGATCTTTTTCTCGGCGCCCGAGCGCCGCACGCCTTCGATCATCGAGGCATGGTTCAGTTCGTCCGAGATGATCAGGCAATTGGGCAAAAGCCGCGCTATGGTCGAGATCGAGGCCTCGTTGGAGACGAAGCCGGAGGTGAAGACCAAGGCGGCTTCCTTGCCGTGCAGGTCGGCCAGCTCATGCTCGAGCTCGACCAGCGGGTTGGACGTGCCGGAAATGTTGCGGGTGCCGCCGGCGCCCGATCCCATCTTGCCGGCCGCGTTCTGGAATGCGGCGATCACGTCAGGATGCTGGCCCATGCCGAGATAGTCGTTGGAACACCAGACGGTGATTTCCTCGGCGCGGCCGTTGGAACGCCAGACGGCGCGCGGAAACTTGCCCGCGATACGCTCCAGGTCGGCGAAGACGCGGTAGCGACGCTCGGCATGGAGCTGATCGATCGCTTCCTCGAAAAACCGCTGATAGTTCATGTCGACTTCCCAATTTTGCGCGGCATCATAATCATTGGCCTTTTGGCCGTCCACCGGGCCATTTTGGTCAAAATGCCACGCCCCACACCTGTTCCTAACGTTGACGGATCGTGGCCTATTCCACTTCACGACACGCTCAGTGGATCACTTTTGTTTCCGCATGATGCCACATCAAGTGAACGCCGGTTACCTCTCGTTCTAATGGTCATGCGCCGGGCTTTCCAGTAAGGCGGTTGTTGAGACAGTTTCCGATAAATCTTGGGTAAGCGAGGACTTGGGATGACGGTTTTGGTGACAGGCGGCGCCGGCTATATCGGCAGCCATATGGTCTGGGAATTGCTGGATGCAGGCGAAAGCGTGGTCGTTCTCGACCGCCTTTCCACCGGCTTCGAATGGGCAGTGGCGCCGGAGGCAAAGCTGATTGTCGGCGATGTCGCCGATAAGGAATTGGTCGGCGGGATTATCAAGGACAATCATGTCGATGCCATCATCCATTTCGCCGGCTCCATCGTGGTGCCGGAATCGGTAGCCGATCCGCTCGCCTACTACGAGAACAACACCTCGAAGACCCGCACGCTGATCGAAACCGCGGTCCGCGAAGGCGTGCCGAATTTCATCTTCTCCTCGACAGCCGCCGTCTATGGCGGCGCCGGGCTGGAGCCGGTGCGCGAGGATGCCCGCCTGGCGCCGGAATCACCCTATGGCCTGTCCAAGCTGATGAGCGAGTGGATGCTGCGCGACGCGGGCCTTGCGCACGACATCCGCTACACGGCGCTGCGCTATTTCAACGTCGCCGGCGCCGACCCGAAGGGCCGCACCGGCCAGTCCACTCCGGGCGCCACCCATCTGATCAAGGTCGCCTGCGAGACCGCGCTCGGCAAGCGACCCTTCATGCAGGTCTTCGGTACCGACTATCCGACGCCGGACGGCACCTGCATGCGCGACTATATCCACGTCAGCGATCTGGCCGCCGCGCATCGCCTGGCTTTGCAGCGGCTGCGCGCCGGGGGCGCCAGCCTCGTCGCCAATTGCGGCTACAGCCACGGTTATTCGGTGCTCGAGGTGATCGAAAGCGTGCGGCGCGCCTTCGGCCATGATTTCGAGGTCAGGATGGGCGACCGGCGTCCCGGGGATGCCGCGGCGGTGGTTGCGAATTCCGATCTCGCCCGGTCGGAACTGGGCTGGACCCCGCGGCGCGACGATCTCGACCAGATCGTCAACGACGCGCTGTCCTGGGAACGCATCCTGACCAGCAAGAACTCCGCGCGGGGCTGAGCGCGCTTTCCCCAGGGGCTCACAAGCCCAGGGCTCGCAAGGCGCGCGGCGACGCGCTATGCAAGTGTTCGCGACACAGCGTGGAGGCGCGGTGCCGCAATGAGCTTTGGGGGATGGCATGAAGATAACGGTGCTTGGAGCCGGCGTCGTCGGTACGGCGGCAGCCTACTATCTGGCCGCCGACGGTCACGAGGTCACCGTGATCGAGCGTCATGCGGCGCCGGCGCGAGGCACCAGCCAGTCGAATGCCGGGCTGGTGTCTCCAGGTGACGCCACCGCCTGGGCCTCGCCGGCGGCACTCAAGACGTTCCTGCGCGGGCTCTACAATCATGATCTCGGCATCAAGGTGCGGCTGCGCTTCGATCCCTATTTCCTCGCCTGGAGCCTGCGCTTCCTGCGCCAGTGCACGGTGGCCCGCCTGCGGGCCAACAGCCGGGTCAAGCTGCGGCTGGCGCTCTATTCGCGCGACTGCATCAACGCCATATCCGCCGGTACCGGCATCCACTATGACGAGCGCAAGAAGGGCATCCTCTACTTCTTCCGCTCGCAGCACAGTCTCGACACCGGCACCGACAATTACCGCTATCTGGCCGAGCATGGCCTGCCCATCGAGATCGTCGGCCGCGACCGGCTGGTCGAGCTTGAACCAGGTCTTGCCGGGGTGAAGCAAAAGATCGCCGGCGGTGTCTACTCGCCGATCGACCAGACCGGTGATTCCCGGCAGTTCGTGGAAAACCTCGCTGCCTATGCCGCCGAAAAGCTCGGCGTGAGATTCCTTTATGGGACGACGGTCGAGGGCCTCGACATCGAAGGCGACCGGGTGCGCGCCGTGATGACCTCGTCCGGACCGATCGCCGGCGATGCGGTGGTCATATCGATGGGGCCGGAGAGCGGCCTGCTCGGCCGGCGCTACGGCATCGACCTGCCGGTCTATCCGGTGAAGGGCTATACCGCGACGATTCCGCTGGAGGATGAGAGCAAAGGCCCGACCATGGGCGGCGCCGACGAGGATCAGCTGATGGCCTATTCGCGCCTCGGCAATCGATTGCGGTTGGCTTCGACCGCCGAATTCACCGGCTTCGACCGCACCCACAAACCCAGCGACTTCGCCACCATGTTCAGAACCGGCAAGGACCTGTTCCCCGGTGCTTTCGACGAGAGGAAGGCCGAGCTATGGGCAGGTTTGCGGCCGATGATGCCGAACTCGGTGCCGGTCATCGGCCAGGCGAAATACCGCAACCTTTACCTCGACACCGGCCACGGCCATGTCGGCTGGACCATGGCGTGCGGCTCGGGAAAATTTCTCGCCGACCTCATCGCCGGCCGCAAGCCGGAGATCGACCCGCAAGGCCTGGTCTACAGGGGATAGGATGTCGGGACCGCAAGTCGCCATCGACCTTGGCCGCATCGAGCGCAACGCCCGCACCGTTGTGGACCGCTGCGCGCTTTCGGGCATCAAGGTTTTCGGCGTCACCAAGGGCACTTGCGGCATGCCGCAAGTGGCACGCGCCATGCTGCGCGGCGGCGTCTCCGGGATCGCCGAGTCGCGTTTCGAAAACATCCGCCGGCTGCGCGACAGCGGTATCAGCGCGCCGATCATGCTGTTGCGCAGCCCGCCGATGGCGCGCGTCGAGGAGGTGGTGCGCACCGTCGACGTCAGCCTGCAGTCGGAGCTGACGATCATCCGCGAGATCTCGCGCATCGCCGAGCGTATGGGCCGCGTCCACGACATCATGCTGATGATCGATCTCGGCGACCTCCGCGAAGGCATCTGGCCGAACGACCTCATCCCCACTGTCGAGCGGATTCTCGACATGAAGGGCGTGCGCATCGCCGGCATCGGCACCAATCTCGGTTGCTTCGGCGCCATCATGCCGACGGAGGAAAATCTCGGCCAGCTCGTCGCTCATGCCTACAAGACCGAACGCCTGTCCGGGAAAAGCCTGGACTTCATCTCCGGCGGCGCGTCGTCGTCGCTGCCGCTGCTGCTCGAAGGCAAATTGCCGGCCGGCATCAACAATTTGCGCATCGGCGAGGCGATCCTGCAGGGCGGTGTCGAGACCTTCCGCGATGTCCCATGGGCGGAACTCGAACCCGATGCCTGCCGGCTGACCAGCGACGTCATCGAGGTCAAGCTCAAGCCGTCGCGGCCGATCGGCACCTCCGGCTACGACGCCTTCGGCAACCAGCCAGTCTTTCCCGACGAAGGCGACAGGCTGCGCGCCATCGCCAATATCGGCCGCGAGGACGTACTGGTCGAGGGACTGACGCCGATCGCCAAGGGGATAAGGGTGCTCGGCGCCTCCAGTGACCATCTGCTGCTCGATGTGCAGGATGCCGACCCGCCGCTCGCCGTTGGTGACCGCGTCGCCTTCCGCATGAGCTACGGCGCCATGCTTCTGGCGATGACCTCGGAATATGTCGAAAAAGCACCGATGCACGATGTCGCGGATTTCTCCGGCCGCAAGATGGTGTCGATCTCGGCCGAAGCGGAAGCGGCTCGCATCCTCGCGCGCGAAGCAACCGGCGCCCGGCTGGAGGCGATGAATTTCGACGTCGTCGAACTGGCCGATGTCGATCGACCGCCCTCGGGCCTGATCCGGTTCGCCGCCGGCGCCGATCGTCGCATCGCGCACAAGGCGCTGACCGCAACGGCCCGCGCGACCCACTCCTTCGGCCTGATCTGGATCGATTCCATCGCCGCGCTGATGCCGGAGGACGAAGATGGCATCGACCTGCCGGAGGCGTCGGTACTGGCGCGCTCGCTTGGCCTCGACCACAAGGCCGGCGCGCTGCAGCCGCAGCTGTCGCCGGAAAACGTCGTCATCATCGGACTGCGCCATGCCGACCCTGCGGAAGTGCGGGTCCTGAAGGATTCGCGCGTCTCGGCCTTCACGATGACCGATATCGACGCCATGGGCATGCGCGACCTGATGCACGAGGCAATCCGTATCGCCACCTCGGGCACGCAAGGGTTTCATGTCAGTTATTCGCCCACGGCGACCGAATTCGCCGGCTGGGCGGCTGGCTCCGGCGGCCTCACCGTCCGCGAGACGCATCAGGCGATGGAGGCGATCGCGCTTTCCGGCGGGCTGCTGTCGATGGATGTCTCCGGCCTGAGTACCGATCTGGAGCCCAGGATCGGTAGCGACGCGGTCAACTTCGTCATGTCGGCCTTCGGCAAGCGAATTCTCTGATCAGCCAATAGCCTCGACGGCCGCCCGCCACGCGCTGATATATTCCGCCCAGGCCGGATCGGCCGGCGGCTCCAGTGTTTGACCTTTGCCATGCGCCGCGCGCTGGTCCGATGCAAGCAGGGCGGCCCCGATGCTGGTGCCGGTAGCGGCTTCCGATGCGATGACGGCGCGGCCAGTGCTCGCGGCGAGCATCCGCGTGAACAATTGATTGCGCGCGAAAGGCCCCTCGACGGTCGTCGGGCCATCGCCGCCGACGAGGTCGAGGCAGGTCGCCGTCATCAGCGCCAGGTAGAAGGAGATGGCGGCAAAGCGTTGGCCGGGAGGGATCGCCTCGCCCTTGCGCCATGCGGCGGTGTGATGCGGAAACGGCCCCGAGCCTTGCTGGATCGAAGGCAAAAGCAATGTCTTGCGCGCCAGCACCGCGGTGACATCGCTGTCGCTCCAGCTCTGCGCCGAGCCCTCGGTCAGCAGCGAGAATTCGCGGCCACCCATGAACCGCGCCGAGGGCACGGGGTCGCCGAGCGCATTGACATTGACCAGCGTATCCCTTGCCGGATCGAGCGCCACCGTCTTGCCGCCGACCGCCATCGACACCACCCAGGTGCCGGTCGAGACCACGCAGAAGGGCGGCGCATCTGACAGGAGGTGGGGCAGCAGCGAGGCGTTGGAATCGTGCAGGCCGCAAAAGACCGGGGTTTGTGGATCGAGCCCGGTCCGCTCCGCAAGCGCGGGCAGGATCGAGCCAAGCCGGTCCCTGGCCGGCCGCACCGGCGCCATCAGCTCGCGCCAGCCCAGGCGATCGACCAGCGCCGAAAAATCCCCCGTCCAGGGGTTCCACAAATCGGTGTGGCAGCCGAGCGAGGTGACCTCGTTGGCGGCCACGCCGGTCAGGCGCAGCGCCCAGTATTGCGGGTACATCAGCATCGCGGCGGCCCTGGCGAACTCCGTCGGGAAACTTTGCTGCTGCCAGAAGAATTGCGCGCCGAGATTGAGGCCGAGCGGCAGGCGCGGCGTGCCGGTCTCGGAGAAGGGCGGGCGGATCGCGTCATAGTCGGACGCCAGCTCATCGGGCCCATCGTATTCATAATCGAGGACAGGCAGCACCAGCTCGCCCGTGGCATCGACCAGCACGCCGGTCGCGCCATGCGTGGTGATCGAAACTGCGTCGATGCGCTGTTCGCGATTGAGGTCGGCAAGGCTGTCGAGGATGAACGCCCATAGCGCTCCGACATCATGATGCGGGTAGGGCGCTTGTCGCACCGGCGCGTTCGCCACCCGGCGCAGCATCACCTCCCTCAATGTGGCGAGATCGACCAGCGCCACCTTGGCATTGGTCTTGCCGATGTCGATGACGGCGATGTGGCGGACCGCGCTCATTCCATATGGAACATCATTTCCAGCGGCACCGCCACCGGCTCGTTATCCGGTTTCGCCTCCATGATGTCGGCCATTTCAGCCCACCAGCGCTGCATCACCGGATGCTTAGGCAGATCGTCCATGCCGTGATCATCGCGCCGCCACAGCACGCCGAACAGGATGCTCGTCTCTTCGTCGAGATGGATGGAGTAGTCGGAGATGCCGGCCTGCTTCAGCAACGCGACCAGCGACGGCCAGATTTCATCGTGGCGCTTTTTGTACTCGGCCTTCATGCCGGGTTTAAGCATCATCTTGAATGCGTATTTCTCGGGCATCAGGCCAGGCGTCCCCCGCGCAGCCGCCGCCAGACGATCGGCAGCGCAATGACGATGATCAACAGCAGGCCGATGAAGATCGACATGACGATGCCGGGCACGTTGAGCAGGCCGAGGCCGAAGGTCACCAGCCCCATGATCAGGGCGGCAAGCACCACGCCGACGATGCTGCCGGCGCCGCCGAGGATGCTGACGCCGCCGAGCACCACCATGGTGATGACCTCCAGCTCATAGCCCTGCGCGATCGACGGACGCGTCGAGCCGAGCCGAGCCGTGATCAGCACCGAGGCGATGCCCGACATCAGGCCGGTCAGGCAAAACAGGATGAATTTTATGCGGCCGACGCGTACGCCGGAAAACTGCGCCGCGACCGGATTGTTGCCGATCGCGAAGACCCGGCGGCCGAAACTCGTGCGGTGCAGCAGGAACCAGTAGACCACCGCGGCGATGAGGAAGAGCACCAGTTCGAACGACACCACCCACCAGACATAACCCTGGCCGAAGAAGGCGAAGCTTTCGGGATAGCCCTTGTAGGCCTGGTCGCCGAGAGTGATGAAGGCGATGCCGCGAAACAGGCTCATCGTGCCGATGGTGACGACGATGGAAGGCAGGCCGAGGCGCGTGACCAGCAGTCCGTTGAAGGCGCCGCAGCCGAGCCCGACGACGACGCCGATCGCCACCAGCGTCGGCGTGTCGGCGCCGGCCTGCACCGCCATGCCCATCATGGTCGAGGCGAGCGCGATGATGGCGGCCACCGACAGGTCGATCTCGCCCGAAATGATCAGCAGCGCCATGGCGAACGCGATCAGGCCCTTCTCGGTGAAATTGAAGGTGAGATCGGACAGCGAATACGGATCGAGGAAATAGGGTGAGGCGAAACTGTTGATGGCAAAGATGGCGATGGCCACCACGACCAGCAGCGCTTCCCAGGAAAAGATCGCCGAAGAGAGCGGCTTGTCGAGCCGGTCGGGAATGTGGCGCGGGGCGGGGACGTCGGTCATGTCACCGCTTCCACTTTCTTGAGGATGATGCGGCCTTGCTGGCGTTCGCCGCGCGCGTTGAGCACGACCGCCAGGATGATGGCGCTGCCCGAAATCGCCATCTGCCAGAAGGGCGAGATGTTGATGACCGGCAAAGCGTTGGAGATGATGCCGAGGAACAGCGCGCCGAGCACGGCGCCGCCGACCGAGCCGATGCCGCCGGCGATCGAGATGCCGCCGATGACGCAGGCGGCGATGATGTTCAACTCATAGCCATTGGCGACCTCGACCGAGGCGATCACATAGCGCGAGATCCAGAGATAACCGCAGAGGCCACCGGTCATGCCTGAGATGCAGAAGACGATGAATTTGGTCCGCCCGACATCGATGCCGGTATAGACGGATGCCGTCGGATTGACGCCGATGGCATAGATCGAGCGGCCGAGCGCGGTGCGCGTCATCAGCACGAAGAACAGCGCGATCACCAGGATGGCGATCCAGGACAGAACCGGAATGCCGAGGAAAGCAGCGCGCTGGAAGCCGATGAAATCCGGGCTCATCCTGTCGGCGTTGACCCAGGCGCCGCCGGACAGGACGAAAGTGGCGCCGCGATAGATGGTGAGCGTGCCCAGCGTCACCACGATCGAGGGGATGTTCAGACGCCACACCAAAAGGCCGTTGATGGCGCCGAGCACCAGCCCGACTGCGAGCGCGATGACGATCAGCAGCGGGATCGGGATCGCCGGGTGCGCGGCGTTCAGCATCGCCACCACCATTCCGGTGAAACAGAGGTTCGACGCCATCGACAGGTCGATCGAGCGCGTCAGGATGACGACCATCTGGCCGAGCGCCAGGATCATCAGGATCGAGGTGTCGTTGAACACCTGGCGCAGATTGCCGGGGTCGGCAAAGGCGGGGAAGCGCGTCGAGATCAGCCCGATCAAGACGACGATGGCCGCGAGCAGCCAGATTTCGCGGTATTTGAGGAAAGCTTTCATGCCGCGATCCCTGCTGCTGTCCTGACCAGCGTCTCGGCATCCAGTCCCTTGTTGTCGTAGACCGCCGCGACAAGGCCCTCGCGCATGACGACGACCCGATCGGACATGCCGAGAATTTCAGGCAGTTCGGACGACACCATGATCACCGACAGGCCCTGCGCCACCAGTTCGGCCATGAAGCTGTGCACGGCGGCCTTGGAGCCGATATCGATGCCCTTGGTCGGCTCGTCCAGGATGATCACCTTGGGCGACGTCGCCAGCCATTTGGCGATGACCACCTTCTGCTGGTTGCCGCCCGATAGCGTGCCGACATCCTGGCTGAGCGAGGAGGCCCTGAGGTCGAGCCGTTCCGTGTAGGAACGGGCCAGCGAAAACTCCTCCGCCAGCCGCAGCATGCCTGATTTGGAGGTGCGGGCGAGCGATGGCAGCGAAACATTCTGGAAGATCGGCAGGCCGATAACCACGCCCTGCTTGCCGCGTTCTTCCGGGACGTAGACGATGCCGGCCTCGATCGAATCCGCGGCCGATTTCGGCGCGATCGCCTTGCCATCCAGCGTGATCGTGCCGGCGCTTATGCGGGTAATGCCTGAAATCGCCTGCATCACCTCGCTGCGCCCGGCGCCGACCAGGCCATAGAAGCCAAGAATCTCGCCCTTGTGCAGTTCGAAGCCGATATCCCTGAACTCGGTCGGATGCGACAGGCCGGAAACGGAAAGCACCGGCGCGCCGATCTCGGCCTTGCGCTGCGGAAAGATGTGGTCGACCGAACGGCCGACCATCATGCGCACGATCTGGCTCTGGCCGGCATCCCTGATCAGGCCCTCGCCGACCATCTCGCCGTCGCGGAACACCGTGTAGCGATCGGCAATGCGATAGATCTCGTCGAACTTGTGGCTGATGAACAGGATCGCCTTGCCCTGCTCCTTGAGGAATTCGATCAAAAGGAAAAGTTCCTCGATCTCCTTCATCGAAAGGGCTGCGGTCGGCTCGTCCATGATGACGATCTGGGAGTCGATCGACATGGCGCGCGCGACGGCGACGAGATGCTTGTTGGCGATGCCGAGATCCCTGAGCCGCGCATCGGCATCGATATGACCGGCATGCATGGTGTCGAGCACTTCGCGCGCATTCTTGCGCATCGTGCGCCAGTCGATGGTGCCGAAGCGCGTGCGCGGCGCATGGCCGAGGAAGATGTTTTCGGCGACGCTGAGATCGTCGAACAGCACGGTTTCCTGATGGATGGCGGTGACGCCGTGGCCGAAGGCGGCGTGCGCGCTGGGCAGCGCGACGGCCTGGCCGTCGATGCTGATCGTGCCGGCATCGGGCTGGTAGATGCCGGTCATGATCTTGACCAGCGTCGACTTGCCGGCGCCATTCTCGCCGATCAGCGCGGTCACCTGGCCGGGATAGAGCGACAGGCTGACATTGTGCAGGGCACGGACACCGGGGAAGCTCTTGGAGATGCCGGACAGTGCCAGGCGCGGAGCGGAGGCCGGAAGCCGCTCGTCAGTCTCGCTATGTCGGGCCGTCGTGTCCATATCCGTATCAAGCCCTGAAACTAGGTCCGTTTGAAGTCGCGGCGGGATGTGAGTCCCGCCGCGCCAGCTTGAAAGCTCCGAGATCAATAGATCTTGGAGAACTTCTCGATGTTGCTCTTGTCGAACTGGAAGGGCGGAGCCATCGCGGCCGAGTTGGTGTCGTCGAGGGTCACCTTGCCGACGCGGCCGATCGACAGCGTCGCACCCGGCTTGGCCTCTTCCTTCTTCACCGCCAGGTCGTGGGCGAGGTAAACGGCGGAGTAGCCGAGGTCGATCGGGTTCCACAGCGCAACCGCCTGGCTGGCGCCGTTGTCGATGAACTTCTTGAACTCCGACGGCAGCGCAAGGCCGGTGACATTGACCTTGCCGATCAGGTTCTCGTCGGTGACGACCTGGGCGGCGGCGACGACGCCGACGGTGGTCGGCGCGATGATCGCCTTGAGGTTCGGATAGGACTTCAACAGGCCCTTGGCCTCGTCCGTGCTCTTGGCCGAATCGTCATCGCCATAGACGGTGGCGACCAGCTTGATCTTGGGGAACTTCTCCGGCAGCACCTTCTTGGCAGCTTCGATCCAGGAATTCTGGTTGGTCGCGGTCGAGGAAGCCGACAGGATGGCGACATCGCCGCCTTCCGGCAGATAGTCGGCGGCGAGCTTGATGATGGTCTCGCCGATCAGGCCGGTGTCGGACGGATTGAGGTGAAGCTGGCGGCCTTCCTTGGCGACGCCCGAATCCCAGGAGATGACGGTGATGCCGCGCTCCATCGCCTTCTTCAGCACCGGCACCAGAGCGTCGGCGTCATTGGCTGAAATCGCGATGGCGTTGACCTTCTGCGCGATCAGCGAATTGACCACTTCGATCTGCGCCTCGGCGGTCGCCTTGGTCGGGCCGGTGTAGATGATGTCGACGTCGCCGAGTTCCTTGGCCGCCTCTTGCGCGCCCTTGTTGGCGGCATCGAAGAAGCCGTTGCCGAGGGACTTCACCACCAGCGCGATCTTGACGTTTTCCGCGTAGGCGGCATTCACGAACATGGCGGCCGAGAAGGCCGCCGTCACCATCAATTTCTTCAAGAAGCTCATCGAATTTCCTCCCTTGAGCGTTGCATTCCATCGCCGCTGCGGGCGTGAGGTGTCTCAGGCCTGCAGTGAAGATTCTTCTTTTGTCGACTTGCGGGCGACGATCAACGTCACCCCCGCGGCTTCCAGCATCTTTGCCTCGCGGTCCTCGATGCCGTCGTCGGTGATGACGGTGGCAATGCGCGAAAGACCGCACAGGATCAGGCTGGAGCGTTTGCGGAATTTCGAGGAATCGACCAGCACCACCAACTCGTCGGCCTGGTCGATCAGCTTCTGCTCCGCCTGGATCAGCAGTGGATCGCCTTCCATCAGGCCGAGAGGCCCCAGTCCCTGAGCGCCCATGAACATGCGGCGTGCGTAGAAATTGCGCGTCACGTCATTGTCGAAGGGCGACAGGATGATGTTCTGCTCGCGGTAGATGGTGCCACCCGACAGCATGACCGTGTTCTTGGAGTGCTTGAGCAGGTGCTCGGCGATCGGGAACGAATTGGTGAAGATCGGCATGCGGAGGCCGGTCAGGAAATGCACCATCTGGAAGGTGGTGGTACCGCCATTGATGATGATCGGCTCGCCGTCCTTGCACAACTCGACCGCTTCACGAGCGATCGCCCGCTTCTGCGCCGCGTTGAGCGTTTCGTTGACGGAGAAGGGCCGGCCGGCCAGCCCGATGAACTGCGGCGGCGATATTGCTTCAGCACCGCCGCGCACACGGCGCAGGCGCTTCTGGACATGGAGAGCCGCGATGTCGCGCCGGATCGTCGCCTCGGACGATTCCGTCAGGTCGACCATTTCCTGCACCGTCACCACAGGTTTTTCCTGGACGGCGGACAGAATAATCCTGTGGCGCTCTTTTTCGTGCATGGTTCCTCCCTGCCTGAGCATCTAGGCACCCAAACCGAGCAGTGTCAATCATTTCCGATCATATAATTTCATTGTGCAGTGCAATATGATTGATATTGATCGTTTGTGATTGACAAGCTCGCCTCTTGCGTAGACATTCCCGAGCGAAAAAGGAGCGCATGGTGCGCGCTCCAAAGGGAGGATTACTATGCTCGACAAGCGCTCCGGCTCGCGCCTCGCCAATCTGTGGGACGACGCGAAGGCGAAGGGGATGAGCGAGCCCGAGCTGCTGGTCTATCGCTCGAACACGCTCGGCTCCGACAAGCGCGTCACCAATTATGGCGGCGGCAACACCTCCTCGAAGATATGGCAGAAGGATCCGCTCACCGGCCAGGATGTGGAAGTGCTGTGGGTGAAGGGGTCGGGCGGCGACAGCGCCTCGATCAAGCTTGATGGCTTCGCAACGCTCTACATGGACAAGCTGCGGGCGCTGAAGGGGCTTTATCGCGGCGTCGAGCACGAGGACGAGATGGTGGGCTATCTTCCCCACTGCACCTTCAACCTCAATCCGCGCGCGGCCTCGATCGACACGCCGCTGCACGCCTATGTGCCAAAGCCTTTTGTCGACCACATGCATCCCGATGCCATCATCGCCATCGCCGCCGCCAAGGATTCCAGGGTGCTGACGAAGGAGATATTCGGCGATGCCATTGGCTGGCTGCCCTGGAAGCGGCCGGGCTTCGAACTCGGCCTGTGGCTGGAGAAATTCTGCCTCGAACACCCCACCGCCAAGGGCGTCATCCTCGAAAGCCACGGCCTGTTCACCTGGGGCGATACGCCGAAGGAGTGCTACGAAACGACGATTTCGGTGATCAACCAGGCGATAGAGTGGTTCGAGCGCCGCTCCGAAGGCGTGGCGATCTTCGGTGGGGAGGTGGTGAAGTCGCTCGATGCCGCTGCCCGCCGAGCGATTGCCGCCAAGCTGATGCCCAGGATTCGCGGCCTGATCTCGGAAAAGAGCCACAAGCTTGGCCACTTCGATGACTCGCCCGCCGTGCTCGAATTCGTCAACTCCAGGGATTTGCGCCCACTGGCCGCACTCGGCACCTCGTGCCCGGACCACTTCCTGCGCACCAAGATCCGTCCGCTGGTGATCGAATTCGATCCCGCAAGGCCGGATGTCGACGCCGTCATCGCGCGCCTCGCCGACGACATTGCCGAATATCGTGTCGGCTACCAAGCCTACTACGACAGCTGCAAGCATGCGGACTCGCCTGCTATCCGCGACCCCAACGCGGTGGTCTATCTGATGCCCGGCGTCGGCATGTTCACCTTCGCCGGCGACAAGGCGACAGCGCGCATCTCGGGCGAATTCTACGTCAACGCCATCAACGTCATGCGCGGTGCGTCGACCGTCTCGTCCTATGTCGGCCTGCCGGCGCAGGAGGCCTTTGACATCGAGTATTGGCTGCTCGAGGATTTGAAGCTGCAGCGCATGCCGAAGCCGAAGTCTCTCGCCGGCCAGGTCGCGCTGGTCACCGGCGGCGCCGGCGGCATCGGCCGCGCCACGGCCAACCGCCTGCTGCGCGAAGGCGCCTGCGTCGTGCTGGCCGATATCGACGAGGCGGCACTCGCCGGCGCCAACGAGGAACTGGCAAAAGCCTATGGCAGGGATTTCGTCCGCCCAGTTCTCATCAACGTCACCTCGGAGGACCAGGTCGTCGCCGGCTTCGCCGAGACGGCCGTCGAGTTCGGCGGCATCGACATTCTGGTATCGAATGCCGGCTTGGCATCGTCGGCGCCGATCGAGGAGACGACCCTGGCGCTGTGGAACAAGAACATGGACATCCTGTCCACAGGCTATTTCCTGGTCTCCAGGGAAGCATTCCGGCTGTTCCGGGTACAGAAGATCGGCGGCAACGTCGTCTTTGTCGCCTCCAAGAATGGCCTGGCGGCATCGCCCAACGCCGCCGCCTACTGCACCGCCAAGGCCGCCGAAATTCATCTCGCCCGCTGCCTGGCGCTGGAGGGCGCGGAAGCCCAGATCAGGGTCAATGTCGTCAACCCGGATGCGGTGCTGCGCGGCTCGAAGATCTGGACCGGCGAGTGGAAGGAACAGCGTGCCGCCGCCTACAAGATGTCGACCGACGATCTGGAAGAGCACTACCGCTCGCGTTCGATGCTGAAGCGCTCCGTCTTCCCGGAAGACATCGCCGAGGCGATCTATTTCCTCGCCTCCGACATGTCGGCCAAGTCGACAGGCAACATCATCAACGTCGACGCCGGCAACGCACAGAGCTTTACGCGGTAGCCGCTCGCTGGCGCTCACGCTGGCCCCTTCTCTCCCGTCGCTATACGGGGAGAAGTTTCCGGCAGGCGGATGAGGGGCGCCGCCGACCGAATGCATTCTGGGAGGAACAGCAGTGTCCGAATCCATCATCTCCGCCGACATCGTCGCCAGCAGTAACGCCGCGCGCAAGATTGACCTCGAGCGTGACTATGCCTCGCTCGGCGAGCGCCTCGACCGACGCGGCATCGCCATCGACTCTATCCGCGACAAGGTGGAAAACTTCGCGGTCGCGATCCCGTCCTGGGGCGTCGGCACCGGCGGCACCCGCTTCGCCCGCTTTCCCGGCGCCGGTGAGCCGCGCGACATCTTCGACAAGATCGAGGATTGCGCCGTCATCCAGCAGTTGACGCAGGCGACGCCGACCGTGTCGCTGCACATTCCTTGGGACAAGGCCGATCCGAACCGGCTGAAGCAGGCGGCCTCCCGCTTCGGGCTTGGCTTCGATGCGATGAACTCCAACACCTTTTCGGACGCGAAGGACCAGACGCTTTCCTACAAATTCGGTTCGCTGTCGCATGCCGACGCCGACACGCGTCGTCAGGCGGTCGAGCACAATCTCGAATGCATCGAGATCGGCAAGACGCTTGGGTCGAAGGCGCTGACGGTGTGGATCGGCGACGGCTCCAACTTCCCCGGCCAAGTCAATTTCGCCAAGGCGTTCGAGCGCTATCTCGACGCGATGAAGGAGATCTATGCCGGGCTGCCGGACGACTGGAAGCTGTTCACCGAACACAAGATGTATGAACCTGCCTTTTACTCCACCGTCGTGCAGGACTGGGGCACCAACTACATCATATCAAGGGAGCTCGGCGACAAGGCCTTCTGCCTGGTCGACCTCGGCCATCATGCGCCCAACGTCAACATCGAGATGATCGTCTCACGGCTGATTCAGTTCAAAAAACTCGGCGGCTTCCACTTCAACGATTCGAAATATGGCGACGACGACCTCGATGCCGGGTCGATCGACCCCTATCGGCTGTTCCTGGTTTTCAACGAATTGGTCGATGCCGAGCTGTCAGGCCCCGAGGGGTTCGACCCCGCCCATATGCTCGACCAGAGCCACAACGTCACCGATCCGATCGAAAGCCTGATGCTGTCGGCGGTCGAGGTGCAGCGCGCCTACGCGCAGGCGCTGCTGGTCGACCGAAAGGCGCTTGAAGGGTTCCAGGACGGCAATGACGCGCTGATGGCGACGCAGACGCTGAAGGCGGCCTACCGAACCGATGTCGAGCCGATCCTTGCCATGGCACGGCTGAAGACAGGTGGCGCCATCGATCCGGTCGCCGCATACCGGGCGGCGGGCTATCGCGCCAAGATCGCGGCGGAGCGGCCAGCCGTCGCAGGTGGTTCCGGCGGGATCGTTTGAGGTAGAGCCGATCTTCCCCTTTGCGGGGGAGATGTCCGGCAGGACAGAGGGGACGCTGTCGCGCCGACGTCCGAAAGTTGGCGATCCTTCACGCCTCCTCTGCCCTGCATCTCCACCACAAGCGAGCAGTCACCAACCCGTGAATGTCTTCATTGAAGATGGACTCGATCGCTCCAAGTAGCTCTTCTAGGCAAGCATCACTTGGAGAACCCGCCATGCATCTCACCCGTAGGACATTGATCGCCCTCGGTCTTTCCATCGCCTTCACCTTTTCGCCATCGGCTTTCGCCGCGTCGCCAGCACCGGCCAAGGGCGAGAACGGCATGGTCGTCACGGCCCAGCATCTGGCTTCCGAAGTCGGCGTCGAGGTGTTGAAAAAGGGCGGCAATGCCGTCGATGCGGCTGTCGCCGTCGGCTATGCCTTGGCCGTCGTCTATCCCAATGCCGGCAATATCGGCGGCGGTGGCTTCATGACCATCCGCTTCAAGGACGGCAAATCGACCTTCCTTGATTTCCGCGAGCGGGCGCCGCTTGCCGCGACCAAGACCATGTATCTCGACAAGGACGGCAACCCGGTGAAGGGCGCTAGCCTGGACGGCTATCTCGCGGTCGGCGTACCAGGCTCGGTGGCTGGTTTCGAGATGGCGCGCCAGAAATATGGCACCTTGTCCAGGCAGGACCTGATGGCGCCGGCGATCGCCTATGCCAGAGATGGGTTCGTCCTCAACCAGGGCGATGCGGCTTCGTTCGCCGGCAGCGCCGAAAGGTTGGCGAAGGACCCAGCGGCGGCGGCGGCCTTCCTCAAAACCGATGGCAAGCCCTATGGCGTCGGCGAGAAGCTGGTTCAGCCCGACCTTGCCGCGTCGCTCTCGGCCATTTCCGAGAGAGGTCCCGATGCCTTTTACAAGGGCGCCATCGCCGACGCCATCGTCAAGGCGAGCGGCGCCAAGGGCGGTATCCTGGCCAAGGGCGATTTCGAACAATACGCGGTGCGCGAGTTGAAGCCCGTCACCTGCTCCTATCGCGGCTACGAGATCATCTCTTCGCCGCCGCCGAGCTCAGGCGGTGTCATCATCTGCGAAATCCTCAACGTGCTGGAAGGCTATCCGCTGTCCTATCTCGGCGCCGGCTCGGCCGAGACCGTCCACGTCATGGTCGAGGCGATGCGCCACGCCTATGTCGACCGCAACTCCGCGCTCGGCGATCCCGATTTCGTCGACAATCCCGTCTCCAGGCTGCTGGACAAAGCCTATGCCAAGGACATCCGCGACAAGATCGATCCGTTCCGCGCCGGCGTGTCGCAGGATCTGATGCCGAAGGGCTTCGGCGAGTCGAAGGAGACGACGCATTATTCGATCATCGACAAGGACGGCAACGCGGTCGCGGTCACCTACACGCTCAACGGTTCGTTCGGTGCCGGCGTGGTCGCCGACGGCACCGGCATCCTGCTCAACAACGAGATGGACGACTTCACCCAGAAACCCGGCGTGCCCAACCTCTATGGCCTCGTCCAGGGCGAGGCCAATGCCATCCAGCCGAAGAAGACGCCGCTGTCCTCGATGAGCCCGACCGTGGTGGCCAAGGATGGCAAGCCGTTCATGGTCATCGGCAGCCCAGGCGGCTCGCGCATCATCACCATCACGCTGGAAGCCATCGTCAACGTGATCGACCACGGCATGAACATCCAGGAGGCGATCGACGCGCCGCGCATTCATCACCAATGGCTGCCCGATACCGTCTATGTCGAGCCGTTCGGCCTTTCGCCGGATACAGAAAGACTGCTGGCCGGGATGGGCTATCGCCTTGATCTCAGTGACCAGAGCTGGGGCCAGGCGGCGGGCATTCTCGTCGGCGGCAAGAGCCTGGCGGAAATCGAGAAGGGCGGCGGCGCGCGCTACAATGGCGCCATCGACAGCCGCGCGGCAGCCGGCGAAGCGCTCGGATATTGATAGGCCGCAAGACCGTTGCTTTCCGCATGAGGCCGGATTCCGCCTTTCGGGACCGGCCTCCGCCTCATGGCCCGGGAGCCGTCAGGTCACCAGCGTGATGGTCGACGCGATCAGCATCAAGGCGGCGATGCCGACGAACAGCGCATAGATGCGTGGCCGGTCGAGCAGCAGCGCGTTTCCCGATATCCAGGCCGACGTGGCACCGCCCAGCGCGAACAGGAACCCGTTGCGGTGGCCGAAAGTCATCGACGCGGCCATCAAGCCGCCGATGATCAGGGCGCCGAACACGATGATCACGGCGACCGCGTACTTCTCGAAGTCGTTATTGCCGATCCCTGGTCCGATCGCGTTCAAATTCGGCAGGTCGTCCGGATCGAAGGGGTTCGCCGACCCGTATTCGTCTTGACCCATGGATTCTCGCATCACTTGATCTCCGCTGACCGGCAACAAACCATCAACGCCTGCCGAGCGCAACCCGATCACGCTGTGGCGGATGCGCCCGGCACCGCCTCCGGCCCCTTTTCGGGGATAGTTTGCTGACGGATTTTAGGAGCTGTTGCCGGATCGCGTCACCTGCCTTCTTGGGGTTTGTCGCCGCCGGCCTCGTCTTAAAACTTGACTAAGAATATCCTGTTTAATAGTCAACTCGGATTGGTCGCCGGAGACCAGGGCCCCGGGCAACAGGCAAGCCAAGTTGAATACAGATCATCAACCCCGGCCAGGAGAGGTCAATCGTCCGCGCGTCCGGATCACGCGTCGCCACGCGCTCGCGCTGTTCACTCTGCCGTTCACCGGCGTCGTGACGCCAGCCGCGGCCAGCCCGCCGCGCATCGTCTGCCTCGATGACGGCTTGGCGGAGACCTTGCTCATGCTCGGCATCACGCCGGTCGCTATCGCCGACCGTGAGGTCTGGGAAAGGTGGGTGGTCGAGCCGCCGCTGCCGCCCCAAGTCGCCGACATCGGCACGATCCTGGAGCCCAATCTCGAATTCCTGCAACAGCTTCGTCCCGACATCATCCTCTCCATCCCTTATCTCGACGGCATCAAGCCGCTGCTCGAGCGCGTGGCACCGGTGACGACGATCGGCATCTATACGCCCGACGGTCAGCCCTATCAGCGCGCCATCGAGGCGACCCGGCAATTGGCCGGGCTTGTCGGCAAGGAAAGGGAAGGCGAGGCGCTGATAGCGGCGACGGAGGCGCATTTTTCGACCATCAAGCAGCAGCTGGAACCGCTTTCGGCGCGGCCGATCTATGTCGTCAGCTTCCTCGATCCGCGCAATGTGCGCGTCTATGGCGAAAAAAGCCTGTTTCAGGCGGTGTTCGACCGCATCGGCATCCGCAACGCCTGGGCCGAAGAGACCAATTACTGGGGATTTGCAACTGTCGGCATCGACGGGCTGGCAACGTCTGATGATGCGCGCCTTGCCTATCTCGAACCCTTGCCCGAAGGGGCGGGCGGAACGCTGACCGAGAGCCCGGTCTGGAATGCCATGCCGTTCGTGCGCAACGGCTCGATCATGCGCCTGCCTGCGGTGCTGATGTTCGGCACGCTGCCCTCGGCGAGCCGTTTTGCCCGCCTGCTGGCCGCGGCGCTGACGGCGGAGACCGCCCGTGGTTGAGCAGGAAGCGATCTTGCCCGACAATGCCGTCCTCGTCCGCGGTCGCACCCCGTCGCCTCGCATACCAGGCGGATATCCCCTGGGCGCGATCCTGCTTTGCGTCGTGCTTCTCTGCGCGGCCGGCGCCGCGACCCTCTCCAACATGAGCGTGCAATTGCCGCCGGCACTCTGGCTGGGGGCGCTCGCAAGCCCCGATGTCGAGGATATCAGGCAGGTGCTCGTCCACTACGCTTTCCTGCCCCGGCTCGCCGTCAGCCTTCTCTGCGGTGCGGCCCTCGGACTGGCCGGGACGGTGCTGCAGCAGGTTTTGCGCAATCCGCTCGCCTCGCCCGAAACCGTCGGCGTCTCGGCCGGCGCCTATCTGGCGCTGGCGCTGGCGACGCTTCTGGCGCCGTCGCTGCTTGCCTTCGGCCGCGAATGGGTGGCGCTTGCCGGCGCCTTCACTGCCCTTGCGGCGGTCCTGGCGCTCTCCTGGCACAAGGGCCTGTCGCCGCTTTCGGTCGTGTTGGCCGGGCTGGTCGTCAGCCTTTATGCCGGCGCCATCGGTGCTGCGTTTGTGGTGCTTCGGCATGAATGGCTGGCCAGCCTGTTCCTCTGGGGCGCCGGTTCGCTCGGCCAGCAGGACTGGTCGGTGACGCGGTGGCTCTTGCCGCGCCTTGGCGGTGCCGCGCTGGCGATCGGCCTCATGGTGCGGCCGCTGACTCTGCTTGGCCTCGACGACGAAGGCGCGCGCAGCCTCGGCGTCCCGCTCGGTGCCTATCGCTTCACCGGACTGGCGGCGGCGGTCGCCCTGATCGCCTTCGTCGTTGCCGCCGTCGGCGTCATCGGCTTCGTCGGCCTTGCCGCCGCCACGCTCGCGCGCATCGGCGGCGCCCGCCGGCTCGGCCAGCAACTGGTGATGGCGCCGCTGATCGGCGCGGCACTGCTGTGGGCCGCGGACCAGGGAGTGCAGGTCGCGACCGGGCCACAGGGCGACCTGCTGCCGACCGGCGCGATGACGGCGCTTCTCGGCGCGCCTCTGCTTCTGTGGCTTCTGCCGCGCCTCGCGCTTGGCGCGGAAGCACCGGCACTCACCGCCGAGCGCTTGCCCAGAACGAAAAGGCCCGGCCTTGTGCTGGCGGCGATCGGCGGCCTCCTGCTTTTGCTGCTCGTGCTGGCGCTGCTCTACGCGCCGGGCACCGATGGCTGGACATTCGCGTCCGGCGATCAGCTGCGGCCCTTGCTGTCCTGGCGGCTGCCTCGAGTGTCCGCGGCACTTGCCGCCGGCGCCATGCTGGCGCTGGCCGGGCTGATGATGCAGCGGCTGACCGGCAATCCGATGGCCAGCCCCGAAGTGCTCGGCATCAGCGCCGGTGCTGCGCTCGGCATGATGGTGGCGCTGTTCGCGCTCGCCGATGCCAGCCGCCCGGTACAGACCCTGGCCGCCACGATCGGCGCCTTCGCCGCCCTTCTGGTGACGCTGGCGATCGGCCGCCGTGCCGCCTATGCGCCGGAGCGGCTGCTGCTTGCCGGTGTCGCCTTGACGGCCCTGTTCGACGCGCTGATCCTGGTGCTCACCGCCACGGGCGATCCGCGCGCCATGCTTTTGCTCAATTGGCTCACCGGCTCGACCTACGGCGTCGACGCCGGCTCGGCGCTTCTGACCTTGACGTTTGCCTTATGCCTGTTCCTGCTCGCACCATTCTTCCTGCGCTGGCTGGACATGCTGCCGCTCGGCTCCGCCGCGGTGCAAAGCCTCGGGGTCAACCTCAAGGCAACACGGCTGCTGGTGCTTTTGATGATGGCAGCACTCACCGCCGCCTCGACCCTGGTCGTCGGGCCGCTGACTTTCATCGGCCTTATGGCGCCGCACCTGGCGTGGCGCTTTGGTCTGTCGCGTGCGCTGCCGCAAGCGATCGGCGCGATGCTTGCCGGCGCGCTGATCATGGTCTGTGCCGACTGGATCGGCCGCACCGCCATCTTCCCGCGTCAGATCCCGGCCGGCCTGGTCGCGACGCTGATCGGCGGCCCCGTCCTGATGTGGCTCTTGCGCCGCCGCTGAGCCTTGTCCCGTGGAGATATCCAAGCCGATGGCGACGCCTGCCTTGATTGCCGACACCACCGTCCACGACTTCGTTGGCAAAGGCGGCGGCGATCCCTGGCGGGTCTTCATCCATGTGCCATCGGGGCCAATGCCCGAGGCCGGCTGGCCGGTGCTCTACATGACCGACGGCAACGCCGTTATCGGCACGGCGGTCGACGCGATGCGCGCGCAGGCCTTCTATCCCGCCGGCACCAATGTCGGCTGGGGCGTCATCGTCGCCATCGGCTACCCCGTCGACGGCGCCTATGACCCGCTGCGCCGCTCATGGGATCTGGGACCCCCGCCGGGCAGGACCTATCCGCCCTTCTACGAGGGCACGCCGGAAGTCAGGACCGGCGGGGCGGGGGATTTTCTGGCCTTCATCGAAGCCGAGCTGAAGCCGTGGGTCGCCAGCCGGTCCAGGATCGACGAGAGCCGCCAGGCACTTTACGGCCACTCTTTCGGTGGCCTGTTCGCGCTCTACGCCCTGTTTACCCGCCCGCTCTCATTCAGCACCTTCATTGCGGCCAGCCCTGCCATCTATTGGGAAGATCGCGTTATCGACCGCTTTCTCGAAAGGTTCGAAGCCGCTGTTCCCGACGGCCTGAAAGCCGACGTAATCCTGTCGGCCGGAGAGTATGAGACCGAAAAGCTGGCGCCGTTCCAGGTCGGCGCGGAAGACGAGGAAAAGCGCCTGGCGCAGAAAAAGCTCATCCTTACCGACGAATTCGCCAGGGCGATGGCGGAACGCCTCGACGCGCTCCCGGGCCTGCGGGCAAGCTTCGAACTCCATGCCGGCGAAAACCACATGTCGATCCTGCCGGTGACGGTCAACCGGGCGGTGCAGGCGGCGTTCGCGGTGCGGTAGAATTTCTATTCAGCGCGCAGGCGGGAGTTCGAACAGCTTTGCGCCGTTTTCCTGGCCGCGCTCGACATAGCCGATAATGCCGAACCACCTGGCGACGTCGGGCCCTTGGAGCCAACTGCGCGAGTGGATTGGAAGGTTGCCGGCAAGCGCCTGGATATGCCTGATATGCCGCTTGCAGAAACGGACGGTCGAGCCGCGGAAGAAATCCTCCCGCGCGGCGAACAGCGTATCGGCGGCGTCGCTGTTTTCATGCCAGGCGATGATCGCCACGGCCTTCTCGCCCTCGACAAGCGCGTGCGCGCGGCCTTCCTTCAAATTCATCATCAGATTGTCGTAGGCGATCTTGCTGTCCTTGCCGGCCGCCGCGTACTCGTCCGACATCCGCTTCGACAGGCCATG
Source organism: Mesorhizobium sp. CO1-1-7 (assembly GCF_020164885.1). Taxonomy (NCBI): domain Bacteria; kingdom Pseudomonadati; phylum Pseudomonadota; class Alphaproteobacteria; order Hyphomicrobiales; family Phyllobacteriaceae; genus Mesorhizobium; species Mesorhizobium sp. CO1-1-7. The sequence continues at coordinate 248,041 of NZ_JAIUHA010000001.1, read as the reverse complement.
GAAGACATCCTCGAGATCCCCAAGCGTTGCTGCGCGTGCTCTCATTTCACCTCCTGCAGCCCCGGCAGGGAGTTTGCCCTAGGGTTATGGGATCACCAAGCAAATTGAATCCTCCACAAGCCCGGCGAAGGCAAAGTCGTTCCGTCCATCGATCTTTGTGACAGGGCGGGCACCCGCACCAAGCCGACAGAAGGCTTCGGCCTCCCGGTTCTTTAAGACACAAGGGAACAAGAGCCTGTGGTTGCGGTTAACTGGATATGCCAGCCAAGATCCAAGAACCACGGCCGAAGCCCGGCCCGCAGCCACCCGTCCGTCGGCCGGACAAGGAAGCACCGCCAGAGCCTGAGCATGTCGATCCGCCACCACGAGACGTGCGAGAGGCACCGGCACCAAATCCCGATGGCGACAAGAAAACCTAAGCGACGACATGCGAACGCCCGTGCAACAGGCGCATGCGATGACAGCGATCAGGTGGTCACGCCATAAGCGCTTGGATTTTTAAAATGATGGTGCCCAGAGGCGGATTCGAACCACCGACACGCGGATTTTCAGTCCGCTGCTCTACCAACTGAGCTATCTGGGCCTGTTCCGGCTAACGAAAACTCGCGCTCCGGATTTCATGAAGGCACCGTGGGCGCCCCTTGAAAGCGCGTGGGTTATAGCATGGGAATCCGGCCTGTCCAGCGCCCAGGTGTGGATTTCCCGCAGGAAAAGAAATGTCGCCCGATGGGTCGGTTTCCATGCCGTGCGCCCGCCTATCTGGCGCTTGGCAGCCCCTTGCGGAAGTCGGATGGGGTCATGCCGGCCAGCTTGCGGAAGGATTTGTTGAAGGCGCTGAGCGAGCCGAAGCCCGAGTCCATGGCGACCCGCAGCACATTGGCGTCCTGATGCATCAGAAGCGCCTGCGCGTAGCTCAGCCGCAACAGGTTGACGTATTCGTTGAGCGTCATGCCGGTTGATTTCTTGAACAGGCTCATGGCGTATTTGGGGTGGATATCGGCGGCGGCCGCTATGTTCATGCAATCGATGTCGTAGAGGAAATTTTCGGCGATGAAATCGCACATGCGCCCGACATTGCGTGAGGACTGCTGGTCGAAGGGGCTGCCCGCCTCCTGCCCGGCGGCGTTTTCCGGCACCAGCCGATAGGGCTCGAACCGCACCCGCTCCAGCCGCAGCAGGAGTTCGTTGACGGCATGCTCGGTCTTGGCCGGGTCGCCCGAACGGGCGTAGCGGTTCCAGCGGGCGAAATTGTCATTGTCGGATTGATCGGTGGCGCTTGTCACCAGCGTCGCACCCGTCATCAGCCGGTGGCGTATATCCGCCGGCAGGTGCAGCCGGAAGAAATGCACCAGCGGCAGGTGCGCGCCGGCATAGACGGCGTCGTCGCTCAAATCGTCCATCTGGTGCGGCAGGCCGCCCCAGAACAGGCACATCTCGCCGGCCGAGAGCGAGATTTCGTGCTCGTTCATGCGGTAGTGGACGGAGCCGCGGACGATGAAATTCACCTCTACCTGGGCATGCCAATGCGGCTTCAGCATCACCAGCGGATTGGTGTGGAACATCTGCAACAGCAGCGGCAGGCCTTCCACACTGCTGGCACCAGGCTGGTAAAACGGCCGTTCGGGCATCTTACTTTCCGCCAATTTCGTATTCCCTTTGTCCGGGACAGGCCTTTGCCGGTGCCTAGTCTAGCCAGGCTCGCAGAGAGAGCAAATGAAATGGGAGGATTTCAATGCGCATCACACTGTCCTGCGCCGCGCTCGCGCTTGCCTTGGGCTCAGCCCCGGCCTTCGCGCAATCCGGCGAAATCACCATCTGGAGCTGGAACATCGCCGCCTCGTCGCTGAAGGCAACGGTTGCCGGTTTCAACAAGGTCCATCCCGACATCAAGGTCACGGTCCAGGATCTCGGCAACCAGCCGACCTATGACAAGTCGATCGCCGGGTGCGCGGCCGGCGGCGTCGGCCTGCCCGATATCGTGACCATCGAGAACGGCGAGGCCGAGAATTACTGGAGCCAGTTCCCCGACTGTTTCGTCGACCTGCACACGTTGGGCTACACAGCGGAAGACCAGAAGAAATTCCCCGATTTCAAGCGTACCGAACTCGAAGTCGGCGACAAGGCCTATGCCATGCCGTGGGATTCCGGCCCGGTCGCCGCCTTCTATCGCCGCGACTTCTATGAAAAGGCTGGCGTCGATCCGGCATCGATCAAGACCTGGGACGATTTCATCGCCGCCGGCAAGAAGATCCAGGCCGCCAATCCAGGGGTCTCGATGACCAATGCCGATTTCAACGGCGACAGTGAATTCTTCCGCATGATCTCCAACGAACAGGGCTGCGCCTATTTCGCCGAGGACGGCCAGTCGATCACGGTCAACCAGCCCAAATGCGTCGACGCCATGACCAAGGTCAAGGAGATGAAGGACGCGGGCATCGTCTCGTCGGCCGACTGGGGCACCAAGATCACCAACAACACCGCCGGAACCGTCGCCACCCAGGTCTATGGCGGCTGGTACGAAGGCACCATCCGCACCGAATCGGCCGGCGAAAACGGCAAATGGGGCGTCTACCTGATGCCGAGCCTGACCGCGGACGGGCCGCACGCCGCCAATCTCGGCGGTTCGTCGCTCGCCATCACCTCGGCGTCTAAGAACAAGGAAGCGGCCTACGAGTATTTGAAATACACGCTCGGCACCAATGAAGGCCAGATCACCATGCTGAAGGAGTTCGGCCTCGTCCCATCGCTGGTCTCGGCCCTGAACGACCCTTATGTCAGCCAGGGCCAGCCCTACTGGGGCGGCCAGGCGGTGTGGAAGGATATTCTGGGCACCTTGCCCAAGGTCGTTCCGAGCCGCGGTACGCAGTTCCAGAGCGATGCCGAGATCATCGTGCGCGCCGTGCAGACCAAATATCTCGCCGGCGGATATCCTGACGCCAAGGCGGCACTCGACGATGCCGCCAGCCAGATCGCCTCGGCGACTGGGCTGCCTGTCAAGTCCTGACCTCCCAGGACGGGGTCCGGGACGGCAGCTATGCCGTCCTGGACCCGCCGCTTGCACGCTTGCTTTCAACACCAGGGATGAAGGAGGACAAAAGATGCGCGACCGCAATGCCACGGCCTATCGCTTCCTTACGCCCTATCTCCTGATCTTCGCCATCTTCTGGGTGTGGCCGATCATCTCCTCGTTCCTGATCTCGTTCCAGGCGACGCGCACCGTGCCGTGGCGCTTCGCGCCCGGCTTCAACTGGGGCCGGCTGGTCGGCGACCCCGCCTTCTTCAACGCGCTGAAGAACACGCTGCTCATCCTTGTCATCCAGGTTCCGGTGATGATCGCGCTGGCCATGGTGATGGCGGTGCTTCTGAATTCGCCGCTGCTCAAGGCCCGCGGCCTCTACCGCTTCGCCTTCTTCGCCCCCGTGGTGGTCGGCGAGGTCGCTTATTCGGCGGTGTTCCGGCTGATGTTCAGCCTCGATTTCGGGATCGTCAACAAGCTGCTGAACAGCATCGGCCTGCCCAAGGTCGACTGGTTTTCCAATGTCACGCCGGCCATGGCTCTGATCATGATCGCGGTCACCTGGCGCTGGGCCGGCTACAACGCCATCATCCTGCTGGCCGGCATGCAGTCCATTCCCGAGGATGTCTACGAGGCAGCGACGCTCGACCGGGTGAGCAAGCTCAAGCAATTCTTCTACATCACCCTGCCGCTGTTGAAGCCGGTCATCGTCTTCTGCGCGGTGCTGTCGATCATCGGCACCATGCAATTGTTCACCGAGCCGTTCCTGATCACCGAGCGCGGCGGGCCGGGCGGCGGCACCGAGACGCTCGGTCTGCTGCTTTACCGCCAGGGCTTCCGCTCGCTCAATTTCGGCTATGCCTCTGCCGTCGCCTACACCATGGCCGGGCTGGCGATCGCCATCACGCTGGTGCAGCTATGGCTGACGAGGGAACCGAAATGAGTTCGCTCTCGTCGGCAAGACTGAAACGAAGCATCGCACTGCACCTCTTCTTGACGCCGCTGGCGCTGATCTGGTTGTTTCCGCTGTGGATGATGGTGGTGTTCTCGACCATGCCCGACAACGGCATATTCAGCCCGGGCATCGAACTGTTGCCGCGCGGCAATTTCGTCGACAATTTCAACAATCTGCAGCGCGACACAGACTTCGTCGGCGCCATCGTCATTTCCGTTTGCGTGGCGGTGACCTACACCGTCTTGTCGGTGCTGTTGACCTCGATGGCCGGCTGGGCGCTGGCCCGCTACCAGTTCTTCGGCAAAAGCGTGGTCGTGGCCATCATCCTGGGCACCATCACGCTGCCCTATGCGGTGGTGCTGATCCCGCAATTCATCATGGTGGCGCGCGACTTCAAGCTTGCCAACACCTGGGTGGCGCTGATCGTGCCGCCGCTGTTCAATTCGCTGGGCGTGCTGTTCATGCGCCAGAGTTTTTCGATGATGCCGGACGATCTGTTCGATGCGGCCCGCGTCGAGGGCGTCAAGGAGTGGCGGATCTTCGTCTTCATCGCCTTGCCGCTGGCGCGGCCGATGCTGGCGGCGCTCTGCATCATCCTGTTCCTCGCCTCCTGGAATAATTATCTGTGGCCACTTCTGATCAACAGCCAGCCGGGTTCGATGACAGCACCCGTGGCGCTTGGCACGCTGATCGGCCTGACCAAAGTGTCGTGGGGCGGCATCATGGCGGGCGCGGTCATGCTGACCGTGCCGATGCTCATCGTCTTCGTGCTCCTGCAGCGTCATTTCATCGCCGGCATCGCCGCCGGCGCGGTCAAGTAAGGGGCAGAATGGCAACCGTCACGCTCACCAATGTCGCCAAGCGCTTCGGCGCGTTCGAAGTCGTCCACGGTGCCAACATCGACATCGCCGATGGCGAGTTTGTCGTCTTCGTCGGCCCGTCGGGCTGCGGCAAGTCCACGCTGCTCAGGATGATCGCCGGGCTGGAGGAAATCAGCGGCGGCGAGATCGCCATCGGCGGCAAGGTGGTCAACGATGTCGAGCCGACCGACCGCGGCATCGCCATGGTGTTCCAGTCCTACGCGCTCTATCCGCATATGAACGTCGAGCAGAACCTCTCCTTCGGGCTGCGCATGACCGGCAACCCCAAGGCCGATACCGAGCGGCGGGTGAAGCGCGCGGCCGAGATACTGCGCATCAGCGAATTGATGGACCGCCGTCCGAAGAAACTTTCCGGTGGCCAGCGCCAGCGTGTCGCCATCGGTCGCGCCATCGTGCGCGAGCCGCAAGTGTTCCTGTTCGACGAGCCGCTCTCCAATCTCGATGCCGAACTGCGTGTCCAGATGCGGGTCGAGATTTCAAGGCTGCACAAGGAACTCGGCGCCACCATGGTCTATGTCACCCACGACCAGACCGAGGCGATGACGCTGGCCGACCGGATCGTCGTGCTGCGCGCCGGCCATATCGAGCAGATCGGCCGGCCGCTGGAACTCTATGACGATCCCGACAATATGTTCGTGGCCGGCTTTGTCGGTTCGCCGAAGATGAATTTCATCAAGGCCCATATTGTCGGGCGTGATGAAAAAGGGGTCGTGGTCGAGCTGGCGGGCGAGGAGAAGACCCGCATCACGCAACCGTTGAAATGCGCAGGGCCTGAACTGGGTAGCAAAGTCATCGTCGGCGTGCGGCCGGAACATTTTGGCAGCGCCGGTGAAGGCGACGCCGACCTCACCGCCGCCATCGACGTGGTCGAGCACCTCGGCGGCACGAGCTTTCTCTATGCCCGAACGACCCATGGCGAGGATGTGGTGATCCAGCGCGACGCGGCAAAGGTTCCCGACACCTCGGAGGTCACCGTTTCCATCCGCAAATCCTACCTGTTCGACGAAAAGGGGCTGCGGCTGCGCTGACCGGCCGCCCCTTTCCAAGCCCGCAAGGAGAATGACATGACTGCATCAACGCCCATTCGCTGGGGGATTCTTGGGCCGGGCGGCATCGCCAAGGCCTTTGCCGGCGGCGTCGCCGGTTCGCGCACCGGGAAACTGGTCGCCATCGGCGCGCGTAACCCCGGCAAGCCGGGTCTGGCCGAGAGCTTTCCCGGCGCCCGCATCCTCGACGGTTATGACGCTCTTTTCGCCGATCCGGAAATCGACGCGATCTATATCGCGGTCCCGCATCCCGGCCACGCGCAATGGGCGATCCGGGCGGCGGAAGCCGGAAAACATGTGCTTTGCGAAAAGCCGCTCGGGCTGACCGCCTTCGAGGCAGACGCCATGATGCATGCGGCGCGCAAGGCTGGCACCTTTCTCGGCGAAGCCTTCATGTACCGGCTGCATCCGCAGACGCTGCAGCTGGTAGGCCTGGTCAAGTCCGGCGTCATCGGCGAGATCAGGATGATCAAGTCGAGCTTCGGCTTCGCCATGCCTGATTTCATGCCGGAGCACCGGCTCTACGCCAACGACCTCGCCGGCGGCGGCATCCTCGACGTCGGCGGCTATCCCGTGTCGATGGTGCGCCTCATTGCCGGCGCTGCCGCGGGAAAGCCATTCGCCGAACCCGACAAGGTGGTGGGCGGCGCCCACCTTGGCCAGTCCGGCGTCGACGAATGGGCCTCCGCTGTCCTGCATTTCCCCGGTGGCATCGTCGCCGAGGTTTCCTGCAGTATCTCGCTGAACCAGGACAACGTCCTGCGCATCTTCGGCACCAAGGGCCGCATCGAGGTGCCGGACTTCTGGTTCGCCGGCGGCGACCGCGATGTCGGTCTCGGTCGGATCGACGTGATCGGCTCCGACGGCGCGCAAGAGACCATCAGCGTCAACGAGAAGCGCCATGTCTATTCCTTCGAGGTCGATGCCGCCGGCGAGGCGATCCGCGCCGGGCGACAGGAATTCGCTTGGCCGGGCATGGGCTGGGCCGACAGCCTCGGCACCTTGCGCGTGCTAGACAGATGGCGCGCGGCGGTGGGGCTGGAGTACGAGATCGAGAAGGCCTCCCTGCGCACCAACACCATCTCCGGCCGACCTCTGCGGCCCGGCGGCACCGCGATCGGCAAGCGCACCATTCCGGGCCTGCCGAAACCGACCTCCGTGGTGGCGCTCGGCTTCGAGGATTTCCGCACCTTCTCCTCCGGGTCTATCCTGCTCGATGCCTTTTTCGAGGCCGGCGGCAATCTGTTCGACACCGGCTACGTCTATGGCGGCGGCTACACCGAGACGCTGCTCGGCCAATGGCTGAGAAACCGTGGCGTGCGCGAGCAGTCGGTGATCATCGCCAAGGGCGCGCACTCGCCGCTCTGCTATCCCGACGTGATCGCAAAGCAGCTTGCCCAGTCGCTCGACCGTCTGCAGACCGACCATGTCGACATGTATTTCATGCATCGCGACAATCCGGACGTGCCGGTCGGCGAGTTCGTCGACGCCATGGACGCGGAGGTCAAGGCCGGGCGCATTCGCGGTCCCTTCGGCGGCTCCAACTGGACGATGCAGCGCATGGACGAGGCCATTGCCTATGCCGAGCGCACTGGCAAGCAGAAGCCCGGCGCGCTCTCCAACAATTTTTCGCTGGCCGAAATGCTGGAGCCGATCTGGGCCGGCTGCATCACCTCCTCCACCGACGACTGGAAAGCCTGGCTGACATCCAGGCAGATGCCGAATTTCGCCTGGTCGAGCCAGGGACGCGGCTTCTTCACCGACCGCGCCGGGCGCGACAGGCTGGACAGCGAGGAACTGGTGCGGGTCTGGTACTCCGAGCGCAATTTCGGCCGCCGCGACCGGGCGATCGAACTCGCCGCCAGGCTGCGCAAGAGCCCGATCCATATTGCGCTGGCCTATGTCCTCAACCAGCCTTTCCCATCGGTCCCGTTGATCGGGCCGCGCACGCTGGGCGAACTGGACGACAGCCTGCGGGCGCTGGACATCGCGCTTTCGCCGGCCGAACTCGAGTGGCTGGACGGCGGCAGCCTGCACGCGGCCTGATTAGGTCTCAAGCGGCGTCAGGTCTCGTCGTCCGACACCTTGGCGCCGCGCCTGGCCGGCGTTCGCAAGCTGGCATACATGCCGGTGGTGCGGAACTGGCTGGGCGTCGTGCCGTAGAGGCGGCGAAAGACCTTCGAAAAATAATTCGCATCCTCGAACCCGCACAGGATGGCCACTTCCTTCACCGGCAGGAAATCGGCCTTGGTCAGCAATTTCGCCGCCCGCTGCAGCCGCTGCTGCAGCACGAACTCGGCGGGCGGCAGGCCTTCGCTCTCGGCGAAGCAGCGTGAGAAATGAGCCCGGCTCAGTCCGCTGATCTGGACAAGGTCCGCCACCGGCAGGGCTTTGTCGAGATTGGCGTTGATATGATCGATGACCGGCTGCATGGCACTCTGTTTTTCGGCAAAGGCGTGCGAGCCGAACACATCGTCGTAGAGCGCCATCGCCGCCTCGTAGGCGATCGCCGAAGCAGCGCCTGGAGAAGCGGCCCCTTTGATAAGACGCAGACTGCAATCGGCAAGATGATCGATCGTCGCCGGCTGCAGCCGAAAGACCGGTCCCGACACGTCGAGGATCGACTTGTGGACGCGCAACGCCTCCTCGCCGTTCATCGAGATCCAGAAATATTCCCAGCGCTCGCCCCTGGCCAGCCAGTAGCGGTGGTTGTGCGGCACCAGCACCAGCAGCGTGTCGTTCGTCTGCAGGCGGTAATCGCGGTTTTCGTAGCGCAACCGGCCGGTACCGCCGATCGTATGCTGCAGGACGGTGAACGGTGTCTGACCGCGCTTTCGCCCGTCCCAGTCATAGGTCACGTCCTCGCGCACCTCATAGCCCGTGCTCGTCGGCATGGCATGCAGGCGCTGGCGGCCGCGCGGCAGCGAGACGGTCCGCATTGACTCTCCGTTGGCGATTAAATCCCGCAGCACAAAATTACCCCTGAAAGCATAATCCTTCTCTGGCCGCGCCCGCGAATAAGCGCATAATCGCGCCTCGAAGAACGCGAATAGCCTGCGAACGAGGAGCGGGCGGGAGGAGAGAAAAGCCGGATTCCGGCTTGAATGGCATGCGCCCAAAGGCGTGTGGCCATCTTTCTTCCCTTGCTGCTCCTTGCCTAGCATTCGATTGGACCGAGGTGAAGGTGATGAGTTTCAAAATCGCTATTATCGGCGCCGGCAGCGTCGGTTTCACGAAGAAGCTGTTCACCGACATATTGTGCGTGCCGGAATTCAAGGACATCGAATTCGCGCTGACCGACATCAGCGAGCACAATCTCGCGATGATCAAGGCGATCCTCGACAGGATCGTCGAGGCGAACAATCTGCCAACGAGGGTGACCGCGACGACCGACCGCCGCAAGGCGCTCGAGGGCGCGCGCTACATCATAAGCTGCGTGCGGGTCGGCGGCCTCGAAGCTTATGCCGATGATATCCGCATTCCCTTGAGATACGGCATCGACCAATGCGTCGGCGACACGATCTGCGCCGGCGGTATTCTCTACGGTCAGCGCAACATTCCGGTGATCCTGGATTTCTGCAAGGACATCCGCGAAGTCGCCGATACCAACGCCAAATTCCTCAACTATGCCAACCCGATGGCGATGAACACCTGGGCGGCGATCGAATACGGCAAGGTCGACACGGTCGGTCTCTGCCATGGCGTCCAGCACGGAGCCGAACAGATCGCCGAGGTGCTGGGCGCGAAATCGCCGCGGGAACTCGACTATGTCTGTTCCGGCATCAACCACCAGACCTGGTTCATCGATTTGCGGCTGAACGGCCGCAAGATTGATAGGGATGAGCTAATTGCCGCCTTCGAGGCACATCCGGTCTATTCCCAGCAGGAAAAGCTGCGCATCGATGTGCTCAAGCGCTTCGGCGTCTATTCGACCGAAAGCAACGGCCATCTCTCCGAATATCTGCCTTGGTACCGCAAGCGCCCCGACGAGATCACGCGCTGGATCGACATGTCCGACTGGATCCATGGCGAGACCGGCGGCTACCTCCGCTATTCCACGGAAACCCGCAACTGGTTCGAGACCGAATATCCGCAATTCCTCGAAGCGGCGTCGAAACCGATCGACGCATCAAGGCGCTCGAATGAGCATGCGAGCCACATATTGGAGGCGCTGGAAACCAACCGCGTCTATCGTGGCCACTTCAACGTCAGGAATGACGGCGTGATCACCAATCTGCCACGGGACGCCATCATCGAGTCACCCGGTTTCGTCGATCGTTTCGGCATCAACATGGCCGCCGGCATCACGTTGCCGGAAGCCTGTGCCGCTACTTGCATGGCTTCGATCAACGTCCAGCGCATATCGGTCCACGCGGCCATATCTGGCGACATCGATCTTCTGAAGCTTGCCGTGCTGCATGATCCGCTGGTCGGCGCGGTGTCGACGCCGGAGGAGGTCTGGCAGATGGTCGACGAAATGGTCGTCGCCCAGGCGCAATGGCTGCCGCAATATGCCCATGCGGTTCCGGCAGCCAAGGAGAGGCTGTCGAAATCCACGGTCAAGACGCGGGAATGGGCCGGTGCCGCGCGGCGAAGCGTGCGCTCGATCGAGGAACTGCGCGCCGAAAGGCCGCGCTGAAACAGGCCGTCTGAGAACCGGGCGCGGCGGCGGATCCACGGGAGGCGGATCCACCGCAGCCTGCCGTCCAGGCCAAATACGAGCAGCAGCAAACGTCTGAATACGAGGGAGGAGACAATGAGGAACCTACGCAGCATTGGCATTGCCGCCGGACTGGCGCTGAGCGTCTCCGTTCCGGCGCTCAACGCTTTCGCTTCCGAGCCGACCGTCCCACCGGTTCCGGCGACGTTTCCGGCCGAGGGCAAGATCAAGTACGTGCCGCGCGACTCCATCCTGGAGTTCAAGGCGCTGCCCGACTATCACGAGCCCGATTGGGTCACGGAGAAATACGTCAAGGCCGGCAAGCTGCCGCCGGTGAAAGATCGGCTGCCGAAGGAGCCGCTTGTCTTCAAGACCGCCAACATGCCGGACGGTGTCGGCGTCTACGGCGATACGATGCGCCATGTCATCGGCGGCCGGCCCGAAGGCTGGAACTACGGCGCCGGCCAGACCCAAGGGTGGGGCGGCATCGACATCGGCCTTTCCGAGTGCCTGACGCGCACCGCGCCGCTGTTCCAGGTCGAGGCGAAGGACACCGAGCCGCTGCCCAATCTCGCCAAAAGCTGGGATTGGTCAGCCGATGGCCACAAGCTGACCATGCATCTCGTCGAAGGCGCCAAATGGTCGGACGGCGTGCCATTCAACGCCGACGACGTCATGTTCTACTGGGACGACGAGGTCATGGATCCCAACGTCTCGCCGCTCAATGGCGCCACCCAGGAAACCTTCGGCGTCGGCACGACGCTGAAGAAGATCGACGACTACACCGTCGAGTGGACCTTCAAGGACGCCTTCCCGAAACAGCACCTCTACGCAATGGCCTATGGCACCTTCTGCCCCGGTCCCGCGCATATCTTGAAGCCGCAGCACCCGAAATATTCGAAGAACACCTACGACCAGTTCAAGAACGCCTTCCCGCCGGAATATATGAACATGCCTGTCATGGGCGCCTGGGTGCCGGTCGAATATCGGGCCGACGACATCATCGTCATGCGCCGCAATCCCTACTATTGGAAGGTGGACGAGAAGGGCAACCAGCTGCCCTATCTCAACGAGCTGCATTACAAACTGTCGACCTGGGCCGACCGCGACGTTCAGGCGGTCGCCGGCGCCGGCGACTTCTCCAACCTCGAGCAGCCGGAAAACTTCGTCGCCTCGCTGAAGCGCGCGGCGGAGGCGAACGCGCCGGCGCGCCTTGCCTTCGGCCCGCGGCTGATCGGCTACAATCTGCGCCTGAACTTCTCCGCCAATGGCTGGGGCAACCCGGACGAGCGCGGCCAGGCGATCCGCGAACTGAACCGCAACGAGGATTTCCGCAAGGCCGTCACCATGGCGCTTGATCGCAAGGCGCTGGGCGATTCCCTCGTCAAGGGGCCGTTCACCGCCATCTATCCAGGCGGCCTTTCCTCGGGCACCAGCTTTTATGACCGCAAGTCCACCGTCTACTATCCTTTCGACCTCGAGGGTGCCAAGGCCGAACTCGCCAAGGCCGGTCTGAAGGACACAGACGGCGACGGCATCGTCAACTTTCCGGCCGCGACCGCCGGCGGCAAGAACGTCGAAATCGTGATGCTGGTCAACAACGACTACACGACCGACAAGAGCCTCGCCGAAGGCGTGGTCGCGCAGATGGAGAAGCTTGGCCTCCGGATCGTGCTCAACGGGCTTAACGGCACCCAGCGCGATGCAACGCAATATTCAGGCCGCTTCGACTGGCTGATCCGGCGCAATGAGCAGGAGCTGACCTCCGTGGTGCAGAACACCGTGCAACTCGCTCCGGTCGGCCCCAAGACCAGCTGGGATCACCGCGCGCCGGAAAGCGGCGAGGTCGACCTGATGCCTTTCGAGAAGGACCTCGTCGACATCGTCAACAAGTTCGTCTCGTCGGCGGATAACAACCAGCGCGCCAGTCTGATGCGGGACTTCCAGAAGATCTCGACCGAGCACGTCTACAATGTCGGCCTGACGGAATATCCCGGCGCCTTGATCGTCAACAAGCGCTTCTCCAACATCCCGCAGGGCACGCCGATCTTCATGTTCAACTGGGCCGAGGATTCGATCATCCGCGAACGGGTCTTCGTCGCGGCCGACAAACAGGCGAAATACGAATTGTTCCCCGAAGAGCTTCCCGGCAAGCCTGGAGACAAGGGCCCGATGTAAGTTTAAGGGCCGATGCAAGTTTACCCTCCCTGACTGAGAGACACCCGGCCGCGTCGATGGCGCGGCCGGGACAAACCAACCCTCCGAACGCCCCTCCAGGGAAGCGTCCGGCGAGATGAGGAAGCGGACCGTCCATGCTGCGATTCCTGCTCATGCGCATAGCGTCGGCAATCCCGGTTCTCGCTATTTTGAGTCTCGTCACCTTTGCCATCATCCAGGCGCCGCCTGGCGATTATGCCGATTACATCCGCTCGCAGCTGATCAACCAGGGCGGAGCCTCCTTCGCGGAGGCCGACGCACAGGCCCAGGCCTATCGCGTCGAACACGGCCTCGATAAGCCGCTGCCCGTCCAGTATCTCAACTGGATCGGCGGCGTCGTCACCCGCGGCGATTTCGGCTACAGCCTCTATTACAACAAGCCGGTGGCCGAGGTCGTCGGCGAGCGCCTGCCGCGCACGCTGCTGCTCGCGCTGGTCTGCCATCTGCTCGCCTCGGTGCTCGGCATCACTTTCGGCATATGGGCCGCGACCCGGCAATACACCTGGATCGATTCCACGCTGTCGGCCATCGCCTTCCTCGGCATGACGGTGCCGCGCTTCCTGATGGCGCTGATCATCGTCTATCTCCTGGTCTTCCAGTTCAACGTGTCGGAAATCGGCTCATTCTTCTCGCCGCAATATGGCGGCGCGCCATGGTCGTGGGCCAAATTCGTCGACCTGGTCAAGCATGTCTGGCCGGTGGTGGCGATCGCCACCTTCGGCGGCCTCGCCTACAATATGCGCGTCATGCGCGGCAATCTGCTCGACACGCTCAACGCGCAATATGTCGAGACGGCGAGAGCCAAGGGCCTGACCGGCAGTGCCGTCGTCATGCGCCACGCCGTGCCCAATGCCTTGCATCCGCTCGTCATGTACCAGGGCGTGGTGCTGCCATACATGCTGACGGGCGAGATCGAGACGGCGATCATCTTCGCGCTGCCGACCGTCGGCCCGGCGATCGTCGGTTCGATGGCGGTCGGCGACGTCTATGTCACAGCCACCTTCATGATGGTGCTGTCGGCGACGCTGATCGTCGGCAACATCATCGCCGACATGCTGCTCGTCCTGCTCGATCCGCGCGTGCGCCAGTTCGGGGAGGGCTAGATGCTGGCGCGAGAGCCTTCACCACCGCCACTGCCGGCCGAGCGAGCCACAGTAGCGCCCGCACGCGGCAATGAGAGCTACATGGCGCTTGTCTGGCGCCGGCTGAAGCGCTCCTGGACCGGGATGGCTGGGCTTTGGCTGGTCGTGCTACTGCTGGTGATGGCCGTGTTCGCCGAATTCCTGGCCCCGATGGATCCGAAGGCGACCGATGTCGGCTTCGCCCCGCCGCAGCTGCCGTCCTTCCACGACAAGGATGGTAATTTCGTCGCGCGGCCTAGGGTCTATGCGCTGGCCGATTCGGCCGATCTCGATCCGGTCACCTTCCAGCCCATCGTCGGCCCCGACTACGACCACCCGAGGCTGCTTGGCTTCTTCGTCGAGGGCGCGCCCTACAAGCTCTTCGGGCTGATCCCGGCGAACCGGCACTTGTTCGCCTCGACGGACGGCCAGCCGGTGCATTTCCTCGGCACCGACAAATTCGGCCGGGACGTGCTGTCGCGCGCCATCCATGGTTCGCGTGTCTCGCTGATGATCGCGCTGACGGTGGTCTTCATCATCACGGTCATCGGTACCACTGTCGGCATGGTGTCGGGCTATTTCGGCGGCCGGTTCGACGTCTGGATGCAGCGCTTCGTCGAACTGGTGCTCGCCTTCCCACAACTGCCGCTCTATCTGGCGCTGACGACGCTGATCCCTGTCACCGCGCCGACCAATGTGTTCCTCGGCTTTGTCATCATCGTCATGTCGGCGTTGGGCTGGGCGCAGATGTCGCGCGAGGTGCGCGGCAAGACACTGGCGCTGGCGCGCATCGAATATGTGCGCGCCGCCATGGCGGTCGGCTCCACCGACCGGCGCATCATCCTGCAGCACATCTTCCCCAATGTGATGAGCCACGTGATCGTCGCCGTGACGCTGGCCATCCCGACGGTTGTGCTGCTCGAATCCTTCCTCGGTTTCCTCGGTTTTGCCGTCAAGCCGCCCCTGATCTCCTGGGGGCTGATGCTTCAGGACACCGCGACCTATTCCGTCATCGGTACCTATCCCTGGATCCTGTCGCCGGTCGGTTTCGTGCTGGTCACCGTCTTCGCCTTCAACGCGCTCGGCGACGGCCTGCGCGATGCCGTCGATCCGTATTGAGGGGACAGGAATGACCGTCGTACTCGCCGAGCCCTTCGCACCAGCCTTTCGCCTCGATCATGATGGGCGCCAGGGAGAGCCCGTCATCGACGCCCGCAACATCGAGGTCGCCTTCAAGGTCGAGCACGGTACCGTCGAGGCGGTCAAGGACATCTCGTTCCAGCTCTATCGCGGCGAGACGATCGCGATCGTCGGCGAATCCGGTTCCGGCAAGTCGGTGACGGCGCGCACCGTCATGGGCCTGCTGTCGCGCCGCGCAACGGTGTCACCGAAATCGAGCGTCTGTTATGACGGACAGGACATTCTGAAATTCCCCGAGAGCGCCCGGCGCAAGCTGCGCGGCAACCGCATCTCGATGATCTTCCAGGAGCCGATGAGCTCGCTCAACCCGATTTACACGGTCGGCAGCCAGATCGTCGAAGCGATCCGGGTGCATCGCAAGGTGAGCCGCAAACAAGCCTGGGCGCGCGCTCTCGAACTGCTGCGGCATGTGCAGATTCCCGAGCCCGAGGCGCGGCTCAAGCAATATCCGCACCAGCTCTCGGGTGGGCAACGGCAGCGCGTGATGATCGCCATGGCGCTCGCCAACGATCCGGACGTGCTGATCGCCGATGAGCCGACGACCGCGCTCGACGTCACGGTGCAGGCGCAGATCCTCAACCTGATCCGGAATCTGCAGAAAGAGCTGCGGATGGCGGTGATCCTGATCACCCACGACCTCACCGTGGTGCGCAAGTTTTCCGACTACGTCTATGTGATGCAGCATGGCGAAATGTGCGAGCACAACGTCACTGAACGCTTGTTCGCCGATCCGCGGCATCCCTACACCAGGCGATTGCTTGCTTCCGAACCAAGAGGACGGCCGCAACCGTTGCCCGAGGGCTGTGGCACCATCCTCGAAGCGAATGGCGTGCGCGTCTGCTTCATGCTGCGCCACGGCACGTTCTTGAAGCCGGACTGGCGTGAACTGGTCGCGGTCGACGACCTCGACCTCAAGCTTTGCCGCCATGAGACGCTTGGGCTGGTCGGCGAATCCGGCTCCGGCAAGACCACGTTCGGCCAGGCGCTGCTCCGGCTGACCGAAGCGAAACGCGGTGAGATCCGCTTCGATGGCCAGCCGATCCATGGCCTGTCGCGAACGCAGATGCGGCCGCTGCGGTCGCGCATGCAGATCGTCTTCCAGGACCCGTTCTCCTCGCTTAACCCACGCATGACGATCGGCCAGATCATCGAGGAAGGGCTGGTCGTCAACGGCATCGGCGCAACGCGCCGCGAGCGGGTCGAGCGGGTGCGCGAGGCGCTGGTCAGCGCGGGCATGCCGGGCGATATCCTGTCGCGGTTTCCGCATGAATTTTCCGGCGGCCAGCGGCAGCGCATCGCCATCGCCCGGGCCATCGCGCTCGAACCCGAATTCATCCTGCTCGACGAGCCGACATCGGCGCTGGATCTCTCCGTCCAGGCGCAGATCATCGACCTGCTACGCAAGCTGCAGGACGAGCGCGGCCTGAGCTATCTCTTCATCTCGCACGACCTCAAGGTGGTGCGCGCGCTGTGCCACCGCGTCATCGTCATGCAGCACGGCAAGATCGTCGAGCAGGGACCCGTCGACCAGGTCCTCACCAATCCCAAGACCGCCTACACCGAACGGCTCGTCAGGGCCGCTTTCGACGTGGCCTGAACAGATGCCGGAGGTTAACGTGGCAAGACATCCCAGGATCACTTTCATCGGCGCCGGCTCGACGGTGTTCATGAAGAACATCGTCGGCGACGTGCTGCAGCGCCCGGCACTTTCGGGCGCCACGATCGCGCTGATGGACATCAATCCGCAGCGGCTGGAAGAAAGCGCCGTCGTCGTCAACAAACTGATCGCCACACTCGGCGTCAAGGCGATGGCCGAGACCTACACGGACCAGCGCAAGGCGCTGGCGGACGCCGATTTCGTCGTCGTCGCCTTCCAGATCGGCGGCTATGAGCCCTGCACCGTCACGGATTTCGAGGTGCCGAAGACATATGGCCTGCGCCAGACCATCGCCGACACGCTCGGCGTCGGCGGCATCATGCGCGGCCTCAGGACCGTGCCGCATCTGTGGAAGATCTGCGAGGACATGCTTGCCGTCTGCCCGCGGGCCATCATGCTGCAATATGTCAACCCGATGGCGATCAACACCTGGGCGATCTCGGAGAAATATCCCGAGATCAGGCAGGTCGGGCTGTGCCATTCGGTGCAAGGGACGGCGATGGAGCTGGCACACGATCTCGACCTTCCCTATGACGAGATCCGCTACCGCTCGGCCGGCATCAACCACATGGCCTTCTACCTGCAGTTCGAGCATCGCCAGCCGGACGGATCCTATCGCGACCTCTATCCCGATCTCGTGCGGGCCTATCGCGAAGGCCGCGCGCCGAAACCCGGCTGGAATCCGCGCTGTCCGAACAAGGTGCGCTATGAGATGCTGACGCGGCTGGGCTATTTCGTCACCGAGAGCTCGGAGCATTTCGCCGAATACACGCCCTATTTCATCAAGGACGGCCGCCCCGATTTGATCGAGAAATACGGCATTCCGCTCGATGAATACCCCAAGCGCTGCGTCGAGCAGATCGAGCGTTGGAAGGACCAGGCGCAGGCCTACCGCTCGGCCCAGCGCATCGAGGTCGAGGAGTCCAAGGAATATGCCTCCTCGATCATGAATTCGGTCTGGACCGGCGAACCGTCGGTGATCTACGGCAATGTGCGCAACAATGGCTGCATCACCTCGCTGCCGCGTGATTGCGCCGCCGAGGCGCCGTGCCTGGTCGATGCGTCCGGCATCCAGCCGACCTATATAGGCGACCTGCCGCCGCAATTGACGGCGCTGATCCGCACCAACATCAACGTGCAGGAACTGACGGTGCGGGCGCTGATGAGCGAAAACCGCGAACACATCTATCACGCGGCGATGATGGATCCGCACACCGCGGCCGAACTCGATCTCGACCAGATCTGGTCACTGGTCGACGATCTCCTGGCCGCACATGGCGACTGGCTGCCGGCCTGGGCGCGCGTCAAACGCAAGAACGAAGCCGCCTGACCGGCGCTCGTCTACTTCGGCTCGTCGGCGTCCGGTTCTTCCTCGTCGTCGCGGGCCGAGATGACATAGGCACCCTTCAGCCAGCGGTTGAGGTCGATGTCCTTGCAGCGCGTCGAGCAGAATGGATAGGTCTCGCGCGCCGATGGCTTGCCGCATTCCGGGCACGGGCGCTTGGGCCGCAGGGGCGTGACCTTGTCGTCGAGGCTCATGGTCGCGCAGACAACCAGTTTTGATGCGTCTTGAAACCTTCGCCCGACAGCAGCGCCACCGTCTCGTAGAGCGGCAGGCCGACAATGTTGGTGTAGGAGCCGACGAGCTTGACGACGAAGGCGCCGGCCAATCCTTGCACGGCATAGCCGCCGGCCTTTCCGCGCCATTCGCCGGACGCGACATAGGCGTCGATCTCCTCGCGCGGCAGCCGCTTGAAACGCACCCGCGTCTCGACCAGTCGCTGGCGCAGTTTGCCGCCCGGCGTGATCAGGCAGATGCCGGAATAGACCCGGTGCGAACGTCCGGACAACAGCCCGAGGCAGTTGGCGGCGTCATCCAGCGTCTCGGCCTTGGGCAGGATGCGCCGCCCGACGGCGACCACCGTGTCGGCCGCCAGCACGAAGCTCGGCGCATGGTCCGTCTCGGACTTCAGCGACGCGAACGCCTTCTCGGCCTTTTCCTTCGACAGCCGTTTGGCCAGCGAGCGCGGATGCTCGGCACGCAGCGGCGTTTCGTCGATATCGGCTGGCAGGATGCGGTCCGGCTCGATGCCGGCCTGCTGCAGGAGTTCGATGCGGCGCGGCGAACCCGAGGCAAGCACCAGCTTTTGCAAAATGCTCATCGCTTTACCGGCCGGGTCTTGATCTTACTTGAAGCGGTAGGTGATGCGGCCCTTGGTCAGGTCGTATGGCGTCATCTCGACCAGAACCTTGTCGCCGGTCAGCACGCGGATGCGGTTCTTGCGCATGCGGCCGGCGGTATGGGCGATGATCTCGTGTTCGTTTTCGAGCTTCACCCTGAACATCGCGTTGGGCAACAATTCCGTGACGATACCCGGAAACTCGAGGACTTCTTCCTTCGGCATTCGATACCTTTGCTTGGATGGCAGTTCCAGCGCCCCGGCTGGAATTTCGGCGGAACCTATATGATAATCTGTCGCTTGTGAACACGCTTAATCGCCAGGCCTCGGAACGGTGAACCGGCTGTAGATCCGGGCTTTCAGCCGCTCGCGCACGTCGCGATAGCTGGCCATGATGTGTTCGCGCGTGCCGCCGGCATCGGTCGGATCCGGCGTCGGCCAGTATTCCACCTCGACGGCAAGCGAGCGCGTGAGTTCGAGCGCGGCATGGTGGGCCTCCGGCGCCAGTGTCACGATCAGGTCGAAATAGTCGTCCTCGAGATCGTTCAGCGTCCTTGGATGACGCTCACCAAGCGACAGCCCGTCCTCGGCAAGCACGGCATCGACGAACGGGTCGCGCTCGCCGGCGCGCACGCCGGCCGAGGCGACGAAGACGGTGGCGGGCAGCATCCGGCGCGCCAGCTGCTCGGCCATCGGCGAGCGCACGGCATTCATGCCGCACAGGAACAGAACCGAGCGGGGCAGGGCGCCGGGGGCCAGGATCAGCCCCGCCAGTGCAGCACGCAGACCAGCGTGAACAGCCGTCGCGCCGTGTCGAAGTCGATGTCGATCTTGCCGGAGAGCCGATCCATCAGCGTCTGCGAGCCCTCATTGTGCAGGCCACGGCGGCCCATGTCGATCGCCTCGATATGGCTCGGCGTCGAGGAGCGGATGGCGTCGTAATAGCTCTCGCAGATCATGTAGTAATCCTTGACGATGCGCCTGAGCGGCGTCAGCGACAGGATGTGGGTGACGACGGCGGTGCCGTCCTCGCGTGCCACGGCAAAGACCAGGCGGGACTCGGCCAGCGACAGCTTCAGCCGGTAGGGACCCGCACCGCTGTCGTTGACAGGCTGAAAACTATTCTCCTCGATCAGGTCGAAGATCGCCACCGCCCGCTCATGCTCGACATCGGGCGTCGAACGGCCGATCGACTCATCGAGTTCGACATCGATCAGTTTTGCGCGGGTTTGACCGGAGCCCGTCATACTGGCCTACATGTTCAGCCGTATGGCGACAGAGCGGCCATGCGCGTCAAGCCCTTCCGCCTGCGCGAGTGCGATCGCCGCCGGTGCCAGCACGCGCAACTGCTCCGGTCCGAGTTTGAGGACCGAGGTGCGCTTGACGA
Organism: Mesorhizobium sp. CO1-1-7; assembly: GCF_020164885.1. Lineage (NCBI taxonomy): Bacteria > Pseudomonadati > Pseudomonadota > Alphaproteobacteria > Hyphomicrobiales > Phyllobacteriaceae > Mesorhizobium > Mesorhizobium sp. CO1-1-7. Next base: position 227,721 of record NZ_JAIUHA010000001.1, on the reverse strand, counting down.
AGTCGAGCACGGACAGGCCGGACGAGAAGCGCGCCGAGCGCGCCGTCGGCAGCACGTGGTTGGAGCCGCCGACATAGTCGCCGATGACCTCGGGCGTGTGGCGGCCGAGAAAAACCGCGCCCGCGTTGCGCATCTTCGCCAGGAAGCCTTCGGCATCCTCGATGGCCAGCTCGACATGTTCGGCGGCGATGCGGTCGACCAGCGGCAGCGCGGCCTCGACCGTCGGAACCACGATGACGGCGCCGAAATCGCGCCAGCTCTGGGCCGCCGTTTCCGCGCGCGGCAGGCTCCGCAGCTGGCGTTCGACCGCCCGTTCGACCGCCTTGCCGAATGCTGGGTCGTCGGTGATCAGGATCGACTGCGCCGACACGTCATGTTCGGCCTGGGCGAGCAGATCGGCGGCGATCCAGTCCGGATCGTTGTCGCTGTCCGCCACGACGAGCACTTCGGAAGGGCCGGCGATCATGTCGATGCCGACCGTGCCGAACACCTGCCGCTTGGCTGCGGCGACATAGGCATTGCCTGGACCGACGATCTTGGCGACGGGCTTTATCGTCTGCGTACCATAGGCAAGTGCCGCGATCGCTTGCGCGCCGCCGACGCGGTAGATTTCGGAGACGCCCGATATATCCGCCGCCACCAGCACCAGCGGGTTGACGACGCCGTGCGGTGCCGGCACGACCATGACGATGCGCTCGACGCCGGCTACCTTGGCCGGCACGGCGTTCATCAGCACCGAGCTCGGATAGCTTGCCGTGCCGCCCGGCACATAGAGCCCGACCGCTTCGACCGCCGTCCAACGCGAGCCGAGCTCGACGCCGACGGGATCCGTGTAGCGTTCGTCCTGGGGCTTTTGCCGCTCGTGATGGGACCGGATGCGGTCGCGTGCGAATTTCAGCGCCTCGACCGTGGCCGGATCGGCCTCGGCATAGGCGCCGGCGATGTCTTCCGCCGAGACGGCAATGCCGAGCTTGGCGAGGTCGCCTCCGCCGAATTTCCGCGTGTAGTCGATCAGTGCCGCATCGCCCTCGGCACGCACGCGCGCGATGATGTCTCGCACCACGGCGTCGACGTCGGCCGACACCTCGCGCTTGGTCGTGAGAAACGCGGCGAAACGCTGCTCGAAATCGGTGTCGGACTGGGCAAGCGTGATGGCCATCGTATGCTCAAGCCCTGTGGATGGGGCGCGACGTGGCTTCCCACGCACCGCCAATATCGGCAAGGCGGGCCTCGATGCATTCGACATCGAGCATGATCGTGCCGCCGCCCGAAAAGATCAGTTCGACGATGCCCGCGGGCTTGCTGATCTCGATAAAGCTGATCGCCAGCAAGGAAAGAATTTCGGCGGGCTTGTCGCGGGCGATGCCGTTGGTCTTGGCGCCCAGCACCCGGTCGAAATGCAGCACGGTCTGCCGTCGTTCGTTGTGCTGGCGAAACAGGCCGGATTTGGCCTCCCACACGAAACGGTTCATGGTCAGGACGAAGCGTTTGGCCTTGGGCAGGAATTCGAGGTCCGAGACCTTCATCACGGCGTCCTGGAGATGGGCCGAGACGATGCTCAGATCCTGGTCGTCGAGCGCGATAAGCTTGAGGGCGGTCATCCGGATTTTCGACCTACAGGTTGGTTTCAGCCTCTGTTAGGCGGTCTTTCCGGTCGGTGCAACCACCCCACGACGTCCGCCCGAGGCATTGCCTCGGGTTTGCGCTGCGGGCAGACGGGCGGCAGCGCTATGAGCCGCCCTTTGCCAGAAGCTGCTGCTGTCCGACCGTCAGGCGGAAATACGTTCGATCACCGCGCCGCAGTTGGACAGCTTTTCCTCCAGCCGCTCGAAACCGCGGTCGAGATGATAGACACGGTTGACCGTGGTTTCGCCTTCGGCCGCCAGGCCGGCGATGACCAGCGAGACGGAAGCGCGAAGGTCGGTCGCCATGACTGGCGCGCCCTTCAGCTTCGCCACGCCGTCGACGATCGCCGTCTGCCCCGAGAGCGTGATGTGGGCGCCGAGCCGAGCCAGTTCCTGGACGTGCATGAAGCGGTTTTCGAAGATCGTCTCGGTGATGCGCGATTTGCCCTTGGCCATGGTCATCAGGCCCATGAACTGCGCCTGCAGATCGGTCGGGAAGGCCGGGAAGGGGGCCGTCGTCACGTCGACGGGTGAAATGCCGGCGCCATTGCGCTTCACGCGGATGCCGGAATTGGTCTGGGTGATCTCCGCACCCGTCTGGGAAATCACGTCGAGCGCCGTCTGCAGCAGCTCCGGCCGTGCGCCTTCCAGCACGACGTCGCCGCCGGTCATCGCCACCGCCATGGCATAGGTGCCGGTCTCGATGCGGTCGGGGATGACACGCACGCGCGCGCCCGACAGGGCTTCGACGCCGTCGATGGTGATGGTCGGCGTGCCGGCGCCGGAAATCCTGGCGCCCATCGCGTTCAGGCATTCGGCGAGATTGACGATCTCCGGCTCGCAGGCGGCGTTTTCAAGCACCGTCTCGCCCTTGGCCAGCGACGCCGCCATCATCAGCACATGGGTGGCGCCGACCGAGACTTTCGGGAAGACATAGCGGTTGCCGACAAGGCGGCCGTTCCGGGTCTTGGCGATGACGTAGCCGGTATCGACATCAATGTCGGCGCCCAGCGCCTGCAGGCCTTCGAGGAACAGATCAACCGGGCGCGTGCCGATGGCGCAGCCGCCGGGCAGCGACACCTTGGCCTCGCCCATGCGGGCCAGCAGCGGGCCGATCACCCAGAACGAGGCGCGCATTTTCGACACCAGTTCGTAAGGCGCCGTCGTGTCGACGATGTTGCGGGCGGAGAAGTTGATGGTGCGCGAATAGCCCTCATTCTGCTTCTCACGGCGGCCATTGACCGAATAGTCGACGCCATGATTGCCGAGGATGCGGATCAACTGCTCGACATCGGCCAGATGCGGCACGTTTTCCAGTGTCAGCGTGTCGTCGGTCAGAAGCGAGGCGATCATCAGCGGCAGGGCGGCGTTTTTCGCGCCCGAGATCGGAATGCTTCCGGCAAGCTTGTTGCCGCCGACAATTCTGATGCGATCCATTGGAGACTGTCCCTCTCGGCCAGAAAAGGGCCGGTTCAATCGTTTGAGTATCGGCCCGTCTAGACCATTGACCAATTTGGTTCAAGAAATAGGATTTCGCCCACCCCGGCCTGAGAGTGGCCGATTTGAGTTAATCTTTCTTCATTTCCTTGGCCGCGCCGAGCCCGTCGGGCCGCTGGTCGGCCTCGCCTGTCCGGCGCGAGCGCGACTGCGCCTTGCGCTTCTGCAGGTTGGCCCGCAACTGCTCGGCGAGCCGGTTCTTGCGGGTTGTTCCGCTGTTCTTCGGTGGATTTGTCTTGTCGTTCATTGTCCCGCCACGGCTGGCGCCCGGCCAACCCGCTTTCAGCGATAGCCAACATTGTGGCGCCGCCATGTCAATAAAAGCTATCCGGCAAAACCATTCACAGAAGCGTTGTTCTTGGCCTTGCGCTTGCCGGTTCGATATGGCAGAAGCCCCGCCATCAGCGGCTGCGGTAGCTCAGTGGTAGAGCACTCCCTTGGTAAGGGAGAGGTCGAGAGTTCAATCCTCTCTCGCAGCACCAGACACCCTGCAAACAACGCCTGTGACACCGTCTTTCCGGCACGGACAGGCGATGAAGTCACGGCATGCGCTGGAATCCGTGGATTGCCCACGGCGTTTGTTTCCTTTGCGCTACCGGGATGATCTAGTGCCCGTTCCCATTCCGGGCATGGGTGCCGAGGCCATAATGCAGATATTCGAGGCCATCAAGAGCGATCTGTATCGCTATACGCGCAGCATCGACATCGTGACTTGTGCCGGCAGTACCTCCCGAATCGGGGCTTCAACTACATGGTCTGGCACCGGATCGCGCAGTCGGACAATTCCGTCGTGTGCCGGATAGCCCGTCTCTTCCTCTCGCTGAAGATGAGGAAATTCGGCATACAAATCCCCGTGGAGACCAGCATCGGCCATGGCTTCTACATAGGCCATGGCGGCCCGTGCGTGGTCCATCATACGGCAACGATCGGCAACAACTGCAACATATCCCAGTATGTGACGATCGGGGCGACGCTCGGCAAATCCGCGTCGATAGGGGACGAGGTCTATATCGGCCCAAACGTGTGCATCGTAGAGGAGGTCACGATCGGCAGCCGCTCGCTTATCGGCGCGGGCGCCGTTGTCACCAGGAATATTCCGGCGGGGAGCACCGCGGTCGGCGTCCCCGCGAGGCCGACCGACAAGGCGCGGCAGCACAATTTCATCACCAATCGATGGCTGCCGGCAATGTGAACAGGCCTATGGCGCTTGCCGGTGGCGTGCCCTCATCGGTCGAACGCATGCTCGGCATGACACGATTCGTTAACCAAGATGCTGTTCTTCGACATGACGGGTTGTCGGTCGGCTGCCTGTCCGGCTGCTCAAGTCATGGCCGGGGATAGTGCTGAACGAAAGCTCCTCATCTGAGCGAAGACGTCAAATCGCCTGACACAGGAACGATGTGCAAGGCATGAATGGGATTGAAAGCGAACAAAACCCGCTAGGCGCTTCCCGTCGTTGGACATGGTTGCCGGCCATTGCGATGGCGTTGCTTTGCATGTGTGTCACCGATGCGTTCGCCGAGACGCGCACCTTGCGGATTCAGCATCTCCATACGGGCGAGAAGGCCGAGATCGTCTTCAAGCGCGATGGGCGCTACGATCAGGCGGGCCTGAAGAAGATCAACTTCATGCTGCGCGACTGGCGCCGCAACGAGCCGACCAGGATGGACCCGCGCCTGCTCGACCTGGTCTGGCAGGCTTACCGCGCCAGCGGCTCGACGGCCTATATCCATGTGGTCAGCGCCTATCGCTCGCCGGCGACCAACGCCATGCTGCGCGGTCGTTCGAAGGGCGTGGCCCGCGAAAGCCAGCACATGGTTGGCCGCGCCATGGACTTCTTCCTGCCGGACGTACCGCTGAAGAAGTTGCGCGACATCGGCCTGAAGATGCAGGGCGGCGGCGTCGGCTATTATCCGACCTCCGGTTCGCCGTTCATTCATATGGATGTCGGCAATGTGCGGCATTGGCCTGGCATCAGCCGCCTGGAACTCGCCAGGGTCTTCCCGAACGGCAACACGCTGCATGTGCCGAGCGACGGCAAACCGTTGCCTGGCTACGAGCAGGCGTTTGCCGCCTACGAGTCACGCAAGGCCGCCGGCACGCCCAACATCGAACTGGCCAGCGCCGACCGCGGCCAACGCAGGCCAGCGCGCGGCCTGCTGGCGACGCTTTTGGGCGGGCGCGGCGCGGATGAAGCGGACGATGCCGCGGAAGCGGCGCCTGCGCCACGCAAGCCGACCAAGTCAGTTGAACCTAAAACGGCCGGTGATCCCAAGATGCCTGGCGACTCCAAGACGGCTGGCCAGGGCATTGCTATCGTGGCGCCGGAGGCAGCCCAGCGGGCGGACGTTCAGGTCGACCCCGCCGATCCGGCCGAAGAAACGTCTGCAAAGACGCCTGAAGCGATCGTCATGGCGATGCCGCCCGGCACGGTGCCGATACCCGCTTTCGCACCGCGCACCGGGTTCGCCGCCACCATTCCAACCCCGCAAGCCGTGCCGTTCGGCGTAGCCAGCAGCGCATCCACCGCGCGGGTTGAACCGGCGGCGACCGGTGCCGAAAATCCCGTGGCCAGGATGAATGCCGCCCCCGCGATTGCCGGTCCGGACATGCTGGCGCTCAACATCCCTGTCCCGACATGGCGACCGCAAGACCAGACGGGCCCCGCGCGTCAACCGGAGGCGGCCAAATCCGCCGATGCAATCGGTGCCTTGCTGGCCACGCATCACGTCGATGACAGCCTCGATTCGCTGGCTGGACAGCGGATTGCAGTCCCTGCATCGAAACCTGAAGATCGTGTCAGGACCAGCCCCAAGGCCGACCGTGTCCAGCCACGTCTCGATCCCGAAGCCACCGCCGTCATTCTGCCAGCGGCGCCGACCGGCCAATCGGTTGAGACCGGGCGCCGCATCACCGGAACCGGCTCGACAGCGGCGACCGTCATTGCCGCCAATTTCATCCGCACGGCGCCGGAGCAGGTCTATCTCGATGGCTTCCAGCCACGAGGACAGACGTCCGATCACCGCCGCTTCACCGGCTCCGCTGTGAAATTCCTGCCCATCGCCAGATTCAGATAGGTCGACGCGCAAGTCTGTAAGATATTTTCCAAATTTGACAATCTTGTATGAAATTGTAAGATAATCGTCTTTCCGTTGGCGAGAGGCGATGACCATGTCGATCCGCGAAGAGTTGGCCAACACCACCTTGGCTTTCACGTCGGCGGAAGAAAAGATCGTTCAGGTCCTGCTCGCCGATTATCCGATGTCGGGGCTGGGAACGGCGACCCGGCTGGCGCGACGCGCCGGAGTCAGCGACCCGAGCGTGACCCGCCTGATGACCAAGCTCGGATATGTCGGCTTTGCCGATTTCCAGGCGCGGCTGCTGACGGAAGTCGAATCAAGACTGCATTCGCCGTTGCTGATGATGGAGGCCAAGCGTCCCGGCGGCTCCAGCGAGGGCACGGCACTGGCCTACTTCCATTCGGTTTCCGACAGTCTGGAGCGCACGCGCACGGCGGTCCCCCTGCAGGCCTATACACGCGCTGTCAATTTGCTGCTCGAGACCAAGGGCCAGGTCGTCCTGCTGGGCGGCCGCTTCAGCCGCCACATCGCCTCCATGCTCGCCGGCTATCTCCTGCAGTTCCGCTCCGGCGTGCGCGACATCGGCTCGTTGAGCCCGGCGGATTTCGACTTGCTGATCGACCTCGGCAAGCGCGACCTTCTCGTCGTGTTCGACTATCGGCGCTACCAGTCGGACGTGGTTAGCTTTGCGCGGCAGGCGAAGGAACGCGGCGTCTCCCTCCTGCTGTTCACCGATGTATGGCTGTCGCCGATCGCTGACATCGCCGACCTGACGATGGTCGCGGCGATCGACGCCAACTCGCCCTTCGACACGCTGGCGACCGCCGTGGCCCAGATGGAGACCGTTTTCGCCCATGCGCTGGAAGGCCATGGCGCCGGGGTGCGCAAGCGCATCGAGGACATCGAGAAGATCCGCAGCGCCAATGCCGTCACTCTCGATGCCGCCTTGTCGCCGTCCGACAACGAAACCGCCAAACCAAGAACCACCAGGAAATAGCATCGATGCGCCCGGCGCGGCGGTGCGAGGAAGGAATAACCATGGCTGACGCCCAGACGATCATCGATGCCGTGCAGGCTGAAATCGAGAGAGACCGCGACTGGCTGATCGGGCTTGTCCGCGACATGGTCCGCATCCCTTCGGTCAATCCCAAATTCGAGGCCAATCCGGCGATCAACCGCGAGGCGGATGTCCAGGCTCTGCTGGAGCCGATCCTCAAGCACGATGGCTTCAAGACCGAACAGTGGGACGCCTTGCCCGGCCGGCCCAATCTGGTCGGCGAATGGGCTGGAAACGAGGAGCGCAGCCTGATCCTGTGTGGGCATATCGATGTCGTGCCGGTCGGCGAGATGAAGGACTGGTCGGTCGATCCGTTCGGCGGTGAGATCACGAATGGCCGGCTCTATGGCCGGGGTGCGGTCGACATGAAGGGCGGCGTCGCGGCTTGCGTCGCCGCCGCGCACGCGATCCGCAAGGCGGGCATCACACTGCAAGGCCGGTTGGCCGTCCACTCCGTCGTCGACGAGGAGGCCGGTGGCTTCGGCGCCATGGATGCGGTCAAGAAGGGCAAAATCGCCAAGGCGGTGCTTGTCGCCGAGCCGACCTGGGGCGATGTCCTCCCGGTCGAGGGCGGGCTCGAATGGGCGCGGGTGACGATCCGTGGCCGCAACGCGCATTCGGCGCTGCGTTACAACGAAATCTACCCGCAACGGCACGACAAGGACCGGCTGAAGCCGGGTGTCAACGCCATCGAGATCGCGGCGCGGTTCATTGCCGCCGTCCGCCAATACGAGCTCGACCGGACACGGGCAAAGTCCCATCCGCTGCTGCCGGTCGGCATGAACACGATCAACATCGGTGTCATGCATGGCGGAACGGGCCTTGGCGAACACGGCCTGCCGACGGTGATGACCAACCCGGCCATCATCCCCGATGTTGCCGTGCTCGATCTCGACATGAAGTTTCTGCCGGATGAGAATTCAGCCGAATACCGCCGCGACTTCGAAGCGTTCGTCCATCATTTCGCGCAAACCGACGCCTGGTTGCGCGACAACCCGCCTGCCATCCAGTGGGAGCTCGGCGGGCTGCATTTCCCGCCGATGAACACGCCGGTCGACCATCCGTTGGTGACGTCGCTGATGAAACGCAAGGCGGCGATCGGCAAGGCGCCTCAGACAAGCGGCTTCGTCGCCGTGTGTGATGCAGCGCACTATGCTGGCGCCGGTGTCGACGGTGTCATTTTCGGTCCGTCGGGCGACGGCTTCCATGGCGCCAACGAATATGTCGAAGTGGAATCGGTGGTCGAGACCGCCAAGGTGATCGCGGCATCCGTCATCGACTGGTGCGGCGTGCGCTGAGAAGCTTGCTTTTCAGGTGGTCACGCCGGGCGGTTGATCCGCCCGGCGACGGCACCCCAAGCCGCTTTGATCATGCCGGCCAGTCCGCTGGGATAGGCCAGCATCACGCCGATGATCAGAACCGCCGTGATCATTGGGCGCCATGCGCCGAAATCAGCCATCCACTCGGCGAAAACCGTCAGCACGAAAGAGGCGACGATGGCGCCGTAGATGGTGCTGGTGCCGCCCAGCAGCACCATCGACAGGATGATGGTCGCCAGGCTCATGCCGAACACGTCGATCGAGGCGTTGCGCTGGTAGGCGGCATAGAAGGCCCCGGCGATGCCGGTAAAGAAGGCGCTTGCCGCAAGCGTCAGCATGCGCTGGCGCACGATCGAGACACCGCGGCTGACGGCGTATTCCTCATTGTCGCGCAGCGCCACGATGCTGGCGCCGGCGCGCGAGCGCACGAACACACGCAGGAACAGCGTGCTCGCCACCAGCAGCGCCAGCGCGATATAGAAATAGGCGAATTTGGCGTCGCGGACCATATTGTGGTCGAACCAGTAGAGGCCGGGGATACGCACGATCCCTTGCGTGCCGCCGGTGATGTCGGACTGGCTGAGGATCACTTGCATGACCAATTGCGCGAAGCCGAAGGTGACCAGGATGATATAGATGCCCTTCAGGCGCAGGATCGGGATGGTCACCACGATCGCGGCAAGCGTGGCGATGATGCCGCTGGCAAACAGCGCGATCCACGGATCGAGCCCGGCCAGCTTGGTCAGCAGGCTGTAGGCGTAGACGCCGATGCCGAAGAGCGCCAGATGACCGAAATTGAAGACGCCGCCATAGCCGAGGCTGAGGTCCCAATTCGACGCCACGATGGCGTAGATAAAGGCCATGATCAGGATGTGGCGGGCATAGGTGTCGCCGAAGACGAGCGGCAGCAGCGCCAGCACGGCCAAGCCGAGCACGAATCCGATGGCTTCGTGCTTCCACGGCGTGCGGCCAGGTGCGATCGGGGTTGCCGCCGCTGTCCGGATCTGGGTGATCGGCGAGGTCGTGTCGGTCATGCGAGGCCTCGCGAGCGGCTGGCGAAAATGCCCTCGGGACGTACCATCAGGGTCAGGATCAGCACGCCGAACAGCAATGCCGGCGTCCAGTAGAGGCCGAAATAATAGCTGCAGGCGGCCTCGAAAAAGCCGATCAGATAGGCGGCGAAGATCGGTCCCGATATGCTCGATATGCCGCCGAAGACGACGACGATCAGCGCCTTGAGCAGCGGGTCTGAGCCCATCACGGGCGACATGAAGCGATAGCCGCCCATGAAGATGCCGGCGAGCCCCGCCAGCGAAGCGGCGATGGCGAAGGCCAGCCCGTAGAGCGCGGTGACATTCAGGCCGACCAGATGGCTGGCGTCCTCGTTCTGCGCGACCGCACGCAATGCCAGCCCGAGGCGCGAACGGTTGAGGAACATCCACAACGCCGCCAGGATCAGCGGCGTGATGACGATGATGGCGATCTGGTGCAGCGAAACGCCGACGCCGCCGATGGTGGCGTTGCCGTCCACCAGCGCCGGGATCTGCTTGGAGCGCGGCCCCCAGATGGTGAGCGCTCCGTTCTCGATCAGCGATCCGGCGGCAAGCGTGGTGATGACGACGACCAGCACGATGTTGGGCCGGCCGATCAGCGGCCGCACGACGCTTGCCTGCAGGATCCAGCCGGCGCCGGCCATGACGACCACGGCGATGGGAAAGGCCACCCCCGCCGGCAGGCCGAGTTCCACCAATTGCCAGGCGACATAGGCGCCCAGCATCATGAACACGCCATGGCTGAAGTTGAACACGCCGATCGTCGTCCAGACCAAAGCGAGCCCGACCGCCATCATGGCGTAGAGCGAACCTTGGAACAGGCCGCCGAACAGGATTTCCGCCAATGCGCTCATACCAGATTCCTAGTGGCCAAAATACATCGACATGATCTCGCCGTGGTCGAGGCTCTCGCCCGGCTTGATCTCGGTCGCCACCGCGCCGTGGTTGACGAGGTAGAGTTGCTGCGTCAGTTCCAGCAGGAACTCGATATCCTGCTCGACGACGATCAGCGGCACCCCGCCGCGCGAAATGTCCATGACGGAGGCGCAGAGTTCGTCCTTGATCTTGGGCGCCAGCCCAAGCGTCGGCTCGTCGAGGATCAGGAGGCGCGGATGGCTCATCAGCGCCGTGCCGATCGACACCATCTGGCGCTCGCCGCCCGACAGCGTGCGCACGCGCTGGCGCCAGCGTTCCGCCAGTTTCGGGAACAGTTTGATCACCTTCTCGCGGTTCTCCGCCTCATGCGGACGGGCGCGCGGCGAATAGGCGCCAAGCGCCATGCAGTCGGCGATGGAGAGGTCGGGAAACAGCCGGTTGCCTTGCGGCACGTGGATCAGGCCGGCGCTGACGATGGCGCGGGCGCTGAGGCCTGCTATGTCTTGCCCGTCGAACTGGATGCGGCCGTTCTTCGGCCGCAGCAGGCCGGAGACGGTGCGCAACAGGGTCGTCTTGCCATGGCCGTTGGGTCCGAACAGGCCGACATTGCCGAAGCGGCCAGCTTCCAGCGAAATGTCGTGCAGCACGGTGACGCGGCCATAGCCGGCGGTGACGCTTTCGACGGTGAGGATGGGAGTCACGCCACCGCCCTCCGGGTTCCGAGATAGGCCTCGATGACGCGCTGGTCGGCGATCACGCTTGCCGGCTCGCCAGCGGCGAGCACGCGGCCATTGTTAAGCACCAGCAGATGCTGCGACAGGCTCATCAGGAAGGTCAGCACATGCTCGATCAGGAGGATGGTGATGCCGCGTTCGGCGGTGCGGCGGATCAAACCGATCGACGTCTCGATCTCGGGCTTGGTCAAGCTCGATGCCGGTTCGTCGAGCAACAGCATACGTGGCTGCATGGCGATCGCGGTGGCAAGCATCAGGCATTTGCGCTCGAAGACGGAAAGCTCGCCGGCCAGCCGCCCGAAGGACACTGAACCCAAGCCGACAAACTCCAGTGCCTCTGCGGCCGCCTCGCGGGCGGCTGCCGCTGCAGCTTTCTCCTTTCTGCCGTAGCTGGCGCCGATCAGCGCGTTCTCGAATACGGTCAGGCCGTCGAAGCTGGTTTCGCGCTGAAAGGTGCGGGCAAGGCCGAGGCGCGCGATGGCATGTCCAGACTTGCCGTTGATCGCGGTCCCGTCAAAGCGGATGTGGCCTCTGTCCGGCCCGAACGGGATGCCGGTGATGATGTTGAACAGCGTGCTCTTGCCGCTGCCGTTCGGGCCGGCGATGCCAAAGATCTCGCCGGCCTCGACCTTGAACGACACGCCATCGACGGCCTTCAGCGAACCGAAGGCCTTCGATACGTCGTCCAGTTCAAGCAGGGCCATGCCTCACTGCATCCAGGGCTGCGGCTTGAAGGCACCGGTGGCGTATTTTTCCGGCGAGATCAGCGTGCGCTGGCCGTCCCAGATCTGAAAGAAGGTGATCGGGATATAGTCGTCGCCCTGCGTGGCGAGATGCGTGGCGGAATCGAATTTCAGCCGGCCCTCGGCGACCTGCTTGTCGGTCTCCGACAGCGCCTTCATGATCGCGGCGTGGTCGGATGCGCCGCCGACTTTCTTGACCGCGTCGAAATAGACGTTGGTCATTTCATAGAGGCCGACGCCATAGGTGCCGCTCTCGACGCCATATTTGGCCTTGAACTTGGCCGCCACCTCATCGGCGCGCGGGTTCTTCGGCGTCGTCAGCGCCCCGCCGAGGAGATTGTAGATGACGCCATTCGACTTCTTGCCGGTGAGTTCGACGAATTCCGGAACACTCGGCGCATATTGCAGGAAGACAAGGCTCTTGGTCGGCTGTTCGAGGAACTGGTTCAGGAAAGACGCCGAATTGCCCGGCAGATAATCGGTGTTGATGACGACATCGGGAACATTCTCGCGCACCTTGGCCAGGATCGAACGCCAGTCGGTGACTTCGCCGAAGGGCACGATCTCATCGACGCTGATAGTCCAGCCCTTCTCCTTGAAAGTCTTCTTCATGCCCTCCGAGATGGTCTTCGAATAGGCGTTGTCGGAGGAGATGATGGCGACCTTCTTGGTCGGCAATGTGATCTTGCCGTCGGCCGCGAGTTTCTCGACGAACAAGGTGACGTCGGTGTTGTAGGCGTCGAAGGACGGCGTTAGCGACCAACAGCACATGTACTTGTCTGGACTCGGCGCGATGATGTCCCTGGTCTGCTGCGAGGTGGCCGCCAGCATGTAGGGCATCTCGGCCTCGGCCATGTTGTCGATCTCGAAATTCGTCAGGCTGGCGTAGCCGGTGAGCATGAATTGCACGCCGGGATCGCCAAGCAGGCGCTCGACCGCGCTGGTGACGTTGCCGGCGGACTGATCCTTGACGTCGCCGACCACCAGTTCGAATGTGCTACCGGCAACGCCGCCGGCGGCATTCGCCTCATCGATTGCCATCTGCACGCCGCGCTGGAATTCCTGGCCGTCCGCCGCGGCAGGGCCCGTGATCGGCGCCAGCAGGCCGATCTTGACGACATCGGCGAAAGCGGGGGCGCTTGCCGTGGCAAACGCCGCGATCAGGGCCGTGGTCATCAGCATATGGCGGAGTCTGTTGCCTGCGAATTTGGATTTCATCGTGCCGTTCCCTGTTCTCCTCCCGTTCATCGGGAGTTGGATAATTGACAATCTACGCACAATTGATGTTATTTGAAAAGGATTTTTCAACGGCACGAGACCGGGAAAATGTTATGGCAGGGCTAGGGGAGGCGGCGGCGCTTTGTTGTGCAACTGCTTCGAAACAGAGCGATTCCAGACGGAGCCAAAGATGACGATCGCGCAGAAGACCCTTGAAACCAGTCACGGCAGGATCGCCGTTCGCGAGACCGGCGGCAAAGGCACCGCCGTCCTGCTGATTCATGGCAATTCGTCTTCCGGTGCCGTTTTCCGCAACCAGCTCGAGAGCCCGCTGGGCGAGCGCTACCACATGATCGCCCCCGATCTGCCGGGCCACGGCGCTTCCGGCAATGCGATCGATCCGGACCGCTCCTACAGTATGGAAGGCTATGCCGATGCGATGACCGAAGTGCTCGGCCTGCTCGGTATCGACAAGGGCATCGTCTTCGGCTGGTCGCTCGGCGGTCATATCGGGCTGGAGATGATCGACCGTTATCCTGGCCTGCTTGGCCTGATGATATCGGGCAGTCCGCCGGTAGCGCCCGAGGAGGTCGGCAACGGCTTCAAGTCGAGTCCGCATATGCACCTTGCCGGACAAGAGGCCTTCACCGCCGCTGATGTCGAGGCCTATGCGCGCAGCACTTGCGGGGAACCGTTCGAACCGTTCCTCCTCGACACGGTGGCGCGCACCGACGGGCGGGCGCGGCGCCTGATGTTCGAGAAATTCGCCGCCGGCACAGGCCGCAACCAGCGCGAGATCGTCGCCGGCAAGACGCCTCCGATCGCCGTTCTCAATGGCATCGACGAGCCTTTCGTGAACACCGATTTTGTCTCAGCGGTCAAGTTCTCCAACCTGTGGGAAGGCAAGGCGCATCTGCTCGACAAATCGGGCCATGCGCCGTTCTGGGATTCTCCCGACCGCTTCAACCCGATCTTCGCCCGCTTCCTGGAAAGCGTGGATCAGGCATAGACTCGCCGCAAGGCCACCGACCAGCCGCCATCGACCGGAATGGGTCCAGCTCTGCTGGCCTCATTGCACTGACAGGAGGAGGGCGGCCGCGACCGGGCCGTTGGCAAGGCATGCGTGTCCGGCTATGACGGCAAAGTTGCGAAGAGCAGTCAGCTTTTCCGTTGGAGTGCGACATGACCGTATTTACACGCCGCGGACTGCTGAAAACTGCCGCCGTTGCCGGTGCGAGCGGGCTCGGGCTTGCCGCCATGGGCAGGATTGGCGGCTGGGCGGCGTCCGCGCCTGAGCCGGTGGTGCTGCGGACGGCGAAAATCCAGGCGAAGCTGATGGATGTCGGCCAGACCAACAATGTGCTGACTTACGGCAAAGCGGGAATGCCGCCGGTGCTCAGGATGAAAAAAGGCGAACCCTTTGCCGCGCGCCTCGACAATGCCATCGACGATCCGACGACCATCCACTGGCACGGTATTCGCCTGCCGAACAAGATGGATGGCGTGCCCTTCCTGGTGCAGCCTTACGTCTACACCGGCGATCATTTCGACTATGCCTTCACGCCGCCCGATGCCGGCACCTTCTGGTATCACCCGCACTGCAACACGCTGGAGCAGATGGGGCACGGCCTGACCGGCGTGATCGTGGTTGAAAACCCGAACGATCCGAAATTCGACGCCGAGTTTGTCCTCAACCTGCGCGACTGGCGCCTTGGCGACGACGGCCAGTTCATCGACCAGTTCCGGCCGCGCGATGCGGCGAGAACCGGCACCTACGGCACGGTGCGTACGGCCAACTGGCTCGATCAGCCGCAATACGACGCGCCTGCCGGCGGGCTGGTGCGGCTGCGCATCGCCATTACCGATGTCACCCGCATCTATGCCTTTCGCGTCGACGGCGCCGAAGCGATGGTGATGGCGCTGGACGGCAATCCGGTGCCGGAGCGCTTTGCGCCCGATGCCTTGCTGCTTGGACCGGGGCAGCGCATGGAACTCGCCATCCGCATGCCCGACGATGAGGGCGCGATCGTCAGCCTGCGGGACGTCAGGGGCACCAAGCCCAAGGTGCTGGCGACGCTGCGCGCGACGGGCAACTCGCTCAAGCGGGACGTTCGCGACGTTGCGCCGCTGGAAGTGAATCCGGTGGCGGAAGTGGATCTCGGCTCGGCCCAGCATATCTCCCTGTCGCTCAGCGCCACGGCGGAGAACGTCCCGAGCGACAGCATCTGCGGTTCGCTCGGCTACAGTTTCTGGGCGATCAACAAGGTGCCGTGGCCGGGCGATACGCCCGATCCAACCGCGCCGCTCGCCGAGCTGAAGCTCGGCAGGAGCTATGTCATCGACATGGAGAACCTGACGCCGCAATCGCATCCGATGCATTTGCACGGCATGAGCTTCAAGGTTTTGTCATCCTCGACGCGGCCGGTGCGGCCGTTGATTTCAGACACCTATCTCATCCAGCCCAACGAGAAGGTGAGCCTTGGCTTCGTCGCCGACAATCCCGGCGACTGGCTGCTGCATTGCCACATCATCGAGCACCAGAAATCGGGCATGACGAGTTACGTCAGGGTGGTCTGAGCCAAGCCCACCGAAAGCCGCATTGTCCGCGACCTACTTGCGCAGTTGCGCCTCGATCTCGTCGAGCACCTTGTCCTTGCCGATGCCGGTGAGGAAGGCGAGGCCCTTGATGACCGGCTTGGTCACCGAAGCCGAGATCGGCGTGGTGGCGACGATGAAGTCGACGCTATCGGCGAGCCTCGGCACTTCGGTTGCCTTGGCCTGCTGCGCGTTGAAGGTAAGGCCGCGCATCTTCATCGCCTCGGTAACGGCGACGTTGACCGCCGTCGAGGTGGCGATGCCGGTGCCGCAGGCAAAGAGAATTGTCTTCTGTCTGGCCATCTTTGCTTTCCCTTGATTAGCAGCCGAGCACGGTGCGCACGTCGTCAAGCGTCCTGGCCGACCTCAAGCCGTCCAATGCATCTGGATTCTGGATCGTTGCCATGACGGACTGCAGCGCTTCAATCTGCTTGTCCTTGTCATTGATGGCAAGCAGGAAGACGAAACCCACCGGCAGCTTCTCGTCGGGGTCTTCCATATTGGCGAAGATCACCGGCTTTCTCAGCGTGCCCATTGCGATGCCGGGCTTCAGCACATGCTCGGGATCGGTGTGGGGCACCGCGACATTGTCGGCGCGTTCCAGCGGCAATCCTGTCGGGATGGTCATTTCGCGGCGCACGACCGCGTCGGCATAGGAGCTCTTGACATAGCCAAGGGCCTCGAGCCGTCCCGCCAGGACGCGGATGATCTCCTCATTGGTCGACGCGTCCGACCCGAGCACGATCGCTTCGGGATCCAGAAGCTGCATGAGGGCGTCGGACATTTCTTGCTCCGTCGATAAATCGTGCGCCCGGCGAAGGCGCACGATCGTTTCAGATGAAGGCACGCTTGCGTTCAGGCCGTGCCTTCGGCCGGCTCGTCCTCGGCGCCCGCCGCCCGTTCCCAGCCGAGCGGATTGCGGCGATAGAGCACGAACAGCGCCGCGATGACCACGGCGATCACGATGATGCCGATGAGCCCAAGTCCCTGGATCGCCTCGATGATCACATAGGGCACCCACAGGAAGCCGTCGACCACCGAGGTGATCTGCAAAGCATCCGCCGGCAGTTTGAAGCCCGACGCGACGGCCGCACTGGTGAACAGCGGCGCCAGGGCGTTGGCGACATAGAAGCCGATCGCCAAGGTCACCGTGCCGATCA
Organism: Mesorhizobium sp. CO1-1-7; assembly: GCF_020164885.1. NCBI lineage: Bacteria > Pseudomonadati > Pseudomonadota > Alphaproteobacteria > Hyphomicrobiales > Phyllobacteriaceae > Mesorhizobium > Mesorhizobium sp. CO1-1-7. The sequence continues at coordinate 210,765 of NZ_JAIUHA010000001.1, read as the reverse complement.
CCACCATGCGGAACACATTGCCCTTGACCAGCGGCGCGGTCATGGCGACGATGAACGGGATGACCGCCAGATCGGCGAACAGGATGACGCGGTTGCCTGGCAGGATCACCGACAGGATGATCGCGATCGGCACCAGGATCAGCGACGACGAGATCGCGGCGGGATGGCCGATCAGGATCGCCGAATCGAGGCCGACGAGAAGCTCGCGATCGCCGGTGCGCTTGCGCACGAACTCCTGCGCCGCGTCGGAAACCGGGATCAGGCCCTCCATCAGGATCTTCACCATGCGCGGCAGCAGCAGCATAACCGCGGCAAGTGTCATTCCGGTGCCCAGCACCTTGGCCAGCACCGTGCCGGGATCGCCGGCATTGTAGAAGGCGATGGCGCCGAGCACGAGGCCGATGATCAGGCCGAGCACGACCGGTTCGCCGAACACGCCGAAGCGGCGCTCGATGGTTTCGGTGTTGATGTTGATGCGGTTGATGCCGGGAATGCGGTCCATGATCCAGTTCAGGATGATGGCGATCGGCAGGATTTGCGCCGAGGCGAGATGCGGCACCGAAATGCCGGGAACGCCGTAGAATTGCTGCACCGCGCGCGCCGACCAATCGGCGAACAGCAGCGACAGCGCCGCAACCAGGGCCGCGATGGCAATGCCGTAGGCCAGATTGTCGGTGGCGGCGACGACGAGCGAGCCGACGAAGGCGAAATGCCAGAAATTCCAGACGTCGACATTGAGCGTGCGCGTCATGCGCGTCAGCAACAGCACGATGTTGACCAGGATGCCGACCGGGATGACCCAAAGCCCGACCGAGGAGCCAAAGGCGATGGCGGCCGCCGAGGGCCAGCCGACGTCGATAATGTCGCGATGAATGCCGGTGTTGGTGACGATGGCCTTGGCGACGTCGCCGATCGACGTGAACATCAGGCCAAGCACAAGGTTGATACCGATGAAGGCGACCCCGATGGTGACGGCGGCGCGAAAGGCCTTGCTGACCTTGGCGCCCAAAACCACGGCAATGATGAAAATGACGATCGGCAGCAGGATTGTCGCGCCGAGCGTGTCGATGGCCCCCTTGAGGCCAGCGAGTAGAGTATCCATTCTTCCTCCCCTGGAGCCCCGAGCCTAAAGCTTCGCGGTGCTCCTTTCTCTCAGCCTCTGCCGCCACCTTAGCGCAAAGGCACTCCCCAGATGCCGCGAGACGAGTGCCCCTCCGAGCGGTTGTCTCGATGAACATTTGCCTTTGTTGGCAAACGAATGTTTTATTGAGACTGTTCGCAACAATGTCAATTGGCAAGCCTTTGGGCCAATCGGCCAAGGCGACGACGCTTGTCACGGGTCATTTTCGTTGGAAATCGCCGGTCGCGAGCGGTTTTGTTGGCACAGGGGAATGGTCCCTGCTAATTCGCGTCCAGACCAAGAAGCTGTGGACATCCCGCATGACCAATGTCGCCTTGACCGGGCTTGCCCGCGATCTCGCCAGACGTGCCGCCGAGGGCCGCCCGGTGCGCATCGGCATCATCGGCTCCGGCGAAATGGGCACTGACCTCGTCACGCAAGGCATGCTGATGCCCGGCATTGCGGTTTGCGCCGTCTCGACCCGGCGCCCGCACACCGCGCGTGACGCCATCCGCATCGCCTACGGTGACGAGGCGATGGCGGTCGAAGCCGACACCGCGTCGAAAGTCACCGCGGCGATCGAGGTTGGAAAAATAGCCATCACCTCGAACGAGATGCTGGTCACCAACCCACTGATCGATGTCGTCATCGACGCCACCGGCAAGCCGGGCGTCGCCGCCGATTTCGACCTGATGGCGATGGAGCACGGCAAGCACCTGGTGATGATGAATGTCGAGGCCGACGTCACCATCGGCTGTTACCTCAAGCAGCAGGCCGACCGGCTTGGCGTGGTTTATTCGGTCGGCGCCGGCGACGAGCCGTCGAGCTGCATGGAACTGATCGAGTTCGCGTCCGCACTCGGCCTTACCATCGTCTCGGCTGGCAAGGGCAAGAACAACCCGCTCAACCACGATGCCGTGCCTGACGACTATCGCGAGGAAGCGACCCGCCGCAACATGAACCCGCGCATGCTGGTCGAGTTCGTCGACGGCTCCAAGACCATGGTCGAGATGTGCGCCATCGCCAACGCCACCGGGCTGGTGCCTGACGTGCCCGGCATGCATGGTCCCAAGGCCGACCGCGATGACCTCGTCAAGGTGCTGATCCCGCGCGAGGATGGTGGCCTCCTGCTGAAAAAAGGCGTCGTCGACTACACCATCGGCAAGGGTGTGGCGCCCGGTGTCTTCGTCATCGTCGAGGCGACGCATCCGCGCATCATCGAACGCATGGACGACCTGCATATCGGCCGCGGTCCCTACTACAGCCTGTTCCGGCCCTACCATCTGACCTCACTGGAGGTGCCGCTGACCGCCGCTCGCATCATGCTGTTCGGCAAGCCCGACATGGTGCCGCTGCCGCGGCCGGTTGCCGAGGTCTGCGCCGTCGCCAAGCGCGATCTCGCCGCCGGCGAGACCTTCGATGCGATCGGCGAGACTTGCTATCGCTCCTGGACCATGACCGTCGGCGACGCGCGTTCCCAGCGCGCCGTGCCGGTCGGCCTGCTTGAGGGCGGCAAGGTGCTGAAGCCGGTCAGGAAAGGTGCACTGCTGACCACCGACAATGCAGCGTCAGACCGGACGACCAGTCTGTTCGCGCTGCGCCGCCTGCAGGACGAGATGCTGTACGGAAACAAGCCCGTTGTGGCGCTGTCATGACAGATGCGCTATATTGTAATGGCAGATGACGCCGAGGATCGACCAATGAACCTCCAGATCAGGGACCCGCGTGCACGTGAACTGGCACAGCGGCTCGCCGCCAAACGCAAGATTTCGATGACCGAGGCGGTGATCGAAGCTCTTGAGTCCGAACTGAAACGGGAAAGTGGACGCGCTCCGTTGGCGCAGCGGCTGGCTGCCATCGCCGATGAACTCAAAGCCAGAGCTGGCCAGGGCGGCCGGCCCGTACACAAGGATGAGATCGATGAGATGTGGGGCCACTCCTGATGTTTGTCGACACCTCGGTGGTCGTCGCAATTCTTTCGGGAGAAGGAGATGCTGGCGAGTGGAGCAACCGCATCGCGGTAGCACCTCGCAGGATTACTTCCGCGCTGGTGGTGCTCGAAGCGGCTATGCGGCTTTCAACTATGCTGGCCGTCGAGCCGCTCGTCGCTGAAGTGGCGATAGAGGCTTTTCTGCGCGAGGCCGAAATCGAAATCGTTCCCATCGACGCCGGCGACGCCAAGCTCGCGGTCCAAGCTTTTTCAGACTATGGAAAAGGACGCGGGCATCCCGCCCAACTCAACCTGGCCGATTGCCTGTCCTATGCTTGCGCAAAGGGCCGCGGCTCTGCTCTGCTCTACAAAGGCAACGACTTCTCGCATACCGATCTGGCCTAGGGAGTCTGCTCTATTTCCCTAGTTCGATCGACCGCAGCCGCGCCGCTTCCACCGCTTGCGTAAGGAGATTGGTCAACCGGTCATCGCCCATCAGCACGCCAAGCGCCGCCGCCGTTGTGCCGTTGGGGCTGGTCACCTGCTTGCGCAGCATAGCCGGGTCCTCGCGGCTTTCGGCGGCGAGCGAGGCCGCGCCGTAGACGGTCTGCATGGCGAGCAGCCTGGCGGTCGCCGCCGGCAGGCCGGCCTTCTCTGCGGCCACCGTCAGCGCTTCGATGAAATGGAAGATATAGGCCGGACCCGATCCGGACACGGCGGTCACCGCATCCATAAGGCCCTCATCGTCGATAGTGGCCACTTCGCCGCTGGCCGACAGAAGGTCGGCGACGAAGCGCTTGGCGTCGGCGGAAACCAAGGGATTGGAAAACACCACCATCATGCCCTTGCCGATGGCCGCCGGCGTGTTGGGCATGCACCGCACAACGGGGGCGCGGTTGCCGAGGATGTCCTCGAAGGTGGCGGACGGCGTGCCGGCGGCAATGCTGACGAAAGTGGTGCGTCCATCGCCGAAGCGCTTGTACGCGGCGGTGACGTCGCGGATCACCTGAGGTTTCACCGCGATGACGACCAGATCGGGCACGGCATCCGCCGGAATGGCCCCGGCATCCGCTGCCGAGCCGCAGCCAAGCGCCACTGCGCGATCGCGCAGCTCGGCATTGGGCTCGACCACTAAAACCGCCGAGGGTGCAAGCTTGCCGGACTTCAGCCAGCCCGAGAGCATGGCGTAACCCATATTGCCGCAACCGGCGAGAACAAGCCTGATCGTCATCGAGAGCCCTCCGAGGAAAGGCCATGACATAGACGCTCGCGGGTCGGTGGGGAAGCCCTCTCAGGACCGCTGAACAGGCGTGCGCACCGCGATCGGCCGCAACGACACTTGCCTGAGGCCCAGCACGCCGAGCACGAAGAACAGCCAGACCGGATCACCGCGATGGAAGAAGAAGCTCTCGAGAAAGGCGTTGAGTGCGGTGAACAGCACCACCATCATGAAGAAATCGCCGAGATAGATGTTCTCCTTGCGCGGCGGAATGCGCATATAGTCGCGCAATGGTGCGATGAGGAAGGTGTAGACCGCCACGCAAAGGGCAGGGATGCCCATCAGCACCGCGATGTCGAGATAGCCGTCATGGCCGTGCACGATGGTCCTGATGTCCCACGGGCGATCGAAGGGTTGGTCCTGGTTGAGCAGCAGCGGCGTGCCCCAGAAGCTCTCATAACCGTAGCCGGTCCACGGCTTCTTCGCCAGCATCGAGCCGGCGAACTCCCACAGTGTCGTCCGGCCGGTATAGGTGAGGTCGGGGAAGTAGATGGCCGCCAGATGCTTCACCGGCGGCAGGAAGACGATGCCCAGCGTGCCGACCGCCGTGGCGATGATCGCCAGCATGAACAGGATCGGCGTACCGAGCCGCATGCCCATCAGACTCGGAAACATCACGATCAGGATCGAGAACGGCACCAGCCCGGCGGTGGTCTTGGAGCCGGTGTGCAGCATGAAGATCATCGCCGCGCAGAAGATACCCGCGCCCCACCAGCGCTGGCCGCGTCGGTAGAGATAAAGCCCGGCGAAGCTGAAGCAGGCCATGATCGGGCCGGCGATGTTCTTGTGGGTGAACACCCCGCGCCACAGGCCGGCATGTTCGGGCTCCTGCGAGTCAGCCGTGTGCATCGCCTCGTGCGGAAAGACGATCAGGCCGAGATAGGACAGGCCCATGACCACAACCGCGGTGAAGATGATGACCCTGGAGAAGGACTCGGCGTCGCGGGGTAGCGCCAGAATCGTCGCCATCGTCAGGATGCCGATCATGGTGAAGGACGCCGCGCGCATTGCCGAGGGCGGATCGGTCGCCAGCACCACCGACAGGAAGAAGAAGCCCAGCATCAGTATCCAGGACGGGCTGAGCAGCGAGCGCACGACGCGCGGATCGGCGAAGGCCATCAGCGCGAAGATCGAAATCCCGCCGAGCGAGCCGAAGCCGAGCTGATTGACGATGTCGCCCCCTTCGCCGGTGAGTTCGGCGCCGGCCGGCTGGAACGGGCGGAAGGACACCATGATGACGGTGAACAGCAGCGCGGCGATCGCGGTCGCCACGCCACCGCGCGTGAACGCGGCGCTGAGCGGCGCGCGCTCAGTTCTTCTCAGGCTGGCGGTATTGCTCATTGGCATATCCGAATTCGGCCAGCACGCGGCCCAGCGCCACATGGACGGGGTAGATGGCGGCCGCCGGGGATCCCGTGCGCGCCAGCCGCATGATGCCGCGAAGCGGCGAGGCGGCAAGCAGCGCCAGGCTCCTGGCGAATACCTTGGCGCCGGCGAACGGCATGCCGGCGCGCCTCTTCTTTTCCACCAGTGTCGAGATGACACCGTTGCGTAGGCTGCGGGCGCGGATCCAGTCGGTCTCGACGCGCCGGGCCGGAACGGTCTCCCGCACCTTGGCTTCGGCGCACCAGCCCAGCACGAAGCCGCGTTGCGCCGACCGGCTGAGAAAGTCGGAATCGCCGCCGCCCATGAAATTGAATCTGAGATCGAGGAAGGGCGGCCCCATCGCGGTCAGCACGTTGCGCCCGACCAGAAGATTGCCGGACGAATAGAGCGCGGGCACCCGTCCCGTCTCCCGGTAGGGGGGTGCGAAGACGGGATGCTCGGCCCATTTGGCATGGGCAGGATCGGCAAAAACGGGCACCTGCGGGCCGCCGACGATGTCGGCGGCGAGCGTTTCGGCGGCGTGGCACATCCGCTCCAGCCATTGCGGATCGGCGGTCTCGTCATCGTCGATGACCAGAAGATGCTTGAAGTTCGGGAACTGCAGGATCGCCGTCTGCCAGCCGGCATTGTAGGCGCTGCAATTGCCGCGCTCATGCGCGATGATGACCATGCCCGGTATCTCGCCGCGCTCGAACAGCGGCAGCACCGCCTTGGCGCCCTCCCGCGCCTCGGCCTCGTTTTCGATGAGGATGACGGCAAAGCGCCTGTCGGTTTGCTGCGCGCGAAGCGACGCCAGTGTCTCCAGCACTTGCTGCTGCCGCTTGAACGTCGGCAAGGTGACGATCGCTTCGACGGCCTCCACGTCGAGCAGGCGAGACCGTCCCGCGATCGATACCGAACCGTCCAATGGCAAAGGGATCATCCGTGTCCAGCCGCGTCGTGAGTCGCGTTCTGGTACCACCACGATGATAAGGTTTCGTTAATCACCTTGCACGGAGAGGCCCGCCAGACATGGGTTTTGGGGCGTTGATCGTGCTCGTTTAATCAAGGGTTCACCGCGCTTTGCTACCGGCTACACCACAGGATAGGTAAGATGCATCTGCTGTTCGCCACATCGATCGTGCCCGACGGTGCTCTCGCCTCGGGCTACGAGATAGCCAACGCCGCGATTATCGCCGCCCTGCGGCGCGCCGGCGCGCGCGTCACGGTCATCGGCTTCACCTGGCCCGGAAAAGCCGCGGCCGATCCCGAAAATACCGTGGTGCTGGGGGCGGTCGACGTGCGCACCGAAAGTGCTTCGCCGCTGCAAAAGCTTGTCTGGGTCGGCAAGGCGATGTTTTCAGGCCTGACCTTCGCGTCGGTCAAGTTGCGTGCGGTGTCCAGCCACGATGTTCAGGCCGCCCTCGAACGAGCCGGTCCGTTCGATGGCTATGTGCTGAATTCCGTGCAGTTCGCCGGCGCTTTCGAACGGGTCTTCGAAGACCGGCCCTCGATTTTCGTCGCCCACAATGTCGAGCATCTCTCGGCGCGGGAGAACGCCGTTGCCTCCGCCGGCATTTTCCAGCGCCTGCTGTTTCGGCGCGAGGCAAGGCTGCTCAAACTGGTCGAAGAGCGCCTCTGCCGCCGCGCGCGTTTTGTCTTCACGTTGGCCGAGGAGGATCGCGGGGCACTTGGCGTCGCCTCGGATGATCGTTCGGCGGTGCTGCCGCTGGTGACCTGCGCCACGGCGCCAGTCCGGAACGGCCGGCGCGCGATCGACTGTGACGCGGCCCTGATCGGCACCTGGACCTGGCAGCCGAACCGCATCGGCCTCGACTGGTTCCTGGGCAAGGTGGTGCCGCATCTGCGGCCTGGTTTCCGCATCCGCATAGCGGGTCACATGCCTTCCGGCGTCACCTCCGCGCATCCGGGCGTCGAGTTTGTCGGCCGTGTCGCGGATGCCAGGGCTTTCGTGCGCGGCGCGGCCGTCATCCCGCTGATCAGCACCGCAGGCAGCGGCGTGCAGCTGAAGACCATCGAGACCTTCGAGCTTGGCCTGCCCTCGGTGGCCACCAGCCGGTCGCTGCGCGGCATCGACCATCGCCCCGACAATTGCGTCGTCACCGACGATCCGGCCGGCTTCGCCAAGGCCCTGGAGGCAGCCGCGGCCGACATCAACGATGTCGATGGCAGCACCTTCCATGGCCGGCAGGTCAAGGCGCTCGACGCCGCGGTTGGTGTCGGTCTCGAAAAAATCGGCGCCGTGCGGGAGGAGGTGTTTGCATGAACATGCACGCCGCCCGCGCCGCGTTCGGCTTTGACAGCCTGAAGGCAATCCTCGGCATCCCGGTGCTGGCGATCCGCTGGGACGATGCGATTGCCTTGCTGAACCGATTGATCGCCGAGCGGCGCTTCACCAAGGTCAGTTTCCTCAACGCCCACAATGCCAATATCGCCCACACCGACCCGGTGTTCGCCGAGGCGCTCGACGATTTCCTCATCCTGCCGGACGGCATTGGCGTCGATCTCGCCGCGAAGCTTCTCTACGGCGCGCCGTTTCCCGACAATCTCAACGGCACCGATTTCGTGCCGGCCTTCCTGCAGGCTTGCAAGAGGCCGCTGACGGTGGGGCTGCTCGGAGCGACCCGTGTCAACGCCGAGGCGGCGTCCGTGAAGCTGGCGGCGCTTGCCGTACAGCACAACTTCGTGGTCATTCACGACGGTTATTTCTCCCCCGCGCAGGAGCCGGAGATCATCGACCGGATCGCAAAGCTACGGCCTGATATGCTGCTGGTCGCGATGGGCGTGCCGCGCCAGGAATTGTGGATTGAACGTCACATCGACGAACGCCATTGCACGCTGCCGATCGCGGTCGGCGCGCTGCTCGATTTCCTGAGCGGCTCGGTGCCGCGCGCACCGCTGTGGATGCGCCGCCTGCGGTTGGAATGGCTGTTCCGTCTGGCGGTCGAGCCCGGCCGGCTCTGGCGCCGCTACGTGGTCGGCAACCCCCTGTTCCTGTGGCGGGTCGTCAAGCAGAAATGGGCGCGCGGCGCCGAAGCCGTCGCAGATGCTCCCGGAGAGTTTCGTTGAACAAGCGGTTCGTCCCAGACCCGCTGGCCGGCCCACGCCTGTTGCCGAACACGCCGACGGCAGCGGTTGTGACGGCAAGCTACGCCCCGGATTTCGAACGCTGCCGACTGCTGTGCGAAACGCTTGACCGGCATGTCTCGGGCGCCGCGCACCACTACATTCTGGTGGAACATCGCGACCTTCCGCTTTTCCGCCAGTTGGAGACCAGCCGCCGTTCGATCGTCGATGAGCGGGATCTCCTGCCGCACTGGCTGCGCGCCTTCGACGATCCGCTCAGCCTGTTTCGCCGCCGCGTCTGGCTCAGCCTGAAGACCCAGCCGCTGCGTGGCTGGCACGTGCAGCAGCTGCGCCGCATCGCCATATCGGCGCACGCAGGGGAAGACGTGCTGATCTTCTGCGATTCCGACGTCGCTTTCCTGAAGGCGTTCGATTGCGGTGCCTTCTGGCGCGATGGCAAGGCGCGTTTGTTTCGCCGGGATGGCGTGCTCGCCGATGACGGCCATGACGAGCATCGCTTGTGGTCGCGCAATGCCGGAACGGCACTTGGCATCGATTCGTCCCGGACATCGGTCCATGATTATATCTCGACGCTGATCGCCTGGCGCCGCGACACGGTGCTTGCCATGTGCGGCCGGATCGAAAAGGTCCATGGCCGCGACTGGGTCGAGGTCATCGGCTCGGCGCGCAAATTCTCCGAATGCATGATCTACGGACGCTATGTCGACGATCTGCTGGACGGAGCCGGCCACTTCCACGGTTCGGAAGAATTCTGCCGCGTCCACTGGACGGGCGAGGCGCTGTCGGACGACGAGTTCCGCCGCTTCGTTGCCAGCATGGCGCCAGAGCAGGTGGCAATCGGCATGCAGTCCTTTATCGGCACCGATATAGGCCGGGTCCGACGCCTGATCGGGCTTGATCGCTGATTGTCCTAGATTGCCTTGGCCGGTCTGCGCAGCGCCGAATAGGTCAGCAGCATGGACGCGAGGTAGAGCAGCAGGAAGACGATGTTGAGCGACAGCACCAGATCAGATGTTTCGGAAATGGTGGTCAGCACATAGATCAGCAGCAGCGCCTTGAGGGCGGCGAGCAGGCCGAGATTGAGCGCTCGCACCAGCGTCTGGCCGCGCGCGAAAAGAAGCTCGGCCTGGTATTCGACCAGATTGCGCAGTCCAGGCACACAGATCGCCAGCGCCACCAGGGGTGAGGCCTCGGAAACATTCCTGCCGAGCGCGTTGGGAAAGAAATGCAGCACGATACCAAGCGCTGCCAGCGCCAGCGTTGAAACGAGGAACACGCCGCCCTCGATGCCGCTCTTTATCGCAAGGCGCGACAGCAGCTCCGGCGCGCGCATCATGCGCTGCACGAGCATCATGGAGAAGGTACGGATGGGGATCGCCGTCAGGTCGACGAGCCGCATGATGATGGCATAGATGCCGGCCAAATGCGGGCCGCCGATCGCCAGCACCAGCAGCTTGTCGAATTCCGATTGCAGGTAGAACAACACCTCGGCGCCGGCCACATAGATGGAATCGGCGAGCCGCCGCAGATAGAGTTCGATGCGCAGCCGCAGCCGCTGGCGTGGATAGAACCAGCCAAAAGCCAAAAGCAGCGAGGCGGCGTTGGCCCCTATGTAGAACCACGACCATATCCAAATGCCATGCTGTGGCGAGACCATGAACAACACCGCGCCAAGCGCCCGCAGTGCGGTGGCCAGGATCGCCAGCACGGCTGCACGGCCGAATTTGCCCAGCCCGTTGTTGACGATCAGCGCCACTTCTACCGGCCGCCACAGCAGCGCCTCGGCAAAAACGATGGCCGTGAATACCGACAGCGGCACGGTGCCGGCAAAGAAGATCAGGTAGACGCCGAACGAGGCCACGGCCAAAAGCGGCAGCGAGACGGCGCCGAGCAGCAGGAAACCCGCCGTGAACGTGCCGATCAGATTGGGGCGGATGGTGGCGGTGCGGTAGAGTGCCGAAATGAAACCGAAGGCGAGAAGCCTCGACAGCATGACGCCGGCCGCCGAGGCGGTGGCGAACATGCCGAACTCCGCGATCGACAGCGTATTGGCGAGCGCGATGAAATAGGCGAGTGAAAACACCAATCGCCCGCCGGCGCCGCTGATCGCCGAAAAATAGTCGCGCACCAGCCCCCGCCGTTCGGCTATCAAGGTGCCGATCCGCGCGAAGGTCCGCCTTTGCGGTATGTCGCTGGCCTCAGTCATACGTCGAGGAAAATGCATAGGCTGGAAAGTTTAACGCGCCGTTCTGAAGCTTTCAGCTGTGTTGAAAATTGTTGCAACCATGGCGTGAATTCTTGCCGTCCTCTTTCGAAAATTAACCTTTTGTTTCCTATGCCTGTTTAGCGTGACTTAACGAATGGCCGACCGCCGCTGCCAAGCGGCCAAGAGTAAAGCTCCACGACATGGTCGACAGGGAAAACCGTGAAGACTGGAAGCGCGAGCGCTCCTTGCTGGCGCTTGGCGAAGCCGTGCGTGGCGAGGACGATGCTTCGCTGGTGTCGATAGGAGACCGCGCGGACCCCTCATGGCGCGAGGATGCCGCCACGCGCCATCGCCTGGCTCGTTCCCGTCGCGAGACGAAGGCGAGCCCGCCTCGGTCGGCAGCCGATAACGCCGAACGGTCTCGCCTGGACGAGGAGCAGCCGTTTGTATCCGAGGGCGCCTGGCGTTCGCGGGGGGAAACCGGCACCGGCGATTTGCCACCCGACATGCCGCAAGCAAGGCCCGCCCCCGAGGAACCTTCGGGCACGGGTGGCGCCCACGATGCAATCGGGTCCCGCGCTACGGGCGGAGCCGACCCGTCCTCCAATGGCGGGGCCGACAGTCAGCAATGGAAGCCGCTGATCGATCCGATGCTGGTCGTTCGCGGCGTTGCCAGGTCGAAGCTGCTGATCGTTGCGACCACGATACTGGGCGCTGGACTTGGCGTTGCCATCGCCTTGTCGATGCCGAAGAAATACGAAGCCACGACCGAACTGATCATCGAGCCGGGCGACCTGAAGCTCTCCGACCGCGATCTCACCCAACCGGTAGGCCAGCCCGATGCCGCGCTGGCCGTCGTCGAAACCCGGATCAAGATGCTCACCTCGGGCACCGTTCTCGATCAGGTCGTCAAGAATCTCAACCTCGTCAACGATCCGGAATTCAATGGCCAGGGCTCCGGCGGCCTCGGCGTCATGTCGCTCATCCGCTCGATCGTGTCGCGCAACGATGGGCCTGGCGGCGTCGATGAGGTTCGCCGCCAGGCTCTGGCTGTCGGCAATCTGGCCAAGAGCCTGTCGGTCGAACGCAGCGGCAAGACTTTTGTCATTTCCGTCAGCGCCGTAACCCAGAACGGCGACAAGTCGGCGCTCATTGCCAATACGACGAGGACCGTCTTCCAGCAGGAAGCCGCCAAATACCAGTCCGACATGGCCGGACGCGCGACGAACGAATTGACGTCCAAGCTCGACGATCTGCGCAAGGGGGTCGAGGCGGCCGAGCGCAAGGTCGAGGATTTCAGGACCACGCATGGCCTGGTCGACGCGCAAGGCCATCTGATCAGCGACGATCAAATGCTCAAGCTCAACGAGCAGCTCTCGGTCGCCCGCGCCCGCACGCTGGAACTCAATGCCCGGGCGGCGTCGGCGCGTTCGCTGGACGTCAATTCCGTTCTGACCGGCACGTTGCCTGAAGAGATCAACTCCAACACCATGAGCGATCTGCGCTCGCAATATGCAACGCTGAAGCAGGAGGCCGATCGTGCCGCGGTCCGGCTGGGACCGCGGCATCCAGAACTCCAGGCCCTCGACGCCCAGATCGCCGGCGCGCGCGAGCGCATCGCGGCCGAACTGCGCCGCATCGCCTCTTCGCTGCAGGTCGACTTGAAGCGCGCGGTTCAGCTCGAACAGGATCTCGCTTCCCGGCTGGCCCAGGCAAAGGTCCAAAGCGGCGACGTCAACAGCGACCTGGTTGCCCTGCGGGAACTGGAGCGCGAGGCCACAGCCAAGCGTTCCGTCTACGAACAATATCTCCTGCGCGCCAAGGAGACTGGTGAACAGACGGGCATCAACACGACCAACATCAATGTGATCACTCCCGCCCAGGCCCCACTCGAGCCAAATGGACCCTCACGAGCCTTGGTGGCGCTGGCCGGCCTGCTGCTTGGCCTTGCCGCCGGCGTTGGCCTCGGTGCCCTGCGTGGCACCTATGACAGCCTGCGCGAGACGGCAAGCGCGCGCTCACGCCGCGAGCGCAAGGTGGACGAACGCAAGTTGGCTGACCAGAGAGCGCCTCGCGAGGAGCAGGCATTCCGGGCGGAGCCTCCGCCAGAGCCGCCGATGCCGGCAGCGCCTGTGCGGCCGCCGCCCGCACCACCGCCACCGGCCCCGCGGACCGAGGCCACCCCCGCCGAAAGCTCCGGGAGGATCGGTGCACTCATGTCGAGACTGCGCAAGACCATGTCCCGCAAGCCGTCGGCCGAAGCCGACGTGGACATCTCCAGCGGGTTCGGCCTACCCGCCTTCGCCGACAACGGACGGCCTGTCAACGCTCCGCTATTTCCTGGTCATCCGGAGTCCGGTTTCGGGCCTCGGCAGGCGGCCGGCCTGGATTATTCGCAGTCACCCTTCCAGCCGGGCCCCGATGCGGGGTATGGGCAGCGGATGACCTTGCCCTCGCGCTCGCCCCTGATGCCGCAACAGGCAACGTACCCGGCTCCCCCGTTTCCGTCCTCTCCCTATGCACAGCCGTTGGGCTACCCCCAGGCGCAGCCCTGGTCGCAAGCGGGCCATCCCTCCACGCAAAGCTCGGCGGGACCTTATGCGGCGCAGATGCCGTATCCGCCGCCGCCCGCTCCGGCGGAGCCACCGGCCACCCCGCCCGCGGGGCCGACCCCGGTCGAGAAGGGTGGCGAACAAGCATCGGTCGAAGAGATTCGCGCCAGCCTGCGCGAATTCCGCGAAGCGGTCCGCGAACTCACGGAAAACCGCACCCGCCGCCGCTACTTCTGAACCATCAGATAGGCTGCGGAGGCCGAACAAAACCGTGCCGGTTTCGCGTAAACGGCATGGGAAGGCGCTTTGACGGGATTGCGAGCTTGTATTTTCGTGACAATGCCGCGCTGCAGATTGCCTGCGCCGCGGCATTATGTTCTCGAAGCGGCGTTGGGCGGAACGATGTTGAGGGTGGCATGGCCGAAGTGATTGACGGAAAAAGCGTTGCCGAAGACGTGGTGCGGACGGTCAAGGCGCTGACCGCCGAGCTGGTCGCCAAGGGCCAGGCCAAGCCAGGCCTGGCCGTCGTCATCGTCGGCGAGGATCCGGCGAGCCAGGTCTATGTCGCCTCCAAATCCCGTACCGCCAAGGAATGCGGCTTTCATTCGCTTCAGCACACGCTGCCGGCGGAAACGTCCCAAGAGGCGCTGCTCAAGCTCATCGCCGAACTCAACGCCGATCCTGAAATCAACGGCATCCTGGTCCAGCTTCCGCTGCCCGCCCATGTCGATGCCGGCAAGATCATCCAGGCGATCGCGCCGCACAAGGACGTCGACGGCTTCCATTTCATCAATGTCGGCAAGCTCGGCACCGGTGAACTCGACACGGCCTTCGTTCCCTGCACGCCCGCCGGCTCGATGCTTTTGATCGAGCGCGTGCGCGGCAAGGATCTGTCCGGCCTCAACGCCGTTGTCGTCGGCCGCTCCAACATCGTCGGCAAGCCGATGGCCAATCTGCTGCTTGCCGCCAACTGCACCGTCACCATCGCGCATAGCCGCACCAAGGACCTGCCGGCGCTTGCCCGCACGGCCGACATCCTGGTCGCCGCTGTCGGCAGGCCGGAAATGATCAGGGGTGACTGGGTCAGGCCTGGCGCCACCGTCATCGATGTCGGCATCAACCGCATTCCGGCGCCCGAGAAAGGCGAGGGCAAGTCGCGTCTCGTCGGCGATGTCGCCTATGCCGAAGCGGCCAGGGCGGCCGGCGCGATCACTCCGGTGCCCGGCGGTGTCGGGCCGATGACCATTGCCATGTTGATGGCCAATACGTTAGCTTCGGCCTACCTTGCGGCCGGATTGAAGCGGCCTTCCTTCTGAGCCCGGGTTGACCCTGAAAGCCGCAGCTTTGCCGAACCCCACTATTTCCCCGGAACGGCCGGTCACGAATGATCCCGTTCAAGGCGGCCGGCAGTTCGCCTTCCTGCTGGTTGACAAGTTTTCCATGTTCTCGCTGGCCGCTGCGATCGATACCTTCCGGTCGGCGAACCGCCTGCTTGGCCGTGACTTCTACGGCTGGACAACTGTGTCGGCCGATGGTGACCCGGTGATGGCTTCCAACGGCCTGCCGCTTAAGATCGACTACGCCGTCGCCGACCTGCCGCCGGTCGATATTCTCTTCGTCTCGGTCGGCTTGACGACGGAATTTCCGGGCAAGAGCAAGGTTCTGGCCGCCTTGCGCAGCTGGGGCCGGCGCGGCAACGCGCTTGGTGCCTTGTCGGTCGGATCCTACCTGCTGGCCGAGGCCGGCCAGCTCGAAGGCTATCGCTGCACCATCCATTGGGAAAACCGCGCCGGCTTCGTCGAGCGCTTTCCCGACATCAACTGCACGGGCAACGTCTTCGAGATCGACCGCAAACGCTACACCTGCGCCGGCGGCACCACCTCGATCGATCTGATGCTGGAGATCGTGCGTGGCGATTTCGGCTCCAACCTCGCCAATGGCGTCGCCAACCAGTTCCAGCACGAGCGCATCCGCTCCGCCGGAGACCGCCAGCGCGTCGGGCCGGAGCGTGACCTCACCGGCAAGTCGGAGAAGTTGCGACGCATCGTCGAATTGATGGCCGACCATCTCGACGAGCCGCTGTCGGCGGTACAGCTCGCCAAGTCGGCGGGCCTCTCGGTGCGCCAGGTGGAGCGGCTGTTTCTGCGCCATCTCAACGTCACGCCGGGGCGCTACTACATGCGGCTGCGGCTGGAGCGCGCGCGCGAATTGCTGCGCCAGACCAACATGCCTATCCTCGACGTGGCGATCGCGACGGGCTTCACCTCGCATTCCTATTTTGCCCAGAGCTATCGGCTGCAGTTTGGCCGCCCGCCCTCGGAAGAGCGCCGCACGACATACTGAATTGGGTACGCACGGGCCTATGCGAGCTATCGCTGATAGCGGTGGCTTGTGTCCCTGCACGCGCTCAAATAGCTTCGGCCAGCGGACGGGGTGGCTAACTCAGGAGATTTCGATGGCGATACTTGCGCGGAGCGTCGCTGCGGCGATCCTCCTTTTGTCGACGACGACATTCGGCTTTGCCGCCAACAAGGTCATCATCATCCTCGACGCGTCGGGATCGATGTGGGCGCAGATCGACGGAAAGCCCAAGCTGGAAATCGCCCGCGAATCGCTGAGGACCGTGCTTCAATCGGTTCCCGCCGACGACGAGATCGGCTTCATGGCCTATGGCCATCGCGAAAAAGGCAGCTGCGACGACATCCAACTGATCGTGCCGCCCCAGGCGGGCTCGGCAAGCGCCATCTCGGCAGCCGCCGACAGCATGAAGTTCCTCGGCAAGACGCCGCTGACGGCAGCCGTCAAGCAGGCGGCCGAAGCGCTGAAATACACCGAGGACAAGGCAACTGTCGTTCTTATCACCGATGGGCTCGAAACGTGCGGCGGCGACCCTTGCGCGCTGGGTAAGGAGCTGAAGGCATCCGGCGTCGATTTCACCGCCGACGTCGTCGGTTTCGGCCTGACCGCCGATGAAGGCAAGCAGATTGCCTGCCTCGCGGACAATACCGGCGGCAAATACATCCAGGCTTCCGACGAGAAGGCTTTGCAGGAGGCGCTGGTCGAGACCGTCGCGGCACCGGCGCCCGAGCCAGCACCGGCCCCCGCTCCGGCACCAGCGCCCGAGCCGGCGAAGCCCGAGTTCAATTTCATGCCGACCGTGGTGCTGGCCGAGGGCGGCGATCCTGTCACCGACGGCAATGCCTGGGAAGTCTACAAGGCCAAATCGGACGGCACGCGCGGCGACAACGTCACCACCGAATACGGCGACTACAAAGCCAATCTGGAACCGGGCGACTACATCGTCGTCGCGCGCGACGGTGAGGGCAAGACGGAGCAGAAGATCAAGATCGAGGCGGGCCAGGTCTACAAGCCGCTGTTCACCTTGAATGCCGGCACACTCATCCTGCATCCGCGTCCGAGCCAAGGTGCCGATGTGGCCAGCGGGGCGGCTGTCGTGATCGCCTATCCGGGCGTCGACAACCCTCCGACCTATTATGGAGACACGAAAGTCGTGTTGCCGGCCGGCGACGAGAAAGTGACCGTCACGATCGGACAGGGCGTGGTCACCGAAACGATCCTGCTTGCCGCGGGCAGGGTGATCGACAAGGACATCATCGTCGGCGTCGGCCATGTCGTTGCCAACGCATACTATGTGGCCGGCGGCGACAAGGCTGACAGTTCAGGCACCGGCTTCAAGGTGCTCAAGGCCAAGAAGAAGATCGATGGCACCCGCGACGAGGTCACCTATGCCTATGGCCCCGACAGCAAGTTCGATCTGCCGCCCGATGACTATGTGCTGATCGCGACGGTCGATCTCGCCGTCGTGGAACAGCCTTTCAGCGTCAAGGTCGGCGAGTTCCAGGACCTCAAGGTCGCCATGAATGCCGGCGTGCTGGCAATCACGGCGCCTGGCACCTCCAAGATCGAGATCTTCGAGACGAAGAAGGACATCAATGGCAATCGCAAGTCGATCGGCTATGCCTATGACGAGAAGTATCAGGCCGCGATAGCGGCCGGCGATTACGCCGTGGTTTCGGAGAAGTCGGACAACAGCAAGAAGGAAGGCGCCGTGACCGTGAAGGCCGGAGAGCGGGTTGAACTGACGGTGCAATGAGGATTGCGATTTCGACCGCAAAAAGGGCGGCCACGTGCCGCCCTTTTTCATGCCGGACAGAATGCGTCAGGCAGTGCCGAACGCGCTGGCGCCGTGATCGGCGCGGCCCACCAATTGGCGGAAGCCGGCGAACAACTCGCGTCCGAAGCCGAATTCATTGCCGATGAGATCGACTTCGGCCGTGCGGCGCAAGGCGAATTCGGTGCCTGGCACCAGCACTTCCAGCGTGCCGGCATCGGCGTCGAGGCGGATGATGTCGCCGTCATGGATCCGCGCGATCGGCCCGTCCTCGACCGCTTCCGGCGTCACATGGATTGCCGCCGGCACCTTGCCGGAGGCGCCCGACATGCGCCCGTCGGTGACCAGCGCGACGCGCTGGCCGCGATCCTGCAGGATGCCGAGCACGGTGGTCAGCTTGTGCAATTCCGGCATGCCGTTGGCCTTCGGACCCTGGAAGCGGATGACGGCGATGAAGTCGCCGGTGAGTGTGCCCGCCTTGAAGGCGTCGTTCAGTCCCTGCTGGCTGTCGAACACCTTGGCCGGCGCCTCGATGACACGCCGCTCCGGTTTGACGGCCGATGTCTTGATGACGGCGTGACCGAGATTGCCCGCCAGCACCTTCAGGCCGCCCGTCGCCTGGAAAGCCTTGTTGAACGGCGCCAGCACCTTTTCGTCGCCGCTTGCGCGTGGCGAAGCCTCGCGCAGCACACCGCCGTCGGCGCCGAGCTTTGCCTCGACCGCATAGGGCCGCAGGCCTTCGCCCCACACCGTCTGCACATCCTCGTGCAGGACGCCTTCGTCGAGCAGTTCGCGAATCAGGAAGCCGAGCCCGCCCGCGGCATGGAAATGGTTCACGTCGGCAAGTCCGTTCGGATAGACCCGTGCCAACAGAGGCACGGCTTCCGAGAGGTCGGAAATATCCTGCCAGGTCAGCGCGATGCCGGCGGCGGCGGCCATGGCGATCAGGTGGATGGTGTGGTTGGTCGAGCCGCCGGTGGCATGCAGGCCGACGACGCCATTGACGAACGAACGTTCGTCGATCATCCGCCCGACCGGCGTATAGGCGTTGCCGAGCGCGGTGATCGCCAGTGCCCGTTTCGTCGCTTCGCGGGTCAAGGCGTCGCGCAGGGGCGTGCCGGGGTTGACGAAGGACGCGCCCGGCGTGTGCAGGCCCATGATCTCCATCAGCATCTGGTTGGAGTTCGCCGTCCCGTAGAAGGTGCAGGTGCCCGGCCCGTGATACGACTTGGACTCGGCTTCCAGGAGTTCGGCGCGTCCTGCCTTGCCCTCGGCATAGAGCTGGCGGACCTTGGCCTTCTCATCGTTGGGCAGGCCTGTCGTCATCGGGCCGGCAGGAATGAACACCGCCGGCAGATGGCCGAAGGTTAGTGCGGCGATCACCAGACCCGGGACGATCTTGTCGCAGACGCCGAGATAGACGGCGGCGTCGAACATGTTGTGCGACAGGCCGATCGCGGCTGCCATGGCGATCACGTCGCGCGAAAACAGCGACAGCTCCATGCCGGGCTGGCCTTGGGTCACGCCATCGCACATCGCCGGCACGCCGCCCGCGACCTGGGCGATGCCGCCCGCCTCGCGCGCGGCCTCCTTGATCAGGGCAGGGAAGGTCTCGAAGGGCTGATGCGCCGACAGCATGTCGTTGTAAGAGGTGATGATGCCGAGATTGGGCACCTTGTCGGCGCCGAGCGCCAGCTTTTCCGAGGGGCTGCAGACCGCGAAGCCATGGGCAAGGTTGCCGCAGGACAGCACCGACCGGTTGGCGGTCTGGTTCGACGCTTCGGCGATACGGCTGAGGTAGCGCTCCCGGCCCGGTTTGGAGCGCTGGCGTATCCGTTCGGTGATGGCTTCGATGTCTCGTCTTGCGGTCATGGGATCAGGTCCTTTCAGGCGAGGTCCCGGAAACATCCTCCCGCCGTTGCCGGGACCACTTGTAAACTTGAAATCAGGGCGCCCAGAAAACCTCCACGGGCTTGGGCGATGCGTCGAGCACGGCACGGATCGGCTTTCGCGGCCCGGACGCGACCGCGCCGTCGAAGGCGGTGCGCTTGTCCTCGCCCTCGATGTGCAGCGCGATGAAACCGGCGTCGATGATCCGCGCCAGGGTCAGGGTCAGCCGAGGCTCACCCGCACTTGCGGCGTGAACCGGCAGGATGATCCTGTCCGAGGCGGGGTCGAGCAGCTTCGGCAGATCGTCGGCGTCGGGAAAGAAGGAGGCGGTATGGCCGTCAGGCCCCATGCCGAGGATCACGACATCGAGCGGCCAGGGCAGGGATCGCAGGGCCGCATCGTCGGATGCCGCGGCATCCTCGATGCCGACCGCCTCGTGGTAGAGCGGAACGAAGCGGGCCGCCTTGGCCGCGTTCTGCAGCAGGTTGGCGGCAACCAGCCCGGCATTGGATCGCGGCGAGGAGGCCGGCACGAAACGTTCGTCGACCAGCGTCACGATCACCTTATCCCAGGCGATCGGCGCCGCGGAGAGCGCGGCAAAGAACTTTGCTGGTGTCGTGCCGCCGGAGACCGCCAGCAGTGCCGTGCCGCGCCCGGCGATCGCCTTGGTCAGGGTATCGGCGACGCGGCCAGCCAGCGCCGAGGCCAGTTGCGGACGGTCGGGAAAAGCGTTCCAGTTGTAGCTGGCGCTGTTCAATTGCTCTCGTGCCATGTCCGCCCGTCACGTTCGATCAGTGCTATCGAGGCCGACGGCCCCCATGTGCCTGCCGTATAGCCCTGCGCTTCCTGCTTGGCGCCTTCCCAGGCATTCTGGATCGGGTCGATCCACTTCCAGGCGGCTTCCACCTCGTCGCGGCGCATGAACAGCGTCTGGTTGCCGCGGATGACATCCATGATCAGCCGTTCATAGGCGTCGGGCGCGCGGCCGTCGAAAGACTGCGCGAAACTCATGTCGAGCGAGATCTGGCGCAGCCGCATGCCGCCCGGGCCTGGGTCCTTGATCATGATGAACTGCTTGACGCCTTCGTCCGGCTGCAGCCGGATGACCAGCTGGTTGGCAAAGATCGGCCCCGCGCCGCTGTCGCCGAAGATCGAATGCGGGATCGGCTTGAACTCGATGACGATTTCCGAAACCCGGGTCGCTAGCCGCTTTCCGGTCCTGAGGTAGAACGGAACGCCGGCCCAGCGCCAGGTGCCGATCTCGGCCTTGATGGCGACGAAGGTCTCGGTGTTGCTGTCCTTGCCGAGTTCCTCGACATAGCCTTTCACCGGTCCCCCGGCCGAGGCGCCGGCGCGGTACTGGCCGCGCACGGTGTGCTTCGGCGCCTCGTTGCCGTTGATGCGCTTCAGCGCCCGCAGCACCTTGAGCTTCTCGTCGCGCACCGCGTCGGCGTCCATCGACGAGGGCGCTTCCATGGCGACGAGGCAAAGCAGCTGCAGCATGTGGTTCTGCACCATGTCGCGCAGCGCACCGGCCTTGTCGTAGTAGGTGACGCGGTCTTCCAGACCCACGGTCTCGGCGACGGTGATCTGCACGTGGTCGATGTGGGCGGAATTCCACAGCGGCTCGTACAGCGCATTGGCAAAGCGCAGCGCCATCAGGTTCTGCACCGTCTCCTTGCCGAGATAATGATCGATGCGGAAAATCTGGCTTTCGTGGAAGTCGTCGCCGACCAGGTCATTGAGCGCCTGCGCCGAGGCAAGATCGCGGCCGATCGGCTTCTCCAGCACGATGCGCGAATTCGGCGTGATCAGATTGTGCTCTTTGAGCTTGTGCGAGATGTCGCCGAACAGCGCCGGCGCCACGGCCAGGTAAAAGGCGCGGATGTGGTCGCTTTCGCCGATCGCCTTTTTCAGCTTGTCGAAGCCGGCGCCGCTCGTTGCATCGGCCGGGACGTAGGAAAGCCGGGCGAGGAAGGTCTTCAACTCCTTGGCATCGATATCGGCCGGCTTGACATGGTCCGAAATCGCCTGCTTGGCGAAAGCCTGGAACTCCTCGTCGCTCATTTTCGAGCGCGATGTGCCAATGATGCGCGTCGGCTCGGAGAATTGATGGTCGCGCTGGCGATAGTAGAGCGACGGCAGCAGCTTGCGTTCCGACAGGTCGCCGGTACCACCGAAAATGATAAAGTCGAAAGGGTCGACGGGGATGATCTGGCTGGTCATGGTCTGTCCGCTTTGACGCCGGTCGCAAGTACGCGGCTGATATATTCTAATCGATTTAAATTTTCCAGTGCCATGGTGTCACATCAAGGACCAACCGCTGGATTTTGCGTCGGTCCACGTGTGCGCTTGACACTGGCGCCGCCGGGAGGCTTGTCGGTGAACGAAGACTCCGGAAGCTTTCGCAGTTGCAGCATAGAACGTGAATGTGACGAAAGCTAAGGGAGAAATCGGCGCGCCATCCTTGCGGCATCGATCGCATCGGTCGCCAGCCCTTGTGCAAGCTGTGCAGTGATATCGAGGAAGTCCATGAGCGGGAAAAGCATGCGTCTGGAAAACAAGGTCGCCATTATCACCGGTGCGGCATCGGGCTTCGGCGAAGGCATGGCCAAGCGCTTCGCGGAAGAGGGCGCCAGGGTCGTTGTCGCCGATCTCAACGCCAAGGGTGCGAAACGCGTCGCCGATGAGATCGGCGAGGCGGCAATCTGGACGCAGACCGACGTTTCGTTGCGCTCCGAGTTCGACGAGATGGTCTATGCCGCCAAAAGCGCCTTCGGCCGTGTCGACATCATGGTCAACAATGCCGGGTTCACCCATCGCAATGGCGACATGCTCAAAGTCGACGAGGAAACCTTCGACCTGATCACATCAGTCAACATGAAGGCGATCTATCACGCCGCCCTTGCGGTTGTGCCGATCATGGAGCGGCAAGGCGGCGGTGTCATCTTGACCACGGCGTCTACCGCAGGATTGCGGCCGCGGCCCGGCCTCACCTGGTACAATGCCTCGAAGGGTTGGGCGATCACCGCCACCAAGTCGATGGCGGTGGAACTCGCGCCCAGGAACATTCGCGTCAACTGCCTTTGCCCGGTCGCCGGCGAGACCGGGATGCTTGAAAAATTCATGGGCGCCGACACGCCCGAGATCCGCGAGGCATTCCGCGCCTCGATCCCGCTCGGGCGGCTGTCGACCCCGCTCGATATCGCCAACGCGGCTCTATGGCTGGCCTCGGACGAGGCCGCTTTCATCACCGGGGTCGCGCTGGAGGTCGATGGCGGGCGCTGCATCTGAACGCGGCGATCGTCGGATATTACGTGCCGGGCTTGACGTAGCTCTTGTACACCCAGCCGTGCTTGCCGTTGTAGACGATCTCGCACCACTGCTTGCAGCCCATCAGTTGCACCGAGGTCCGGGCAGGGATCGTACCGATGGGGGTGGCCCCCTTCTTCGGAGCACTGCGCATGGTCACAGCTCTGAGAATACGGCCGTTGCCCGTCGCCGCCACCTTGCGCGGCTTCGCCTTGGCTGCGTTGTCCTCGCCTTGTGCATTCGCGGGTTTTTGGTCCGGTGCTTGCGGCTGCGTCTCCGGAATGGCGGCGGTCTGCGCGCCATCGGGATTGCTGCTATTGGCAGGCGGGCTCGGCGCGGCGACCTTGGCAAGCTCGTCGGTGGCATCGGTATCGGTAGACGATTGCGCGAATGCCGCCGCTGTTTTGTCAGGCGCCGGCTCGGGCTGCTTGGCTACTTGGCTGGGAGCCGCCGTTTGATCGGGATCAGTTGCCGCGGCAGCCTTCGGCTGCGCCCCTGTCCAGCGGGGATCATTGGCGGCAAGCGCTGGTATGTCCACCGCCGCCGCTGCCTTGGTCGGTGACACCTGGCTGGACTTGCGCTCCGCCTGCGGCGTCACGGCCGCCACCGTCACCGTCGTCCCCGAGGAGGGAACTTTCGTCGTCTTCACCGGAATGGTCGGAATGCTCTGCTCGGGACTGGCGGCTGCTTGCCTCTCGCCGGTCGGCAACGCCAGCCAGAGCGCCACTGCGGCAACGCCAAGCAGTGCCGCGGTGCCTATTGCCGCGATAACCAGGTGCGAGTTCGAACGGACTCCCTGCCAGAATGACGGGCGCATGTCATAGCCGAACTGCATGGCGAAGCGCCGACGTTCCGGAGCACCGAAACTGAAGGGCTCTCTCACTCTTGCCACCTCCATAAGCGGGCCGGTGTTCTTTCGATCAAATATCGCAAGTCACGCGTTCGATCAGCATCGGTCCCAAACGCGGGCGGGCCCGCAACAATCCCCGAACAATCGCCCAGATGCGGACCTTTCGCCCGCGATTGTGGCGTCAGTACGCCCTTACCAAGGATTCTGCGCTTTTGCCCGCAATTCCGCAATGTGTTGCCCGGGCAACAAATATTACATGGATATTACAATATTACATGAGTTCGTGATCGCAGGGATAGCGGCGATCCGATCGCAGCCTAAGCACGTCGTGTCGAAAAGTCTCCACAACGCACTTGGATCTTGTTGTGCATGTCGTTCCTCGCGACGCATTAGATCCTGTCCCGCAGCGCAAACCAGTTGAGCGCAAGGAAAAGCAGCGGCGCCCGGAACCGGCGGCCGCCAGGAAATGGCGGGATTTTCAAGTCCTCGATCAGCTTCAGCCGGTCGCGGTTGCCGGTGATGGTCTCGGCATAGAGCTTGCCGAAGAAGTTCGACAGCATGACGCCGTGACCGGAATAGCCGCCGGCCGAGATCACATTCGGCATCACTTCGCGCACGAATGGCTTCCTCGGCACCGTGATGCCGACATAGCCGCCCCAGCCATGGGTGATCTCGACATCGCTGAGCGCCGGATAGAGCTCCGCGATCTGACGGCGAATGTGGATGTGGATATCTTTGGGATCGTTGACGCCATAGACCTCGCGTCCGCCGAACAGCAGCCGTCCATCCCTGGATTTGCGGAAATAGCGCACGACGAAGCGGGAATCGTCGACCGATTCGCCCCCCGGCAACACGTTCGAATCCGACCCCAACGGCACGGTCGCACCGATGAAGGATCCGATCGGCATGATGTGCGCGGCACTCACCGGCTCGAGCGTGCCGCCATAGGCGTTGACCGCGATCAGGCATTTTTGCGCCGAGATCGTCCCTCTTGGCGTGGAGACCCTGACCTTGCCGCCTGCCGAGACGATGGCGGTCGATGGCGTACATTCGAACAAGTGGGCGCCAGCTTGTGCCGCCGCCCGCGCCGTGCCGATCACCAGCTTCATCGGATGGATATGGCCGGTGCCGGTGTCGCGCGTGCCGCCGAAATAAGCGCTCGACCCCAGCCGATCCGCCGTCTCCTTCGCATCCATGAAGGAGATGTGCGGGTACGAGAAGCGGCCGGCCATGATTTCGGCATGCGCCTTGTAGTCGTCGACATAGCGCGGCTTGTGCGCGACCGAGAGCTGGCCCGGCATGTAGTCGATATCGATCTGGTTGAGGGCGGCGAAGTCGAGCAGATGCGCTTTCGCCTCTTCGGCGAGATCGAACAGCGCCCTGGCGCGGGACAGACCGTATTCGGTCTCCAGGTCCTCGGCCCAGGCACGCTGCCCGGTGCCGAGCTGGCCGCCATTGCGCCCCGAAGCGCCGTCGCCAAAACGATATGCTTCGATCAGGACGACGCTGGTACCGGCCTTGGCCAAGTGCGTCGCTGCCGACAGGCCGGTAAAGCCGCCGCCGATAATAACGACGTCGCAGGTCCGATCACCGTCGAGCGCTGGATATTCGGGCCGCGGCCCGGCCGTGTCCTCATACCAGGACCGGCCGGGGGAAATGGGGGATTGGTAGTTCATGATGAGCGAAGACTCGAGGGAGTTCGGGTAGTGAGTAGTGAGTAGTGAGTAGTCGCTACCAACTACTCACTACTCACTCACGATCACACATTCAGCAGCAGATATTCCCGCTCCCACGGACTGATCACTTCCATGAACGTTTCGAATTCCGCCCGCTTGATCGCCGCATAGGTGGCGGCGAAGGACTTGCCCAGCAGTGCGCAGAGTTCCTCGTCGCCTTCGAACAGGTCGACGGCTTCGAGCAGGCTGCGCGGCAGGTCGATCTCGTGCGCGTTGGCGGTGGTCAGCACGGGAGGCTCGGCCTTGATCTTCCTGGTGATGCCGATCAGCCCGCAGGCAAGCGAAGCCGCCAGCGCCAGATAGGGATTGGCATCGGAGGACGGGATGCGGTTTTCAACGCGCCGCGCCGCTGGATCGGAACGCGGCACGCGGAAAGCCGTGGTGCGGTTGTCGTAGCCCCATTTGTTGTTGACCGGGGCAGAGGCCGCCTGCGTCAGCCGCCGGTAGGAATTGACGTAGGGCGCGAACATAACCAGCGCATTCGGCACGTGCTTCTGCATGCCGCCGATGAAATGGAAGAAATCCTCGGTCTCCGAACCATCCTCGGCCGAAAAGATGTTCCTGCCCGTCTTCTTGTCGACGATCGACTGATGGATATGCATGGCGGAGCCCGGCTGGCCCTGAATCGGCTTGGCCATGAAGGTCGCGTAGATCTCATGCTTGAGCGCGGCTTCACGAATGGTGCGCTTGAACATGAACACTTGGTCGGCGAGCTCGATCGGGTCGCCGTGGCGCAGATTGATCTCGAGCTGGCCGGCGCCCTCTTCGTGGATGAGCGTGTCGATCTCCAGGCCCTGGCTTTCGGAGAAATGGTAGATGTCGTCGATCAGTTCGTCGAACTCGTTGACGCCGGCGATCGAATAGCCGGCGCCGCCGCCGATCGCGCGCCCCGAGCGGCCGACAGGCGGGGTCAGGGGATAGTCCGGGTCCGGATTCTTGCGCACGAGGTAGAACTCGATTTCGGGTGCCACGACCGGCTTCAGCCCAAGCTTGTCATAGGCCGCCAGCACGCGCTTCAGCACATTGCGCGGCGTGAACTCGACCGAGCGGCCGTCCTGGTGGACGAGGTCGCAGATGACGGCGGCCGTCGGGTCTTCTTCCCAGGGAACCACGGTCAATGTCGACAGGTCCGGCATCAGCTTGAGGTCGCCGTCGTCTTCCGGATAGTGAAAGCCGTTACCGTCCTCCGGATAGCCGCCGGAAATCGTCGTCATGAAGACCGCCGAAGGCAGCGCCAGTGAGGTGTTGGAAGTGAATTTCTTCGACGGCATCATCTTGCCGCGCGCCACGCCGGCCTGATCAGGCGTGATGCATTCGATATCCTCGATGCCGCGCCATTCCAGCCAATCGCTGACTTCCTTCCAGTTCTTCACACCTCGCAGGTTTTTCACGAAGGCAGGCGTGCGCGCCCGTCCTCCGCGGCTCGACGGACGGACTTCCTTTTTTGCAGGCGGCATCATTCACCAGATTGGGTTGCGGATTTTCAAGTATAGCCGTGCCGTGCGACCGAAGGGAAGGGGAGCCGCCGCGGGCATTTGCCGTTGCGGGTTGAAAACCGGTTGCCGGTCGGCATAGGTTTGGCGTCTTCCCGCACTCGAGAAGCCGGCGATGAGACCCAGCAGCGAACTGACCACGATCGGCTTCGACGCCGACGACACGCTTTGGCAGAACGAACGGTTCTTCCGCATGACGGAAAAGCGCTTTGCCGCCATGCTGGCCGATCATGGCGAGGGCGAGCAGATCTCGGCTCGACTGTTGGAAGCCGAGAGGCGCAATCTCGCGATCTACGGTTTCGGCATCAAGGGATTTACGCTCTCGATGATCGAGACGGCGATAGAGGTCACCGACGGGCGCGTGCCGGCTTCCGTCATATCGGAGATTCTCGACGCCGGCCGCGAGATGCTGGGCCATCCGATCGAGCCCTTGCCGCATGCACGCGAGACGGTCGAGAAGCTCGCCGGCACCTTCCGCCTCGTGCTGATCACCAAGGGCGATCTGTTCGATCAGGAGCGCAAGCTGGCTGGCTCCGGGCTGGGCGAGTTGTTCGACGCCGTCGAGATCGTCAGCGACAAGACCGCCGCGACCTATGCGCGCCTTTTCAACCGCCATGGCGAAGGCCCGGCAAGGAGCATGATGGTCGGCAATTCGCTGAAGTCGGACGTGGTGCCCGCCATCGAGGCCGGCGGCTGGGGTGTCCATGTGCCGCACGAATTGACCTGGGTGCTCGAACATGTGGAGGCGCCGGTCGCCGAGCCGCGTTTCCGCCAGATATCGGATCTCAGCCAATTGCCCGCGCTTGTCGAAAGCATCAGGAACAGAGTTTGATCGTAGACCTCCGACTGCTTTTTTCGCGCAATTCTGGATGGAAAAACGGTTTTCGCCTTTTGGAATCGTTTTAGCGGCCGGTCAGGCGATCGATGACCGGTTGCAGCCGTTCGGGCGTGATCGGCTTGGCCACCACCGCGTCGACAACATGCGCCAGGCCCAGGCTCTCGGGCGTGCCATTCTTGGTTGAAAGCAGGATCACGGGAGGAAGTGCCTTGCCCGCGGCTCGCCGCAACGTGTCGATACTGGACATCAGCGTGTCGCAGTCTTTGTTGTCGGGGCCACCATCGAGGACAACCGCCCCGGGGATAAGCGAACGTAAGGTCTTCACCGCCATTTCAGGCGATTCCGAGATTGGTTTGAGCCCGGAACGCTCGACGATTTTAGACACCACGACGCGATTGATCGGCGACTTCCCGACAACAAGCACCCGCGAAGGATCTCGGATCGTCTCAATGTTTGAACCCCGGGTCACCCGATTCAGATGTTTTGTACTCTCCCCCTCGTCACTCACTAGGCACCCAAGTCGGTCAAGAATCTTGCCCCTATTTCAATGCAGAGTTGAATCTGCGGACAATTGGCGTGAGATCGCACCCTATGTCAAGTTGAAATAAAAGACTTCTGAAACCGTCTCCCACACAGTGGATTCAAGCAACAGTACTGTACTGCCCTGTCCATAGCTTGGTTGCGTGAAAATAAAATTCACCTACGCATACGCGGCGCGGGCAAATGGCCGGTTGTAGCGCTTCCGGGTCAGCCATGGCTTTGTTGTGTAACGATGACCGGGATCAGCAGGTCGCCCCAATTGCCGTCGCCGCCATGGTGCCTCGCGGAGCGCACGAGCTCCACCGAGACGCCCGCCTCGACCGCCTTCATCACCGATTGGTTGAGCCTGTGCAGGTCGTTGGCCAGCATGCGGATTGTCGCCTGCTGGTCGACGCTCATCGTGGTCGATTGCTCTTCGGCCCGTTCCTTGACGCGGCTTATCGATGCCATTGGTCTTCTCCTGTGTCTGAGGCCCTGTTGGGC
Organism: Mesorhizobium sp. CO1-1-7; assembly: GCF_020164885.1. NCBI lineage: Bacteria > Pseudomonadati > Pseudomonadota > Alphaproteobacteria > Hyphomicrobiales > Phyllobacteriaceae > Mesorhizobium > Mesorhizobium sp. CO1-1-7. The sequence continues at coordinate 181,931 of NZ_JAIUHA010000001.1, read as the reverse complement.
GTTTCCTCTGTATTTCCTGGTCGCTATTCCGCGGCCGGCTTGAACTGCGCGTGCTCGGTCGATTCATGCATGGCCGTGGTCGACGACCGGCCGCCGGTGATCGCCATAGAGACCGCGTCGAAATAGCCGGTGCCGACCTCGCGCTGGTGCTTGGTCGCGGTATAGCCATTGGCTTCCGCCGCGAATTCCGCTTCCTGCAACTCGGAATAGGCCGCCATCTGCCGCGCCTTGTAGCCGCGGGCGAGTTCGAACATGCCGTAGTTGAGCTGGTGGAAGCCGGCCAGCGTGATGAATTGGAACTTGTAGCCCATGGCGCCCAGTTCCCTCTGGAACTTGGCGATCGTCGCGTCGTCGAGATTCTTCTTCCAGTTGAACGACGGCGAGCAATTGTAGGCGAGCAGCTTGCCTGGATGGTGCCTGCGCACCCCCTCGGCGAATTTCTTGGCCTGCGCCAGGTCGGGCTTCGAGGTCTCGCACCAGATCAGGTCGGCGTGCGGCGCATAGGCAATGGCCCGCGCGATGCAAGGCTCGATGCCGTTCCGGACCTGGTAGAAGCCTTCCACCGTGCGGCCGGCATCATAGTCGACGAAGGGCTGGTCGCGTTCATCGATATCGGAGGTCAGCAGCTTTGCAGCTTCCGCGTCCGTGCGTGCCACGACCAAGGTGGGCGTGGCCATCACGTCGGCCGCGAGCCGCGCCGCGTTGAGGTTGCGGATATGCGCCGCGGTCGGGATCAGCACCTTGCCGCCGAGATGGCCGCACTTCTTCTCCGACGCCAACTGGTCCTCGTAATGGACGCCAGCGGCACCGGCCTCGATGAACGCCTTCATGATCTCGAAGGCGTTGAGCGGACCGCCGAAGCCGGCTTCCGCGTCGGCAACGATCGGTGCGAACCAGGTCTCCACAGAAAGCCCCTTGCCTTCGGAGGTTTCGATCTGGTCGGCGCGCTGCAGCGTGCGGTTGATGCGCTTGACCAGTTCGGGCGCCGCATTGGCCGGATAGAGCGACTGGTCCGGATACATCGCCGAGGCGGTGTTTGCGTCGGCAGCGACCTGCCAGCCCGACAGGTAGATCGCCTTCAGCCCGGCGCGCACCTGCTGCATCGCCTGGTTGCCGGACATGGCGCCGAGCGCGTTGACGAAGTCCTCCTCGTGGATGAGTTTCCACAGCCGGTTGGCGCCCATTTCGGCAAGGCTCTGACGAATCTGCACCGAACCGCGCAGCCGCTTCACGTCCTCCGGCGAATAGGGACGTTCAATGCCGTCGAAGCGACCTTCAGGCGCCGAGGGGACGAGGTTGTAAAAATCAGTCATTGGTCACTCCGAAGATTTCTGCACAGCCAATTCTCGGGCCGCTTCTATGTGACTGAATTTACATTTTGGCGCCGCATGAGCTAGAAAAATCAGCAGAACCGAGTGGATATAACGGAAAATCTGTGTTGTGTTTGACAGCAAGGCACTGTAAATTTGTCAATCCTGTAAAGCGAAGAGAGGCGGGATGCAGCTGGCGGCGTGTAAACTCCTGTCAAGAATTGGCGATGGCTGACCAGAAGATTTTCGCTGGGCCGCGCATCCGCCGCATCCGTGGCGCCAAGGGCCTGACCCAGACGGCGATGGCCGAGGGGCTCGGCATCTCGCCGTCCTACCTCAACCTGATCGAGCGCAACCAGCGGCCGCTGACGGTGCAATTGATCCTGAAGCTCGCCTCCGTCTACAAAGTCGATCCGCATGAGCTTCAGGGCGAGGCAAGGGGATCGGTCGCTGCCCTCAAGGAGGTGTTCACCGATCCGCTGCTGGTCGGCGAATTGCCGGGAGACCAGGAATTGATCGAGTTTGCCGAGGCGGCGCCCAACGCCTCCGCCGCGGTGATAAAACTGTTCCGCGCCTATCGCGAGCAAGCCGAGCGGCTGTCCGATCTCAACGAGCTTCTGGCCCGCGAGGGCCGGGCGACCGCCCTCTCTGGCGCCCGCCTGCCGATCGACGAGGTGCGCGAGATTTTCGAGCGGCGACCGAACCATTTCGTCTCGCTCGAGGAAGAGGCCGAGGCGTTTACGTCGGTGCTCGATCCCGGCGACGACCTGTTTGGCGCCTTGAAGGCATGGCTGAAGCGCGAATACGGCATCGTGGTCAAGGTTCTGCCGGTCGCCACCATGCCGAACTGGCGCCGCCGCTACGACCGCCACTCGCAGCGCCTGTTCCTGTCCGAGCGTCTGTCGCCGTTCGACCAGTTGCGTGAAGTCGCGATGGAGGCCTGCCTGATCCGCATGTCGGTTGCGGTCGCCGGTGAGATCCAGGCACTGAGGCTGACCACGGACGAGGCGCGCCGCCTTGCCCGCTTCGAACTCGGCCGCTACGCCGCCCATGCGCTGATGATGCCCTATCAGCCCTTTCACGCGGCGGCCGTTCGCTCACGCTACGACATTGATGTCCTGCGCTCGCGCTTCGGCGTTTCCTTCGAGCAGGCGGCAAACCGGCTGACCATGCTGCAGCGGCCAGGTGCTTCCGGCGTGCCCTTCTTCATGCTGGAGATCGACAATGCGGGAAACCGCTTCCGCAAGGCCGGCAGCCAGGGCTTTCCGCAAAGCCGCTTCGGCGGTGGCTGTCCCAAGCTTCCCGTGCATGTCGCCTTCACTCAGCCGGGCCAGATATTCGTCGAGGCGGTGGAAATGCCCGATGGCGCCGAGTTCCTGTGCATCGCCCGCACGCTGGAGGGGCCGCAAGGCGCGTTCTCCGAACGACCGCGCCGCACGGCACTGCTGCTCGGCTGCGACATCGGCTTTCGCGACGAGATCGTCTATGGCACGGTGCTGCCTGGCGCGGCGACCGGCGCGAAGATGGGGGCGGGCACCGTCGCGGCGACGCCTGTCGGCCCCGCCTGCCGGCTTTGCGAGCGCGCCGGCTGCCTGGCGCGCGCAGAGCCGCCGGTGACGCGACCGCTCGGCCTCGACGAGATGGTCACCGGCCTGAGTGCCTTCGACTTCCAGTGATGTCGTGGTGACTTGCCGCGCGAAGAAGAAGACTGACTGCTTCCTACTCAGGAAGACAATAAGCCGTCACGCTAAATATAGCGGATGCAATATTGATTAAGCATTGCTGTTAAGATATCAACGACAATCTGTGCAGCGATCGGGGGGATTGATGAGCCGGATAGCTCTTTGGCTTGGTTTGGGCCTTGCCCTTTCGGTCTGGCCCGCTCAGGCGGAAAGATCCTCGGATTTTTTTAAATCTTACCAAGGGTACAATGACGACGGCAAGGCTTTCCTGGACAAAATCGAGCCGAAGATCGGCACGGTGGACCTTGCCGAAGGTGTACACCTGACCCTCGGCGATAAGTTCTATTTTCTTAACAAGAAAGACACTGCCTCTGTTTTGACAGAAGCCTGGGGCAATCCTGCCAGTTCCGCTGCCGATTCGGTCGGCATGATCTTTCCGGCCAAATATGATCCCATTGCCGATGGCAATTGGGGCATAGAGTTGCGATGGGAGAAGATAGGCTATGTCGATGATGGCGACGCCGCATCCATCGACTACGGCGAGTTGCTGCGCACCATGCAGGCGGACACATTGTCAGGCAACGATCAAAGGGCAAAGGATGGCTTTCCTCCCATTACCTTGATCGGCTGGGCCTCGCCGCCAGTCTACGACTCGGTCAACAAGCGTTTGCACTGGGCAAAGGAACTGCAATTCGGAGACGATACCGTCCACACGCTCAACTACGACGTCCGTTTTCTGGGTAAGGAGGGCGTTTTTGTGATGAGTTATATCGCTACGGTGGAGCAATTGCCGGAGATAAGGCAAAGCCTGGACGAAGTCCTTGGCCTCGCCGCCTTCAATACCGGCAAGAAATACACTGATTTCATACCCGGCTCCGATACAGTTGCGGCAGTTGGCATTGGTGGCCTCATAGCGGGAAAATTGGCGGCGAAGGCGGGCCTTCTGGCCGTGGCGCTCATTGCGCTGAAGAAATTCGGTTTGATCTTGCTGGTTCCCTTGGCCGGAGTCTGGCGCTTCATTCGCGGCAACAAGCGCACGTCGTAGGCGTCGCCCAAGCGCTGCTGACTGTTGTCGGGCGCGCCGGTAGGGTGCCGGCAGTGCGCCAAACGGAACACTGCACTGGATCACGCCTCGCCAATGCCTTTGCGGTACGCGAACAGGGTACGTTCTTGTCGTCTCCTGCGCATCGTGCCGTCCTCAAAATCTCGACAGTCGCGCCCATGACCGACACCACATCAAGGCAGATCGCCACGTCCGCGGCCATCCCGCTGCGCGAGGAGCGCATCGGCTTCCTTCTGGTGTTCCTGTCGGCGCTGATGTGGAGTTTCGGCGGCACCATCGCCCGGTTCATCACGGTCGGCGACAGCTGGACCGTGATATTCTGGCGCTCCGCGTGGGCTGCCGTCTTCCTGCTTTGCTTCATGGTCTGGCGTGACGGCTGGCGCGGCATGCTGAAATCATTCCGCGACATGGGCCTGCCAGGCATTGCGGTGGGGTTCTGCTTCGCCATTGCGTCGACCTCGTTCGTGGTGGCGCTTGCCTATACCACCGTCGCCAATATTCTTTTGATGCAAGCCGGCGTGCCGCTTCTGGCGGCCCTGTTTGCCTGGGCGCTGTTCCGCGAAAAGGTAACCGTCGCGACCTGGATAGCAATCGTCGCCGTCATCGCCGGCGTCGCCATCATGGTGTCTGAATCTGTTGACGGCGCCGTCTCGCCCATAGGCGATGGACTGGCGCTGCTGATCGCGTTCATGTTCTCGATCGCCACCGTCATCACCCGGCGCTTCTCCAGCGTGCGCATGACGCCGGCGACGTGTCTCGGCACGATCCTTGCGGCGGGCTTCGCTGCCTCGCAGGCCTCGACGTTCGCGGTGTCGGTCGGCGACATGGGCTTCCTCTTCGTCTTCGGCGTGGTCAATCTCGGCCTTGGTCTTGCTTTCTTCGCCACTGGCGCGCGCTTGATCCCGGCGGCTATCGCGGCGTTGCTCGGCACGTTCGAGCCGATCCTGGGGCCGATATGGGTCTGGCTCATCCATTCCGAGGTGCCGTCCGGGCGCACCATCGTCGGCGGCGCGGTGGTGGTCACGGCGCTGCTTGTCCATATTGGGCTCGAATTCAAGCGCCAGGCGCGGCCTCAGCGGGCTGGGGTCACCGGAGTGCCTTCGCCTAATTGATGCGGGCGCCGAAGCTTTGCCCATTGACAATGTCGCTTCCGCCCGGGCAGGCTGGGAACACGGCAACAACAAGACAGGCGTATCTTGCCAAGTCTCCCCGGCGGCCCGATCGAGACCGGACCACATTCTAGTATCTCTGACCGCACGGCGGCGAAAGCTTCTGACGGCATCGCAATTCCTTCCCGCCCCGACCGTGCGGGCGGCCGTCGGCGGCGTGCCGAATGGCGGCCGTCGACCTCTGGAAAGTTCAACAGTCTAAAGCAAATGCCCGGCCGCGCGAGCATGTCGCGACGCGCCGGCAATGGAACACTCACCAAAGGAGAATAGCATGATCCGCAAAGCACTCTGGCTTTCGGCAACCTCGGTATTTCTGGCGCTTTTGACGCCCGCCGGTCACGCCGCGGACCGCGTCGTCAACGTCTTCAACTGGTCGGATTACATCGACAGTTCGATCATCGATGATTTCACCAAGAAAACTGGCATCAAGGTCGTTTACGATACGTTCGATTCCAACGAGATCCTCGAAACCAAGCTGCTCGCCGGCGGCAGCGGCTACGACGTCGTCGTGCCGAGCGGCAATTTCCTGGCCCGCCAGATCCAGGCCGGTGTGTTCCAGAAACTCGACAAGTCGAAGCTGCCGAACCTCTCCAACATGTGGGACACGGTTACGGAGCGCACCGCCAAATACGATCCCGGCAACGAATACTCGGTCAATTACATGTGGGGCACGGTCGGCATCGGCTACAACACCAAGAAAGTGCAGGCAGCGCTCGGCACCGACAAGATCGACAGCTGGGATACCTTCTTCAACCCCGATAGCCTGGCCAAATTGAAGGATTGCGGCGTCTATGTGCTGGATTCTCCATCCGACATCCTGCCGGCGGCGCTGAAGTACCTCGGTCTCGACCCCAACAGCACGTCGCCCGACGATATCGCCAAGGCCGAGGAAGCTCTTCTCAAGGTCCGTCCCTATATCAGGAAGTTCCACTCGTCCGAATACATCAACGCACTTGCCAATGGCGATATCTGCCTGGCGGTCGGCTGGTCGGGTGACGTGTTCCAGGCTCGCAACCGCGCGGTCGAGGCCAAGCAAGGCGTGGAAATCGGCTATTCCGTGCCGAAGGAAGGCGCCCAGATGTGGTTCGATCAGATGGCGATCCCCGCCGACGCGCCGCACGTCGCCGAGGCGCTTGAATTCATCAACTACATGATGACGCCGGAAGTGATCGCCAAGTCGTCGAACTATGTCCTTTATGCCAACGGCAACAAGGCATCGCAGCAATTCGTGGACAAGGCGCTGCTCGACGATCCGTCGGTCTATCCGGACGCCGCGACCTTGCAGAAGCTCTATACCACCCAGCCTTACGATCCCAAGACCCAGCGCATCGTCACGCGCAGCTGGACCAAGATCGTCACCGGCCAGTAGGCAATCCGGCGCGACCCCGGCAGCCAACTGCCGGGGTCGATTTCTTTTGGGGAATAAAAAAGCACGGAGTGGGGATATGAAATCGCTTGGCAGCATCCGCAGGGACTTCGCGCCATGGAACGACCCGAACGCCAAGCCATATATCCAGTTCGACAATGTCACCAAGAAGTTTGGTGACTTTACCGCCGTCAACAATCTGTCGCTGACCATTTTCGAGCGTGAATTCTTCGCTCTGCTTGGCGCATCGGGTTGCGGAAAGTCGACGCTGCTCAGGATGCTTGCCGGCTTCGAGGAGCCGACGGCCGGGCGCATCCTGCTCGACGGCCAGGATCTGCGCGGCATTCCGCCCTATCGCCGGCCGGTCAACATGATGTTCCAGTCTTATGCCTTGTTCCCGCATATGACCGTCGAGAAGAACATCGCCTTCGGTCTCAAACAGGAAGGCATGCCGAAGCCGGATATCGAAAAACGCGTCGCCGACATGCTGAAGCTGGTCAAGCTCGAGCAGTTCGCCAAGCGCAAGCCGCACCAGCTTTCCGGCGGCCAGCGCCAGCGCGTCGCGCTTGCCCGCTCGGTAGCCAAGCGACCGAAGGTGCTGCTGCTCGACGAGCCGCTCGGCGCGCTCGACAAGAAACTGCGCGAGGAAACCCAGTTCGAACTGATGGATCTGCAGCAGGAGCTTGGTCTCACCTTCGTCGTCGTCACCCATGATCAGGAAGAGGCGATGACGATGGCCGATCGCATCGCCATCATGGACAAGGGCGAAGTCATGCAGGTGGCGACGCCGCCGGAAGTCTATGAAGCCCCGACGTCGCGCTTCGTCGCCCATTTCGTCGGCAACGTGAACATGTTCGAGGGCAAGGTTGCCGAACAGGCGGCCAACACGACCCGCATTACAGGTCCAAGCGGGGCTCAGATCGTCGTCGAGAACGGTGGCGCGGCTGCGAAGGCCAATGCGGATATCGTCTTCGCCGTCAGGCCGGAGAAGATCAGGGTCTCGTCTAAGAAGCCGGCCGATGCCGTCAACGCGCTGGAAGGTGAGGTTTACGACATCGCCTATCTCGGCGACATGACTGTCTATCACGTCAGGCTGGACGACGGGCAGATCGTGCGGGCAAGCGCCTTGAACGCGGCCCGTGTGACCGAGGATCCACTGACCTGGAACGACCGTGCCTGGGTGTCTTTCCGGCCCGACGCCGGCGTCGTGCTGGCACGGTAGGGGACGGCCATGTCCAACATCGCCGTTACCGATGCCGCCGCGCCACCGACCGCCGCCAATCCGTTCCTGACGCGGCTCGGTGCCGGCTTCGTCAGCCGGCTCGTCATCATCGTTCCCTATCTCTGGCTGCTGTTCTTCTTTCTTGTCCCCTTTGTCATCGTCTTCAAGATCTCGTTGTCGCAGACGGCTATCGCCATGCCACCCTATACGCCGGTGCTCGATTTCAGGGACGGCGTTTCCGGTTTCTTCGCCGGCTTTCGAGACCTCAACATCGACAATTATGTCTGGCTGACGCAGGACGCACTCTATTTCAAGGCCTATCTCACCAGCGTGGTCATCGCTGCCATCTCGACGGTGCTGACCCTGCTGGTTGGCTATCCCATCGCCTATGGCATGGCGCGCGCTCCGGCGACAATCCGCCCGACATTGCTGATGCTGGTCATCCTGCCGTTCTGGACGTCGTTCCTGATCCGCGTCTATGCCTGGATCGGCATTCTCAAGCCCGAGGGCCTGCTCAACCAGCTGCTCTTGTCGCTGCACATCATCAACCAGCCGCTGGTGATCCTCAACACCTACACGGCCATCTTCATAGGCATCGTCTATTCCTACCTGCCGTTCATGGTGCTGCCGCTTTATTCGTCGCTGGAAAAAATGGACTATTCGCTGATCGAGGCAGCCAAGGACCTCGGCTGCCCGCCGACGTCAGCCTTCTGGAAGATCACTTTTCCGCTGTCGCTGCCCGGCGTCATAGCCGGCTGCCTGCTGGTGTTCATCCCGGCCGTCGGCGAGTTCGTCATCCCCGATTTGCTCGGCGGCTCGCAGACGCTGATGATCGGCAAGACGCTGTGGAACGAGTTTTTCGCCAATCGTGACTGGCCGGTGTCGTCGGCCGTTGCCGTCATCCTGCTGCTGCTGCTGATCGTACCGATCGTGTTGTTCCAGCATGCCCAGGCCCGCGCGCAGGAGCAGGACAAATGAACACCACCTGGAGCCGCTTCAACATCACCTCGATCACGCTCGGTTTTGCCTTTCTCTATTTGCCGATCGTGCTGCTCGTCGTCTTTTCCTTCAACGAGTCCAAGCTCGTCACCGTCTGGGGCGGCTTTTCCACCAAATGGTACGTATCGCTGTTCCACAATCAGGGCCTGATGGACGCCGCATGGGTGACCATCCGCGTCGGTCTGATTTCAGCGACCGTGGCGACCGTTCTCGGCACAATGGGGGCCCTGGCGCTGACCCGCTACACACGCTTCCGGGGCAGGGTCCTGTTCTCCGGCATGATCTTCGCACCATTGGTCATGCCTGACGTCATTACCGGCCTGTCGCTGCTCCTGCTGTTTGTCGCCATCGGCATGGATCGCGGCATGACGACCGTGATCCTCGCGCATATCACCTTCACGATGTGCTTTGTCGCTGTTGTCGTGCAGTCGCGGCTTGTCAGCTTCGATCGCTCGCTGGAAGAAGCCGCCATGGATCTTGGCGCGCCACCTGTGAAGACCTTTTTCCAGATCACCCTGCCAGTCATTCTGCCGGCGATCGTGTCCGGCTGGATGCTGGCCTTCACGCTGTCACTGGACGACCTGGTCATCGCCAGCTTTGCTTCGGGCCCTGGCGCCACCACGCTGCCGATGAAGATCTACAGCCAGGTCCGCCTCGGTGTGACGCCGGAGATCAATGCCGCCTGCACCCTTCTGATCGCGATCGTCACGGTTGGCGTCATCATCGCTTCCGTCGCCAATAAGCGGCGCGAGGTGCAGCGGCAGCTTGACGAGCGGGCCGCGCAACGCGGTTAGAAGCGTTTCAACTGAGGGCCGGGCCTTATTCGCCCGAAACGCCGCGGCTGATGGGTGAAATGAACGGCGTGCTCCAGGTTCCGCCGACGAAAAACGACGACTGGTTGGGCCCCTGCTGGCCGCTCTTCTGCGTTGCTGGCTGATCCGGCTGGATGACACCGCCCGACAGCGCCAGTCCGCGTCCTGCGTAGGATGCGATGCCGGAAAGCCAGATCTTGTATTTCGCCGAATTGGCCTCGGCCTTGTCCAGTCTGGCCACGCCTCGCGAAATGGTTGCCTTCACTTCGGCGCCATCGATGGGCAGCGTCCCGTCCGAGACATCGTCGAGCGCGAAGAAGCCGCCTTGTTCGGTATGCTTGAGAAAGGCCGGCAGGTTGAACTTGCTGAGCGCGCCAGGGCCAAAGGTCGCCGAGACAGAGCCGTCGGCGTTCTCAAAAACCGAATCCCAGGTCCTTCCTGGTCCCTTGAGGATGACCGAGACGGTGCCCGTGCCGACCGGCACCAGCCGGGTCATCCCGGCCGCGGTGCCGAACGCCCCGCCATCGACATCGGAGGCCAGCAGCCGGATCTCGACCTGGGTGCCCTCGGGCTTGCGGTCGAAACGAAGGCTGGTCTGGATGTTGCCGCCGAAGGCGGAGGCGTCGGAGATGTCGAAGACGGAAAGGCCATCCTTGACCTGCGCGGTGGCTGCGACATCGGCAAGCTGGATGCTCCCTGCGGTCGCATGCGCCGCCGACAGCCTGAGATCGAGGTTGACCCGGTCGGCGAAACTCGTGTCGATCTGACCTGGTTCGCCGCTGCTCGCCGGTCCCAGCGACGTGAAGGCGGATAGAAACGACCTGAGGTCGAGCGTGTCGAAGGCAAGCGTGCCCGAGATCACCGGCTGTGCCTCGCCAAGCGACACGTCCAGCGCACCCATGCCCGGATTGTTGTCCAGCGCCAGCGCCGTGTTCTCGAACTTGACGCGTCCGGCCGATGCCGTGACCTTGCTCGAAATGCTGACCGAGCCGATCGCGGCGCTCGGCGCGATGCCCGCCTGCGACCATTCCAGTACGCGGCGCAGCGAAGGTGCCGCGAATTTCACCTGGCCGTCGAAATAGGCGTTTTCGGACATGCTGGCCGTGCCGTCGAAGGAGAAGGTGGCCGGCGCCGCCTTGAAGGACAGGGTCAGCGGCGCCATGCCCCCGGCAAACAGCACCAGCGGCCTCGGCGAGGCAGCATCCACGGTCACGCTTTCGCCACGCCAGATCCCGGTCGCGGACAGTGTTGCATTGCTGTTCATCGCCGCCCAGTTGGCCTGGCCGCTAAGACTGCTCAGGATCTCTTCATCCTTGCCGTTGACGGACGCCACCATGCGGCCGTCCCTGAACTCCACAGTGCCGAACGTGTCGGCCGGCAGCTTGTCGAGGTCGGGCTTGGCGGGGTCGGCGTTGACCAGGCCACGGGCCGCATCGATGGAGCGCGCGATGCGCCCGCCGGTCGGCGCCGTGGGCAGGAACAGACCGTCCGCCGTGCGCTGGACCCGGATCGTCGGCCGCACCAGCCGTGCCGTGGAAAACACCACATCGCCCTGCAATGCCGCCATGGCCGAGAGGTCGACCTCGACCCGTTCGGCTTCGACGACCGGCGGCGCATCGCCGTCGGTCCATTTTGACAGCGTCACATCGGTCAGGATCGCGCGGAAATTCGGCCAGACCTCGATTCGTGGCGACCCCTCGATGGCAACCCGAAAGCCACTCCAGGCGCTCAATTCCCACGCGATGCGGTCACGCACGATCCGCGTCGAGGCGATCAGCGGCAGGGCCGCGACCACCAGAGCGATGACGATCGCAGCAGCGCCGATCGCCCATACTCCGCGGCGGATCAAGGATGATGGCATATAGCCCCGTATGCTTCCATTCCGACAAAAACGAGCGTCCGACGGGTATAACCCCTGTCGTCACTACGACTTAGGGCCGACGCATTTCAAGTCTTTATGGCCCGGCGATGGCATTTGCGCACACCTGACCGCATCGACCCAACAAAATCTTGCTCTGCCGCGCAGCGATATGCATAAGCGATGGCGACCGTGGGAGGATCGATCATGGCTGGCGAACTACCGCTCTGGACCCCGACGCAAGACCAGATTGATGCCTCGCCATTGACCGCTTTCATGAAGGCCGCGGCAGCGAGTACCGGTAGTCTATTTTCGTCCTATGCCGACCTCCACCGCTGGTCGGTCGAGAACCGGGAGGCGTTCTGGGGGCTCGTCTGGGATTTCTGCGGTCTTGAAGGCGACAAGGGTGAACGACTGCTGCTCGACGGCGAGAAGATGCCCGGCGCCTCTTTCTTTCCGGACGCGTCTTTGAATTTCGCCGAAAACCTTCTGAGAAAGACCGGCGCCGGCGAGGCCATCGTCTTTCGCGGCGAGGACAAGGTCGAGAGGCGGCTGTCGTGGAATGAACTGCATGGCCTGGTCTCGCGCCTGCAGCAGCTTTTCCTGTCGCTCAAGGTGAAGAAGGGTGACCGTATAGCGGCGATGATGCCCAACATGCCCGAAGCCGTCGCCGCCATGCTGGCGGCGGCCTCGATCGGGGCGGTGTGGTCATCCTGTTCTCCCGATTTCGGCGAGCAGGGCGTGCTCGATCGGTTCGGCCAGATCGAACCCGTCATTTTCATCGCGCCGGACGGCTATTGGTATAATGGCAAGGCGATCGAGGTCGCCGACAAGGTCAAGGCGGTCGCGGCCAGGCTCGGCGGCGTCCGCAAAGTCCTGCTCGTCGACTATCTCGGCACCTCCGCTGACGTGGCTGATACCATCGACAAGGCGGTGGCGATGGAAGAGGCCCTGTCGCCCTTTGCCGTCAGGCCCGTCACCTTCGAGCGGTTGCCGTTTTCGCATCCGCTCTACATCCTGTTTTCGTCCGGTACCACCGGCGTTCCCAAATGCATCGTCCATTCGGCCGGCGGCACGCTCATTCAGCATGTCAAGGAACACCGGTTGCATGCCGGCCTCGGCGATGGCGATCGCTTCTTCTATTTCACCACCTGCGGCTGGATGATGTGGAACTGGCTGGTTTCGGGCCTCGCTTCCGGCGCCACGTTGCTGCTCTACGACGGTTCTCCCTTCTATCCCGACGGCAATGTGCTGTTCGATTTCGCCGACGCTGAGAAGATGACCTTTTTCGGCACCTCGGCCAAGTTCATCGATTCCGTGCGCAAGGCCGGCCTCAAGCCGATCCGCAGCCATGACCTGTCGACGATACGCGCCATATCCTCTACCGGATCGCCGCTTTCGCCCGAGGATTTCCGATTCGTCTATGATGGCATCAAGAAGGACGTGCACCTTGCCTCGGTTTCCGGCGGCACCGATATCGTCTCGTGCTTCGTGCTCGGCGTGCCGACCCAGCCGGTCTGGACCGGCGAGATCCAGGGGCCGGGCCTCGGCCTCGCCGTCGACGTCTGGGACGATGACGGCAAGCCGGTCCGGCAGGAGAAGGGGGAACTGGTGTGCACCAGGGCTTTCCCGTCCATGCCGATCGGCTTCTGGAACGATCCCGACGGCAGGAAATACCAGGCGGCCTATTTCGAGCGTTTCGACAATGTCTGGTGCCATGGCGATTTCGCCGAATGGACCGATCATGGCGGCATGGTCATCCATGGCCGCTCCGACGCGACGCTCAACCCCGGCGGTGTGCGCATCGGCACGGCCGAGATCTACAACCAGGTCGAGCAGATGCCGGAAATCCTGGAGGCGCTGTGCATCGGCCAGGATTTCGACAATGATGTGCGCGTCGTGCTGTTCGTGCGGCTTGCCGCCGGCGTCAAGCTCGACGACGATCTCGAAAAGCGCATCCGGGCCAAGATCCGCAGCGGCGCCAGCCCACGCCATGTTCCGGCCAGGATCGTCGCCGTCTCCGACATCCCCCGCACCAAGTCGGGCAAGATCACCGAGCTTGCGGTGCGCGACGTGGTCCACGGCCGCGCCATCAAGAACAAGGAAGCGCTGGCCAACCCGGAAGCGCTGGAGCTGTTCCGCGACTTGCCGCAGCTCGCGCAGTGAACGCGACCGGCATGGTTAACGAAATATGTCGCCCGAATTTACCTAGATTTCACGAGTGGTACACATTCGTAAATTTTTTGGCGACCCGGTAAGGACTTGTTAAGGCCCGGCGTCGATAGTCGCACGTAACTTGAGGGAGAAATCCCGTTCCTCAGCCCCGAGGATCTGAATTCAGCTCAAGCCCCGTTGTGACAGCAATCCAATTTCCTAAGGCGTCCTTACCGGGCGCCTTTTTTCTTGGCTTGCTATTCCGCGAGCACCCGGGTCGAGGGGAACGCAACCTCGACCAGCGTGCCTTCGCCGGGCGTCGAATTGATGGTGAAGCGGGCGCGGTTGGCTTCCACCATCGCCTTGGTCAGCGGCAGGCCAAGGCCGGTGCCGTCGCCGCGCCCACGCTTCAGCGCATTGATCTGCTTGAACGGCTTCAGCGCCTGCTCGATCTCGGCCTGGCTCATGCCGATGCCGGTGTCACGGACCCGCATGACGACGTCGCCCGAGGTCTCGTAGGCGGTCGAGACGATCACCTGGCCGCCGGCCTGGGTATAGCGCACGGCGTTGGACAGGATGTTGAGCGCGATCTGGCGCACGCTGCGCAGGTCGGCCACCACTTCCGGCAGCCGCGAGGCGAAGCTGGAACGGATGATGACGCGTTCGCGGTTGGCCTGGGGCTGCATCATCGCCACGGTTTCGGCCAGCGTATCGTTGAGCGACACCGCCTCATAAGCCATTTCCTGCTGGCCGGCCTCGATCTTCGAGATATCCAGGAGGTCGTTGACCAGGTCGAGCACGTGGTTGCCCGAGCGGTTGATGTCGCGCAGATAATCGCGGTAGCGGTCATTGGCCACCGGCCCGAACTTCTCGTCGACCATCAGTTCGGAAAAGCCGATGATGGCGTTGAGCGGCGTGCGGATCTCATGGCTGATGCGGGCGAGGAAATCTGTCTTCTGCGAGGAGGCGCGTTCGGCCACCGCGCGCGCCTGGGTGAGATCCTCTTCGGCTCGCTTCCACTGCGTGATGTCGCGCACCACGGCACAGAAGCCGCTGTCGTTGGGCAACCGGCCGATGGTCATGAACAGCGGGATGAAGCGTCCCTGTGCTTCGCGGCCGATCACCTCGCGGCCGTCATTCAAGACGCTCGCCACACCAGGCTCCGACAGGCCGGTGAGATAGTCGCGCGCCGCGCGCTGGCTCTCGATGGCAAACAGCGAGGCGAACGGCTTGCCGGTCACCTCGTCGCTGTCGAAACCGAACAGCGCCTCGGCCGGGCGGCTGATCGAGCGGATGGTGCCGTCGCTGCCGATCAGCACGACCCCGTCGGTGGCTGTGTCGATGATGGTGCGCATCTCGGCGATGCGTGCCTTGAGCTCGGAAATGTCGGGCTGCGTCGGCTCCTCGCCGATCGCGTGCAGGGCCACAGGCGCATCATCCTCGCCGGAACGGCGAACGACCAGCATCAGGGCCTTGCCGTCGCGCCAGGGCACGGAGCGCAGGATAGCGTCGATCGGGAATTCCTGCCCGTCGCGGGTCTTCAGCCGCAATGCCCGGTCGCTGCCGTCGGAAGCGCCGTCATCGGCATAGGGATCGGCAAACAAGGCGCCGAGGCCGCCCGCATCCTCGAGGTCCTCCAGCGTCGCGTACCCGGTCATGTCGAGGAATTCCTCGTTGGCATAGTGCAACTGGTCGCCCGAATGGATGATCAGCGGCACCGGCAGCTTGCCGAGCAGCGATGTATCGGGAGTCTTGTTTTCTGTGCCGACGGAAAAAGCCGACGGCATGAACCCTTCGGTCTTGAGCGGCGGTACGTGCAGGCGTGGCGGCTGGATGCGCGTCTCGGCCGCATGATGCGTGCCACCGGTTCCGCCGGTGGCCGCAATCGCTTGATCGCCGGATGCAGTTGCTGCGTCGCCGGCCCAATCCTCGTCATCCTCGGCGTCGCGAAAATCGTCTGACGTCATGCTGTCGTCATCGGCCGATGCCTGGGCAGGTTCTGCCTGCGCCGCCGCCTCGCCATCCTCGGCCGTCGCCGCCTCTTTGTCGCTGTCGTCGGCGGCATAGTCGAGCAGGGAGCCCGAGGCCTCCGGCGGCGGGGATCCGGAGGCCGGCGCCTGTTGTTCGGCCTGGTCCGGTTGCGCACCGTCGAGCCGCGCCAGATCCCTCTGATCCTCGGCATCGCTTGGGAAAAATTCGCCCGCATCCGGCTCGTCTTCCGCATCGGGCGCTGCCATCTCATGCGCCGGGCCGCTCGCCGGTTCCTGGCTCGAGCCTGCTGGTCCGGCATTCGGGTCGGCGATATCCGCCCGCGGCTTCGCATCGGCCTCCGGCTTGGCCGCGTCGTGCGGCCCGGGCAAAGACCCTATTCCGGCACCTTGTTCCGCCTGCCTTGCCGGCTCGGCTGCCGCCGGCGGCTCTGCCGTGGAACTGTCTTTTTTCAGCCGCTCGCCGATCTCGCGGAATGCGCTGCGTTCCAGCGAGGACAGCCCCTTGTCGTTGGCCGGCTGCCGGTGTTCGGCCAACCGGATGACCTTGTCGGCAAAGCGCCGCTCCGGTTTCGGGACGATGGTCAGCGCCGGCACTTCGCCCTTGAACGGATCCGATGCCTTTGGTTCTTCGGCCTTTGGATCTTCCGGCATTGTCTCCACGGTTTTCGGCTTGGGTGCCGCCGGCATCTCGCCATTGGGCACCAGGGCCATGCCGATCGCTTCCGGATCGACGACCGCATCCCCGCTTCGCGCGACGCCGAAGCCGCGAAAGCCTTCGAAGGCGCGGCCGCGCCCATAGACAGGCAATGCCGCCAGGTCGACAGGGATCTTTAGGTCGGTACCGACGACCGGCCACAGCACCGAGCGGCCGGACCAGGTGTCGCGCCGCTCCAGCAGGCCGGAGATCTCGCCGGATGCATCAAGGCCGAAGGCCGCCGCCACATCTCGGAAGCGCCGGCCGATCACGTCGGCGGCCGGATGGCCGACGATATCGGCGAATTCCGGCGACAGGGCGCTGAACTTACCCTCGGCGTCGGTCCGCCAGACAAAACGCCGCGGTGCGGCCGAGCGGTCTATCGTCCGGGTGACCACGGTCGCGGTCGGGGCTACGGGCGAGGTGGCCTCGTCTTGCTTTACGCTGTGCGCCGCAGCTTCGGTGCCGACCGCCTCTGCCACGCGTTTCGGTTCCGGCGCGGCTGGCGCGTCGTCTTCTCCGGCATTGAAATACCAATGATCGTGCTGCCCCGGCGTGCCGGCCGCCGGCTGATCATTGTCGGCGGCAGCGGGTGTCGGCCCGGCCGGCTCCTCGATTTCCCGCGCTGTCGGCTCCGGCATCTCGCCAGCCATGGGTTCGGAAGGGACGTGTTCGTGCTCGGTCGCGGCAGCGACGGGCAACTGCTCGCTCGCCTCTGTCGCGGCGGTTCCCACCATCCGAACGCCAACCTCCTCGGCAGGGCTTTCCGTGGTCGCGGGCGAACCGTCTGCCGGAGCCGCGCTGTCCTCGAGTTGGTCCTCGTCTATCACCACCAGCAGATGCCGCTCCGGCGTCAGCCGGGCGAGACCGGCGGGGTAGGAGGTCCTGCCGCCCGGAACGAGGCGCTTGACGATGCGCTCGCCCTCGGCCGCGACGTCTGCCACCAGGGCCGCCAGTGTCGCGGGCTGGATGCCGAGCGCCGAAAATCCCTCCGAGGCGGCCTCGACATTGCCCTTGGCATCGATGAAGGCGATGAAATGGCCGTCTTCGGTAAAGCCGCTGATTGCCCGGCCGGCGATCTCGGCGGCACTGCGCGAGCCGGTCTGCGCGGCCGGCACCGCCAGCATGATGGCATTCTCGCCGTCGGGTAGCGTCACGGCACTGGCAAGAAAGCCGACGGCGCGACTGGTCATGCCGGTCGCCAGGCGCACGGTAATCGATCGATCGACGCCGATCTGGGGAAAACCACTGGTCGCCATGATCTGGCGGCGTGCGGCCAGCGGCAGCCGCGCCGAGACCCCAATGATCGCTTCGATGTCGGGATAGCCGAACATGGCGGCGCCCGGCCCGTTGGCCCAGATCACCTGCTCGAGGTCCACCGACAGGATCGCGATTGCGTCGCCGGCGGCAAACCGCTGGCGGACCGCGTCAAGCACGGCGACGTCGAGGAAGGAATATTCGGACGGCATGCGCTTGGCGAACCCTCACGGAGCGGCGAATTTGCAGTTAACGCTTTGTTAATAAAAGCCGCAGCCACGAAGGTCCACAAGCCAGAACGTGCAAAGGCTGAATTTTGGCCGTTTGGTTAACGGCCGAAAACATTTTTTTGTGCACTGCAACAAAGATATTGCAATGCACAAGATTTGCCTTTATATTGCCATCATACATGAACGAGACGGCTTTCTGTCAAAGCCGCTGCCGCTGAAAAGGATGGAAAATGTCCAGGACCAAGACCGCCGAGACGATCGAAAACGTTGAATTCCCGAGCTTCGACGCTTCCAAGGCCACCGACCAGATGCGCGCTTTCGCCGAAAAGGGCGTTGAGCAGTCGAAGGAGGCCTACGCCAAGCTCAAGACCGGTGCCGAGGAAACCCAGAAGGCCCTGGAGTCGACCTACGAAACCGCCAAGGCTGTTTCCAGCGACCTGTCGCTCAAGACCATCACCGCGCTGCGCGCCAACGCCGAGGCCGGCTTCTCGCATCTCGAAGCCCTGATCGGCGCGAAGTCGCTGTCGGAAGTCATCGAGTTGCAGACCGCGTTCCTGCGTAAGCGCGTCGAACTGACCGTCGAGCAAGCCAAGGACTTCCAGGCCGTTGCCTCCAAGGCGGCCGAGGACGTCTCGAAGCCGATCAAGACCGCCTTCGAGAAGGCGATCAAGGAAATCAAGGCCGCCTAACAAGTACGCATCGTCCGCGGATGCAACAAAAGGTCGCATTTTGTCGGACAAATAGATGTGAGACAGTGGCGACCGAGCGAATACCCGGCGAGTGGAACCTCCTCCCTCTGCTCTTCGGGGTGACCAGCCAGCACCTCCTCCCGCTGGCTCGTAACAGGAAAAGGCCGGCACCTCCTCCCGCCGGCCTTTTTCTTTGCCCGGCGAAAGGGGTGCCGCTGTAGGGAAGTGGCCTTTGCTTTGCAAAAGCCTTGAATTAGAATTCATAAGCCCGTAAGGACGCATCGCCGAACGAAAGAGCGGATCGCGGAGAGTGAACCTTCCACCCCGATCCTGCTACTAACGTTAAGACGTGCCGTTGTAGCTCAGATGGTTAGAGCGCCGGATTGTGGATCCGGAGGTCGCTGGTTCGATCCCAGCCAACGGTACCACTAGCACTCTCCCCATAACCGGTCGAAACTATTGGAGAAGGTTTTTCCAATAGCGGGTCCTTTCCTGATTGCATCGCCTTCGATGCTGCGCCCCTTGCTCTCGCGCACCGCAACTTTCGCGGTGTTCCGGCGCATCAGTAAGTGATGGCTCGACCCGCAAAACCACGCCCCGCTCTTAAACAGTCGGCTGCGGCCCGGGCCTCGCGAACCCGACCCGTCAGCTGTAGAAATCCTGGTACCACTCGACGAACCGCCCCACCCCCTCGGTGACGGAGGTGCGGGGGCGATAGCCGACCGCCGCCTGCAGCGCCGAAGTGTCGGCGAAGGTGTCGGGCACGTCGCCGGCCTGCAGCGGCAGCAGCTCGATCACCGCCTTGCGGCCGAGCGCGTTTTCCAGCGCCTCGACATAGGCGGTCAGCTTCACCGGATTGTTGTTGCCGATGTTGAAGATTCGCCAGGGCGCGCTGCTGGTCGCCGGATCCGGACGGCCGGAATCCCAGGCCGGGTTGGCCGCGGCGGGGCTGTCGCTGGCACGGATCACGCCCTCGGCGATGTCCTCGACATAGGTGAAGTCGCGCGTGTGGTTGCCGTTGTTGAACAGCTTGATCGGCTCACCGGCCAGGATGTTCCTGGTGAACAGGAACAGCGCCATGTCAGGGCGGCCCCAGGGACCGTACACAGTGAAGAAGCGTAGCCCCGTGGTCGGCAGGCCAAACAGGTGGCTGTAGCTGTGCGCCATCAGTTCGTTGGCACGCTTGGTGGCGGCGTAGAACTGCAGCGGATGGTCGGCCGGCCGATGCTCGGAAAACGGCATGTCGGTGTTGGCGCCGTAGACGCTCGAGGTGCTGGCATAGGTCAGGTGCCCGACACGGCTGCCGCGGCAGGCCTCGAGCATGTTGGTGTAGGCGATAATGTTGCTCTCGACATAGGCGCGCGGATTTTCCAGGCTGTAGCGCACGCCGGCCTGGGCGGCGAGATGGATCACCCGGTCGAAGCCATGGTCGGCAAAGCAGCCGTCGACCACGCCCCTGTCGGCGAGATCGCCGTGGATGAAATGATAGCCGGCATTGGTCTTGCGGCTCGCCTCGTCCAGGAGCCGCAGCCGCGCCTGCTTGATTTGCGGGTCGTAGTAATCGTTGATGCTGTCGATGCCGACAACCTCGTCACCGCGCTCCAGGAGCCGCCTGGCGACATGATAGCCTATGAAGCCGGCAGCGCCGGTGACCAGTACCTTCATCAGAAGGCATTATAGGTTGCGCCGCGAAACCGGCATCCTGCGGACGCATGATATGTCCAGCCCATGGCTCTCGGGCTGGACCCGGCATGCGAATTCCAGGCCTGCTTAGCGGAAAGCCCTGGAAATCTGGTCCGTGAGAGGTTTCAGCATATACGACCAGACATTGCGTTCATCCGTGCGGATGTGAACTTCCGCTGGCATGCCCGGTCTGAGTTGCCTGGCTTCCTTCAAGCACTCCGACTGACTGTCGACCTTAATACGGGCCGAAAAGTACGAAAGCTGGCGTTGCGGATCTTTGATCAGGTCCGCCGAGATGTACTTGACGGAGCCGTTGCAAACAGGGGTAGTCCCGGCATCGAAAGCTGGAAACCGGATCGAAACGCTCTGTCCCGGGTTGACGTCGTCTATGCGGGAAGGAGGGATCAACGCGTCCACGACAAGGTTGTCGGCCTCGGGAACGATCGTCATCAGCAGTTCGCCCGGGGCGACCACGCCGCCGACAGTGTGAACGGACGACTGCTGAACTGTGCCGGATTGCGGAGCGCGGATCTCGGTTTTGGTCAGTTCGTCTTGCGCCACGATCTTGCGTTCGTTGAGTTCGGTGCGCTTGGCTTCAGTCTCGCGCAGTTCACCGGTCACATCGCTTCGCCGTTGCTCGTCGAGCTGCAGGATTTGCAACTCGATCTCGCTGATCTTGGCCTGTGCCTCTGCTACCGCGGCTGCCAGTCGTCCCGACTCGCCCTTGGCACGCGTCGCATCCAGTCTGACGTTGCTAATCCTCTCTTTGGACACCAGTTTCTTCGAATAGAGGGCATCGACATCCGTAAGGTCAGTGCTCAGCAGCGCCGCTGATTCATCGGCTGCAACCTGCTGCGCCTTCAGGCCATCGATCTGACGCTCGAGTTGCTTTGTTTGGCTCGACAAGAGCGCCTTCTGCCCGGCCAATGCCGAGGCACGGGTTTCGAACAGAGCGCGCTCGCCGCTGACAAGGGCGGCCAGCTCCGGCTTTGGCATCCCGGCCTCAAGGCCGGCTGGAAGCTGCATTTCACGCAAACCGCCGCGTTCGGCCTCCAGTCGCGCAAGCCGCACCGTGGTGCGATCAAGATCTTCGCTGATGATCTGCAGATTGGCCCGTGGCAGCGTGCCGTCCAGCCGGACCAATATGTCACCGGCCCGAACATGGTCGCCGTCTTGCGCAAAGATGCCGCCGATCGTGCCGCCGGTCTGGTGCTGGACCTTCTTGATGTTGCTTTCGACCACCACCGTGGCGGGCGCGATCACGGCGCCGGCTATCTTGGTCAAGCCAAGCCATGCTCCGCCGCCGACCACCAGCAGGCCAGTCACAACGAGCCCCAGCGTCATGCTTGGCCAAAGGGTCCCTGGCGCAAGGATGCTGTCTGGCACCTTGGGCAAGTCGGTTTCGGCGGGCTGATCTCGAGTTCCGAACCGGGCAAGTGTCGGCATGAACGCAAGCACGCGGGGCAAGATGTCACGCATGTCCGGTCACTCCCGAGTGGATGGGCGCGATCGAAGATGGACGTTGCGCGGCAGGCGAGGGCGGCCGCCGCATGCCGGCAAGCACTTCCTCGCGCGAGCCGAAGGTGCGCAGCCTGCCATCCGCCAGGACCATGACCTGATCGATGTTGGTGAGGGCAGATGGCCTGTGTGCAACAACGATCACAATACCCCCACGCTGGCGGACGGCCATGATGGCTCCGGCCAGGGCGGCGTCACCTTCAACGTCGAGATTTGAGTTTGGCTCGTCCAGCACGACCAGGAACGGGTTGCCGTAGAGCGCCCGGGCAAGGCCGATAAGCTGCCTCTGGCCTGCCGACAGCGCTCTGCCTCCCTCGCCGATGCGCGTCTGGAAACCTGCCGGCAGATGCATGATCATCGAGTGGACGCCCGCGGCTTTCGCCGCGGCGAGCACGCCCTGGGGGTCGCTCTTGCCGCCAAATCTCGAAATATTGTCCGCCACCGTCCCGTCGAACAGTTCAACATCCTGCGGCAGATAGCCAATGTGGGCGCCGAGCCGTTGCGCGTCCCACTGGTCGAGAGAGGCCCCGTCCAGCCGTACCGTGCCGTGCAGAGGACTCCAAACTCCCACCAGCGCGCGAACCAATGTTGTCTTTCCCGAGCCGCTTGGGCCGATAACCGCCATTCCCGCGCCGCTCGAAAGCTGGAAGCTTACATCGATGAGCGTCGGCCTGGGTGTACCCGGAGGCGCTACCGCCAAACTATCGACCGCCAGGCGGGCTTCTGGCGGCGGCAACTTCATGGATTCGATTGGACTCTCGAACGCACGGAGCGCCGCTTTCAACTGGAAGTAGCTCTGCCGGGTGGATAGGAAACCCCGCCAGTTCGCAATCGCCGCATCGACCGGGGCTAGCGCGCGACCCAGCAATATCGACGACGCGATGATCACGCCAGGGGATGCTTCGCCTCCGATGACGAGATACGCGCCGAGCCCTAGCACCGAAGATTGCAGCACCATCCTAAGCGCCTTCGACAGCGAGCTGATTCCACCCACGATGTCGGAGAGCCGCTCCTGATAGGAGAGATAAGCGTGAGTGACTTCGCCCCAGCGTCCCGCCAGCCGTTCGGAGAGGCCCATGGCGTGGACCACCTCGGCATTCCGACGGCCGGAATCAGCAAGCGCGCGCTGTGTCAGGATCGCTTCGGACGCCAGCGCCGCAGGGCGGCGGCTGATGATCTCAGCCACGATGGTCAGCACGACGACGGCGACGGAGCCGAGGGTCGCAAGCACGCCGAGCGACGGATGCAACATGTAGATAATGAGCAGATAAAACGGGATCCACGGCGCGTCGAAAAGAACCGTCGGCCCCGTTCCCGAAAGGAATCCGCGCAATTGATCGAGGTCCCGCAACGGAAGCACCCGGTCCGCTTCTCGACCGGCCCTGAGCGGGAGAAGCAACGAAATCGCGAATGTTCTCTGCTGCAAACTGCAGTAGAATCGACTGGCGATTCGGACCAGCAGGCGAAGCCGCACGAAATCGAGCAGACCGTAGGCCGCATAGAGGCCCAGCATTCCGATGGTAAACCCGACCAAGGTCGGGACGCTTTGCGACGGCAGGACGCGATCATAGACCTGCAGCATGTAAACGGATCCGGTCAACGCAAGGATGTTTATCATTGCGGAAAAGAGTCCGATGCCAGCTATTCCGGGCAGGCAGTCTAGTATTGCGGAGCGTAGCGGAGAGGCGATTTGTGGCTCTTTATTCATAGCTTATTGCTATGACGCGACGTTGTCGCGTGTCTTTCTTTGTTCATCCGATGGGTAACCTTTCTGATTCCACCATATCACATGCGCCCCCGGACATGATGGCTCGCTAACATATGGCGAACTTTATGCAAAATGAAGCGAAATCGTGGCCGGGAGTCGGGGTGGGGAGAGGGGTGCCTGTGAAAACAGTGGAGAACTGTGCATGCGGTCGTCAGTGGAAAACCCGCAGATTTCGCTGCAAGCCACTGACTTTACAGTAAATTGCACCGACCCGTTGATGTGGCCATCCCCACAGCGATCAAAAACTTCGTTCAAAGATGTTGGTATGTGATTTTCATCTAATGTAGCTTTCGGTCTAACCCCCATCCAGGGCGGGGTGTTGCCAAACAAGAAGGAAAACGCATGGCGACTCTCCATTATGCATCAGGCGGTTCGGCTGCCGAAGTTGCGGGCGCCGGATTTAACCTGGCGGACGTTCAGTATCTTTCGCAGGTCAATGAACTGCCCAGCGGAATGAAGGGGCTTGTCTATCTAAGCGCTCATGACGGGGTAACCTCGTCGTTCATCGAAAAAGTCACGCCCTTCCTCAACAATCCAAAAGTGTTTGGATTTTTCCTGATGGACGAGCCGGATCCTACCGGCAGATGGGGCACCTACGCGAGTGCGGCAAATTTGAAGGCTGAATCCGACTGGATCCATTCCCATTTCCCGGGCGCCAAGACCTTCATCACCATGATGAATATGGGGTCGTCCACCAACCCGGACTTTTCCAACACCTATAATCCCGCCAACACCGGGATCGACTACTATGGACTGGACCCATACCCGGTTCGCACGGGGATAAGCAGCGTCGACTACAACATGATCGACAGAGCCGTGGCCGCGGCCGTGAAATCAGGCATTCCGGCTGACAAGATCGTTCCTGTATATCAGACATTTGGCGGCGGCGGTTGGCAGACGGACACCGGCGGCAAGCACGTCATGCCGACGTCGACCCAAATGCAAACGATGATCGATCACTGGGCAAAGCTGGTTCCGTCCCCAGCCTTCGACTATGCGTATGCCTGGGGTTCTCAGAACGGCGACACCGCCCTGGAGAACTCCCCTGAGTTGCAGGCCGTTTTTCGCCAGCACAACCTCGCCAGCCCTAGTCCTTCGACACCGCCTCCGAGTTCCGAGCCGACAACGCCTACGCCCACCACGCCGACTGTCCCCGATCCCACGCAGTCGACCCATCACATCTTCCATGGCGGCCCTGGCGCGGACGTATTTCATTCGACCAGCGGGGACGACGTTTACTATGTCAACAATGCACATGATAAGGTGATGGAGGCATCAGGCGGCGGCTTCGACAAGGTGGTCGCCTCGGTCAGCTACGCATTGTCTGCTGGTTCGCATGTCGAGCAACTCTCGACCGACAAGACGGGCGGCACACATACGATCAACTTGACGGGCAACGAGTTCGGCCAGGCGATCAATGGCAATTACGGCGCCAACAAGATCGATGGTCGAGGCGGCGCCGATACAATGAAAGGCTATGGCGGCAACGACACCTATTTTGTCGACAATGTGCATGACAAGGTGGTGGAGCAGCCAGGCAACGGCAAGGACGCGGTGTTCGCCTCGGTGAGCTATGCTCTCTCGGCGGGCTCATCCGTCGAGAAACTTGCGACCACGCAGGCTTCGGGAACGGGGCAAATCAACCTGACCGGCAACGAGTTTGCCCAGACGATCCAAGGAAATGCCGGCGCCAACAAGATCAATGGCGGGGGTGGTTCCGATACGCTGACGGGCTTTGGCGGCAAGGACGTCTTCGTGTTCAACACCGCGCTTGGCTCTGGAAATATCGACAAGATAACCGACTTCAAGGTTTCCCAGGACAAGATCCAACTTGATCACAGCGTATTCACCGGACTCCAGCAGGGCGCCCTTTCGGCCGCGAACTTCCACATCGGCAAAGGTGCGCATGATGGAAGCGACCACGTCATCTATAACAGTTCGACCGGCGCGCTCTCTTTCGACAGTGACGGTATCGGCGGCCATGCTCAGACGCAGTTTGCGACCGTTGCTCCGCATCTCTCAATTGGCGCGAGCTCCTTTTTCGTGGTTTGACGCACGCGGTTGTGCTTCCGGCAGGAGCTGAGCGCTCCTGCCGGTAGGCTTCTCCGCTCGCCGTCGAGTTGAGCGCGCACGCCGCTTTTTGGGCTAAAAACGGCTGCCGTCCGAGGCATTGCGGGAACATTCTGCCTTGATCGTGGTTTGGTGCCATCGCGCAGGGGATGGATGACGTGCCAAGCTACGAAGTCGAGGAGATTTTCGCCGGCCAAGTCGTGGTGACCCACAAGGTAGTCGCACCAACTCCGTTTCGAGCAGCCAAGCTCGCGACAAACCGGGAAATCACGCTTCGTGCTTCCGAGGCCCGCTGGATCCGGGTATTCGAGCAAGACGGCCGCCGCCGAGCCTATGAATATACGTTCTCGGATCGACCTCAACCCACCCCAACGAGCAATCTTGATAGTCCGATCACCCGTTCGCGATGAATGCGCATTCGCGCGGCTGATCCCATAGCGCACGGCGTCTCGATCCAAACAGTCCAGCCCGCGGTCTGATCCTTGCGCCGTTGGCACGCAAGCATGGCCTAGTTGCGTCATTCGAACGGACGAGGACAACGGCCAGCCCTGCCCGTAGCCTGAATTGCTGGTGTAAATCGCAACGAAATCGGGCCATGGGAAACGATCCAAGTTCGAGCCGCTTATGGGAGCCGAAGGCCCGCTGGATTTCGGGAGCGGCACGATGAACCCGCACCTGGTCTGCATCGGCGGCGAGGATCACGCCCTGAGGATCTCGTTTCTGATGGAACTCCGTGAGCGGGGTTTTCGGGTCACCGCGGTCTCGACCGGCGATGAAGCTCTGTTTTTACGGCACGGCATTCCGCACCGCCGCTACGAGTTCAATCGCTTTGCCAATGGCAGCGGCAAAGCCGGGACGATCAGGACATTGCGAAGGTTGTTGCGGGAACTCCGCCCCGACATCGTCCAAAGCTTCGATACGAAACCCAATTTGCTAACCCCGCTGGCGGTGCGGGGAGAAGTCCCGGTCGTCCGCACGATCAACGGCTTGGGCTGGACCTTCTCATCGCTGGAGCCGCGAGCCTTGGCCATGCGGCCCGCCTTCTGCGGTCTGCAGTGGGTTGCTTCCTTCTGGACTGCTGCCACGGTTTTCCAAAATCGCGACGACCAAGCCTTTTTTGAGCGCTATCGGCTGATCCCACGCGGCAGCGGACGCCTTATTCAGGGGTCGGGCATCGACGTCAATGCATTCGCGGTGGCAAGACGTCTTGCCTCATCACCAGCGGCAATGCGGCGGGAATTCGGACTGGAATCGGCCGAGATCGTCATTTTTGTCGGCCGGCTCACCCGCCTTAAGGGCATTCCGACCCTTCTCGAGGCGATTCCGCACGTTCTCTCCAAAAGACCTCATGCGCGTTTCGTGCTCGTTGGCCCACGGGAATCGGAAGGACCATTCGCCGTCGAAAAGTCCGAAATCCAACGATTTGCTTCTCAGGTAACCGTGCTGGGCAAACGGCATGATGTCCCCAGTCTGCTTGGCATGGCTGATTTGTTCGCCTTCCCAACGCAATATCGCGAGGGCGTTCCGCGCGTCTTGCTGGAAGCCGGACTCGCTGGATTGCCGATAGTCGCATCGCGAATGCCCGGTTGCAGCGACGTCGTCGAAGATGGGTGGAACGGTTATCTGATCACGCCGCGCGATGCTCGCGCCCTTGCGGACCGGATAGTCGACATACTGTCGGACCGCACCTTGGGAGCGGCCATGGGGCAGCGCTCCGCCTCGCTTGTCAGGGAGCGTTTTGCCCTGCCGGGCATCGTCGACCAGTACTGCGATGTCTATAAGAGCAATCTCAGGACCAAATCTCGCGGCTTGCTTGCTCCATCGCCTCTGGAGAGCGGCATTGCGAACCGCCGGTTGGACGGGGCGCGGCAATGATGCGCGACGCGTTGCTTGCCGGCGGTGTCATCCTGTCAGCCGCGTCGCAGCTCTCCGTCCCCGGCATGCCATTCGGCTATGGCGAACTGCTCCTGGCGCTTTGGATCATGCTGTCGGCCGGACGAATGTTGGTCGGCGGGCGCGTCGAAGCGACACCAGCCTTCGCGCAACTCGCGACTTTTTGGCTGCTCCTTTCTCTCGCATTGGGGATCGGCACGATCGTCGGCTACTTGACCACCCTGCTTTACCCGACAGGGTTGTTGCACGACACAATGGCCTACGTGCTGTTGGCCAGCATCACTTGCCTGGCGAGTGTTGAGCCGGACGCGGGGCGTCGTCTTCGACGCAGCGGTTGGTGGGCGATCGCGTTCGCCGACGCGATATTTGCCATCCAACTCGCCATCGCGTGGGGTTGGCTCCATCAGCCCGGCGTCGATCCCTGGTATTGGGACCGCTTCCGCGGCTGGTCTGAAAACCCGAACCAGCTCGCGCTCTATTGCGCGCTTCTTGGTCCGCTGGCGCTGCACCTTGCAACCACTACTCGCAATCGGTGGGGTCAGGTCCTTGCGCTCTCAAGCCTCGTGTTCATCTTTTTTGTCGGCCGCCTGACCAGGAGCGATGCCTATCTCTACACCACGATTGTAAGCGGCGTCGCCTTCCTCGGGTTGCGGTTGAAGGCATGGTTGGCATCCGATGGCAATCGAACCAGCCTGCCCAGGCAGATCGCACTTCTGCTGATGGTCGGCGCTGTCCCCTTGGTGATAGCGATGACCCCCTATCTTCTTAGCGAGGAAAGCTTTGCGGCGAATTTTGCCAAGAGCCTCACCAAGGACGGA
Organism: Mesorhizobium sp. CO1-1-7; assembly: GCF_020164885.1. Lineage (NCBI taxonomy): Bacteria > Pseudomonadati > Pseudomonadota > Alphaproteobacteria > Hyphomicrobiales > Phyllobacteriaceae > Mesorhizobium > Mesorhizobium sp. CO1-1-7. The sequence goes on along the minus strand of NZ_JAIUHA010000001.1, from coordinate 153,685 downwards.
GGCGGCGAGGCCACGGCTGAAACATTCGAGCTTCGGGTTTATCTGTGGGATGAGGCGCTTCAGAAGGGGCTGCAATCGGCATCGCTCGGCCTCGGTCCTGGCCCCCACCTGGAGCGCCCGCCGACGGCCGACATGCAATTTCTGGAGCGGCCGTTCGAAGCGCACAATACGGTTCTCGACCTCTATCTGCAGGGCGGGCTGGTCGCCGTCATCGCCTTGCTGTGGATCGTTGGATCGGCGGCCATGTCCGCCTGGCGCGCTCGCTACGACGCGCTTTTGGTGCTCGTGGCGTCCGCAGCCGTGTTCAGCATACCGCACCTCATCATTCGTCATCCGATCGTGTGGTTTGCATTGACCTTCTGCCTCGTCGCGGGACCGCCAAGCGTTTTCCGGCGCGAGCTTGAGCCTTCAGAGGTGATGTGATGTGCGGGATAGCCGGGATACTTCTCGCGTCCAATGCTGCCGACCCCAAGTCGCTCGATCAGATCGGGCAAATGATGATGGCGCTTCGTCACCGCGGTCCGGATGGCGAAGGACTCTGGACGGATCGCGAAGCAGGCATTGCCTTAGGCCACAGGCGGCTGGCGATCGTCGATCTGTCGGAAACGGGGCAACAGCCCATGCTGTCCACAAGCGGTCGGTATGCGATCACCTTCAACGGCGAGATATATAATTTCCGTGACCTGCGTCTCGAGCTTGAAGGCGTCGGCCACCATTTCCGCGGCACCAGCGACACGGAAGTCATGTTGTGTGCGATCGAGAGCTGGGGCCTCGAGGCCGCACTCCAGCGTTTTGCTGGCATGTTCGCGTTCGCCTTGTGGGACCTGAAGACGAGGACCCTCCATCTCGCGCGGGATCGACTGGGCAAAAAGCCCCTCTACATCGCTTCAGCCAGGCATGCGCTGGTCTTTGCTTCCGAACTGAAAGCAATCAGCCGCTTTTCAGGCTACTCTCCGGAGATCGATCTGGATGCCGCCACTGCAATGCTTTCCAAGGGGTGGGTCCCGGATCAGAGTTGCATTTGGCGAGGTGTCTTCAAGCTGCCACCCGGCTCGGTCCTGACCCTCACGGCCGCGACTGTGGCGGAGGGGCGCGGGGCCGCCTCCCTTTCGCAGGGCGCAAGTCGCTGGTGGTCGCTGGCCGAAGTCGCCAAGAACGGGCGAGAACAACAGATCGCCGGTAGTGACGACGATCTGACCAATGAACTGGATCATCTGCTCCGGCTTGCCGTTCGCGAGCGCATGATCGCCGACGTTCCGTTGGGCGGTTTCCTGTCGGGCGGCGTCGACAGCTCTACCGTTGCGGCCTTGATGCAGGCTCAATCTCCAAATCCCGTGCGCACTTTCACCATCGCCTTCGCGGAGAGCGGCTTTGACGAGGCCCCTTACGCCGCCGAGGTAGCGCGCCATCTGGGCACCGACCACACGGAACTACACCTTTCGGCCGCCGCCGCGCGTGACGTGATCCCCGAACTGCCAACGGTGTGGGATGAGCCATTCGCCGACGAATCGCAGATACCGACTCTGCTGGTGGCGCGGCTGGCCCGCCAGCACGTGACCGTGGCGCTGTCGGGGGACGGCGGAGACGAGTGCTTTGCAGGCTATGGCCGCCACTTCATGGCGGACCGGCTGAAACGGTACCAAGGTCTACCCGCAAGTGCACGACGAACGGTGGCGGCCGGCGCAGGGATGCTGTCCAGGGCGGCTCGTCACGATTTCATTGGCAACCTGCCACTTCCGTCGCATGTGCGGCATGCGCTGCGCAGCGATCGGCTCACTCGCTTCGCCTGGCTTCTCGCCGCGAAGGATGAAGACGAGCTGCACAGGCGGCTGACGGGATCATCGGCCGAAAACCTCACCCGGCACGAGACTCCTGCATCCATAGTCTCTGCACCGCGGCTCGACGGGCTGTTGTCTCGCCTCCTGTACGACGACATGTCCGGCTACCTCGCTGGTGACATTCTCGTCAAACTGGATCGAGCCAGCATGGCCAACAGCCTCGAGGCGCGTTGTCCCCTGCTGGACCACCGCGCCGTCGAATTCGCTTGGCGCCTTCCGGCTGCCATGAAGGTTCGCAACGGCAGAGGCAAGTGGATCCTTCGAAATGTGCTGTGTCGTTATCTTCCGCAACGGCTGGTCGACCGGCCGAAGCAGGGCTTCGACGTGCCGATCGCGGCTTGGCTGCGGGGCCCGTTGCGCAACTGGGCCACCGATATTCTGTCCGATGTTCGCAACCAGGGCGAAGGCTTGCTGGACAGCACAAAGGTGGACGCCTGCTGGCGCGATCACGTTGCAGGACAGGACCGCTCCCGTGAACTGTGGTCGGTGCTGATGTTTCAAGCCTGGTGCAACGAGGCCAAGCGGCAGGCGTCGGCATCGAACTCATCCCGTGAACTCGATCTGGCAGGAGTATGAAATGGCGGGTTCCGCAGTCAGCCGAATTGAATTGCCACGAGCCACCCCGGTGGCTGCCCCGGCTCCTGAAAGCAGGGCCCGCGTACGGCCTCCCAGAAGCGCCCCGAATTCAGCAACCCCGTCTCGCCAACTGCTGGTGACATTGGCGAGCAGGAAATGGATCATTCTGCTCTTCGCGGTTGTCGGCGGCATCTTGGCGGCCTTGGCGGGAATAACCCGCCCTACCATGTACGAAGCCACCAGTCAGCTTATCATAGACGCTCCTGCCAGGGCGGCCCTTCCCGCCAGCCCGGGCTCAGCGCAGGACATGATCGATTCAAGCATTGACGACCACATCACGATGCTCTCGTCGGAGAGTCACCTTCGTCGAGTCGCCGCAGCGCTGCGTCAACCGAGCCCGGCCAACGCGACCGCACAACCGCAAGCCGGGAAGGGAAGCTCCAGCCAGGGGCCAACGGCCGCCGATCCGCCGACATCGCACTCTTTCGCTGGCGATCTGCTGAAGCGCCTTTGGCCGCGGGATGTTGTATCCACCAATGCGCCGCAAGCAGCAGAGGCCGCCGAGATGAAAGCGCTGCGCAAAGGGGTAAGGGTCGGACAAGAGCTCCGGTCCCGGGTCATTTCCGTCGGCTTCTCGGACGATGACCCGGCGCGCGCGGCGCTGGTGGCCAATACATTCACCAAGATCTATGTCGACGATCTCGCGCAGAAAAGTCAGGCGTCGAACATGCAGGAACTTGACGCCGTCGTCGCCAGTTTGCCCAAACTGCAGAATGAACTGGTGGATGCGTCCAATCGGCTCGAGGAGTATCGGCTGAGCCATGGCGCGGTCGATCAAGGCTCGGCTGACAAGGTGGCCGGGGAGAGGGCGGATCTCAGCCAACAGATATCGATGTCCAAAGCGGATCTGGCGGCGCTGGAGTCCCGGCTCCAGCGTATCCAGGAGCTTCGAAAGCAGGGCGCGCCGGCCGCGACCCTGGCCGAGGCCGCCGGCACGCAGGAGTTGGCCGACCTTTCGGCTCGCGTGGCCAGGGCGCCAGCGGACAAGGATCTGGCCAATGCCTTTTCCGTCGCGATCGAAAAGGTAATCGCTGATATCGTCGCTGAAGCGGACATCTATCGTGCCCAGGTCGAGGCTCTGGGAAATCGAATGCGTGTGCTCGATGCGGTCGCGGCCGACACGGCCAGCCGGCTCGCCGGTTTGCGGGCGCTCGAACCTCAAGTCAGCCTCTTGACGCAACGCTACAACGAACTTCTCGGCCGCCAGCAGGACCTGAAGCGGCGCATCGGAGCTCCGTCCGCCGGGGTCTCGGTCCTTTCCGTTGCATGGCCGCCGACAATTCCGCAGACATTGCCGCCGGTTTTTTTGGTTCCACCGGGAATGATTGCGTTCGGCCTCCTTGGCGCCGTTTTGGTTCTCATGCGAAATCGCTTCGATCGCACCTTGCGCGGTGAAGCGGAGGCGGAAGCCGTGCTCAGGATACCGTGCGTGGGGCTCGTGCCCGAACCGGGCAGGATGCACGCCAAACAGTTGCGTGACCTGGTTTTGGGCCAGCCCAAGTCGGCCTACAGCCGTGCGGTGACGTCGCTGCTGGTCGCGGCCGCGCCAAATCAGGCAAGGGGTCGTGCTCCGCACACGATCCTGCTCACGCCAAGCGTCCGGGCTGACGGAGCGACCGAGCTTGCGTGGGGCCTGGCCTTGGCGGCCACCCGACTGGGCAATCGTGTTCTTCTGGTGGATCTCCAGCGGGCGGGCTCCCAACTTACGCCCGAGTTTCTGCGCCAGTTCAACGGACCCAAGGCTCGTCATTCCTTCGCGGATTACATCAGCAGTCGTTGTACCTTGGATGACGCGGTCGCCAGCATTCCCGAAATTGGCATCGACCTGACGACCATGGCACCTGCAGAAGATCTTTTGGCTCTCCTGGCGCGTGTCGACACCGCCAAGTGCAGGGAAGATTTGCACTCGGCGTACAGCCTCGTCATCATAAACGGGCCATCGGGGCTGGCTGGGCCAGAAGCCATGTTCCTCAAGAGCTGGGCGGACGCGGTTCTCGTTACCGTTCGCTGGGCAAGAACCTCGCGGCATGTCGCGCGCGGGGTGGTGGAGCAGCTCCTGAGCGACGGAACGCTCTCGGTTCCGGTGGCGAGCGTCCTTACCCGAGTGAACCTCACCCGGTACGGCAGGTATCGGTTTGGCGACAGTGCCGATCTTTTGCGCGAGAGGATCTCATGAATTCGACCGGCACCGGCCGTAAGCAAGGCTCGCCATGATCCGACTTCCTCAAAGCCCGATCGGCAAGGTCCTTCGAGCGGCCGGTGGCGTGTCGGCCATGGCGATTGCCGGTCAGCTCATTCTTGTCGCGACCATTCCGGTGTTGGCCAGGCTCTATTCTCCTGCTGATTTCGGCTTGTTCACGATCTATCTTTCGACCGTGAACATACTGGGGGCGGTCGCGGCACTGCGCTTTGAGGCTTCGCTGTACGGCGTCAAGAGCGACGCGCAGGCATACGTCACGGTTAAGCTCATTCTTTTGGCCGTGTCGGCAACCGGCGTTCTTGCCTTGACGGCGGGGGTTATGTTGTCGAGCACCGTTCCGGTCCGCGCTGTTGACCTTGTGTGGCTGGTCCCGATCGGCATGGCAGGCGCAGGTCTTGTGGAGACCATGAATTGCTGGAGCCTGCGTGCCGGCCTGCTGCGCGACTTCGCGCTCGGCCGCTTGATCTTGCCCGCGACGATGGCGTTGTTGCAACTGATGTTCGGCATCGTCCATCTCGGAGGAGAGGCGATGGTGCACGCTCACATTCTCAGCCAATTCATCTTCATTGGGTTCCTTGGCGTTCGGATTTTCCGCTGGGAGGACGTGTGCGGTATTGCCCGCGCGCCGTGGCAAACGGTCTTTGAAAAGGCCAGGCGCGAATACAAATTTCCACTGTTCGACATCCCGGCAACGGTCGCAAGTTTCGCCATCAACAACCTTCCGGCGATACTCGTCGGCTCGATGTTCGGGACCGCCTATGCTGGCTATCTGGGCGTCGCGTCGCGGCTCGTCACCGGCCCCGTCACCCTCATTGCCACGCCGCTCAGCAATGTCTTTGTCGCCGAAGCCAATAAGGGCGGCGGCCGCAGGCATCTGCTCGGCCTCGCACGAGGCCTGCTGATCCTTGCCGGCGGGCTCACTTCACTACCCATTCTGGCTCTTGGCCTCGCCGCACCGCAGCTCGTCGTACCCCTATTGGGACGGCCATGGCTGCCCGCCGCCGAAATCATGACGGCGCTGGCGTTCATGGGCGCGGTGCAAGCTTTGTCGACGCCGCTTCAGGATGTGCCGGCTCTCCTGCGACGGCAGGAGGTGCGCCTGGTCGTCGATGCCGTAAGGACGGTGCTCGTGTTTGGTCCGCTTCTAGCCGGCGCCAGAGCTGGCTGGGAACCTCTCACTGTCATTTATCTCATGGCTGCCGGCGGCGCCGGGGGCTTCTTCATCAAGACGGCAGCCTCTCTCTATCTGTTGAAGCAAAGTGTTCAACCGGACGAGACGTCGCCTCGCAGCCGGTGCATCGCCTTGGAGGAAAGATAACATGACGCAGATGGACAGTCGCGACGCCCTTCCTTCCGCAGCCCTGCCAACAGGGGTCGGACCTTCGCAAGATGAGGGGTCGGCGGAGTTGGTGACACTGCGGCCGTTCATTTCAGTGGCCATCCCGACCTTTCGCAGGCCAGATACCATTCGAAGGACAATCGACAGCATCCTCCAGCAGGATTTTGCGAATTGGGAACTGGTGGTTAGCGACGACGAGGGGCAAGGAGGGCTGTCCTGGAGGATCGTCGACGACTATGCGCGTGCCGACGGTCGCATCCGGATTGTCGAGAACGGCAGGGGGCGAGGCCAGGTCGAGAATACCAACAATGCCATGCTGGCTTGCACCGGCACCTGGATCAAGTTGCTGCATGACGACGACTGGCTCGCGCCCGGCGCGCTCAAGCGATTTGCCGAGGTGTCCAAGGAGCATCCCTCGGCCGCATTCATGACCTGTGCGGCCAATATCGTGGAAGACGGCAGGATCATGCTCCGCTCGACGCCATCGGAGCAAAACCGCGTTTCAGTCTATTCGAGCCAGCAATGCCTCAGGGATCTTTACCTTGTCCGGACGACGAGGAGCCTCGGCATCATTCCCTCGACACTGTTGATCAACAGCAAGGTTCTTCAGGCTGGATGCCGAATGCGTGCACACAAATCGATCCCCGCCGGCGTCGACCAACTGTTCTTCGTGGACCTAGCCGGTCACGGAGACATGGTTGCGATTAATGAGGGTCTGATTTTTTACGACGCGACCAACCATCCGAGCATCACCACATCGAAGAGCTACACGGAAGTGGACGAAGTTACGCTTGCGGTTAAGCAGCTTAATTGGCAGCTGCTCGAAAACAGAAGGAATCTTCCTGACCCCGAGAGCCTCTTGCGAGCATTGCGGGTTGCACGCGTACCCGCCAGATTTCATCACCAGTCCTTGCCCGTGACTATCCGCGACACGCTGCAAATTCTTCGCCCATCAGTGATGAAGATCGCAAGCCAGTACCTCGTGGAATACCTGTTCAGGATCCGCCCGGTCCTAGGGCCATGGTATACCCGAAGACAGTGATGGAGCTGACCCGTTCAAGGCCGTGCACGGGACGCGGCACGCGCCGAACCGATTTATGGGGCACGGACTCACGACGGCCGCCCCTGCGGTGGCCACAAGGCTGGACACGATCATCCCCGGATGTTCAGGGAACTAGGGCAACACCGAGACGCGTGCGAGAAGGGTGACCAATTCTGCCTGACGCCTGGTTTCAGTTTTGGCGAACAGTGATGCGAGCTGGGTTCGGATGGTCGTCCGGCTGAGCGCACAACTTTCAGCGATTTCCAACGGGGTGTAGCCCTTTGCCAACCGCACCGCCAGATGTGTCTCGGCTCCGGTCAAACCGAACATTCGCTGCAGGGTTTGAGGGTTGGGCGCCGATTTCGTCTCTCGGTCCAACAGGGCGACGACGATCGTGTTGTCGGCTGCGAAGAGGCCGCGCTCGTTGATGACAACGGGGCGATCTCCGCTGCTGCGGATCACAATCCATGCAAACGATCCGGGGTTGAGGTGGCACGGCACGTTCGCGATCAGGCTTCTGAGCGCTCCCGAAAGGCCGTCGGCGTTGTTCACCTGGCTGCCATAACCGCTGAGAATGACGCGCGCGGTGGCGTTCCACTTGAGGACTTTCCTGGTTTCGCTGAGCACGAGACATCCGTAGCCAAGGCGATCAAGCATACCCGGGAAAGAATGCAGCGCCGGTTGGTCACCTTCGGTGGCGGCAGCAGGCCTTTCAACCTGCCGGTCGGAGCTTTGGGCATGGCGCAAGGGAGACGGCCTGCTGCCAGGCCCCATGGCCGCCATCGCACGTTGCACTTGGAAAACAGTACTTCTCGGCCGTTCGACCAGGTTCATTGTCGTCACCACTTTCCGGTTTCGCTGTCAGATCGGCGCCAGCGCATGGGCTAAGTGTTGGAACTTTCTTCTGATGATTCTGATAGGCTGACATTTCGGCGCGCGAAAGCGAGCAGCAGCACTAGGTCCGATAACCAAAGGCTCTAAGCCGCATTGGCTAAGCCAAAAGTTGTAGGTAGTCAGGATGAGATTGCGGATAGGCGGTCCCGTACTGTCGGACAGGCTACGACAACATCTGGTTTCGTCGGCCGTCCTGCTGGCTACCCTTTTTATCGAGATGGAATCGTCGCTGACAGGTGGTGGCAGTGCGGCCTTTCTGGAATGTGTGCCGGCGATTGTCATCATCGCCTTCCTGGAGGACCGCTGGCCTGCGATGGCTGCCACGTTTGCCATGGTGGCTGTCGGCTTGGCAGTTCGCCTGGCGGCGAACGGTCAGTTGGTCGGAGATGATCTTTCCGGGGCCATTCTCCTCGCCTTGTCCGGCGGGATGATCGCCTTTCTTTTCCATCGTTCAAGGCAGGAGTTGAGGAGCGCGCTCGATGTCGCCGAGAACAGGCTTACCGCCATCGAGACGACCGAAGCGCGATATCGCTGGGCTTTCGAGCGGGCCGCCTTGGGATTTGCGACCGCAAATGACCGTGGTGAGCTGCTGCAGGTCAACATGTGCATGTGCAGTATGTCCGGCTACGCACAGGAAGAGCTCGTCGGCCAGCATATCGAAACGCTCGTTCATCCTGACGAACGCGATCTGTTCGCCAGGCTTGGACGTGGTCTAAGCGCGGAGGCGCCGTCGTTTGGCTTGGAAATGCGCTTGAGAAGGAAGGATGGCACTGTTTTCTGGGCTCGCGTGACCCTCTCTTGGTCTGGTCCGGAGAAACAACTGCCGATGGGCATATTTGTCGTCTTCGAGGATATCACTGAACGCAGGGCTGCAAGCGAAGCGCTCTTGAGCCAAAAGGAATGGCTGGACCTTGCGCTGCTCGCCGGAAGGCTTGGCACATGGCGCGTGGACTACAAGGAGAGAATTGTCTCCGGTTCAGATCAATTTTGGGAAATTCTTGGTTTGCCGCCAGCCGCTTCCCGTCCTCTGGACGAGCTGTCGGCGATCATTCATACGGCGGACTGGCCAAAACTCGGGGCCCATTCAGAATTCATCGCGGCAACCGCCAACTACGACGCAGAGGTTCGAGTTCGGCGGTCGGACGGACAGTTCCGCTGGATTGCCCTGCGCGGCCGTGAGGACATCCGCGATGGCTATCATCAGCGGTTCGGGATCGCGGCTGACCTTACCGAGCGGCGGCAGACAACACTGTTGCGGGCCGCGGTGAGAAGACAGGAGCGGCTTATACTTGAACAGCGGCACCGGCTCAGTAATCTGTTTGCCGTGATCACGGCTGTCGTGAAAATGATCCCTGCTTCAGACCAGGATATTTCCAAGTACAGAGGAGATCTTTTAGAGCGAATTCGGGCGCTCGAATCCACGCACCTGCTGTTGATCAACAATGCAGAGTTATCATCTACGATCCGCGATATTGTCGCACATGCGCTTCGCCCCTACGCCGAGGCACACAGAGCAACGATCACAGGGCCTCATGTCAGAATCGTCGGGGGGGCTGCCGAAAGTTTCGCGATGGTCGTCCACGAACTCACGACAAATTCGGTCAAGCACGGGGTGCTCGGGAACTCCCAAGGCCAGGTGGAGGTAAGGTGGGGCGTCGCACCCGAGGGCTCGGACGGCGACATCGTGTTCGACTGGATCGAACGAGGCGGCCGAAATGCCAAGCCTGTCCTGCGGAAAGGTTTTGGGTCGATTGTCCTTGGCGCCGATGGAACGCCCTTGGTCGGTCACTCTTCGAAACTGGAAATGTCGGCTGGTGGGTTGCGATATCAGCTACGCCTATCCCAGGGCGAGATTCAGCCTTAACTCAGATCGTTCCAAGCCATGTCCTCATCAAAACAGCCACCTCGGTGCGGTTTCGGACTCCCAGTTCACGCAAGATTGCGGCGGCATGGATCTTCGTCGTGGCCTCGGCGATGTCGAGATCGCGGGCGATCTCCTTGTTCGAATAACCTTCGGCCATAAGCTTGAGCACGTCCTTTTGCCTTGACGTGAGCCTTCCCAGAGAACCTGGGCTGGCCAAGGCCTGGTGCGAAGCCTCCACGGGAGATCTATGCGTCTGAGGCGCGGCTGCGCCAGAGCTTCGCGACAGGAGGGCTGGTACATAGATGCGGCCTGACAAGATCTCTTTGACGGCCAGCACCACCTCCTCATCCGGCTGCGACTTCACGATGTAGCCGTGGAGGCCAACTGAAAGGGCCAACAAAATTTCCGATCGTGAATCGTTTCCTGACACAATCGCAAACCTGCTTTTGGGATAGGCGGCGAGAACGTCGCCGAGCACTTCCTGGGTGAGCAGCCCGGGCATGTTCAGGTCCAAGATCGCAAGATCAATTGTTTCGTGTTCGGCCAGGAGCCCAACCACGGCATCAAAACAGGTCGCCTCGATTATTTCGGCTCCAGGGATTCCGGCTGTCAGCGCCATGCGCAAGCCACGTCGATAAAGGCCATGATCATCGGCTATGACGATCTTGTACATAGAAACCCCCACGCACAAACAACCCGCACTACCTGGCCGCGCCTTGCAGGAGCGCCGGTACGTCCAGAAAGGTGGACCCCGACGTCCTACAACCCCGTCCTGCTAATTACCGTACGCTAATGTAGCTCGGTTTTAGGAAAATGTTTACCTTCAATCGCAATTCAAGTGGGACCTTGGTCTGTTGCGCGTCTCGACCACGCCCGTCAGGTCCGCGGGATATGTTTCGTCCCTACGGTTCCGGGATCAGAGAAATTCGCCCGTGCCATTCAAACGCACGACGACAGTATCCCGGTTGGCTCCCTAATCTCTCGCAGGTTCGGACAACTGAAACCCTGCTGCGCGAGGCGGTTCGCCGTCTTGGCTCCGGATGCAGTTTCAGCCGTCAAGGCCAACTCTGGCCATGTGCGTAGGGAGGATCGAATGAAAGCGGTAATTCAATGCGGTGGCATGGGAACGCGCCTTCGGCCATTTACATCGGTTTTGCCGAAGCCGCTGATGCCAATTGGCGCGCGGCCAGTCCTCGAGTTGCTGCTGAAATGGCTGCGGCGTAGCGGAATCGAAGACGTCTACGTCACCACCGGCTATCTCGGGCACCTGATCCGGAGCGTGTGCGGTGACGGCTCGCAGTGGAATCTGAGGATCCGCTACACGCAGGAAATGGAACCGCTCGGAACGATCGGCCCGCTTTCCTTGATCAGAGACGAATTGAATGAGCCGTTCATTGTCCTGAACGGCGATGTGCTGACCGACCTGAGCATCAGCCGGTTTACCGCAGCGCACCGCCTGCACAAGGACTCCGTCACGATAGCGACTTCGCTGCGGCTTACCAAGATGGATTTCGGTGTGATCGACGAGGTTGACAACACCGTCCAGGTCTTCCGCGAGAAGCCTGCGCTGTCGCATCTGGTAAGCATGGGCATCTACTGCATGAACCCGGACGTCCTCGACTTCATCCCATCCGGGATACCGTTTGGGTTCGACGACCTCATGCTGCAGATGCTCCAGGCCGGACGCGTCGTGCATGTCTACAAGCACGAAGGTCTTTGGCTCGACATCGGACGCGTCGAGGACTTCCAGAACGCGCAGACAGTTTCCTGGGAAGAGCAGTCGGCGTCCATCGAAGTGGCCGCCGCGGCAGCGTAACGGCCAGGCGCGAGGATCATCGAGGAGGTGACGATGCTCTTGGTAAGTTCCCCGGTCCTGGGAGTGCCAGAAAAAGCGGCTTTGGCGAAAGTGATCGACAGCGGTTGGCTGACGATGGGTGAACGGGTCCGGGCTTTCGAAGAGGCGTTTGCCTTGATGCACGAGGCAGAGGGCTGCGTAGCGGTTAGTTCCTGCACCGCAGCCCTTCATCTTATCCTTCACGGATTGGGGATTGGTCCGGGCGACGAGGTGCTGGTTCCTTCGCTGACCTTCGTGGCTACCGCGAACGCAGTGCTCTATGTCGGCGCCACTCCTGTCTTTGTCGACATAGAATCGGCAGACGTCCCTCTGATGTCGCTCAAAGAAGCAGAAGCACGCTGCAGCCCTCGCACCAGGGCCGTGATCCTGGTTCATTTCGCCGGCTATCTTGCCGACAAGGACGCCTGGCAAGCATTCGCCAGCGCACGCGGGCTCTCGATCATCGAGGATGCGGCACATGCTCCCGGCCTAAAAGCGGTTGGCACCTTTGGTGCGGGCGCCGCCTTCAGCTTCTACGGCAACAAGAACATGACGACGGCGGAGGGCGGGGCCGTAATTGCCCGGGACCCCCAACTGCTGGACAGGATTCGCCAGGCTCGCGCGCACGGCATGACCACCGGAACACGCCAGCGACTGAACAGCCGCACCGCGCATTACGATGTGACCATGCTCGGCTTCAACTACCGAATGGACGAAATGCGGGCCGCGATCGGCTTGGTTCAACTCCAGAACCTGCAGGAGTGGAACGAGATACGGCGCATTCTTGTCGTGTTGTACCGGCGCCTTATCGCGTTGCGTTGCCCGGCAATCACAATACCCTTCGAAGAACCGCGAGCCTCGGCTTACCACATCATGCCGATCCTCTTGCCGCGCTACGTCAATAGGCAGCATGTCGTCGATGAGCTGCGGGCGCAGGACATACAAACCACGGTCCATTACCCGCCCGTTCATCAGATGACCCTCTACCGTGAGCTTTACCCGGGTACCCGACTGCCGCGCACCGAGGATTTCGCGGAACGAGAGTTGACCATTCCGCTGCATCCTCAGATTACCGCGCCCGCGGTTGAAGCCGTGGTGGACGTCCTGGCGACCGCGCTCAACGGCGGCATCCACGCGGGAACCGCCGCATGAACGCGTTTGATCTATCCATACACCCGCCCGTCGTGTCAGGCGTGAGCCATGGTTTTGGCAGACGCGCGATGGATGTCGTGGCCGCATCCTTGGCCGCGATCGTTTTCGCGCCGCTGATGTTGCTGATTGCATTTGCGCTATTTCTCGAGGGCGGACGCCCCGTGCTCTTCCGGCAGCCTCGCATCGGTGCAGGGGGGCGCATGTTTCACATCTATAAGTTCCGCAAATTCGAGGTTCTGTGTGATCCTCAGGGCCCTGCGTTGACCAGCATAGGCGACCGTCGGCTGACGAAGATCGGGCGCATTTTGGCCAGCACCAAACTGGATGAATTGCCGCAACTCTGGAATGTGCTCAGAGGCGATATGGCCATCGTCGGGCCACGGCCGGAAAGCCTCGCCTTTGCTGACTGCTTCCATGGCGGCTTCGAGGCGGTTCTAAGATATAAACCCGGCTTGGTCGGCCCGACGCAAGTTCTTTTCCGTCACGAAGCCTCTCTCTACCCGGTCTCAGGAGACCTGTCGTCCTTCTACAGGGAGGCGCTGTTTCCGATCAAAGCCAAGTTCGATCTTTCCTATTATCCCCGACGAACCATCGCTTCGGATGTTGTGTGGATGATCCTCGGTTTTCTGGCGGTAATCGGCTGGGTGCCTGTCGGGCTACTCAGGCGTTGAAGGCTGTTTCTGTGTGCGCGCTCGGCAACCGGAGCGCTTCAGGTGAAAGAAGGAACACCTGGTTATGAGCTACAATGGCAAGAGAGTTCTGGTCACTGGCGCGGATGGGTTCATTGGATCGCACCTGACCGAGGCACTCGTCCGCAACGGTGCCGAGGTGACCGCATTGGCCCTCTATAATTCGTTCGACAGTCATGGATGGCTGGATGATCTGCCAGACGACATCCGAGGTCATCTGAAACTCGTTCGAGGCGATGTACGCGACGGTGCATTCCTGAACCGGATCGTGCGCGGCCAAGCCGTCGTGTTTCATCTCGCTGCGCTTATCGCGATCCCGTACTCATACGCGGCCGCCCAGTCCTATGTGGAAACCAATATCATGGGGACGCTGAATGTCCTTGAAGCGGCCCGCCAATGGGAGACGGAACGGATCATTCACACCTCGACCAGTGAGGTTTACGGCACGGCGCTCAGCATGCCGATCAGCGAGTCCCATCCTCTTCAGGGACAATCGCCATATTCGGCGTCCAAGATCGGCGCCGACATGATGGCGCAGTCGTATGCCAGATCGTTCGACCTGCCCGTCGTGATCCTCCGGCCGTTCAATACATTCGGGCCGCGACAAAGCGAACGAGCCATAATACCGACAATCATCCGGCAGGCGCTCGATCCAAAATGTGTTTCGATCATGGTGGGAGATACCAGCCCGGTCCGCGACCTGACCTTCGTCGAGGACACAGCGGCTGCCTTCCTGAGCGCGGGTTCAGCCACACTCGAATTCGGCCATGCCTATAATGCTGGAAGCCAGCGTGCCGTGACCATATCGGACGTGCTCGATCTCGTGCGCGAGCTGAGCGACTGCAAGAAGCCCGTCCACCGCGACGAGAGTCGATTGCGGCCGCAAAACTCCGAGGTTCGCGCTCTGCTGGCCGATTCATCACGGCTCGAACGCGAAACCGGATGGACTGCGCAAACGAGTTTGCGCCACGGCTTGGCCAGAACCATCGATTGGTGGCGGGCGCGCCTCGGCGAAGGTCGGGTACGTCGCGAAATGAGCTACATGACATGAGGTTTTACCCATTTCCATTGGCACTGCTCCTGATCGCCTTTGCCGTCCTGCTGCGGGCGGCCGACAGCCAGGGAAACAGCATGTCCACGACGTTCGTCGCGCCAATGCCGATGGATCTCCCAGATTATCTGCATCCCGCGACAGATCCGGCATTCGGCACGAATTTCATGCGCATCACTAAACCCGGCGCACTTGGGGGAGGTGTCGTGTGTGGGACGAAATATTGCAGCCATCGCTATTCGAGCGCTCAAGCCTGGAATGCGGACCAGAGCCTGCTCGTGCTGGCCAATGGCTGCAACGGGCTGTGCTTCCTCGACGGCAAGACATATGCTCCGCTATTCCACCGCGACAAAGGCGGTGAATGCGAATGGCATCCTCGAAACGCAGACGTGATGATCTGCGTTGAGGATCGGAAGATCTCGACATGGGCGCCAAGGACAAACCACGAAGACGTTGTCTTCGTCACGGCTCAATACCACGATCTGCAGTTCGGGCCGTCGAAGGGCAATCCAAGCCGTGACGGCAACCGTATAGCCGTCCGCGCTGTCCGCGCGGATGGAAAAGCGGTGGTGTTCGCCTTCGATCTCGCGGATCGGTTCAAATTCCCGGACATCGATCTCGCTCAGGTTCCCGGAACCACCAGCTCCTGCACCATCTCCCCGCTCGGCACCAACATCCTTTGCTTTCAAAACCTGGCCGATGGCACCGAGCAGAGGGCCATTTTCAGTGCCGATGGCACCTTGCGACAGAGGTGGACGGACCATCACCGCCCCGGCCACGGAGACCTTACGCTCGATGACGACGGCAGCGAGGTCTATGTTGGCATCAGCAAATCCGGCCCCGACAAGTATCACGTGATCACGCGAAGACTGTCCGATGGGAAGGTGACCTCCCTGACCGGATACGGCGAAGCAGAGCATGCATCGTCGCGTGCTCTGAAGCGGCCCGGCTGGGTCTTCCTGACCTATGGCGGCAACCCGGAAGAGATATCGGCCAATCCAGGCTGGGCACCATATGCACGGGAAGTCATCGCGTTGCGCATCGACGGCAGCGGCGAAGTTCGGCGCATCGTGCAGACCCGCAACGCGCCCTTCGACTACTGGAGCGAGACGCATGCGTCACCTTCGCCGGACGGCACACAGGTGATCTGGTCCAGCAATTGGGGCGTGGCCGGTGGACCGGTTTACGACTTCGTCACCCGCGTCGACTGGCCCGAAAACCAGGACAAGAAGGAGATTGTCGCGAATGGTCAACCTTAGCCGATTCTTCCTTGCGACACTTGCGATGCTTTGCGCCCTGCCAATGACTGCGGCAGCGGATGCGACGATCTATCGAATTTCGCCCGGAGACACCATCGAGGTCGCAATCACCTCGCTTCCCGAGCGGACGCAGCGTGCGGTGGTGCAGATGGACGGCACCATCGTCCTCGCCGAGGCAGGCACGGTGCCTGTCGCCGGCCTGACTCCGTCCGAACTTCAGACGCGCTTGCAGGCGATCCTGCCGACCAAGATCTACCACATACGCATGCCGGACGGCCGTGAGCAGGTGGCGGTCGTCAGGCCCGGCGACGTGACGGCGACCATCGCTGAATACCGTCCGATCTACGTGACTGGCGAAGTGCTCGCTCCTGGGCAGCAAGCCTTTCGTCCGCTCATGACGGTTCGGCAGGCGATAGCCGTCGCCGGCGGCTTCAGCCTCTTGCGTGCACGGGCGAACCAGGCTGGGCCGGACCCAACGGACTTGCAGCGCGATTATGAGACGATCTGGGGAGAATACATCAAGGACTATTTCCACAGTGCGCGCATACGTGCCGAACTTCAAAAGCAGCCCGATTTCGACATGAAGGCCCCCCAGGGCTTTCCGCTGTCTTCTTCCCTCGCAACCGAAATCGCGCAGGCCGAGGCAGAAGGGCTGAAGCTCTCGCTGGACAATTTCGGGCAGGAGCAGAGCTTTCTGGAGAAGGGCGCCAAGGATGCAGCGACCCAGGTCCAGGCGTTGCTCCAGCGCGAGCAGGACGAAGCCGATGGAGTCAAGGCCGATGAAGAGGATTTGGCGCAGGTGACCAAGCTCTTCAAGGCTGGCAACCTGACCAACAACCGGCTCGCCGATGTCCGGCGCGCGGTACTTCTGTCCTCGAGCCGTGCGCTTGAAACTTCGGTCGAACTCATGCGGGCTCGGCGCCAACAGGATGATCTTGCAAGGCAGATCGAGCGCAATGACAACCAGAGGCGTGCCGGTTTGTTGAACGAGTTGCGGGATACACAGGCGCGCCTTGCCGACATCACCGCAAGGCTGCACGCGGTCAGCCAGAAATTGCAGCCGCAGGGAGCATCCGCCTTGCCGCAGCCGATCGGCGGCGAAACCGTGCGGGCCCAGGTGACGATCATCCGCTCCGTCGATGCGCAATGGCGCAAGCAGCCGGCCGACCAGGATACCGCGGTGGCGCCGGGTGATACGATCGAGGTCAGATTCAGCAGCGCGCTCGAAAGCGCGGCGGTGCAATAGACAATCCCTGCCGGCGTCGCCGGCAGCGGCAATATCTTCGATGTCGTTGCGAGAACGGTCGTGAGCGAAGAGATCAGCGTCGCCGGCGCTTACAACAAAGGCAGCATCACCTTCATGGGAATGGAGATCCTGGTTGCGCCCGGTGCGCTGGTGCCGCGGCCGGAAACAGAGCTGCTCGGCTCCATTGCCGTAGATGTTCTGCGCGCAATGGATCTGCCGGCGCCGCGTGTCGTCGACATGTGCTGTGGCGCCGGCAACCTGGCCTGCGCGATCGCTAGCCATATCCAATCCGTGCGAGTTTGGGCCTGCGATCTTACCGACGGCTGTATCGGCGCGGCGCGACGAAATGTCGTTCATCATGGCTTGACTGACCGGATTTCAGTGCATCAGGGTGATTTGTTCGAAGGCGTGTCCGGACTGGAGCTCGACGGCACGCTTGATGCCATCGTCTGCAATCCGCCCTACATTTCGGAGAAGCGGCTCGAGGGTGATCGCCGCCATCTGGTCGTGCTTGAGCCGCGAGAGGCATTCGCGGCCGGTCCTTATGGGCTCAGCATTCATATGCGGGTCGTCAAGGACGCGCTGCGCTACCTCCGACCAGGCGGCGTCCTGCTGTTCGAGGTGGGGCTTGGTCAGGACCGCCAGGTCATAAGTCTTCTGGAGCGCAGCAAGGGCTACGAGCAGATACGCACCTTCGCCAACCATGCCGGTGAAGTGCGGGTGGTCCTGGCAGGGGCCAGGCGGCAGGCATGACCGCGTTCGGCCGGTATCGGGCCGACCGTCCAGATCATTGCTTCTTGCGCCAGATCATTTCTTCTTGCGAACGATGAACCGCGCGATTCCTTGAATCGAATCGAGGTTTTCCGGCAGGAGTTCACTGTCTTCCACTGTGATGCCGAAAGTCTCTTCGATGAACCCGATCACCTCGAGCACTCCGGTCGAGTCGACGATCCCCTGATCGAGCAATGATGCGGTGAGGGATAGCGCCTTGACGTCCGCGATGTAGAAATTCGAGGCCAGGAAGCTGCGGATCTGGTTGATATGAATGTCGTCGCTTTCCGCGGCCGATATCATGGAATCCATCTAATCCATCCTCCGTTGCAAAGGCGACTTGCGATCGCGCTTCTGAAACAATCTACGACAGGGCCGCTTTCTTGAGTTTTCCGGTATCGGTCATCGGCAGGCTGGGCACGATGACGATGGTCTTTGGCACCATGAAATTCTCCAGCCGTTTCCGGCACTCCATCAGGAGCTGCCTTTCGCCGACAATTCTTCCCTGCTCGATGACGACGAATGCTTTGACCGCTTGCCCGAGGAGGTCGTCGGGGACACCGATGACCGCGGCTTCCTTCACCCCAGGGACGTCCATAAGCACGCTTTCCACCTCTTTGGGAGCGACCTTTTCGCCTCGTGATTTTATGATCTCGTCACCACGGCCGACGAAGTACAAATAGCCTTCAGCGTCCATCCGGCAGTAGTCGCCCGTGTAGAGGACCTGCTCGCCCGGCAGCGGCCCCGGCTTCAGCTTCCTTGCCGTGGCCTCTGGCTTGCCCCAATAGCCTTTCATCACCGTTGCGCCGCGGACTACAAGTTGGCCAACGACGCCCGGACCGACCCGCCTGCCACTCTCGTCGACGATCCACACTTCTGTGTTGGGAATGGCAATGCCTACGCTGAGGGGCTTTCGCCCGAGATCGTCGGGCGGCAGATAGCTGCAGCGTTTGCATTCGGTGAGGCCGTACATGGAATAGATGCGTGCGCCCGAAAACAGCTCCCTGAGCATGGCAATCTGCTTGAGCGGCAGGGCGGCCGCGGTATTGGTGACATAGCGGATGCTCGCGAAATCGTTGCTCTTCAGCGATCTGAGCTCCGCAAGCGCCGCGAAGATCGTGGGCACGCCCGGAAAGCCTGTGATCTGCTCGTCCTTGATCACCTGAAGGATCTGCGCCGGAAAAGCGAAGGAGCGTTCGAGGACGAGCCGTGCGCCGGTGCGAAAGGCCATGATCATTTGATAGAGCCCGTAGTCGAAG
Source organism: Mesorhizobium sp. CO1-1-7 (assembly GCF_020164885.1). NCBI lineage: Bacteria > Pseudomonadati > Pseudomonadota > Alphaproteobacteria > Hyphomicrobiales > Phyllobacteriaceae > Mesorhizobium > Mesorhizobium sp. CO1-1-7. The sequence continues at coordinate 134,611 of NZ_JAIUHA010000001.1, read as the reverse complement.
GCGAGGGGCAGGACGTTGAGGATCACCTCATCTTCACGCAGTTCCAGGTAGGAGGCGATCGATGTGCACGCGGCAGTCATGTTGCCGTGCGTCAACATGACCCCCTTGGGTTCGCCGGTGGATCCGGAGGTGTAGACGATGGCCGCGAGATCGATGTCGATCGATTTGCGCGGCGGCGCAACAGAAGGTCTGTCGACGATCGTGTCCCAGCGAACGGCGTGCGGCAATCGGTTGAACTCGGCCTCGTTGATCGTCCCAGAGACAATCACCGCCCGCAGCGAGTGACAGTCGCGCGACGGTTGGCAGAATATCGAGTGTAGATGGCTGTCCGTGATCAGCGCCGCTGGCAGGCAATCGTTGAGCAGGTAATGAAGCTTCTCGCTTTTCGTAAGCGGGTTGACGATGCAGACCACGGCGTTCGCCTTGAGCACCGCCCAGAAGCTGACGACGGTTTCGACCGTATTGTCGGCGAAGATCATGACGCGGTCGCCACGCTCGACGCCCGCCGCGGCCAGGAAATGCGCGATCCTGTCGGAGCGCTCATCGATCTCCGCATAGGTGACACGTTGCTTGCCGGCCACCAACGCGATCTTGCCGCCAAGCCGGACGGCGGAATGGATGAGGTAGTCCTGCAGGAGTGGTACGGCGCCGTGGATCATGCCAGGACCCTTTCCCGCTGTTCGTGATCAACGTCGATCCTGAGCTCGGCTTTGTCCGCTCCGCCCGGGCGGCTCGCGATGAACTGCTGATGCAGAAGCTGGGTCGACAGCACGCCGACCAGTGCCATGTTGTCGGAGTTGGAGAGATCGCCGCCGCCGGCCCTGGACCGGCACTTTCCAAGCAGGAAAGCCACCGATTTCGGATCGAAGACGTTTGCCGCGCGCAATGCCGTGTCCGACAGTGCTTCGCGAATGTAATCTGGTGCATCATGACCAACGAAACTAAGCGCATTTGGCGCCCTGTAGGGCTGCTTCGTGCGGGCAACGACTTGCGGTGGGACGATCGGCTGCGCCACTCGCTTGAGCACGTGCTTTTCGTCGAGGATGCGCAGCTTGTAAGCATCCGGAAGCGAATTCGCGAGCGCCACGACATCGTCGTCGAGGTAGGGGAAGCGTCCCTCGACCGAGTGTGCCATCAGCATCCTGTCGCCCTGCGAGGAGAGCAGGTAGCCCGACATCAGCGTTCGGATTTCGAGATACTGGTCCTGGGCAAGGAAGCTCCATCGCGAAAATTCGGCGGGGAGAGGGGCGAGCAGTTCGGAGACCGCATTGCGGTGCTGCGAGGCGCCGCGCATGTCGGGGCAGAATAGGCGCTTGATGGCGCTCGTGGTGCGCCAGCGCGTGTCATGTGCAAAGCCGGGCCTGTCGCAGGCATCAAGATCGCGCCCGAAGAACTGTCGCGCCATGGCCTGTTGGTGCACCGGTGAGCGCGACAGATAGGGGTAGAGTCGCTCAAGCAGTCGCGCACGCCGGCTCGAAGCAGGTTGACGCCCCCAGAAGCGGCGAACCTTGCCTTCGCGGAAAAGGTCGTAGCCGGCGAACATCTCGTCGGCGCCTTCCCCTGTCAGCACAACCTTGATGCCGCGCTCGCGGACCAACTTGGACAGAAGGAAGAGCGGGGCCGGCGCCGTCCTCAGGATTGGCCGCTCGGCGTGGTAGACGACCTCGGGAAAAACCGCTGCAATGTCGCGGCGGGAAATCACCACCTCGTGGTGCTCGCTCGCGGTCGCGGCGGCAACCAGACGCTGGAAATAGGTCTCGTCGTATTCGGCGTCGGCAAAACGCAAGGAGAATGTCTGGAAGCGCTCCCCCGCGAAACGTCTCCCGAGCGCCGCGACAAGCGAGCTGTCTAGCCCACCGGACAAATAGCAGCCCACCGGCACGTCGGCCTGCACCATCCGCAGCGCCGTCGCGGCTTCGAGCGCACCGCGGACCGCCTCGACGGCATCATCGCACGAGCCGGTGAACCATTCAGGGTCGGAAGCGGAAATTCGGGGATAATGCGGCTCCCAGAAGGCCGTCTCCCGTGCCACGCCACCTTCATAGAGCCGGATATGTCCAGGCTGCAGTTCCTTGACGCCTTCGAAGACGCTCTGCGGCGGGATCACCGTCCAGAATGTGAACGTCTGATCGATTCCTGCCGGATCAAAGGCGCGAGGAATCGCTGTTTCCGCGGCGAAAATGGCTTTGACTTCGCTTGCAAAGAAGACGCGGCCGCCGTGCTCGCAATAATACAGCGGGCAGATGCCGTAGCGGTCACGCGACAGGATCAGGCGGCCGGCAGCAGAGTCCCATATCGCGACTGCCCATTGACCATTCATCCGTTCAAAGGCGGCCTGGCCCCAGGCCTGGTAGGCATGGAGCACGACTTCCGTGTCGCTACGCGTGCGGAAGCGGTGACCAAGCGCGATCAACTTGTCGCGCAATTCGACGTAGTTGAAGATTTCACCGTTGAAGACGATCCATGTCAGGCCGCTCACGTCGGCGAGTGGCTGCTGGCCGTGCAGCAGGTCGACCACGGACAGGCGGGCATGCGCCAAACCCGCACGTCGGTCGCGGTACAGCCCCCGCTCGTCGGGTCCGCGGTGTGCGAGCGCGCCCACCATACGCAACAGCGCTTCCCGCGAAGGAGGTGGGGCAGTGGCGCTCAGCGCGACAATTCCGGCGATCCCGCACATCCGTCAGTCCACCGTCATTGGCACCGAAGGCAAAGGCTGGGCGTGCAGATAGCGCGCCGCTCGACGCTTGGCTTCGATATCCTTGAAGACCTTCTGGACCTCGTCTGGTGACAACCCGGCAACATCAGCGACTTCATCGGCGCAGATGCCATGGTTCACGCCGTAGAGGCATAGGTCCGTCTGATGATAGGGCAGGGCGAAGTAGAACTCCTCCTGGCTCTGCGCCATGGAGAAGGTGTCGGTCGTCGGCGGCCTGCGCCGGATCTCCCCGTCCACACCGAGATATTCCGCCAGTTGATAGACCTGCGTCTTGTAGAGGTGGACGATCGGCATCAGGTCAGCGATTCCGTCGCCTTGCTTGACGAAAAAACCCTGATCATATTCGAGCCGGTTAGGCGTGCCCGCCACCGCATAGCCGAGACGGTCCGCGTGATAGTACTCAGTCATCTTGCGAATGCGCTGCTTGTAATTGGTCGCGGCCACTATCTGCAGATAGGCCGCTCCTGACAGGCGCACGGTATCGATCTTCCCCTGGGGATCCTGAACGGTGAGACGGGTGATATTGAGGCCTTTGCTCTCCAGCACCGAGGTCAGCACCAGCTTGCATTTCCACCCTTCGCCGTAGTCCGGAACAACGGTGCGAATGGCCTCTATCTGCCGGCTATAGGCACCGATGGCGTCGAGCGCCGGCGCAATGTCCTCGGCGATGGTGTCGATGCCCAGCTGACCGGCGATAACGCGCCCCAGCCTCAGCGAGTCCCCGGACGAGTCACGCTCCGGCATGAAGATCCCGAGCACCCTGTCCTTGCCGAAGGCAGCCACGCACAACGACGCGACCACCGAACTGTCGATGCCGCCTGAGAGCCCGACCACCACTCCGCGCCGGCGGAGCGTGACCAATACCTGCTCGCGCACGGATGCTACGATGCGGTCGACCTCCGCGGCCGCATCCAGTGCCAGAACATCCTTGCCGAACCGCGAAGTCACGCGAAGCTGCCTTTCATGGTTGAAGACTCGGCCGGCGAATAAGTGCGAGCGACCGCCTCCTCGATCAGCGGACGATTGACGCCGATGTGAGGCTCGACGACCAGATCAATGTGGTTGCCGGCAATCGGGATGACCTGCAGGTCCGCGAACACCCGATCCCATCCGATGGCAAGAGGCATTCCCGGTCGCGCGCAACGGAACAGCGTTCCGGTGATCGGGAGCACCGTTCTTGGCTGCTCCAACCAACGGAAGAAGGCCTGCGCACGCAAGACTTCCTGCAACTCCAGCTTGATGCGGAAGCTGGTTGCGTTGAATTGTCCTCGGGAAAAGTGGTCGATGGCTTGGGCAAGACGAGCTTCCTGGCCGACCTTGACCGTGAGCTTCGCCAAAACACGGCAGGCCATTCGATAGGGTGACATGCGGTTGGACCGGACCCGACGCAAGGTGCGGGTGATTGTCTCCCACGGACGGCTCCGCTCGCCAGCCAGGCTGGTGTCGAGGATACCGACAAACTTGACGGACCTTCCCTCCTTCAGCAGGCGCACGGCAACTTCGAATGCGACGGCTCCGCCGAGCGAGTGGCCGAGAAGCCTTACATGGCCCGACGGCTGGATGCGGTTGATCTGTTCAAGCGCGGCGTCCACCATGGCGGCAAGATCGTTCTGGCCGCTGAGAATCGTCGCGAGGTTGGGATATCTTATCGGACGGACCGTTGCGACTTTGCCCATGGCTGAGGCGAAGGCTGCAAGACTAGGCCCATAGCCCACGGAGCCGGGAAACAGAAAGAGAAAAGGCCGATCATGCTCCAGCACATGATCGGGCGCATTGCCGGCTTGTGCGGACGCGACCGCGCTGACCATCGCTTCGGCGCTCATCCCGACGGTAAATGCCTCAAGATCCAGTTCCTGGCCGATTTCGTTCTCGATCTCCATGACGCAGTGGAGCAGCTTCAGCGAGTCCCCTCCCGCTTCATCCCATCGCCCGACGGCTGCCCGCGTGTTGAGGACCCTGGTCCAGGCATTCTGCACTGCTTGATGGGCCTTGAGATCGCTGCCTGAAATCGGTGGATCGGCAACTTGGGTAGGCTTCTTGGCCAGAAGATCCATTTTCCCGAGTTTCGCCACATCTATTTTTCCGCCTGCCAGGCGCGGAATGTCCTCTACCCTGTGGAGCCGCAGCGGGCGCAGTGGCGGCGGCAGCGTCTTTGCAAGCAGCTGGCGAAGGTCGTCGGCGAAGGCCGGACCGGCGGAATTCCTGGGGATCGCGAAAGCGACCAGTTCGTTGGCCTCGGTCACGATCGTCACCGCATCCTCGACTGACGAGGCGGAGCGCAGGATCCTCTCGACTTCGGCCGGCTCGATGCGCCGACCGTTGATCTTTATCTGCCGCCCCTTGCGGCCGACGATCCTCAGCAGGCCCCGATTGTCCAATTGGACGAGATCGCCGGTCGCGAATATCCGTTGACTTGGGTCATCGGGATCCGCCTCGGCAGGGATGACGGTGCCGTTTTCCCAGTGGCCGAGCAAGACGTAGGGGCTCTTGATGACGAGTTCCCCGCTTCCGCCCCGCGGTACGCTGTCACCGTCCTCGTTGACGATCGCAAAAGCTATTCCTGGCAAGAGCCGGCCGACCGGCACGGACGTTTGGTTCTTTGGTTGAACGCGAGGCAGAAACCATTGTGACCCGGTCGTCTCGGTTGACGAGTAGCCGATCTGTACGAGGCAATGAGCAGGAATCGCCTTTCGCAAAAGGGCAATGTCGGTCCAAAGCACTTTCTCGCCGCCGACGCGGACCACCCTGAGCGACCCGAAGGCATCGGCGGGGGCATTGGCCATGAGGGCGCGAAGCAGCGCGGGCACGAGGTAAGTAAGCGTCGCGCCAACCTGCTGCATTCGCTCGCGAACCGCACGCAGGCCGATCGCTTCCACGTCGACCATATGCAAAGTGGCGCCGCACAGGACCGAAGTCAGGATTTCTCGACATCCGGCTATGGTGGCCGGCCCGGTCAAGGGGAGGAAGACATCGTCGGAATTGATGTGACACGCATCGGCATATTGGTGCACCCGCCAGAGCAGGCTGCGCTGGCTGTTGACTATGCCCTTTGGAGATCCGGTGCTGCCAGACGTGTAAAGAACCATCGCCGGTGCATCGACGGATACGGCAGGCAATTGCGTCGATGACAGCGGCGCCGTCGACTCGGGGCTGGCAGTCACATCGATCCACCGGATGTCCTCGGGTAAACCCGCATGCCGGTGTCCAACGCCAAGAATGGCGCGGAGCCGCGCGACGCCGACAATCTCGTTGACACGGGCGATTGGGTCCCGGGCGTTGAGGGGAACCGAAATCCTTCCCGCCGCCATGCTCGCCAGGACAGCAACGATGTACCAGACGGAGTTTGGTTGATAAATTCCGATCGGCTGCCCCACGGGAACGACGGCAGCGATCCGGCGGGACAGGACTTCGACGGCAGTTGCAAGCTCGAAGTACGACAGTTGATTCACGCCGTCATGCACAGCGGCTTTTTCGGAATATTGGGCCGTGACTTTCTTGAGCTGATCGGCAATCCCGACATCCGCAAATGCCGGGCCCAACTTCTGATGAAGGCGCAGCGCCGGGCCACCTTGATCCAGGGCGTAGGCCGGGACGTCTATCCATCTGCGGGAGGGCCGAGAATCCTGGTGATGGTCCTGATCCGCCGCTGGTGCATTCAAATACGCCGGGAGCATGGCTTGCCTGGGTTTACGGTTGATACCCGGTTATGAGCTTGCAAGAGGGGGAATTCATCGATCATTCTGATGATGAACAAGGCACGGAAAGAGATTAGGCGTCGGGTTTCCTTGCCACGGGCGCGTATTGCGAAGCGAATGAACGGAGAGCAGCGTTGGAACCGATCCGCTGTTGATCTGTTGTTTACCCAGCGTGGAGATGTCCCCTCAACTCCTAGCCGATCGCCCGCTGCACTCCCCCGAGGCAGTGGCCTTCTTTTTCAATTGGAAATCGCGGGCTCTCGCGAACAAGCCTGTCAGGCGGGATGAGCCGCTGCTGTAAATAGGCTTTTCAGGATTTAGCGTCTTCCCGAGAGACCTGGAGGCTTCCGTCAGGTGCTGTCCTTGTATGACTTCGCCGCCTCATCGATCTTGCGCCAATCGTTGCCGTGGCGACGTACCAGCTCCCTTGCCTGAGCGGGCGACAGGTCATGCGTTTCGACGACATGCCGGACCTCCGCGTCCTCGCCCTTCAAGGGACGTGTACGACGCCTCTTGGTCGGTTGATCCCCCATTTCTCCATCTCGCCTTGACACGATCGTTTCCTCCGGTGTCGCAAACAAGCTGCGAGTAGGGAAAAGGTTTCACCGTTGGGTGCACGAAGCCCCAATAGCCTCTGCGGTACGGCAGTTGTCTTGCCGAAGGCATCAATTCCGCCCAAGCGCCGTGTCCCGTAAAGCAACTGAAGCGGAGAGAGGATTTGGTGTGCCTCGGGCAGTGACCATTCACTTGCGATCCAGCACCTTACGGATCTTCTCTGCCAATTCGTCAATCGTGTAGGGCTTGGTCAAAAGCTCCGTTCCAAAATCAAGTGTGCCGTTGTGGACAATCGCGTTTCGTGTGTAGCCGGTGGTGTAGAGCACTTTTAGCGACGGGTGCATGCTCTTGACCTGATCCACCAGTTCCCGGCCGGACATCTCCGGCATGACGACGTCAGTGAACAGAAGCGACGGCACTTGCCCGCTTGCGACGGCCGCCAGCGCGTCCCGCGGCCCTTGCATTTCCAACACGGAATAGCCCAGTTCCCGCAGCGCCTCCGCAGCCATCAGCCGGACGCGATCTTCATCCTCGACAACCATGATGATCTCGTCCTCACTGCCGGGGTGCTCGCCCGCCACGGACTCGGCCGGGCTGTCGACCACGTCGCCGTGCGAGCGCGGCAGATAGATTTTCAAAGTGGTTCCGATACCCTGCTCGGAATAGATCTTGACGCTGCCGCCGGACTGGCGAACAAATCCATAAACCTGGCTGAGCCCCAGCCCGGTGCCTTTGCCAACCCCCTTTGTGGTGAAGAACGGATCGAAGGCTCTGGCCAACACGTCAGCAGTCATGCCGGTTCCGGTGTCCGTGACAGCTATCATCACATACTGGCCGGAGGGTATTGCGTTTTCTCTCGCATACCGGTCGTCGACATGGGCATTGGATGTCTCGATGGTCAGCCTTCCACCAGCGGGCATGGCATCCCGCGCGTTGACGCAAAGGTTGAGCAACGCGCTTTCCAGCTGCCCTGCGTCGACTTCCACATGCCAAATTCCCGCGGCGAGCACGGTCTCGATTTGGATTGTCTCCCCAAGCGTCCGGCTCAGCAATTCACTCATATCCGAGACGAGGCGATTTGGATTCAGGCGCTTGGGCGCCAGAGGTTGCTGGCGGGAGAAGGCAAGCAGCCGCTTGGTAAGTTCTGCAGCACGTTGGGCTCCATCGATCGCGCCGGTCACGAACTGGTGGACGTTGGTATCGCCGTTTCTGAGCTTGCGCTGCACAAGGTTCAGTCCGCCGATGATGACAGCCAGCATATTGTTGAAGTCGTGCGCGATGCCACCGGTAAGCTGTCCGACAGCTTCCATCTTCTGGGCCTGCCGCAGGTGCTCTTCTGCTTTGGTGCGTTCGGCGACTTCGTCCATGACACGTTGTTCAAGGGTGCCATTGAGCGTCTGCAGCGCCTTGAACAGTCGAGAATTGTCGATTGCCGTCGCGGCATGGCCCGCAAGCCCCAGCAAGGCCTTCTCTTGCTGTTCGGCGAAGACGCCGATCTCTGCATGACCAAAGAAGAGGCCGCCCAGCACCTCTCCCGAACGCGAGACGACCGGTACCGCAAGATAGGAACGCACTGGCAGATGGCCCTCCGGCATTCCCTTGCGGGGCCAGTTCTTGCCGTAGCGGGGGTCGGCGAGGATGTCGTCGGAGCGCACCACGCTTGTCCCGCGGAAAGTGGGGTCGAACACCGCCGTGTTGCGAGGCATTGGAAAATTTTCGAACGCGGAGCGAGGTGTGCCCGACAGGGCGTAGAGCATGTAGCTGTCGCCCTTGTCGTCGATCACATTGTAGAAGAAAGCTCCGAATTGTGCGCCCGACAGCGCTACGCCGGCATCAGTTACCGTTTGAACAATCCGCTCCACGTCGAGCTCGGCCGCTACCGCGGCAGCGGTGACGTTCATCATCTGAAGCTGATGCTCCACCCGCTTTCGCGCGGTGATATCCATGACGGTACCAATGAAGCGGACCGCGCGCCCTGACTGGAAAAGCGACTCGCCCGCTGCCGCAATCCAGCGTTCCTTGCCGTCGTGCAAGCCGACCGTCCGATATTCGATGTCGTAGCGGGAAGACGTGCCCGGCGCGAGCGCCTGGCGTACGGCCTCGTCGGCGCGGGCCCGATCTTCTGGGTGAATACCCGCCAGGAACGCGCTTTCATATGTTACCTCCGCGTCTGGCGGGAGGCCGAAAAGGGCTTTGCACCGGTCATCCCACCGCAGCGCCTTGGTGACGGGATCGTAGTCCCAGGTCCCGATAGCGGCTGCGTCCGTGGCGAGCCGGAGGCGCTCCTCACTGGCCCGGGCCGCCTGTTCCGAGCGAACGCGCTCGATGTGAGCCCAGGACCGCTCCGTCACCTCCGTCAGCAAGGACAGTTCGCGCTGTGACCAGACGCGGGGCTGCTTGTCGTGAATGGCCATCAGGGCGGTCAGCCGGCCCTGTTTTACCAAGGGCATGCAGATGGTTGCCGTTATGCCGATGTCCTGAAAGGTCTTTGCCTCCTCGGGTGCAATTTCCTCGAGGTTGTTGTTGATGATGAGCGGCCGATTGGCGCTGAGATTGGTGACCGCCAGGCGACCAAAATCGGTAAGACTGTAATACCCTCTGATGCTGGGCGAGCCGGGTGCGCTCCAGTCGCCACGGATGGTGAAATGGTCCCGGTCCTGCTCCATGTCGGCGTAGGCGCAAATCGAGACGGCAAGATGTTCGCCCAACAGACGAGTGGTGATCGCCATGACGGCGTCGGCGTCGGCCGCGAGGGCAATCTCCCTTCCAAGACGGTCGAGAAAAGCCAGGCGTTCGGCGTTCTCACGCAGCGCTCGCTCAGCGCGAAGCCGCTCTATGGCGGTACGCGTCCGGTCCGCCACTTCCGAAATAAGGGCAACCTCCTCCTTGGCCCAGCGTCTGGGCGCGGAGTGGTTCAGGTATAGCAGCGCCACCAAACCGCCATGCTCGGTAACCGGCATGTTGATGACGGATTGGGCGCTGATGGCTTTGAGAGCCTCTGCATGATCCCTTGTTCGCGGGTCTGTCTCGGCATTTTCGAAGACAACGGTGTCGCCCCGCTTCAAGTCCTCGATATACGAGCCGTAGTTCCTGAAATTCAGGGTCCCAGCCAGGCTTTTGATGCCTGGCGCGTTCCAATCCCTCTCGATCGTGATGGTTTCTTTCTCAAGATCGATCGTGCCGTATCCGGCTCGGCTGACATCGAAATGTCTCCCTACCAGTTCCGCGGCAGCGTGGGCCAGTTCGGCAGGATCAGTAATCTCGCGAATCCGGTCGCCCAGCGCCGCCAACAGCTCGAAGCGCTGCAGCTCAGATTGACGATCGCCTGAAGTGCCCCCCATATCGCCCCCGTTTTGCCCGGACTGGATAATGCGGTTGACGGCCAAGAGTTCCATTGCGGCCCGCACGCTTCTTTGACGGGCAGGCCGGCGGTTCGCGCGAACACCTTGAGTGACACACGACGAGACGCGGCTTGAACGGCAAGAAACATCTACGATGTCCCTTTGGTCGCCTTGAACTTTAGAACACTCTCGGCTCCAACGGTCGTGCAGCTTCCATTGGGCGTGGCGCTAGCCGCGTCGCTATACGCAATTGGATCTTTTGTGCGCGAACTTGCCTCGGTCCATCATAGGTTAGCGACACGTCGTGCGCTGTGCCGCATAAGCGAGAGGTCAGCGGGCATGTAACGGGCTCCGCTGCTTGGGAGACCATCGCACTCTCGCTCGTTTGGAGACGCTTGATGCTTGACCGACCCATTCGCACGGATACCCTCTACCCGAATGACCTGGACACGCTTCGCGCGGTCTTCGACGCGATGTGCCAGGAGTTTGCCATTTTGCCGGACACCGCGGCGGCTCACTCCATCGCGAGAGAGCTGATCAGGCTGTTCCAGACCGGGATCACGGAATCGGCCATGCTGATGATTGCCGTGCGCGCGCGTTGGCAGGACGACTGGCAAACGGAAGCCAGCAACGCTGCCTGACCTCCGGTGCAGGCACGCACAATCGGTGCATCCTTTTCGAAACGGTGGCGTTGACCGTCACCCTGCCAGCAATGGCCGATCCGTTATCACCACCGACAGGAGGGATCGATGCCGAAATTTCGCTTCGAGTTTATCGAAGGCATGTCCCAGCCTGCAATCTTCGCCGACATGGCTGATCGGGATGAGGCCATCAAAGAGGCGAAGCGCGCAGCCAAGGAGGCCATGCTTGACGGAATTATCGATGGCGCGGACCCGACCAACTGGGTGACGAAAGTCTACGACGAGGCGGGTTATCTCGTCGTCACACTTGGATTCCAGGATCTGGTCGCCGCCCCCGAGGATTCGCAACGATTAAGAGAGGCGGACGAACCTGGCGTCATGCGGTCTGGCTGAAGCCCGATGTCTCGGTTCACCGGGGCCAGTCGAGTTCGATCCAGGCTGGCGCGTGATCGCTTGGCTTGTCCCATCCCCGTACCGTCTCATCCACGCCCGCGCCGGCCAGCCTGTTCGTGAGCGAGGGGCTCACGAGAAGATGGTCCATGCGAAGGCCGGAACTGCGGTCGTAACCGCCCCGATAGGAAAAATTCCAGTAGGTATAGACGCCTCTCTCGGGACGGATCAGCCTGACGGCGTCGGTCCAGCCATCGGCAAGCAGGTCGGCGTAAGCCTGTCGGCTCTCCGGGAAGTAGACGGCGTCGCCCAGCCATCGTGCCGGAACCGCGGCGTCGATCGGCGCCGGCACCACGTTGTAGTCGCCGCAAAGCAGGCTGGCGGGCGCGTCCTTGATCAGGAGCCGTCCGTAGTCGATCAGCCGCTCGAACCAGCGGAGCTTATAGTCGAACTTCGGACCAGGCGCCGGGTTGCCGTTGGGCAGGTATAGGCAACCAACGACGAGACCGTCGATCTCCGCCTCGATGTAACGGCTATGCGTGTCATCGGCGTCACCGGGCAACCCGCGCCGACGCTCATGCGGCTGCTTGCCCCGAGCGAGAATGGCTACGCCGTTGTACGACTTCTGTCCGTGCCATATCGCCCCGTAGCCGGCGTTGCTGATGGCATCGGCAGGAAACTTTTCGTCCGATGTTTTCAATTCCTGGAGACAGATGATGTCGTAGTGCGTCTCACCCAGCCATTTGAGCAGAACCGGCAATCGACCGTTGACGCCGTTTACGTTAAAGGTAGCGACCCGGATCATCTGAAGCCTTGAGGCATCCATTCATAAAATGGCGCTCCCCGTTTGAGCGAGTTCGGCATCGTCCTTTGTCGGCGGCCTCAGCTCTTCACTCATATCATTCATGGCCTGCCAGCCGCCCGACGTCGTTTGAGGACGAGGTCAGCGGTTGTGTTTCGCAGGTGCTCACCTCGTCCGTCAGGATTAACCCCGAAGCGGTAAGAAGGTTTCGACGCCGAGCAGGACCGGTGTGACAACGAGATCGAAGCTCTCTGGCTGCGGCTGAAGCCGGCCGGGCTTATGCGGTCTCTCCGCGTGTCGTGCTGGAACATCGAACGAACCAGATAGTTCGCCGCTGATGGAGCAAACCTGCGGTGAAAGCCATGCCGGTCACCCGCTCGCCGACGCTGAAGATGTGCTGATCGTCGGAGGCGGGCCAGCGGGACTGACTGCGGCCCAATATCTCGCCCGTTTTCGCCATCGCGTGCTGGTGGTCGATGCCGGCCAGCCCCGTGCCGCTCTGATCCCGAAAAGCCATAACTGTCCGGGCTTTCCCGAAGGGATAACTGGCCCCGACCTTCTCGATCGGCTTGGCCGCCACGCGAGCTTGTACGGAGCAACCTTGATGCGGGGGCAGGTGTTTTCGCTGGCCGCTGGCGAGGGAGGCTTTGATGCTGAGACCTCGATCGGCGCAATCCGCGCGCGTAAGGTTTTCCTGTCGACCGGGATTGTCGACACGACACCCGAATTGCCCCGCTTGGCGGAGGCAATTGCGGCCGGTGTCGTTCGGCTTTGTCCGGTGTGCGACGGATATGAGGTGATCGACCGGAAGATAGCGGTCGTGGGGCAGGGTGACAGCGCCTTGCACGAGGCCATTTTCCTCAGCCGATTCACACCACACGTAACGATGCTGGGGACCCACGCATCGGACTTTTCAACCAGCACGCGTCGCGCGGCGGGCGAAAGAGGGATAGTCATCCGTCACACTCTCGACAGGCTCAGCCCGGCTGTTGACGGTTGTGCGGCGATTTTGCAGGATGGAGCGACCTGCCGCTTCGATGCAGTCTACGCGGCCTTGGGATGCAAGGTGCGCTCGCACCTCGCCCTGGCCGTCGGCGCGAGATGTTGCGCCGAGGGCTACGTCACGGTCGATGAGCACCAGCAGACTTCCGTCGCCGGCATGTACGCCATCGGCGACGTTGTGAAAGCGCTGAATCAGATTGCGGTCGCGTTTGGACAAGCTGCCATCGCCGCGTCCCATGCCCATAGAGAGCTTACCGCCTAGGCCGTTTGAGCCGGCTACAAAGCGTCGTCTTTGTCCAGCGGAACAAGCCGCCACTCCGAAGGTTTGGGCAGGCAGGGCACCGGGCAGGGCAGTTGCTGGCAGGCATGGGCATGGCGTTCGACAGGGATGGACCGAAGCTATCGACCGTGCTGCTCATCGCCGCATTATCGGCACTTGCCGGGTACAATCACGCCCGCGCCAAACGTGCGCTTGTTGGCCGGGCGCACGGCCATGTCATGGAGGTTGACGGTCTTCGCCTGCATTTTATCGAAGCCGGCACCGGCATGCCGCTCATTCTGCTGCATGGAAACGGATCCATGGCACAGGATTTCAAGTCGAGCGGCATCTTCGATCAGGCGGCAAAAACCTATCGGGTACTCGCATTTGATCGGCCGGGCTTCGGGCGAAGCACGCGGTCGCGCGGCCGGCGGTGGTCTGCCCGCGACCAAGCCGATCTCATACATGCCGCCGCCGGCAGGCTGGGTATCGAGAACTACATCGTGCTTGGACATTCGTGGGGCGCTTGGGTAGCCCTCGAATTGGCGCGCAGGCATTCTCGTTCGGTTGCCGGCGTCGTGCTGGTCTCCGGCTATTACTATCCGCCGCCGCGGCTTGATCTTGCGCTGGCCGCCCTCCCGGCTCTGCCATTCGTCGGCACCGCGTTTCGCCACACCTTGCTGCCGGTGCTTGTGAGGCTTGCCTGGCCTTGGACGATGCAGAAGATCTTCCACCCAGCGGATGTCGCTGCCGACTTCGCCGTTCTCGCAAAAGATATCGCCAGCCGCCCTTCCCAACTGCGGGCGGTGTGTTCGGAATCGGCATCGATGCTGGCGGCGGCCCTGCTGACGAAGGCCAGCTACACGGACATTGGTGTCCCGACAGGCATCCTGGCGGGTTCTGGAGACCGGCTGTTCGACGCCGAGGGGGAGGCACGACGCCTGCATGCGGAGGTCGGTGGGTCCCTCCTCGACGTCGTTGAGGGCGCCGGCCATATGGTTCATCAGAGCGCCCCGGGGGCGGTGATCGCCATGGTGGACACGATTGCAGGACGGCACTCCTCGTCTGAAGAGACCGGCGGCCATGAGCCCGCGAGTTCAGGCGGTGCAGCCTCGCCGGACGTGCCAGGCGGGCGATGAGCAACGCTCGGATGACATTGGCCAAACCGGGCTTTCAAAGATGAACGATCAGCATCCCGCCGACATGCAGTCCGTCCTTCAGCAGAACATACAGGCTCTGGTCGACCACAGGCGACAACAGGAGGAGCACCAAGGCGTTCAGGTGCGAATTGCCGGCATCATTTCGCGCTTCGCGGGAAGCATGCCTTTTGTCTATTTGCATCTCGCAATTCTGGTCGCCTGGATCCTTGCGAACCTTGGCCTGATACCGGCCGTCCCAGCTTGGGACCCAACTTTTGTGATCCTGGCCATGGTGGCTTCGGTCGAGGCGATCTTCCTGTCCACCTTCGTGCTGATCAACCAAAACAGGATGGCCGAACACAGCGAGCGCCGAGCGGAGCTGGATCTGCAGATCAGCCTTCTCAACGAGCACGAAACCACGAGGCTCATCGAAATGGTGGCTGCTTTGACGGAGCGCCTCAATGTCTCCACACCGGCCGATCAGGAGCTGCCGCAACTGGCCGAGAATGTCGATCCCCGGCAGGTGATGACGGAAATCCAGCAAGCTTCTGGAGATCAGGAGAAATCTTGAGCAAAAACGAAATGCCCCGCATTGGAGGCGGGCTGCCGCGGAGGCTAATCGAATAAGAGCCTACATCCAGGGGAACATTCGCTGCACTTCAAGGTTCGGTCGCGGGCCTACAATCCTCCCTTGTCTTGGCCTTCGAGGCTGTCGAAGCAGCTTCAGCCCGTCTCGGCTTTCCGAGGCGGGCTTCTCATGACTCCGCCGCGAGGTCGCGGTGACAACAGGCCGATGCGTGTCATATGGAACCAAGTTGACGCCGAGATCGTAGTAGCGGTGGCGACTTGGGGATATCCCGGGTGAGCGATGGCGTTGTTCTGATCGTCGAAGACGAGACGATGATACTGCTCGACCTCGAGTCAGCTTTGGAGGAGGCTGGCTTTCAGGTCGTCGGCGTTCGAAATGCTGCCGAGGCGCTGGCGGCCTTCGACCCCGATCCCACCAGGTTCAAGGCCGTGCTCACCGACACCCGTTTGGGGCCGGGACAATCCGGGTGGGAGATCGCCCGGCATTTGCGTAGGTCCAACTCGACCATCCCAGTTGTCTATATGAGCGGCGACAGCGCGGTACACTGGGGAGCGGAAGGAGTGCCCAACAGCATTATGATCACCAAGCCCTTCTTTCTGCCGCAAATCATAACCGCCGTTTCGCAGCTTTTAAACGCTCGGCAAGCCCCAGAAACTCACATCTAGCGCTGATAAGCTTTTTCTCCTTCCACGAAAATCCATGGAACATTCTGTCCCGACCAGCGTTAGGGCGCGCCGGAGAATCCTTATTGTAGGTTTCTTGCAGCGCATGGGCGGGATGAAATGCATAGGGATGCCTATACCCCATCGGAACTTGCCGTACTGAGCCGTGTCCTTGCACGCAGCAATCTCAAGAACGAGACTGAAGCCGAGAGAGAACGGCGCGCATCGCGCATCCTTGCTTACTACCAAGCCGGGATCACGGACGAGAACGAGCTTGAACAGCTGTCCCGGCAGCCGCTGGGAAGATGACGACTGAGCGTCCGTGTCTCGGCAAGCATGCATTTATTCGTCGAGCTTTCGGTCGAGTTCGTCGAGCAACGACCGATGCTCGCGCGGCATGTCCGCATCGGTCGGTAGGTCCAGCAACTGGCGAAGCTGGCGACGGCTGGCGTCCGATGCAATCCACTGACGTATGAGACGGGCTATGGCCTTCTGTTGCGCCTTGCCGATTTCTTCCATGTTGGGAACCCGAACTTGTCCGAGGGTCGAACTCGGCGGATCCCCTCATGGTTCCCTGTCATGGATAACAAACCGGCGGTTGAGCTATAGGCTATCTCAGGGCAAGTGATGCGTGGCTGCCTGATAGGCATTCCGAATTTTTTGCGTTGAACACTGCCGCGCTTTGCTCACCATCAATTCGATATTTCAGGCGTGGCTTCCGCCGGGACACCCGACAGGACAGCCATTCTTGTCCTCGCATCCTGTATCCGGCCTTTGATGGTGGCTGTGTCGCAATCGCAGATGTCGGCGGCGTCTTCATAGGACAGTCCGAGCATGCAAACCAGAACGATCGCCTGCCGCTCCGGATCCGCCAGGAGGTCAATGGCATGCGCTATCCTTGAGCCGGCTTCCATCTGTTCCTGTGTGTCCGTGGCAAAAGGTTCTGACAAGCAGCTCGCCGGTCCTCGAGGCTGGGGGGCTGTGCCTTCAAGCCTGGCCAAGGAAGCCCTACGCATGGTGGCGAAGATCCAGGGCTTTACCCGGCTTCCGTCAAGACCATCGAGATCTGCAATCCCTTTGACCAGTGTTTCTCGGACAAGATTGTCAGCTTCGTCGATGCTGCCGCTGAGCGAACGTGCGAATGCCCGCAATGCGGGAACAAGGTCGACCAGGTTCGTCTGTTCGCCAGAACATGGCAAGGACGAGCCGCCAGGGTCGGTAGCGGGCTGTGTCTGCTCCGCAAGCGCCGGATCGGACGCGTTGAGCTTGCGACGGTGGTCAGCCATCACACCGATCCTCCAGGGACATGGGACCTCTTTCGTGTCGGTCTGATCTGGTGGGGTGAAGGGTCCAAGAAGCGACAATTGTCATGTTTTGCTCCAGGCTGATACTTAATCCGGTCGCCGACTAGGCGCACTTACATAGATTAAACCGCCCACCCGCTTGCATCGATGGATCCACTCCATGACCGAGCCCTGAGCGATCCTATGGCTCGCGGCCCTTCGAGAGTTCTCGCTCGATGCAGTCCGATGGCCATGTTGAAGCTGGTTGGGTGGGGGGCTGATCCGATAATGGCGCGAAAATCGGCCGAATTCATCTCATCAATTTGATCTGAAGCGAGAGGCTTAGCCGCAGAACCTTGTCGCCATTTTCATCACGCACCTCGACAAACAATTTCTGGCCGTCGACGCTTTTCAATGCGTCTCTCGTAAGATCGATAAGGCCCTCGAATCCGACTCGGCGCACCTCTTCTAGGCCAGCGCATTCGACACCTATCTCATCCTGCAAGACCAAATCGCGATCGCCGGTGTCAAAGAAAAATCGTGCCATGGGAGAGCTTCCGTCACCACTAATCTGCCGGGTTCTTTTGATGCAGGTAAGTCGTGTCGAAATCCCCTGCGTGAGTGAGGCCGGGCCAGTCGATTGCATGCATTCTCGA
This sequence comes from Mesorhizobium sp. CO1-1-7, assembly GCF_020164885.1. Classification (NCBI taxonomy): domain Bacteria; kingdom Pseudomonadati; phylum Pseudomonadota; class Alphaproteobacteria; order Hyphomicrobiales; family Phyllobacteriaceae; genus Mesorhizobium; species Mesorhizobium sp. CO1-1-7. The sequence continues at coordinate 116,881 of NZ_JAIUHA010000001.1, read as the reverse complement.
CCCCGTGGTGGCGATCAGGCCTTCACGTCGTAGTTCCTGAAGCATTCGGTTGACGTGGACCGTTGACAGACCCAATGCGTCGCCAAGTGCGGCTTGGGTTATGGGAATATCCGCAATGTGATCTTGAATGCGTCCCACCGCCCGCAAGCGAAATATGAGTTCGCACAAAATGTGAGCCATGCGGGTGTAAGCCTCACGTCTTCCAACGTTGGTGACCCACTCCCTGTACATCGCGGCGTCGATCAGCGTCGACCGCCAGAAAGCGGTGGCGATGCGAGGGTGCTGGTCACAGATGCTGCGGAGAACATCGTGTCGCATGAAGCCCACTCGGGCCGGCGTCATGGTCGAGAAATTACAATCCATGACCGACAGATGCAGCCCGTGCAGATCGGGAATGTCCCCGGCCACGAAGAAAGACGTGATCTGTCGCTTTCCTTCGCTTGTGTATTTGGTGGACCCGACCAAACCATCCAGGACGACAAACGAGTAAACAGGATGGTCACCCTCACGCACCAGGTCGTGGTTGGCCGAAAAATCTTTCTCCTGAATCGGTATGCTTTTCAAAACCGCGATTTCGGCTTCTCGAATGTCCGAGATGGTCTGAAGCTTGCGGATAAGTACATCCGAGGACGAAGAGGGGGACAAAATGGCTACCTAGCTGATGTTGCCCACCGAACTTTTATCCCAGCCAAAAGTTCCGGATGGCGGTGAAATCCGAATGAGCAGAACCTGGTTTGCCAAAGGCGCGATCAAAACCGCAGCCCATGGAACAAACGCACCCACGGCTTTGTACGTTTTCATACCTAACGCAGCTCCGCCGGAACGTAGGGTAGGCATTCGCGGTTAGTCGGACTCTTCGGGGAGTTCGCCATGGATGAGCCTAAGACAGCTTTCATTGATCGCCTGATCAAGGAAACCAGCGTCAGCGAAAAAGACGCCCGCGAACTGATAGCCCTGCTAGGGCTCAATTGGTCGTCCTTGGTCCGGGAAGCGAAGCTCCTGAAGCCACACGCCCACGGTGCCTCTTCTATGAGCGCGGACGGCGGCGGCCTCTCTGACTTCCATACGGGTTCTAGCCAGGTCTCCGAGCAAGGCGGCCATTCTAGCCCGCTGGTCGGCAAGACTGACACCTAGCGCCCGCTACAAGTTCGTTCAAGCATAGGGGAGATCTGGAAGGATGGTCGCTAAACGGCCATCGTCCGCGACGGCACCGCTGCCAACAGAAGCGGCTCATCGAGAGGCGCATCTTTGGCGCGTCGCCAGATAAGAACGCAAGACCGCGCGCGCTGCCACTGCCTGCAACACTTTAATCCGCGCCTCAGGAACGGAGTGGTCCCACTGACGTTCTCGACGGTGGCAAGGTGAGACCTCAGTGAACAGACCCATTTCGCGGACGGAAATCATCGAAGAAATGGATCACCCGTCGAATGACGGGGACCTCGCGAGAGACCAGGGCGCCTCGCCTTCCGCCGCAATCGCGGCGGCGCTGGCCGACTCCCTTGAGAGCGGTCCAAACAAGCATATTGTCCATATAGCCGCCTCGGAACGCAGTGCCGAAGAGGCCGCTGCGGCTTTGCGTCAGTTTCTGCCGAGCGCGGACGTCATCTTCCTGCCGTCCTGGGATTGCCTGCCTTACGACAGGGTATGGCCGACACGCGCCAATATGGGGCGGAGGCTTCGCGCTCTGCGTGAGATCGCGAGCGAGCCAAAACGTCCGCGCATCGTGGTTCTGTCGATCGAGACTACTCTCCAGCGGGTGCCGCCCGCACCAGTCATTGCTGGCGGTTTTACAATTCTGGAACTCGGACAAGAGTTCGACCCGGATGGTTTCCGAACGAGAGCAGAGGCGATTGGATACGGTGTCGACGAAAGGGTCGACGAACCGGGCGAGATAGCCTTTCGGGGCGACCTCATGGACATATTCCCTGCTGGCGCCGATCACCCGGTTCGCGTCGTCATTGGTACAGATAGCTGCATCCGGGAACTCAAGACCTATGACCCCATCAGCCAGCTTAGCGAACAGTCGCGCGAGTCGGTCACGGTTGGGCCAGCATCCGAGCTGATTTTCGCAACGGGGGATCATCCTGAGTTGGCAGCGATGCGCGAGACGTCGATGGAAGAACGCCTCGTCGCGTTGTACGGCAGCATGCCGTCGGTCTTCGATGTGGCATCCGGCGCCTGTGTCTCCATCGCGGAAGGTCTCGAAGGCGCGCCGCTCGACCGCTTCCTGGGCCTGATCGAAGATGCTCGTGGTGCAAGGCAGGAGGTTGCCGCGCCCGCCAAACCCTTGCCGGAACAGTTTTACCTGTCGCGTCAAGAATGGGACGTCGCAGTCCGTAAACGCCACGGCACGAGTCTCGCCGTTTCTGCCGCGCGAGTTCCCAAATTCTTCCAGCAGGCGCGATCCGGGCATCGGTTCGCCGAATTTGCGGAAAGGCAGACAAGGTCGGGTGTCACCGTGGCATTCGCGGGCGAGGCCTCCGAACTGCAGCGAGCCGATCGTCTGCTCGATCGGAAGCTTGGTCGGCGAATGGGGGAAGTGGCGGACTGGCCGCGGATCCGTTCGGCCCCAAGGGGCTCTCTTCTCAAGGCCGAGATCGTTCTCGACGAAGGCTTTGTCGACGAGCAATCTGGCATCGCGGTGGTGGCCGCGGCCGACCTGTTTGGCCACGCCTTGAAAGCAAACGGCAGCGCGGCCACCAGCATACTCGAACCCGAGTTGCGCATTGGCGACGTCGTCGTCCATGAGGACCATGGCCTCGCCATGCTGGCGGCGGTCGAACAGGTCGAGTTGGCCGGTCAGCAGCAGGATGTCGTCAGGCTGGAATATCAGGACGGAGCTTCCTTGCTGGTTCCGATCGGTGAGTTTGGGCGGATATGGCGCTACGGCTCGGAACCCGGTGCAGTGCCGCTGGATCGCTTGAACAGCGATGGGTGGCTCAACCGACGCAAGGCGGCGCTGCGCGATATCGACAGGCTGGCCAAGCGCTTGAGGGACCTTGCCAATGCCAGGTCCAGCCAGCCTGCCGCGATCATAAAACCCTCTCGCGCCGACCTTGCCCGGTTCGCGGCGCGGTTTCCCTATACCGAGACTCCCGACCAGGCTGCCGCCATCCGCGACGTGCTCGGCGACCTGTCGTCGGGGAGAACAATGAATCGCCTTGTCTGCGGCGACGTCGGCTTCGGCAAGACAGAGGTGGCCCTGCGGGCCTGCGCCGCCGCGGCCCTCTGCGGGAAGCAGGTGGCGGTGATAGCGCCAACAACGGTGTTGGCACGTCAGCACTACGAGACGTTCAGCAGAAGATTTGCGGGAACCGGCCTCGACGTCGCCCACCTCTCGAGAATGGTCGGAGCGGCGGAGGCGAGAGCGGTGAAGGAGCGGCTGCGGAGCGGTCAGGTCGCGGTGGTTGTGGGTACCCAGGCCCTGGCGGCCAAGAGCGTCAGCTTCGCCAATCTCGGGCTGCTGGTGATCGACGAGGAGCACCGGTTCGGTGTCAAGCTGAAGCAGGCGCTGCGGAACATGGCGCCCCGCCTTCATACGCTGAGCATGAGCGCCACGCCGATACCGCGGACGCTGCAATCGGCGATGTCAGGCGTCCAGGAGGTCAGCGTCCTCAACTCTCCGCCCGCCAAAAGACGTCCCGTTCGCACCATCCTAGCGCCCTTCGATCCAGCTTCGGCAAGAGCCGCCCTTTTGCGCGAGTTTCGTCGGGGCGGACAGAGCTTCCTGGTGGTTCCGCGCATCGAAGACATCGATCCGGTTCGCCTGCAGCTAAACAGACTGGTGCCGGAACTCGCGGTCAAGACGGCGCACGGCGAAATGAAAGGGAGACAACTGGACGACATCATGGTCGGGTTCGCTAACGGTGACGGCGACGTCTTGTTGAGCACTGACATCATCGAGAGCGGCCTCGACGTGCCGCGGGCCAACACCATACTGATCTGGCGAGCGGACAGGTTCGGTCTGGCACAGCTGCACCAGCTTCGCGGCCGGGTCGGAAGGGGGGCGGTGCAGGCTATTGCTCTTCTTCTGACCGAGCCTGGCATCGAACTGGCCGAAGGCACAAAAGCCCGACTTTCGACCATGATTGCGCTCGATCGGCTTGGCTCCGGCCTTGCGATCAGCCAAAGGGACCTCGACCTGCGCGGGGCAGGAGACCTTTTCGGCGAAGATCAAGCCGGACACATGAAGCTGATCGGAGCAGGCCTTTACCAACATTTTCTGCAGCGGGCGGTCTCGCTGGCTGCGGGAGGGGCCGATACCGACAAGCAGCTTGCCGACATCAACGGCGCCGGAAAAGGGGCCTTTCCCGAAAGTTACGTCAACGAGCCGACGGTGCGCGTCAGCCTCTATGCGAGGCTGTCTCGTTTAGCTGCCGAGACGGACCTCGATGCATTCGGCGAAGAGCTTGAGGACCGCTTTGGAGACATGCCCGGCGAAGTGGCGGATTTACTGGAACTGACCAGGTTGCGCATAGCCGCGGCGGACCTGGGCATCAGCAAAGTCGATGTGGGACCAGAAGGGATCGCGATTACCTTCCGCAAGAAGCCGGTGGCATCAAAATGGCGCTTTAAAAACGCACAGGGCTTCGAGTTCCGCAACGGCCGGCTGATTTTCAGGCCCCCGATCCAGTCTCGCGGCTCAGGTATCGATGCCGTCCGCTCGGTGCTCGGTGCCTTGCGTGCAGCCCGGCCGGCGCGGCGCCGCCCATGATGGGTTCGCTCGGATCACCGGTTCCAGATCGTGGGGAAAGTCCGGCGCTTCGATGGGCAGTTCGTCAGCCGGCGTTCTTTCCCTTTGAGTCACGGCCGGAAGCATTTCGGCGACCTCGATGAGGATATCCTTGACGAAGTGATTGATCTGGGCGCCCATCTACCGCGAGCCTGTTGTCTCCGATGGCGTCCGAACTTGCTGCCCGAACCAAAGTTCCCGCCTGAGACGCGTGACGAGGCGAGCGAAAGTCAGCTAATACCGTGTCCGGCGTGCGGTTCGCTCAAGGCATCACTCCGGCTTGATGGGCGGTCATGGCAGCCATATTCTGATCCAGATGGGCCATGATCCAGACTGAGCCCAGAACCACCAGCGCCACGATCAGCACGCCGAAGGCCAGGGCCAGGACGTTGTTGGTGTTGTCCCGTCCGGTCGTCAGGTGGAGAAAGAAGACAAGATGCACGCCCATCTGCGCGACAGCGAGCACCACCAGGGCCGAAATTACCGCCGGCTGGTAGATCAGGTTGGTCTGAGCCGCCAGGAACGAAGCGATCGTCAGCAGGATGGCCAGGCCGAAGCCAAGCAGGTAGCCAGAGAGGCCCCCCGCCATTTCGTGCTCGGTTATGCGTTCCTCGCCCGGTGCTGAATCGCGGCGGTCTGGCGTCTCGCCTGTCCCGCTCTCGCCCCCGATCTCGGTCATGGCGATGCTCCTAACAGATAAACCAGGGTGAAGATGGCAACCCAGATGATGTCGAGCGCGTGCCAGAAGAGCCCGAAGCAGTGGAGCCGCCGCAAAATATCGGACCGAAAACCCTTGACCCACAGCTGCGCCATCATGGTGCCGAGCCAGAGCAGGCCGAGGGCGACGTGGGTCCCGTGGCAACCAACGAGCGCAAAGAAGGCCGAAAGAAATGCGCTGCGAGACGGGCCTGCCTGCTCGCCGGCCATCGCCGCGAACTCCTGCACCTCCAGGAGCAGGAAGGCTGCCCCGAGCAGGCCCGTAACCAGCAGCCAGAACTGGGTGGCAGCCATCGATCTGCGGTGGCTCGCGAGCGTTGCCAAGCCGCCGGTGAAGCTCGAACTGAGCAGAAGGCCCGTTTGCACCGCAACGCGCGTGGGCTCGAACAGATCCTTGCCGGCCGGCCCGTCGGCGGTTGCCTTGGCGAGCACGGCATAGGCGGCGAAGAAGGCCGAGAACATGATGATGTCGGACAGCAGAAAGATCCAGAACCCGTAGGCAACGGTGACGAACTTCGACGCTGGGCCGCCCTGTCCGTGGCCCGTCGCGGATCTTGCACCATGGCTGCCGGTGCGATTGACCCGGTATTGGTCGCGTGTCTGGCCGTCGGCGCTGATGTCGCTGGTGAAGGCGTGATCGCTCATACCGGACGTTCCCAGCTGCGCAGGAAGGCAAGCCGCGCGGCTCGGCCGTTTCGGTCTATTCGCGCGACCTCATCGGCGGGGATCTCGTAGTCGCCATGATCGCGCCAGGCGAAGACGACGAAGGTGGCGTAGGCGCCGATGAAGCCGACGATCGCCAGCCACCAAATATGCCAGATCAGCGCGAAGCCGATCAGCGTGCTGAAAAAAGCGGTGACGAAGCCTGTCGGGCTGTTGCGCGGCATCTCGATAGGCTCGTACGCGGCCTCCGTTTCCGCGCCCTGCTCCTCGATCCCCCGCTGCTTGATGCTCCAGTAGGGTTCTTCGTTCTCGACGTGCGGCAGCCACGCAAAGTTAAAGGCGGGCGGAGGGGAGGATGTCGACCATTCAAGCGAACGCCCGTCCCACGGGTCGCCGGTCTCGTCGCGAAGCTTGTCGCGATGCCGGATCGAAACCACCAGCTGCATGATCTGCAGTGCGGCGCCGATGATCATCACCAGCACGCCGAACGCGGCCACCACCAGCCACGGTGCCCAAAGATCCATGTCGATGTGCTGAAGGCGCCGCGTCATGCCAAGCAGGCCGACGATATAGAGGGGCACGAAGACCAGCATGTAGCCGACCAAGGTGACCCAAAACGCCGCCTTCCCCCAACCTTCGTGCAACCGGAAGCCGAATGCCTTGGGGAACCAGTAGGTGAAGCCGGCGAAGGCGCCGAACAGCACGCCCGAGATGATGACGTTGTGGAAATGTGCCACGAGGAAAAGCGAGTTGTGCAGCACGAAGTCGGCGGGCGGGACGGCAAGCAGGACGCCGGTCATGCCGCCGACGGTGAAGGTGGTGACGAAAGCCAGCGCCCAAAGCATGGGCGTGTCGAAGCGAACGCGCCCGCCATACATGGTGAAGAGCCAATTGTAGATTTTTACGCCGGTGCCGACGGCGATGACCGAGGTGGCGATGCCAAACGCGGCATTGACGTCGGCACCGGCGCCCATGGTGAAGAAATGGTGCAGCCAGACCATGAACGAGACGATGCAGATGAACATCGTCGCCGCGACCATCGAACGATATCCGAACAGCGGCTTTGACGAGAAGGTCGAGAAGATCTCGGAAAAAATCCCGAAGGCTGGAAGCACCAGGATGTAGACCTCGGGATGGCCCCAGGCCCAGATCAGGTTGACGAACATCATCTGATTTCCGCCGGCTTCGTTGGTGAAGAAATGGAAGCCGAGATAGCGGTCCAGCGTCAGCATCGCGAGCGTGGCGGTTAGGATCGGGAAGGCCGCGACGATCAGCAGGTTGGATGCCAGCGATGTCCAGCAGAACATCGGCATGCGCAGGTACCCCATTCCCGGCGCACGCATCTTGAGGATGGTCGTCACCAGGTTCACCCCGGTCAGCAGCGTGCCGACGCCGGAGATCTGGATCGACCACAGATAATAGTCGACACCGACGCCCGGCGAGTAGGTGGTTTCCGACAAGGGCGCATAGGGCAACCAGCCGGTGCGCGCGAACTCGCCGATGACAAGCGAGATGTTGACCAGCAGGGCTCCGGTAGCCGTCAACCAGAAGCTGACTGAGTTGAGCGTCGGAAAGGCGACATCGCGGATGCCAAGCTGCAGCGGCACGACGAAATTCATCAGGCCGATGATGAAGGGCATTGCCGCGAAGAAGATCATGATCGTGCCGTGCGCCGAAAAGATCTGGTCGTAATGCTCGGGCGGAAGGTAGCCTGGACCGTGGATGGCCAGCACCTGCTGCGTGCGCATCATGATGGCATCGACGAAGCCACGCAAAAGCATGAGCATCGCGAGCACGATGTACATCACGCCGATGCGTTTGTGGTCGACCGAAGTTATCCACTCGCTCCACAGATAGGGCCAATATCCCTTGAGACTTATCCAGCAGAGCACCGCTGCCGCGGCGAGAAACACCGCGAAGGCCGCACCGAGGGGGATAGGTTGGTCGAACGGAATCGCCGACCAATCGAGCTTGCCGAGCATCGTCATTCTCCCCCTTCTGCCTGCTGGTGGTGTGCCATGGCCGCCGCTCGTAACGCCTTCGGGCTGACCTGTGGCTCGCCGCTGCCGGTACTTTCAGCGGGGCCGGGGCCGGGCGGCAGCGTCTGCTGAACAACCGCTTCGAACAGCCCGGGCTGCACGTGGCCGAACGAAGCCGGCGGCAGGTTTGTGCTTTGCCGGGCGAGCTCGCGGTAAGCGTCGGCGTTGAGCACGCCGCCGCCGCCACGCAACGATGACGTCCAGCGGGTAAACGCATCAGGCGAAACCGCGGTCACGCTGAAATTCATGTCCGAGAAGCCGTCGCCGCTGAAATGCGCCGACTGACCGAAATAGCTGCCCTCGCGGTCGGCCTGCAGATGCAACTCGGTCTGCATGCCGTTCATGACATAGACCATGCTGCCAAGCTGAGGCACGAAGAACGTGTTCATCACGCTGGCCGAGGTCAGCTTGAAATGCACGGGAACGCCGGCCGGGATGACCAGCTGGTTGACCGCTCCAACACCCTGCTCGGGATAGAGGAACAGCCATTTCCAATCGAGCGCCACCACTTGGATGTCGAGCGGTGGCTGCGCCGAGGCGATCGGTTTGCGCGGATCGAGGTGATAGGAACCGTAATAGATCAGTCCGCCAAGGAAGAGGATGGTGAGCGTCGGAATCGACCAGACGATCAACTCGATCCGGCCTGAATAGGTGAATTCCGGGTCGTAACGGGCATTGCTGTTGGAGGCGCGGAACTTCCAGGCGAAGGCCAGCAGTGCGATCAGCGTCGGAATGACGATCACCAGCATCACCGCCAGCGAGTTCAAAAGGATCGTGCGATTGCCCGCGCCAATTGGCCCTTGCGGGTCGAGCACGCCCCCCGCGCAGCCGGGCAAGAATGCGGCAGCGGGTATCCAGAGCAGCGAACGCGCCGGCTTGAAGGTGGGTGGCAATGACAGTGGCTGCGCCACGCATCTCGGGGAGGACGCGTCGTGAGGGCACGCGTTCTTCGCGTTTTCCATCTAAGTCTTCCCTGACGCAGAATTCGAGATACGCCCGGTGTCGCCTGCCGCCCAACGAACGCCCTAACTGGCGCCCGTGGCGTTTGTTCCGCCGCCGTCCGTCTTGGGCCGCCCGAGCGGCAAAGCCGGCGCGTTTTTGACAATCTTGAGAGCAGCAGCAGAGCGCTGCGCTCGGACAGGCTCAGCTATTTGGAACCGTCGCCGGCTCGCGCACGAATTTCATTTTCGGCGGCACGGCAAACTCCGTGAACCGATCAGCCAGGCTGTCAAGAGCTTGACGCATGCCCATGCCAGCCGCCGCCGCCCCATGTCCACTGATGACCATCTGCGGCTTCAGCGCGGCCAGGCGCTTCACCGATCTTTCCGCCGCATCCCAGTCCGGCGTGAAATAGCGTGGCGGACCGTGCATCTCGAGATCCTGAACGGCGACCTCATAGACCGACTCCTGGCCCGTGGTGATGAAAGCGTCCCCTACGATCAGCGAGCGGTCCTCCTCGCGCCAGAGCGAGATATGCCCCGGGGCGTGTCCTGGCGTGTGCAGCCACTGCCATCCGGGCATTCCGGGGATCGAACCGTCGGCCGGCAAGAGTTCCAGACGGTTGCCAAGATCGATCGGCCCGCGTGGAAATAGCGGCGAGAGCAGCGCCATCAGGCCACCCCCGACCCAGGGGTCCGGCGGCGGATAGGATGTGGTCCCGTCCAAATAGGGGCGCTCGAGCGGGTGCGCGAAGACAGGCACGTCCCACGTATTCGCCAGGTCCAGAACCGTTCCCACATGGTCGAAATGGCCGTGCGTCAAGATGATCGCAGCCGGCCGCGCGTCAATCCCGAAGCGCTTCTCCGCCACAGCAAGGATGCTGCTCCGGGACGTCGGCAACCCGGTATCGATCAGCACCCATTTCCGGTCTCCGCTGCCCGGTGCGCCGAAGAACACGACATTGACGATTGCCAGCCGCAAATAACCCAGATCCGGTGCGATGCTCCAAGCACCGTCGCCACGATCCTCGCGCCTGGCGTGGTCGATATCGGAAAGTTGAATTTGAACGGTCATGTGATCCCGTGCCTCTGTTGTTTGCCGGGCAGCCGGTCGAGTTAAGCGACGCCGGTGCTACATCGCCCCGAACTTGGCTCGAGCCTCCTTGTTCCTGATGTCGCCAATCGCCACCCAGCTCGCGGCTGGTCGACCACCGGAACAAAGGCTCGGCCAGGCGGTTCGGCTTTACCCCGCTCAGGCAGGATAAGGGGTCAGCTGAGCTGAGCAATGGGACGCGGCTTGCCTGATCGGATCCGGCGTTTTGCCAAGGCAATTCGCGGTCCGAACAGGGCGGCCGAGTTTGAAACCGACTGCCCAAAGGAGACTTCGAATGGACGAAGTGGGACGCACGGACGGGCACGAAGTGGGTGAGTCGGCTCCGAAAGCTTCGCGCTTTGCCAGTTTTTTCATGGCGGGCTTTGAGTGCTCCTCGCATCGGCGCAAGGATGGCGTCCGCCTCGACCTTATTCGTGCGACTTCGCATAATTTGCATGCCCTCGGCGATTACCGGGCCTGCGCCGAACTCGGCCTGCGCACCATTCGCGATGGGCTACGCTGGCACCTGATCGAAACCGCTCCTGGAACCTATGACTGGTCAAGTTGGATGCCTATGGTCGAGGCAGCCCAATCGGCAGGGGTCCAGGTCATCTGGGACATCTTCCATTATGGATCCCCGGATCATGTCGATCAGGGGTCCATCCAGTTCATCGATGCCTATGCCTCGTTCGCGGCGGAAGCCGTGAGGGTGTACCGTTCGATAACCGGAACATCGCCTCTGTTGTGTCCGATCAATGAAATCTCCTTCTTCGCCTGGGCCGTCGAGGTCGGCTATTTCCCGCGCGTAGGGCCAAACAAGCGGGGATGGTTCAAGCGGCACCTCGTCAAGGCTGCCATCGCCGGTGTTCGCGCAATGCGGGAGGTCGATCCGGCATGCGGATTTGTCTGGGCCGAGCCGCTCATCCACATCGCGCCCCGCGACCGGACCCGCGGCGAACGGCGCCGCGCCGAAAACGCCCGACTGGGACAGTTCGAGGCCTACGACATGTTGCTGGGCCGCGTCGAACCCGAGTTGGGCGGCAGCGAGGATGTTGTCGACGCCGTGGGCCTGAACTTCTACCCACACAATCAATGGTACATAAATGGACCGACCATTCCGATGGGGCACCACGAGTACCGTGCTCTGTCGGAAATGCTGATCGAGGTCGCTCATCGATACGGCAAGCCGATGTTCATTGCCGAAACCGGCTCGGAGGGATCGGGCGGGGCGGCTTGGCTCCACTATGTCTGCGACGAGGTGCGTGCGGCGATAAAACTCGAAGCGCCGATCGAGGGTATTTGCCTGTATCCGATAACCGCTTACCCCGGGTGGGATAACTCCCGACATGCGGAGGTGGGATTGTTTTCGGTCATCCAGGCGGATGGCACGCGACGTCTCCGCCAGCCCGTCGCGGACGAACTGGTTCGGCAGCAAGATCTGTTCGCACCAAACCGGACGCGTTGAAGGAGCGGCCGGCAACCAGGCGGGGGCGGCGTTGTGGATGCCGCCCCTGGCCGTTGGATCAGCTTTTTGCGGTCTCCCCCGCCGCGCGCAACTTGGCGTACCGCAGGGTCACGTCGCTCAGATTTTCCTTAAGCCAATCGGCCATCGCTTCCTCTTCGCTCAGATTTTGCTTGAGGACCGTTTCGGCATCCTGGAAGCCGCCGGCCTCGGCGAGCACCAGGAGCGAATTGTAGGCAGCGATCTCGTAGTTCTCGAAGGCGAAATTCGCTAGGCTGTTCTTGATGATCTCGTCGCCTGCCATCGAGTGTCCCATGGCAGCCATGCTGCCAACCATCGACAGGGCCGTGTCCTTGAGAGTCGAGTGCTCTTCATCGAGACCCTCCAGGACCGTCTCGAGCCGAGTGATCTGGCCCTCGGTCTCTTGAATATGCCGGCGCAAGCGATCAGCCACCTCAGGATAATTCTCGATACGCTCGACCTGTGGTTTCATGATCGACAGCGCTTGGTTCTCCATGGCATGGGCGTTGCGCAAGCCAACAATGAATATCGAACGGCTCTCCGAGTTGAAGTTTGTATCCATCGCAATTCTCCTTCTGTTTTCTGCCGCGGTTAATTCAGCTCCCATGTGCGGGAGAACTCGCCGCCAGTCCGGCCAGGGACGTCCTTCCAGTGCCCGCCCATTCCGGCAGACTTTTCTGGATGCGAGCGAAAGTGGCCAGAGCCTGTCCGACCACCTGGTCCATGTTGTAGTAGCGGTATGTTGCCAGGCGGCCGACAAACCACACGTCGGGACAGGCTGCGGAGAGCGCTTCGTAGCGCTTGTAGAGGGCTTCGTTTTCGGCTCGCGGCACCGGGTAGTACGGGTCGCCGATATCCGTCGGGTATTCGTAAGTCAGGCTGGTCCGCGCGTTCTGCTGGCCGGTCAGATGTTTGTACTCCGTGATGCGGGTGTAATCTTGCGTCTGCGGATAATTGACGACGGCAACCGGCTGAAACTGCTCGCGGTCCAGGGTGACGTGCTCAAAACGCAGCGAGCGATAGGGAAGATGCCCAAGCTGCCACCCGAAATATTCGTCGATTGGACCGGTATAGATCATCCGCCTGAACGGAATCTTCTCACGGATTTCGCGGAAATCGGTCTGCAGCATGATCTTGATGTTCGGATGGTCGAGCATGCTTTCGAACATCCTGGTGTATCCGCCGGCCGGCATTTTCTGGAAGCTGTCGCTGAAATAGCGGTCGTCACGGTTGGTCCTGGTCGGCACTCGTGCCGTCACCGACTTGCTCAGTTGACTGGGATCGACGCCCCATTGCTTCCTGGTGTAGCCACGGAAGAATTTTTCGTAGAGCTCGCGGCCCACCGTGCTGACAACGACATCCTCGGCCGTGCGAACGTCCTCCACAGTCTCGCGTCGCGACGCGAAGAATTCCTCCAACTGGGCCGAGGTCAGTTCCAGTCCATAAAGGCTGTTGATCGTGTCGAGATTAATCGGGATGGGAACGAGTTTCCCGTCCACCGCCGCCAACACCCTGTGCTCGTATGACCGCCACTCGGTGAACTGCGACAGGTAGTCCACGATCGCCTGGCTGTTGGTGTGGAAGATGTGCGGACCGTAGCGGTGGATCAGGATGCCGGCTTCATTGTAGCAATCATACGCATTGCCGCCGACATGGCCGCGACGATCTACCAGCAGGACGCTTTCGTGACGCTGCGAGGCTATCCTTTCGGCAAGCACGCTGCCGGCAAAACCCGCCCCGACGACCAGCCAGTCGAACATGGCTAAGCGCTCCTGCGAAGAGGGACGATTTTCTTGCGTTCATGGGCGCGCTCGATGTGAGCCGCCATGGCATTCCATGTTCGCTCCCAGGAGGTATCCGCAAGGTAGGCGTCGACTTGTTGCCGGAGCATCTGGCGCGGTCGCGAAAGAGCCGAGCGGAGCTTGGTTTCCAGATCGTCGCTGTCGGCGATTTCCACCAGCCCGGCAGCGCCGTAGCTGCGCACCACGTCCACGATCGCCGTCGAGACTACCGGCAGCCCCGCCGCGAGGAACTCCGGCGTCTTGGTCGGGCTGATGAAGCGGGTCGCTTCATTGAGGGCGAACGGCATCCAGCCGGCATCCCAATGGCGCAGGTAGTCGGGCAGATCGCGGTAGGCTTTCCCGCCCAGCCAGTGAAGGTTCTCGGCGCGCGGCAGGCTTGCAGCGTCGATCTTGACCACCGGGCCGAGCATGACGAAATGCACGTCCGGCATGGTCTCCGCCGCCTGGGCCACGAGATCGACGTCCAGCCGCTCGTCGATGACGCCGAAATAGCCGACCCTCGGGTGAGGAATGCCGGCCTGATCGGCCGGGTCTTTTCCCGGCTTCCTGGCCTTGTGAAAGTGGTTCACGTCGATGCTGCTCGGAAAGGGATAGATCGCGTGATGCAGGTGGCGCTTGGTCTCGAACAAGCTCAGGCCGCCGGTGAAAACAAGATCGGCGCGGTGCAGAAGCGCCTTTTCCATCTGCCTCAATTCAGGCGGCGCATTCTTGAACGCCGAGAGTTCGTCCATGCAATCATAGACACATATGTCAGGCTCAAGGTACTCCGTGAAGCGGAGAGCCATTGGCGTATAATACCAGGCGATCAGCCGGCTGTGCGGCATAGACGCGATTGTCTGCTGAACAAATCTGCGCTGCACGGCATCTGCTTTCGCGGCCGACGTGCCGACCGGGAGCACTGGTGTCACAATCAGAATGTTTGGCGAGGCCTCGCTCGTCCGCATTAGCGGCTGCGGCAATTCTTCGAAGACAGGTTCTTCAAAGTAGACCACCCTCTGCTGCATGGATGCGAGAGTGAGGATATGCTGCGGGCGTTGATGAACGAAATTCCACCTTAAATGAGAGAAGCAAACCAGTAGATTTTGCCTGCCAGCCTGTTTACTGACGGTTACCCTGCCCAAGGCTGCTTCCATTGAGATATTCCTTTTATAGACGGTGGTTTATGTTGCGACTAACATTTGTTAATCGTGGATGAGGGGGAACTAGACTTCGGTTTCAGCTCCTAACTTTCGGGTAGGTGAGTTGTTCCAAGGTGAAACGGAGAGCCTCGGTCGCCGCTTCGGATTGGACGAATGCAAAGCGCCGGCTGCGCGGAGGCAGACTGGCTGTCTCAAATGGCGGGTCATCGAAACTGCCCGCGACCAAGTTTGCTGGTGGAGAACCGCCTTCGCCGTATTTGCGTTGAACTTGCTGGCTATAAAATGTGCCGGACATCAACTTGATTCGCCCGCAGCTTGGGCGGGTCCGGGGCAAGGGCAAATTCCGGGGCTAAGATGAAGATCGACTTCGATACCAACGTGTTTCCGCTGTTCCATCCGCAAAGCGTGGATGATCTCAAGGACCCATGCCCCGTCTTCGATGGCAGGCTGTGGCATGTGTTCGGCTCAAGCGGGACGGTGACGACCGAGACGTGGAGGATCCTGCACGCCACGGCCCCCGACCTCTATGGGCCTTGGACCGAGCACGAAGCGATCGAGCTTCCCATCAACGGGACCGGGGTCGCGGCTCCGGGCGTCATCCACGAAAGTGGCGTCTTCCATATGTTCATCCAGACCGAGTTCATGAAATCCGGGGGCCGCTGCGAGCATGCGGTTTCCAACGACGGCTTCCATTGGGTGGTTCTCAGCCCGGCCATTCTCGCCATCCCCGACACGGAAGAGGATGGCATCTACGATCCGCATCCGGCCGTCATTGGTGGCAAGCGCTATCTCGTTTACTCTGCCATGCCGAAATTCAACAGGGTGCCGCAGCCCGACATCTATCTCGCACGCAGCCAGTCCGACTCGTGGTTCGGGCCGTGGAAGCGGATCGGCAAGATCCTCGATCACGCTGATGTCCCTCATCACAATACGAGAGAGGACCCCGACTATGAATGGGGCATAGAAGGTGCCCAACTGGTCGAGTTGCCGGATGGCCGCGTGCTTCTGAACGCCACTTGCTTTCTTCCAAATGGCCTTCGTGGGAATCGCCAGCGCGTGTTTTTTGCCATCGCTGACGAGGTTGCCGGACCTTACGTGTCCATAGGCCCGGTACTCGAACCAGGCCAGCCGGGCGAGAACGGTCATTCAACGGTGATGATCGAAGGCAGCCAGCTTTCCCTGTTTTACCAAAGCCGGGTTGCCGCGACCGACCACCGGTGGCGCTACGGCTTGGCCCGATGTGACGTGGCTCTGTTTTCCAAGGTTGCATGATCCTGGTCTGCCGGCCGGCACGACTGCGTTCGACCGGCCGGAGCGGCTGTCGTCGTCGTGCAATTGAGTTCCGTTGACACGAGGCGATCCGTTGCCAGTTCTTTCCAAATTAAACGCCTACCCGGGCGGAACAATGCTTCCGGGCTGAGGTTCGGCTGACTTCAAACGGAGAGTCAGCCATGTATTACACCGACAAGAAATTGCAGTTCCCGGTTCGAGTCGAGACGCCGAACCCAATCTTTGCTCGCGCCTTACAGCAGGCCATAGGCGGAGTGGAAGGCGAAATCCGTGTCGCCTTGCAATATTTCTTTCAAGCGTGGGGGTGCCGTGGACCGGCCAAGTACCGCGACCTGCTGTTGAACACAGCCACCGAGGAGCTCGCCCATATCGAGATGCTGGCGACCGCGGTCGCGCTCAATCTCGAAGGGGCACCGCTTTCATTGCAGGAGGACGTGTCGTCCGATGCGGTCGGCGGCTCTGTCCTCAACGGGATGAATTTCCGTCATATCCTGTCGACTGGGCTCGCCGCCCTGCCGGAAAACTCCAACGGTGTTCCCTTCAATGCTTCGCATGTTTATGCCAGCGGCAATCTTGCCGCCGATATGGTCGCCAACGTAACCGCGGAAGGAAGCGGACGCGTGCTTGCGACCCGCCTCTACAACATGACCAACGATGCTGGAATGAAGGACATGCTGTCATTCCTCATTGCGCGCGACACCATGCATCAGCAGCAGTGGCTGGCGGCGATCGAGGACATGGGCGGCCTGACCGCGTCTCTGCCGGTGCCCAATTCCTTCCCGCAGGAGAAAGAGCGTCAGGACGTATCCTATGCCTTCATCAACTGTTTCATCGAAGGTGTAGCACCGGCGCAGGGACGCTGGAGCGAAGGCCCGTCGATGGACGGCAAGGGCGAGTTCTCCCTGGTGCCCGGCGCACCGATGGGCGAGGAGCCAATGCTTTCGCCGCCACGGCCAAGCTCTGGCGCGCAGAGCGAGCAGATGTTCGACAGGAAGGCAGCCGAATAGTCATAGTCGCAGGCCGAAGGCGGCGGCCAAATGGGGGCCGCTTCCGCTTTGTGCCGTTCGTACTTGTCAGGTCGCGTCGGGCCGAAGGATCCTGGCGCAGACATCGCGAATGAGCTGCGGCAGGACGTCGAACGCATAGCCGACATGCAATCGTTCGAGCGGCGTGTGATAATCGCGTCCCCACGGACCGATGTTGATTGTCGGTATGTTGGCCAGGGCTCGCGTGAGGGGCCAGCGCACGCTGTCTTTCCAGGCTGGTGTGTTGCGGGCGACGACGTCGAGGGAGGACTCGGCCGCTTCGCCAAAGAAGCTCATGTCCGAAATCCCGGCGAAATAGTCCGCGCAGGTGACCACGCTGCCATAGCGAGCCGCTGCCTCGTCGGCCACCTCGACGGCAGCGGCTCGCAGCCTGGCGGCTGCCGGCTGCGCGGAAAGGTTCGTCGGCAGATAGGGAATGGATCCGAAGCCCGTTACGATGGCTGGTCCGGCCAAGCGGCTGAGTTCCCAGGCCTGCTCGGTTATCAATCGGCACTTCTCGGGCAGGGGCTGGTCGCCGGCGGCGATCGAAGCGGAAACAGCTTCGAGCCGCATCCGCTCCGGTTCTTCGAGACGCACCAGCAGAGTCTCATACCGATGGACCGGGATCGATTGCACCATCTCCAGCAGACCTGTTTCGTGCTGAGCGGAGACGCGCCGCCGGAGCTCCTGTAAAAGACGCGAGGCCGCTTCGGCGCATAGGCTGTCGAACCGGTCGAGCACCTCACTGGGCGCCCGGCGATAACTCAGCACATTGAAAGTGGCATGGGCGGTCCGCGGTGTCGTGACATCATACCCCGTCTTTCCGTCCCGAATCCCGAGCAGGCTGGGCGGGGTGCCGGGTTCGGTGCCGCACATGTCGGTGAGCTCGGGCGCCCATTCGATCCGCGCGGCGATTGCCGCGGCGATCGCGCCGGCATTGAGGCCATTCAAGGGAAAGCCGCTATGTGTGGGAACACCAACCACGCAGGCGGCCGGAAGCAGCTTGCCGACGGTTCCCAGAGCGATGACGCGACCCTTGCTGCCGTCGCCATCATCCGCGATCGCATCGAGATTGATCACCGCGAGCAAATCGAGGTCGCGCTCTTTACAGAGTCCAGGCAGCATCTGCGCCGCCTTGCGGGCGCCGGCGGAATTGTTCTCCTCGTCCGGCACTGCGATAAAAAGCAGATTTCCAGCCGGCTTTGCGCTTTCGGCAAATTCGGCGCATACGGCCAGCCCGGCTGCAAGGCCCGTCTTCATGTCGAGAAGACCGCGTCCGGCAAGGAACTCCCCGCCCGCGAAATCATGGTGGGCCAGAATGGCGGCTGGAGCGTTCGCGGCGACGAGGGAACCGTGCAACGCCTTTGTCAACGCGTCGGGCCGAGTGGCCAGAGGCTCCAACTGTCCGTAGTCGCTTGTCCCGACGGTGTCGTAGTGACCGGTCAAGAGCACGGTCGAGCGACCAGTGCCGCGCAGGAGCATCGCCACGCAGTGACGGCCGTCCTGAGGTCCGACCTCGATCGTCCAGACCTCCGCGTTCTGAAATGCCGTCTCCTCTCGGAGTTCCGCCGCCAGCCACGGGCCGAAGGCAGCCTCGCCGTCCGTGCCGGTGACGCTCTTCTGCTCGGTCAACCCGATTGCCCATCGCCGCGCGCGACTGGACAGCGTCTCGATAGGGTTGCGGGTCATTGCGATCCTGCCATTCGGGTGGGAACGGTGGATCCTATCCTGGTCAAGCGATTTCTCTCAAGCGCACTTCGGCGGTGGCTCAGTGGAATCCACTTGGAAGGTATTCGTGCTCAGAGGGGAACTCCCGGGCCGGGCAGCTCGTCTCGATGACGGACTGGCGACGCTCTGGACCGGTTCTTCCTGCATTGCTCTTGGATCGCAAAAAGCTCTTCGCCGACGGAACATCGCAGGGTCCATGAAGTTGGGCTGCTAAGGAGGAACGTGCCATGAACGGTGTCATTTATCTTATCGGCCTCGTCGTTGTCGTGCTCGCGGTCCTCTCCTTCCTCGGTTTTCACTAGGTGACCCATGCAACGTAATGACGGCCAGGGCCGTAAACCCACTGATTTCGACAAGGCGACAAGCGACGTCTCCGACAGACTTGGCCGGGAAAAAGAGCGCGCGAGCGAGTTGCTTCACGATGCTCGCGACGGACTGACCCGCAAGGCTGGCGACTACGCGACAGAAGCCACGCAGGTTATTTCGGACAAGGCGGAGGAGGCGCAGCGCGACATAGGATCGAGCTTGGCGGCGTTGGGCGGCGCGTTGCGCGCGGCCAGCGAGCATCTGGCCAACAATGATGAAAGGACCGCGTCGAAATTTGCCCTGGACGCCGCTGGTGGGCTGGAGCGGCTTTCCTCCTCGTTGAAACAAAAGCCGTTTGGCCAGGTGCTTGAGGATGTGCAGTCTTTCGGCCGGCAAAACCCCGGTGTCCTGCTTGCCGGGTCTGTACTGGCCGGATTGGCGCTGGGTCGGTTCATCAAGGCTTCCCCGCCCAGAAGCCCCGAAGCATCTCGAAGTGCCTCGGGTGGTGCAAATTCGCAGACCGGCGAAGCTGCTGGTTGGTCGGCCGATGGGGCGCAAGGATTCGGCGGCGGTGTTGACGATCTGGCCACGCAGTATGGGGAGCAAGACAGATGAACACTCAAGATAATCCCAGCCTCGCGACCCTGGTGACCGACTTGGCGCAAAACGTCACCACGCTGGTGCAAACCGAAGCCAGGCTTCTGCGGGCGGAGCTCTCTGAAAAGTTTACCAAGACGGGAGCTGGCGCCGCCGAGGTGCTGGGCGGGGCCATCTGCCTGCTCGCGGCTCTGCTCGTGCTGCTTCAGGCACTGGTCATCGCATTGACGCGGGCAGGGCTGGGGGCCGGGTGGTCCTCCCTGTTGGTCGGCGTGGTGGTGGCAATTCTTGGCGTCATTCTGCTGCGCACCGGCATGGCAAGCATGGCGCCTTCCGAACTTACTCCCGACCGAACCCAGGAACAGCTCAGGCGCGACGCGACTGTGATCAAGGAACAAGTGAGATGACCGAGAAATCCGCAGCCGAACTCGAACGCGAGGCCGAGGCCGCGCGCGCCAGGGTGGTGGAGACCGCCGAATCCATTCGAGGCAAAATGACACCGGGACAATTGCTGGACGAATTCACCGGCATCTTCTCTGGAGGAGAGAGTTCGGCAATGCTCAACAACCTGAGAACGCAGGTCAGGGACAATCCCTTGCCCGTGACCATGGTGGGCGCCGGTCTGGCTTGGCTGATGCTGGGCAGCGGTCCGTCGAACGGCAGCCGTCGCCCGGCCGGCTATACGGCGCCAACCCCGCCCAGCGGGGATGACGAGGCGGAGGGCGGCGGCTTGGGCAGCACGCTCTCCGGAACCGCTGAATCGCTCACGTCGGCCGCAAGCAGCGCTGGCGCAGCCATATCGGGCGCAGCAAGCGGCGTCGCCGAAGGGCTGACGAGCAACGCCGCCAGCGCAGGATCGACGGCTGGCGACATGGCTGCGAAAGCCAGCCGCTCGGCACAGGAGCTGTTGAACGATCAGCCCCTCGCCGTTGCGGCGGTCGGTCTCGCCATCGGCGCCGCGATAGGCGCCATGTTGCCCCATACCGCAATGGAGGATGAGCAGCTGGGCGGCTATGGCGAGAAGCTTCGCAACACCTCGGAGACCATGCTCGAGCAAGGCCTCGATCAGGCCAGGCAGGTTGCCGCGGACGCCTATGAGACGATCAAGCAGGAAGCTGGACGGCAGGACACACAAGCAGGCACGGTGGCCGACCAGATTGGTGAAATCGTCAAGTCCGCGGCCGACACGACGGAGCAGTCCCTACGGGAACGGATCTCTCTCCCGTCGGAACAAAAATCCTAGCCGAGGATACTGGAGCCACCGCAACGATGGGCGATTCTCGCAAGGCAAGGCGGGAGCTTCAACCGATTGGCAGGGGGCTCCGCCACTTCAGCAACCACGATTGCGGCGGGCGCTTCGAATGAAGCGTTGCCTTCGATACACCAGCTCGCGAAAGGGTTGTCGCTCCAATCTTCAGAGCTCTTTTCGCAGGAAGATGCGCGCGGCGCCTGGAATGCCAAATTCAACCCTGCCAAATTCCTCGTATCCGTGGCGAACATAGAAGCCAGGTGCTTGGAAGCTGCTGGTCTCGACCACGGCGCGGGCGCAGCCACGCTTTCTTGCCTCTGTTTCAACGGCTGAAAGGAGCCGGCTGCCATACGACTTTCCTCGAACATCCTCAGCCACGAAAAACATGTCCAGGAACAACAGTCCAAGCTCAGTCCTGCCCCACAAACCCCCAACGACCTTTCCCGAGGCATCTCGCACTATGGCGCCGATCGGCATTCGATCCGCGACGCCGGACTTGGCCACATTGTAGCGATAAAGCGCAGCGCCCGCTTCTGCCTTGGCATCCCCGCCGGTTTCAACCAACTCGATCAGGAGATCCGGCTTCCGTGCTGCGCGGCTCGCTGAACATGCCCAGTCTGAAACCTGCTTCGATCTTGTCATCGTTGGATCTGCGGAGGAGACTTTGGCTTCACTTGCCGGCCCCGCCGCCCACGGCCATTCGAATGCCAAGGCCGACAATGAAGCAGCCCGCTATCCGTTGTTGCCAAAGTCTCACGCGGGGTCGACGCATGACCCATTCGCCGAGCACACCAGAAGCAACCGCATAGGTCCCTAGGACCAAGACGCCAGTCAATTTCTGGGTCGCGCCGAGCATCAGCATCTGGAACCAGACAGAGCCACGGTTCGGATCGACGAACTGAGGCAGGAAGGCGATCATGAAGGTCATGGGCCAAGGATTGATGAGGTTGGCTATCATACCTTCCCGCATCGCGGCGAGCGGCCCGACGCGCTCGACGCAATCGAGATCCAGATCGCTTTTCGTGTCCGAGAGCAAACTTATGCCCAACCAGACCAGATAGGCTGCTCCAGCCCAACGGAGCGTGTCAAATGCCAATGGCGATGCACGCAAGAGCGAGGAGACACCCAGGGCGATCAGCGGCAGTTGCACCATGCCTGCGCCCAATGTCATTCCCACGACCGTGAACAACGCCACGCCACGGCCTTGCCCGATGCCACGTGCCATGACCAGCATGCTGTCGGGCCCAGGCGGCATCTGCAACAGGATCACGGTGCCGAGAAAGGCGAACCACAGATTGGGATCGATCTTACACCTCCTTGGCCCAAGCCTATTTGGTGCGTTCAATGGTGGCCCCCTGTCCCGGCAAGCAGCGACATCCTTGCCGGCGCGATCGCCCCTGGCGCCGTCTAGCCGGCCTTGTCAAACCGTATGGCGAGCCCCTGCTCGATGAGAACTCCGTCACAAGGCGATATTTCCGGCCCGGAGCTTCCGGTATTCTCCTGGGCGTCACAATTTTCCAAAGCGAGATTTGTTCCCGGGGGAATGAACGCTGCGTGTCATCCCGCAAGACCAAACCAGCCGTTCAAGCAAGGAAGTCCAGAATCGCCTTTGCCAACCGCTCCGGAGCTTCTTCGGCGACATGGTGGCCGCTGTCGATGCCTCGGCCCTGCAGGTGCCGGGCCCATGGGCGCCAGATCGCCAGCACATCACCATAGAGCCGTTCAAGATCGTCGCGCAGCGACCACAGGACAAGCGTTGGGCATTCGACCCGGAGCCCTCGGGCGCGATCCTCCGCATCGTGCCGGCGATCGATCGTGAGCCCGGCCCGGTAGTCTTCCAGCATGCCATGCACGACATGCGGACTGCTGATCGCCGCCTGATAGTCCTCGAAGTTTTCTCTGCCCATCGCCTCGGCCGATCCGCCATACCAGGCCTGCGGATCGACATTGATGGCGCGCTCGGGCTTGTCTGGCTGGGCAAAGAAGAACCAATGCCACCACTCTGTCGCAAAGTGGCTGTCGCAACGCTCCAGATGCTCAAGGACCGGAATGCCATCGATTTCGACAAGGTGCGAAATACTGGCAGGATGATCCATCGCCATCCTGAACGCGGTAAGGGCGCCACGGTCATGCCCGGCGACGGCGAAACGATCAAAACCAAGCCTGTGCATGAGAGCCACGCAAATGCCGGCCTTTGCCCGCTTTGAAGATCCCGCGCTTTCCCAGGCATCGGCCGGGACGGACGATTGCCCGAACCCCGGCAGGTCCGGGCAAATGACGGTGTGATGTCTTGCCAGGATCGGCGCGACGCGATGCCATGTGGTGTGGGTTCGCGGGTGCCCATGCAGGAGCAACACTGGTGGGCCAGCCCCACCATGGCGCACGCGCAATGTCGCATCCGCAAGCTTGACGATCTCCAGGCTAAAGCCGTCGAACATCATTTTTGCCGAGGATCGGTCAGCGACTGTCCAGCGGCGACGAAAGTGCCCTCCTTCCGAGCGACCGCAGCGGCCAGAAGCGTACGCGCCGCGTTTCGGACTTCTTCCTGCAGGTCCATGTCGTCGTCGAGCTCGTTGTGGCTGGTAGCGTATGGCTTCCAATAACCGGTGTAGCGGTCGAGTTCGGCCTTCGGCCCCGCCGGGACCATTTCGATCGATTTCAGCCAATCCGATAAAGAGCGCCGGACGTTTTCGGCTCCCTCGGTATCGCCGTGCACGATTACCGAGAAGAGCCGGCCGGCAAGGTGCCGGGGATAGTCCCATCCCTCGAGTTCCAGCGCCTTCGCCTCCCGCGCCTCCTTGCCGTGCGTGGAACTAGGATCGGGATTGCCGCCATCGGCGCATACCAGACGGTCCATCATCAGCTTCAGCGGCGAGGTGGCCTGATACCAGTGGACAGGCGTTATGATCATCACCGCATGGGCGGCAACCCACATTGGATAGATCTCGTTCATCCAGTCCTGCGTCTGGCCGAGCGAATGATTTGGATAGCAGGAGCAAGGCCAGTGACAAAGCGCGGCAGCGGTGGAGAAGCAGGCCTTGCAAGGGTAGATTTTGCGGCCGTATTCGGCGGCCAGCCGGGACAAATCCAGGATGTCGACTTCCGCGCCGCCGGCCTTGAAGATCTTCCGGGCGATTTCGACAAAACGATAGGATTTGGACATCTCGCCGGGGCAGGTGTGCTCGCTGCGCGGCGATCCGTTCACGATCAGGACCCGGCGTCGTTTGCCCAGCTCGTTCATGCGCTTTGCGCGCTCGATTGCTTGTCTGGCCTTGAGCCAATCGACCGCCAGATCGTAATCGGGATCGGCGAAGCCACGGCCCGCCTTTCGGGTCCGCGGGCTTTTCCTGGAATCCCTGTAGGCCTGCCAGGCGACCTCCGTTATTCGCTCGATGTCGGCAGCCAGGGGCTCGAACGCCGGATCGTTGAACTGTTCGCCATAGCGACGCTTGAAAGCCTGTTCGTCGAGGCGGGGGCTGGGCATGCCCTTGCGCGGTTCTGGCGCGCCGCGCTTCAGCCAATCGAACATGGGGTTTCACCTCTGCATGGAAAGCGATCCAAGCTCAAACGCGGCAAACAGGCACGGCGTTCCGAACGCGCCATAGCCATGATCTGCAAGGACTTTTGGGCGAGTACAAAACAAGGCGCGCCGGAATCACCCGAGCCGGCGTGTTTCGAATTGATTCGCCAAGTTCGGTACGAAGGCGTACACAAAGAGGTCGTCAGCAGCACGATCCGGGCGTTGACGCTTGGGAGCGACCATCGCACTCCTGCCCCAGCGCGAGGCTAGGATGTCATGACAAAAGACCCTGAGCGCCCCGGTCTGGCGGCCGAAGCCGTGCGCACACTTGCCCGGGAATCGGGCGCTACGGAACAGCAGATCCGTGACATAGTGTTGCTGGTAGGGTTCGACCGCTCTTCGATCCTCAGGGAAGCTCGTCTTCTGGCGAAGGATGGATAGCCGACAAAACTTGCGATTTGTCCACAGCAGCTATTGTCGGTTTCATACCGACGCGGCCGCCTGCCTAGTGCTGGCCGGGTGGGACAGTTTATGTTTTGCCACCGTCCCCTCGTTCGAGGGGCGCGGCCGGCCGAGAGATCCCAGTGCTCTTGCCCAAGTGGAGAGCGTCTCGTGGATCCCAAGATTCTGCAGGCCAAGAGCGAGTTGTTGCGCCGAATGAGCGTGGCCGATTTCGAGCGGCTGCGGCCGCATCTCGAAAGTGTTTTTCTAGAGTTGCGCTCGCCGTTGGAGATCGAAGGCCAAAAGATCGAAGCTGTCTATTTCCTGGAGAGTGGCATCGCATCGGTCGTCGCCAAGACTGCGGGAACGGCTGAATCGGAGGTGGGAATAATCGGCTTCGAAGGTATGACCGGTTCGGCGCTGATCATGGGCGACGATCTGGCAAGCTTCGATTGTTACATCCAGTCGACGAGCGAAGCGATACGGATGAGCGCCGCGCCGTTCGTCGAAGCCTTGGCAGAGAGCCCTACCTTGCGGCCGTTCCTGTTGCGCTACGTCCAGTATCTCCACGTCCAGACCAGCTACACGGCATCGATCAACGCGCGACACAGCCTGGAGGTCAGGCTGGCGAGATGGCTTCTGATGTGCAGCGACCGGACCGTTGGCGACAGGCTTATGATAACCCACGAATTCCTTTCCGTCATGCTGGGCGTCAGGCGCCCCGGGGTTACAGTGGGGCTTCAGACAATCGAGAGCCATGGCTACATCCGTGCCCGCCGCGGCGAAATCACGATCCGGGATCGGAAAGGTCTCGTGGCGCTGGCACGGGAATCTTACGGCCCTCCCGAACTGCAATACCGTCGGCTGGTCGGGGACCTCGGTTCAAAGAACCCTTCGAGGCAGGACCGCCCGCCCAGCTGACCGCCATCATGCCGACATTGCTGGGCGAGGATCGCGGAAGTGGCCGACGCGACGATGCCGGTGACGGCACATTGCCTAAGCCCGCATCGGCCACTGCGGCATGATTTGGGGATGCCGCCTGGTTAATCTAGTCATCTGCCAATGACTGACAATAAAGGGCCAAGGCTCGGTAAGAAACGTACGAAGCCGAACCTAATCTCACTGGCGGGAGGCGATACGGGCCCTGCTCATCTCCCACACGGAATGGAACTGGCGTCCCACCGCTTGCCCGGCAATGTTACTCGCGCTGCGGACATTGCGAACTTGAATTCCCGGAGCACACCGCGCTTCGCGCCATTCACCGGCGACAGCGATCGGCATTGGTCAGGGCAATCACAAGTCCTTGAACGCAAACAGTTCCCGGAACATCTCAACTTCAGGTTTGTTTGAAGCCCAGATGCCATCTGGAGCAGGGGCGGAGAAGATCCGTGGCCAATTCGCGATCGATACCGGTGGTCGTCGGCCGTCCGATCCATCGGACACCGATGGCGGTCGCCAATGCCTGTTTCATCGGCACGCTGCTGACCGACCTCACCTATTGGCGAACGGCGGAGATGATGTGGGCCGATTTTTCCGCATGGCTGCTGTTTGCCGGCCTCGTGATGGGCGCTCTTGCGGTGCTTGCGGCGCTTTTCGATCTCTTCACCCGTCGAATTCTCCGTACGCACGGAGCCTATCTGCTCGGCGGCCTGGTGGTGCTTGTGCTGTCGTTCTTCAACGCGCTGGTGCACAGCCGTGACGCCTGGACGTCGGTCGTGCCGACAGGGCTCATCCTCTCCGCGGCGGCCGTGATCGTCTTGGTTCTCGTGTGGTTGCTGGAATGGAGCACCGGCCGCACCCGCGTGGAGGTGCTCGAATGAACGCCCTGCAGGTTTCGAACACTCACATCCGGCGTGCCCTTGGGTTCGGTCTGTTGTGCGGATCGCTTTTGGCATTGCCCGCCTGCAGCAACGACGACCCGGACCCAAGCGGCCAGGTCGGGCCAAATCCGACACTGCCTGAACCAACGCAATATCTTGTTCCGCCCATGCATGTCGCTTCGGTCGTCGGCTGGAAGCAGGACGAGAAACCAACGGTCGCGAAGGGTTTGCAGATCCAGGCATTCGCCAAGGGATTGAAGCATCCACGCTCGCTCTACACCTTGCCGAACGGTGACGTTCTCGTGGTCGAGTCCGTGGCGCCGCCCGGCGCCGCGATCAAGCGTCCGAAGGACCTAATCATGGGCTGGATCGAGTCCATGGCGACGTCGGGCGGCGGCACCGAGGGAAGCAACCGCATCACGCTGTTGCGTGATACGAACGGCGACGGCGTGCCCGACGTGCAGGATGTCTTCCTCGATCATCTCAATTCGCCCTTCGGCGTAGCCCTGGTCGGCAACGATCTCTACGTCGCCAACACGGATGCGATCGTGCGTTATCCCTACACATCCGGCGAGACCAAGATCACCGCGCCAGGCACCGTGCTGACGCCGCTGCCCGGCGGCCCGATCGATCATCACTGGACCAAGTCTCTCGTCGCCAGTCCGGACGGATCGCTGCTTTATGTCGGTGTCGGCTCCAACAGCAACGTCACCGAGAACGGCGTCCAGGCGGAAAAGGATCGCGCCGCGATCTGGGAGGTCGACAGGGCGACAGGCCGTTCGCGCATTTTCGCAAGCGGGCTGCGCAATCCCAACGGCTTGAGCTGGGAGCCGCAGAGCGGAGCGCTGTGGGCCGTCATCAACGAGCGCGACGAACTCGGCCCCAATCTGGTTCCCGACTACATGACTTCGGTCAAGGACGGCGCGTTTTATGGCTGGCCCTACAGCTACTATGGCCAGCATGTCGATCCGCGGGTGATGCCGCGGCGGCCGGACCTGGTCGCCAAGGCCATCCCTCCGGACTATGCACTGAGTTCCCATGTCGCGCCCCTGGGACTGGCATTTTACACCGGCACCAACCTGCCCGAATTCTATCGGAATGGCGCCTTTGTCGGCGAACATGGCAGTTGGAACCGCAAGCGCTTCAACGGCTATAAGGTCGTTTTCATACCGTTCAATGGAGGTCATCCTGACGGTAAGCCTCAGGACGTCGTCACCGGTTTCCTTGACAATGACAACAAGGCACATGGGCGGCCAGTGGGCGTTGCCGTCGACAAGGCGGGCGCGCTGTTGATTGCGGACGATGTCGGAAACACGGTCTGGCGCGTGACCGCAGCTCGGTAGTTATCGGATTGTATGCGCAGGAAGCCCGGTAGTGAAACTGATCCTCACGCTGTTATCGGCGGCGTAACCTATACTGAGGATTCGAAGCATGCGTTACCCGGCACTCGCGATAAGTCGAGAGGAACAAAGGTCGCGCCGCCTTGTTAGCGATGATGGCGCGCTATTATTTTGATCTAGTCGACAACGGAACCTCCTTCCCGGACACTGAAGGAACCGAGCTTCCGAGCTTGGAGGCAGCTGAGGATGAGGCGGCAAAGGCGTTGCTCGAAATAGCAAAGGACCAGATGCCTGAAGGCAATTTCCGAGAGGTTGCCCTGCATGTCCGTGCTGGTGCTAGCAAACCCCTCGTTATGGTGAAGGTAACGTTCGAACTGGTGCGCAACGGACCTGATCGCGATGGACCCGTGGGAACCTGACTACTTCCTCAATGAAAGTGCGCGCCTATATCAACGGAGGGCGGCGGCACAGATTGCCGATCTTCGCTCGAATATTGAAGACACGCGGCGCGTAATCGAGGAATCGCGCAAGCTGCTGGACCGGCTTTCCGCCAAATCAGGCGCTATCCACCCGTAGGGAATGACAAGGCCCGCTCGTAACGCGGGCCGCTTGAGTTGTGGTGGAGCAATCCGCCTCATAACTGAGTTTAAGGCTGCTCATCTCGGTTCGTTGTTGATGCTCAGATAGGTAGGGTCGAACTCGGCAAGCCTGGCAAGCTGGTCCCAGTCCAAAATGGTGACCATATGGTTCGTCCAGGTGATTACCTTGATCTTCTTCAAGCCTCCGATCACCCGGTTCATGTGCACGACCGACAACCCAAGCACGTCGGCCATTTCAGTCTGTGACAACGGTAGATGGAAACTCATGCCGCTGGTGCGTTTCACCGCCTGCAGACGTACGAACAGTTCGCAGATGAGATGGGCCAGATGCGAGGTCCTGGAGCGGCGGCCCATTGCCACGATCCATTCGCGATGTATGGCCCCATCGACCAGCGTATCGAGCCACAACAGCCGGGTCAGGTGAGGGGCCTGTTCCGTAATGGCTTTCAGCTTGTTGTGGTCCGCGTACATCACCCGGCAAGGCGACAGCGCGACGATACCGTGATCCATGGTCTTGAGCAAAAAGGCGTGGAGATCGACGAAGTCGCCGGGCACCTGCAAGGACGTGAACTGCCGGCCGCCGTCCTCGAGCACCTTGTAGCGTGCCGCCAGGCCATCCAGCAGCATGGTGCTATAGGTTGGCCGGGACCCCGCTTTGACCACATCTTGCCCCTTTTCGAACTCGCGTCCGAAAACAACCGTTTCGGCCAGCAAGACCTTCTCGACGTCCGAAAGAGTGTCGTGCTGGCCGAGTTGCAGATAGAGGGACTCTAACATCATGGCCTCAAGGCGATCGGGGTTGAAACGCCGATCGCCAGATGTCCTGGACGCAAGGATAGCAGCCGGACCTTAGGCCTTCGGAAGATGGCGGACCCTATCATCGGCAGCCTGCGCGTATTCTGGCGCAAGCGCCGGAGCGGGAACCACCAGTGTCGCTGGGTATTAGCACGCTAGAAGTGTCCAAGGCTGCCCCGAAAATGAAACGGTGTCATTTCGATCTCTATAACGGCCATGGCCCCGTACCCAACGACGACGGCCAGCCATTTGAATCGCGAGAACAGGTGAGGGCAGAAGCCATTCGCATTTCGCAGGAAGTCGCTCGCGATGAAATGCCGGATCGCGACCTGGTCAACATACCGGCAAGGTGCGCAATGAGGCGGGCGCCCAGGTGTTCGAGGCATCGCTTGTTCTGACCGCCGGGTGGAGCGCGTGACCTTGATGCGGTCAGCGTGGGAGTCGCTGTGGAATTTGCACCACATTTTCCGATCCGGGCAGTTCAAAGGCCATGGCCAATCGACGCAAGGAAGCCATTTCCACGATCAACTCTTCGATCGAACGATCCGGCAACCCCGTCTTCACTTTCTGCCTTACCCTTGCTGTGAGTTCATGAACGCGGACAGGCACGAAAAGCGCGCTGTCGTCCAGCAATCTGCTGATTTCGATCACCACATCGGCGTCGATGTCTTTCGGCAATTCCCGCATGGGCGTCACCTTGGTCTCGAAGCGATCCGAGGGCAGCCAGGCATTGCGCACCGGAAGGCATGCCCGACGGGGATCGATCGTCGGATTCATAAAACCACCCACCCAACGTGTCACTAAAAACGTTGGTACGAAAATTACCAAACGGGTTGGTTCCCGTAATCCATGTATTCTGGCATCGCGCGACTAAAGGCATTGTCCAGTGGCGCCTGTCGCATGCCAGGACGCGATTGCCGCCAGCATCCCGGCATTCACTTGGAGAACTCGTCGTCAAGAATGCGCAATGCTTCTTCATACTTGGCCGTGGATGCTCCGATCTGCCGTGATTGCCAGATATTGTCGGTCAGATCCGCCCGCTTTACCGGCAGCGCCAATGGGTTCGATGCGGCCCGGCGAACGAATGCGAAATAGTCCTCGCCTTCTCTGCGTGTCATGGCGTCGACCGCGGCGGCGATCGTCGGTCCAAAGCCCGCCTCTTCGAGCTTGGCCCGGCTCCAGCCTTCGCTTTTTTCCAGGACGTCGTGCAGATAGGCGACGACTTTCTGATCTATCGTTTCGACGGCGTCGACCACTCGACGGCAATGGTCGATATAGGGGCCTCCTGTCTTGTCATGCTGCGATGCATGCGCCTGCTCCGCAATCTTGGCCGCCCGATAGAAAATACTCATCACATCCATCTCCGCCTTTTCGCCAGCGAGCTGCGTTGCTTTCAGGCGCCTACCAGCGTTCCTCGGTTTCGCGGTGCGGCAAGTCCACGCCGCAGCAGACCCAGCCAAGCCGCTGCCCTGATCCGTAATTGTAGCGAGGCTCCAGCCGCGCTGGATCGTCGAATGTGCCGACATGCAGCGCGATTTCCCCGGGCGAGACGTCATAGGCAAGGCTGAGCGGCGATCCGCAGGCAGGACAGAACCCCCTTTGGGCGATTGGCGAAGATCGGCGATAGGCGGGAGTGGCGTCGACCCAGGTCAGGTCTGGCGAAGGCACCCACGCCAGGACCGCAAATGCACTGCCGGTCGCGCGCCGGCACATATCGCAATGGCAATAGTGCACTCTCGGTTCGCTTGTGACGTTGAAGCGAATCCGGCCGCAAAGACATCCGCCGTTCAGTTCCACCTTGGCTCCAGTCCGATGAGCCTGCGTTTCGGCGGGCTCTCCAATCCCGTGCGGGCAGCTTCGTTCATCTGGCGAAAACGTCGGCCGCTCTCGTCGGTTCCTGTGCCTCCGCAGGAGCGGGTTCGCGCACGAGGCGCTTGTCTTTTCCAGCGCTGCGGCATTGAGGCCGCTTCTGTCGGCGACCCTGCGGAAAATGGCCAGCCAGGTCCAGAGCCAGGCCGCCGATCGGCTATCGAGCCGCTTCGGTTTCGACGAAGCAATGGGCAGAAAAAGACTTCTTTTTGCGATCCGGCCCGGATGCTCTGTTGCAAACCTTAGAACACGCAAGGCTCGCTGGGAGGCGACGCCCAAACAAGAGCGGCTGCCGAAACGCAACCGGCATAGGCCGCGAGAATGAGGCCGATGCCGGCAACAGCCATAGGGGAACCACGACAATGAAGACATTTCGAAACTGCCTGATGGGCGCGGTCGGCGCAGGCCTGCTGGGCCTGGGGCTTGCAGCTCCCGCCAATGCGGGCGCCATCCGTCTCGGCATGACGACCTGGGTAGGTTACGGGCCGCTGTTTCTTGCCCGCGACCTCGGTTACTTCAAGGAGGCCGGCGTCGACGTCGACCTGAAGGTCATAGAAGAATCAGCGCTTTACATGGCTGCGGTCGCCGGCGGCGATCTCGATGGCGCCGCCTCCACCGTCGACGAGCTGATGAAGTACCGCTCGGACGACCTCTGCTTCAAATACGTCCTTGCGCTCGACGACAGCCACGGCGGTGATGGCGTCGTCACGCAGCCCGACATCAAGTCCCTCAAGGATCTGAAGGGCCAGCAGGTGGCCTTGAACGAGGGCTCCGTTTCCGAATTCTGGTTCAACGTGCTCCTGAAAAAGGAAGGCATGACCGAGGACGACGTTACCATTACCAACATGACCGCCGATGACGCGGCGACCGCCTTCATCGCCGGCCAGGTTCCCGCCGCCGTGACGTGGGAGCCGCACCTCACCGAGGTCCGCAAGGGCGGCAAGGGAAAGGTGTTGATCGATTCCACGACCACCCCTGGCTTGATCGTGGACGTGATCGCCCTCAAATGCGATCTGATCGAAAAACATCCCGAGGACGTAAAGGCCCTCGTCAAGGGCTATTACAAAGCGGTTGAATACATCAAGACCAATCCGGAAAAGGCCTATGAGATCATGGCCAAGGGCATTGGCGGCTATCTCGAAAAACCCGAGGATTTCGCCGCCGGTGCCAAGGGCGTGCGCTATTACGATCGCGATCGCAACCTGGAATTCTTCGGTACGCCGGAAAAGAGCGAGGCGTCCGAGTTGGTGAATTTCGCGCAGGACATCTGGGGCAAGGCTGGCAAGCTCAAGATGACGATCGACGCGAAAACTATCCTCGACACCGACTTCATCAGGGAACAATGAGCCTTCGAGAAACCGGGGTCGGTCCGCTTGGGCCGACCCCGGTTTACCGACAGGCCGGAGCCTTCTCGCTTCAGAAAATCAACGGAGGCCATGCCATGGCACAGAGGCGGACGGCGTGGACACGCCTGACGACCCCATTCGCCAACATTCCCGCCAGCACGGCAACGGCACTCGCGCTGGCGATGTGGGTGGTCGTGATCGGCGGCTGGGCGCTGCTGTCCTATGGCCGCGTCGTGCCGAACATGTTCCTGCCGACGCCCGGAACCGTGCTGCAGACGACCTATCGCATGTCACAGGACGGCAGCCTTTTTTACCACACTTTCACCAGCGCCAAGGTGGTGATCCTGGGCTTCATCGTCTCCTCGCTGATCTCGGTGCCGCTGGGGCTGTGGATGGGGACCTATCGGGTGGTGCAGGCGCCGCTGGAGCCCTTGGTCAACTTCATCCGCTACCTCCCTGTGACCTCCTTCGTGCCCCTGTTCATCCTTTGGATCGGCATCGGTATCGAACAGCGCATAGCGGTCATCTTCTTCGGCACCTTCTTCCAGCAGCTCGTGATGATTTCCGACTGTGCGCGCAGCGTCTCCAGGGACCTGGTCAACGCCTCCTACACTTTGGGCACCAAGCGCAGCGAAGCGGTGTGGCACGTCATTTTCCCGGCCGCGCTTCCAGCCATCCTCGACACGCTTCGCGTCACCATGGGCTGGGCCTGGACCTATCTGGTCGTGGCCGAACTCGTCGCCGCGTCGAGCGGCCTCGGCTATATCAGCCTGAAGGCGATGCGAGGCTTCCAGGTCGATGTGATCTTCATGGCAATCGCCGCGATCGGGCTTCTGGGCCTTATCACCGACACGGCGTTCCGCATCATCCGGGCCAGGGTCGCGCCATGGGCATCCTGATTTTGAACGCAAGCTCGCAAACCGCAGTCGGATCAAGGGTAGCAATGAGCGAGACCATCAAGGCGAACGATCTGGCCGGCACGGCCGCGACGATCGGCGATCCGCGCTCGACCGGCACGACGATGGCCGTTGAGGACGTGACATTGCGTTACGGCGACGCCAACGGCGTGCTGGCGCTGGACGATGTGTCGCTGAAGGTGGCCAAGAACGAATTCTGCGTCATCGTCGGCCCTTCGGGATGCGGCAAATCGAGCCTGCTCTACCTTGCGGCCGGCCTCAACGACGCGACTTCAGGCAGCATCAAGGTCGATGGCAGGGAAGTGATCGAACCGGGTCCAGACAGAGGCATGGTGTTCCAGAGCTACACCTTGTTTCCCTGGCTCACCGTGCGCGCCAACATCGAGTATGGACCCAAGCGCAAAGGCCTGCCGGCGGGGCGGCGCAAGCAGATCGTCGACCAGTATCTCGACGAAGTCGGCCTCGCGCCGTTTGCCGACCACTACCCCGCCCAGCTTTCCGGCGGCATGAAGCAGCGCGTGGCGATCGCGCGCGCCCTTGCCAACGATCCGGCCGTTCTGTTGATGGATGAGCCCTTCGGCGCCCTCGACAGCCAGACGCGCGGCACCATGCAGAAACTGCTTTTGCGCGTCTGGGAGCGGCAGCAAAAGACGGTGCTGTTCGTTACTCACGATATAGACGAGGCGCTGGTCCTGGGCGATCGAGTCTTGGTGATGACGGCCCGGCCCGGCAAGATCAAGGCCGAGATCAAGGTCGACATCCCAAGGCCGCGTTCGATGGATGTGATCCTCGAACCCGAGTTCATCGCCCTCAAGCGCCGCATCCTCGGCCTCTTGCACGACGAGATCGATGAGGATCATTGAGAGCAATCTCGAGGAAACACAAACGGTCGTCGGCAGGTCGGCGTTGCCAACGCTGAACTGCCGACGATGTTGAAAGGCGGAGCGGATCGTTACCTTTCGCCGCGATACGCCGAGCCCAGGATCATCTCCGAGCACTTCTGTCCGATCATCATGCTTGGCGCGTTCGTGTTGCCGCCGATCAGCTTCGGCATGACTGACGCATCGGCGACCCGGAGCCCGTCCATGCCTCGCACTTTCAGCGTCGCCGGATCAGCGACCGCCATAGCGTCCGTCCCCATCTTGCAGGTCCCGACGGGGTGGTAGACGGTCAGAGCTTCGGCGCGCAGATAGGCCAGGATCTCGTCGTCGCTGCTGACATCCTTGCCCGGAAGCATTTCCTTGCCACGCACCGCATCGAACTCGGATGCGGCCAGGATCCTGCGCGCGATCTTGATTCCTTCGACAAGCACCATGGCGTCGTCCTCGTTGGCGAAGAAGCGGTGGTCGATGAGAACGTCACGGCGAGAACTGTCCCGTGACAATCTGATCTCGCCAACGCTTTTCGGCCTGAGAACGCAGGTGTGAATGGCGTAGCCGTGGCCATATTCGATGAGCCTGCCGCGATGGCTGCGATAGCCCGGCACGAAGTGGAACTGAACATCGGGAAGGCCGTTCGCGTGCCTGGTTTTGGCAAAGCCACCGGCTTCGACATAGTTGGTGGTGAGGATTCCCTTGCGGCGCGCGAAATACTGGAAAGGCGCTGCCGCAATGCGGGGCAGGTTGGCAAACGACAGGCCGAGCGTCCTGGTGCTCCTGGAGCGCACGGTGATCATGCCGTCGACATGGTCCTGCAGGTTCTTGCCGACACCAGGCAGATCGAGAATCGGCGTGATGCCGATCTGCCGCAGCTCGTCCGCGGGGCCGATGCCGGATGCCATCAGGATCTTGGGCGAGTTGATGGCCCCGGCACAGAGCACGATCTCGCGGCCAGCCGCGAGTATTTTTTGCTCGCCGTCGTGGCGCACCCGCAGGCCGGTGGCGCGCCCTTCGGCGATGACAAGGTCGACCACCTCGCATGCACTGAGCAGCGTCAGGTTCCCGCGATTGAGCACCGGACGCATGAAGGCGGTAAAGCTGCTGAAGCGCTGGCCCCGGTTCTGGGTGACGTTGTAGATGCCGAGACCGAACTGGCTCTCGGCGTTGAAGTCGTCGTTGGCGGGCAGGCCGGCATTTTTCCCGGCCAGGA
This sequence comes from Mesorhizobium sp. CO1-1-7, assembly GCF_020164885.1. NCBI lineage: Bacteria > Pseudomonadati > Pseudomonadota > Alphaproteobacteria > Hyphomicrobiales > Phyllobacteriaceae > Mesorhizobium > Mesorhizobium sp. CO1-1-7. The sequence goes on along the minus strand of NZ_JAIUHA010000001.1, from coordinate 81,345 downwards.
CGAACATGGCGGAAAGCACGTTCGGATCGCGCGGATTGTCGACCATGAGCTCGCCCTCCGTGCCGTGATAGCGTGGGTCCTGGGCGATCAGGTTGCGCTCCAGCTTCCTGAACACCGGCAGCACGTCGCTGTAAGCCCAGCCGGTGCAGCCGAGCCCGGCCCACGCGTCATAGTCCTGGGCGGCACCGCGAATATAGACCATCGAGTTGATCGAACTCGATCCGCCCAGCGCCTTGCCCCGATTGACCGGAATGCGGCGGTTGTTGAGATGGGGCTGCGGCACGCCGACGAAACAATAGTCGTAGTTCGGGTTGCCATAGAGCGACAGAATGCCCGCCGGAATCCTTACCCGCAGGCTGTTGTCGCTGCCGCCTGCCTCTACCAGGCACACCCTGACCGACGGATCGGCGCTCAGCCGATTGGCCACCACGCATCCGGCCGAACCGGCGCCGACGACAATGTAATCATAGCTCTCAGTCTTCATGCCAGCCCCTCGAGAATGCCGGCTCGTGGCATTGCCGAACGGACCGCTGCGAGGCTGCGTTCTGTTCCGCAACAATTCCGTGCCGACACGTGCCCGGCTTCGCGGCCAGCTCATGCGGCGCTGCGGATCCGGCCGCTGAAACTGTAGATGCGTCCATCGGCACGAGAAATTCGGAAATGGTTACGCGTGACTTCGGAGATTCGTTATGGGCGCCCACCGGCGCGTGCTGTTACTTGTGAGCGCCAATGGGGAGGCGACCGGATGGCGCACGGCCTGTCCGGAACACGGAGAAATGGATCTCCCGGGGCTGCGTTGCCGGCCGCCGGAAATCGGTTTCATCGCGTGCGGCGGGAGCTGTCGGATGGTCAGAAAAGGACTGGGCATGTCGGTTGAGACGATAGACACGCTTGTCGTTGGCGGCGGCCAGGCTGGGGTGGCCATGAGCGAGCACCTGGGCAAATGCGGGGTGCCGCATCTCGTTCTCGAACGCGGCCGCATCGCCGAGCGCTGGCGCTCGCAGCGGTGGGACTCCCTGGTTGCCAATGGCCCGGCCTGGCACGACCGCTTCCCGGGCATGGAATTTCCTGTGACAGGCCCCGATGGCTTTCCCTCCAAGGAAGAGGTCGCCGACTATTTTGTCGCTTACGCAAAGCAGATCAATGCGCCGGTCCGCTGCGGCGTCGAGGTCAGGCTTGTGCAAAGAAACATAGGGCGGCCCGGATTCCGTGTCGAGACGTCCGATGGCGTGATCGAGGCCAACAGCGTTGTCGCGGCGACCGGCCCTTTCCAGGTCCCGGTCATCCCGCCCGTCGTTCCTGCCGATGCCGGCATCCTGCAAATCCACTCCAGCGCCTACCGCAATCCCGCGCAGTTGCCGAAAGGCGCGGTGCTGGTGGTCGGCGCGGGATCCTCGGGCGTCCAGATTGCGGACGAACTCCAGCGCGCTGGCAAACGCGTCTATCTCTCGGTAGGCGCGCACGACCGCCCGCCGCGCGCCTATCGCGGCCGCGACTTCTGCTGGTGGCTGGGCGTTCTCGGCAAATGGGACCTCGAAACTCCGGGACCCGGCACGGAGCATGTCACGATCGCGGTGAGCGGCGCGCGGGGCGGAGAAACGATCGATTTTCGCCGTCTGGCGGCGCAGGGGCTTACGCTCGTCGGCATGACGAGGGCGTACCAGGACGGTGCCATGACCTTCGCGCCCGATCTTGCCAAAAACATAGCCTGCGGTGATGCCAATCTGATGGCATTGCTGGACGAGGCCGACGCCTATGTCGCGCGCAACGGTCTCGACCTTCCCGAAGAACCCGCTGCCCGCCGGATCGGCCCTGACCCGCACTGCGTGACCAATCCGATCCTCGAGCTCGATCTGACCGAAGCCGGGATAAGTTCGATCATCTGGGCGACGGGCTTTGCCGTCGATTACAGCTGGCTGAAGGTCGATGCCTTTGACGAGCAGGGCCGGCCGAGGCACCAGCGCGGCGTCTCGACCGAGCCAGGGATCTATTTCCTGGGCCTCCCCTGGCAGTCGCGCAGGGGATCGAGCTTCATCTGGGGCGTATGGCACGATGCCAAGCACGTGGCCGACCGTATTTCGACGCAGCGCAAATATCTCGCTTATCACGCCGCTAAGCGCGAGACCGTGGACGCCTGACCAAAGCTGGCGACGGCCGCGAGCCCGACCTGATGGAGATCAAGATGAAGCATACCCGAATTCGCACCTTCAATACGAAGGACACTTATCCCGAGCAGAAGCTCGACAACGATCTGTGCCAGGCGGTCGTCACACGGGGTGGCCGGACGATCTATCTGCGCGGGCAGTGCCCGCAGGATCTCGACACCGCCAAGAATATCGCCAGCCACGATCCGGTCGAGCAGACCCACAAGGTGATGCAGAATATCAAGCAGCTCATCGAGGAATGCGGCGGCACCATGGAGCATCTGGTGAAAGTGGTGGTCTACATCACCGATGTCCGCCATCGCGAAGCCGTCTACCGAACGATGGGCGAATACATCAAGGGCGTCTATCCGGTTTCGACCGGCCTTGTCGTGTCGGCCCTGGCAAGGCCGGAATGGCTGGTCGAGATCGACGGCACGGCCGTAATTCCGGACTGAGCGCCATGACCTTCTCCATCGTCGCACGGTGCCGGCGCACCGGCATGTTCGGAGTGGCGGTATCCTCGTCATCCCCCGCGGTCGCGGCCCGCTGCGCCTATGCACAGGCCGGCGTCGGCGCCGTTGCCAGCCAGAATGTCACGGACCCGACGCTCGGGCCACGGGCGCTGGAGCTGATGGCGCGAGGCGCCTCCGCCGCCGAAGCCGTCGCGATCCTGAAGCGCACGGGTGCTTTCAGCGAATACCGGCAGGTCCTGGCGGTCGACAAGGCCGGCGGCAGCGCGATCCATTCGGGACCGAAAGCGCTTGGCATCTGGAGCGAGGCACGCGGCGAGGACGTCGCCTGCGGCGGCAACCTGCTTGCCAGCGATAGGGTTCCGAAAGCCATGGTGGACGCCTTTCTCGCCTCCGAGGGCGATCTCGGAGACCGGCTGATTGCCACCATGCGAGCCGCGCTCGAGGCCGGCGGCGAGGCGGGGCCTGTCCGCTCCGCCGGTATGAAACTGGTACGCGATGTGTCATGGCCGGTCGCCGACCTGCGTTGCGACTGGACCGAAGGGTGTCCGGTCGAGCAGCTGGCAATGCTGTGGGACATCTATAAGCCCCAGCTCGATGCTTATGTCACGCGCGCCCTCAACCCGTCCGGTGCGCCAAGCTACGGCGTTCCCGGTGATGAGTAGTTCGACAATCTGGAGCCAGCATGAGCGAACTCAGTCATAAGGATTGGATCAGCAAAGCCTCGGCTATCCGTTTTCGCGACAGGGCGTTCATCGACGGCAAGGCAATGCCCGCGCGTTCCGGCAGAACATTTACCAGCATCAATCCGGCCACCGGAGCAACGCTCGCTGAGGTGGCTTCCTGCGGCGAAGAGGACATCGACCTTGCCGTCGCCGCGGCACGTCGCAGTTTTGAGGCCGGCGTCTGGTCGAGAGCGACCCCTCAGCATCGCAAACGGGTGCTGCTGCGGCTGGCGGAATTGCTGCGCGAGAACCTGCAGGAGCTCGCGCTGCTGGAATCTCTTGATATGGGCAAGCTGGTCAAGGACGCAGCGACCGTCGACGTGCCGGGGTCGGCGGCGATCTTCCAGTGGTATGGCGAAGCGATAGACAAGGTCTATGACGAGGTGGCGCCGACGGCCCGAGGCGACCTTGCTTTGGTACGGCGCGAGCCGCTCGGGGTCGTGGGCGCCGTCGTGCCGTGGAACTTTCCGCTCGACATGGCGACCTGGAAATGCGCGCCCGCGCTGGCTGCGGGCAATTCGGTGGTGCTCAAACCCGCCGAGCAGTCGCCTTTCTCGGCGCTCAGGCTGGCCGAGCTTGCCATGGAGGCAGGGCTGCCCGCCGGCGTGCTCAATGTGGTGCCCGGCCTCGGCGAGACGGCCGGCCAGGCTCTTGGCCGTCATATGGACGTCGATTGCCTTGCCTTCACCGGATCGACCGCTGTCGGCAAGATGTTCCTGCAATATTCCGGCCAGTCGAACATGAAGCAGGTCTGGCTGGAGACCGGTGGCAAGAGCCCCAATCTGGTGTTCGCCGATTGCGGTGATCTGGACGCGGCAGCCGACATGGCCGCCTTCAGCATCTTCTTCAACCAGGGACAGGTATGCTCGGCCAACTCCCGGCTTCTGGTGGAGCGCGGCATCAAGGATACGCTCGTCGAGAAACTGGCGCAGCGCGCGACGGCGACCCAGCCCGGCGATCCGCTCGACCCTGCATCCAGGATGGGTGCGATGGTGGACGCGCGCCACGCGGCGACCGTCATGCGTTTCGTCGATGGCGGCAAGAAGTCGGCACGGCTGGTGACCGGCGGCGACCGGGTTACCGTCGACGGGCGCGGCAGTTTTGTGCAGCCCACGATCTTCGACGACGTCTCGCCCGACGACCCGCTTGCGCGCGACGAGATATTCGGTCCGGTCCTGTCGGTGATCGCCTTCGACACCGAAGACGAGGCGCTTCGCATCGCCAACGACAGCGTCTACGGCCTGGCCGCATCTCTGTGGACCGACAGCCTGTCGCGGGCGCATCGTCTCGCGGAAGGGCTGCGCGTCGGCACGGTTTCCGTGAACACCGTCGATGCGCTGAGCCCGATGACTCCCTTCGGCGGTTTCAAGCAGTCCGGCTTCGGGCGCGACCTGTCGCTGCACGCGCTCGACAAGTACACCGCGCTGAAGACTACCTGGATAAAATATTGAGAAGCGGCCGCGACTTGATCGCCGGCTGCAAACCGGCAACATAGCCGCCATGCCGCTTCGCTTCACGCTGAGACAACTCGAATATTTCGTCGCCGTTGGCGAAGCGGGTTCGATCGCCAAGGCGGCCGAGCAGGTGAATGTCTCGCCGCCATCGATCTCGGCGTCGATCGCTCAGCTCGAAGCCGAGTTCGGCGTGCAGCTTTTCGTGCGCAAGCATTCGCACGCGCTGGCGCTGACGGCGGGCGGGCGCCTGTTCCTCAAGGAAGCAGCGCGTCTGCTTAACGACGCGGATGCGCTGCACGACATTGCCGGGGATATCGCCGAAAAGGTGCGCGGACCGCTGGCGATCGGCTGCCTGCTCACTTTCGCCCAGATCGTGCTGCCGGCACTGCGCAAGAAATTCGAGGACGCCTATCCCGATGTGCGCGTCAGGCAATTCGAGCGCAACCAGGGGCAATTGTTCGAGATGCTCCAACGTGGCGAAATAGACGCCGCGCTGACCTACGATCTGGAGCTGTCGCAAGACATGACTTTCGAGCCGCTGATGCAGTTGCCGGCCTATGTCATGCTGCCGGCCGCGCATCGCCTGGCGGCGAAGGCAGGTATCACGCCCGAGGAACTGGTCGATGAGCCGATGGTGCTGCTTGACCTGCCCTACAGCAGGGAATATTTCCTGTCGGCTTTCCAGCCCAGGGGCCTGCGGCCCAAGATCGTCGAGCGCACCGGCGACATCGCCGTGATGCGCTCGATGGTCGCCAACGGCTTCGGCTACGGCATCGCCAATATGCGGCCGCTCAACACCATGTCGCCGGACGGCAAATTGCTGGTCTTTGTGCCTTTGTTGGGCGACCTCCGGCCGCTGACTATAGGAATTGCCCTGCCGAACGCCGAGCATCGCACGCTGACGGTGCAGGCCTTCATCGACCACTGTCGCCGCTTCGTCGTCGAGCAGGGCGTCTTCGGTACCGAGCGCATCGTGAAGTGAGGCCTGCCATGCGGCTCACGGCCAGCCGTCCGTGAGCCGTTCCAGCAATCTGTCCAGCATCGCGTCGCAACGACGCAGCTGTTCGACGCTGACAAATTCGTCGGGCTTGTGGCCCTGCGCCATGGAGCCCGGCCCGCAGACGACGGCAGGTGTGCCGAGATCGCGGCTGAACAATCCGCCCTCCGTGCCGAAGGCGACTTTCATCGTGTCGTTGGCACCGGTCAGCGACTTGACGAAAGCCACCGCCTCCGATGCGGCCGGCGTGTCGAGGCCCGGATAGGTGTTGGTGATCTCGATGTCGATCGCTGCCTCTGCCGCGATCGAAGCGGCGTCCCCGGCAATGCGCACCGCGGCGGCGCGCAGCCTGTCGAGAATGCTGGCGGCGTCGTCGGCGGCAATGTTGCGGATCTCGAAATCGACGTGGCAGAGGTTGGGCACGATATTGAGCGCGACGCCGGCATCGATCTTGCCGACATGAACCGTCGTGTAGGGAATGTCGTAGTCGCCGTCGCGGGCGCCGTCGCGGGCCAGCCGTTCCTGTTCGTCACGCAAGGCGCGCACGAAATCGCACCCGAGGTGGATCGCGTTGAGCGCCAGCGGGGCGAGCGCCGAATGGCCTTCGCGTCCCCTGCAGACGGCGCGAGCGGCAAGCTTGCCCTTGTGCCCGGTCGCCACCTGCATGTTGGTCGGCTCCCCGACGATGCACAGCAGCGGGCGCTGCGGCGCCGCACTCAGCATTTCGATCAGGTCGCGCACGCCAAGGCAGCCGACTTCCTCGTCACAGGAGAGCGCCAGATGCAACGGCGTCCGAAGCGCGATCCTGGAGGCCTTGATGCAGGTGGCGAGCGCAGAGGCCACAAAACCCTTCATGTCCGCCGCGCCGCGCCCATAGAGCTTGCCGTCGCGCTCGGTCATTTCGAATGGGGGCAGCGTCCAGTTCTGGCCGTCCACGGGAACGACGTCGGTGTGGCCGGACAGCATGACACCGGGTCTGCCTGCCGGGCCAATGGTGGCAAAGAGGTTGGCCTTGTGCCTGTCCGCGCCGTGGACGATCTGGCAGGCAACGCCGCTCGCTTCGAGCAAGTCGGCCGCATAGCCGATCAGGTCGAGGTTCGAGTCGCGGCTCACCGTGGGGAATGCGATCAGCCGTTCGAGAATCCTGATGCTGTCCATTTTCTGTCTCTCGGTCGGGTTCTGGCTGTCTAGCATCATGCCGCCGATGCTCTGAAGTCGCATTTCGCTCAGCCCCGGTTCAACGCAGACTAATTGCGCCGGCGCGCGCGATTAGGCGCGTCCTAATCGGCACAGAAGAAATCCGTAGTTTTCCCGCGCCGGCTCGAACTTATGAGTAGTCTCGGCAGCACCGTCGGTGCCGAGCCGGCAGGGAGGAAGCTACATGCGCGACCCACGCTACGACATCCTGTTCGAGCCGATGAAGATAGGTCCGGTGACGGCCAAGAACCGCTTCTATCAGGTTCCGCACTGCAATGGCGGTGGCTATCGCGATCCATCGGCGGCGGCAGAGATGCGCCGCATCAAGTCGGAAGGCGGCTGGGGCGTGATCTTCACCGAGCAGACGGAGATGCACCATACCTCCGAGATCACGCCCTTCATCGAACTGCGGCTATGGGACGATGCCGACATTCCGGCTTTGGCCAAGATGGCCGAGGCCATGCACGAGCACGGCGCGCTGGCTGGCATCCAGCTCGCCTATTCCGGGATCAACGGTCCCAACCTCTACACCAAGGAGGTGCCGCGCGGGCCGTCGGCCCTGCCGATCCGCACCTTCACCAATGATCCGGTGCAGGCGCGCGCCATGGACAGAGAGGACATACGCGACTTGCGCCGCTGGCACCGCAATGCCTTCAAACGCGCCAAGCAGGCGGGTTTCGACCTTGTCTGCCTCTATGGCGCGCATGGCTTCGGCATCATCCAGCATTTCCTGTCGACGGCCACCAACCAGCGCGGCGACGAATATGGCGGCTCGCTGGAAAACCGTTCGCGGCTGATGCGCGAGCTGATCGGGGAAGGGCGCGACGCGATCGGCGACACGTGCGGCCTGACGCTCAGGCTGTCGCTGGACGAGATGATCGGTGAACACGGCTTCGCCAATTCGGAGGTCCGCGACATGATCGAGATGCATGCCGAACTGCCCGATCTTTGGGATCTCGCGCACGGCGCCTGGGAGGATTGCTCGGGTCCGTCACGCTTCAAGGACGAGGCGGCGCAGGAAAGCCTGGTATCGGGCATCAAGAAGCTGACCTCGAAGCCGGTCGTCGGCGTCGGCCGCTTCACTTCGCCCGACGTGATGGTCAGGATGATCAGGTCGGGCACGCTCGATTTCATCGGCTGCGCGCGCCCGTCGATCGCCGATCCCTTCCTGCCGAGGAAGGTCGAGGAGGGGCGTATCGAGGACATCCGCGAATGCATTGGCTGCAACATCTGCATCACCGGCGACATGACCATGTCGATCTCGCGCTGCACGCAGAACCCGACCTTCATGGAGGAATGGCGCAAAGGCTGGCATCCTGAGCGCATGCAGGCGAAAGGCGACAGCGACAGCGTGCTGATCGTCGGCGCCGGGCCCGCCGGACTGGAGGCCGCGCGTGCGCTCGGCCTGCGCGGCTATAAAGTGGCCATCGCGGAAGCGGGCACCGAGCTTGGCGGACGCGTGGCGCGCGAAAGCAAACTTCCAGGCCTGTCGGCCTGGGGCAGGGTGCGCGACTATCGGCAGTATCAGCTCAGCCAGATGCCCAATGTCGACATCTATTTCGAAAGCCGGCTGTCGGCCGGTGACATCCTCTCGTTCGGCTTCCAGAACGTCGCCATTGCCACCGGATCGACCTGGCGCCGCGACGGCGTCGCGCGTGCCCATGTCGTGCCGATGCCGATCGACGCCGCGATGCCGGTCTACTCACCCGACGATCTGATGGCCGGCAAGGTTCCGGCCGGCAAGGTCGTGCTGTTCGACGACGACCACTATTACATGGGCGGCGTTCTCGCCGAGCTGATGGCGCTTCGGGGAACGAAGGTGACCCTGGTGACGCCATCGGCTTATGTCTCGGACTGGACCCGCAACACGCTGGAGCAAGGGGCCATTCACCGCCGCCTGGCTGAACTCGGCGTCGATATCGTCCTCAACAGGACCGTCACGAGTGTCGCTTCAGGTGGCGTCGTGACGGCCTGCGTCTACACCGGCGCTAAACAGGATCTGGCGGCCGATGCCGTCGTCCTGGTCACGTCACGCAATCAGGACGACGCCGTTTGGCGCGAGCTCAAGGCGCGGGAAAACGAGTGGGCCGACAACGGCATCCGTTCGGTCAAGGTCATTGGCGACGCCGAAGCACCGGGGCCGATCGCCTGGGCAACCTATGCCGGCCATCGCTTCGCCCGGGAGCTGGACGAACCTGACATCGGCGACGCATTGCCATTTCGGCGGGAAGTCGCCGCACTGGCGGCGGAATAGAACGCCGGGGCGCGGCAGATCAGATCGCCCGCCCTTCCTGGCCGAAGAAGTGCAGATGCCCGGGTTCGGCCCACAGGCCGACCTCGGCGCCGGTTTCGGGCGCCGGTCCTTGATTGTGGCCGGTCCTTGATTGTGGATGACGAGGCAGGTCTGACCACTGTCCAGCTCGACATGGAGGAGCGTGACGGCGCCGGTGTATTCGGCGAGCCTTACCTTGCCGCGCAGCGATCCTGTTCCTCTGCTCCGACGCCGCGAGCTTCGTCTACGGCGCCGCGCTCGACGTGGATGGCGGCTCGATGTTCCGCTGACCGGGAGGGCAGCGGCTCCGGCGACGCTCGCTGACCCTTCCCGCCATTTATAGAGTTCAGTCGGTCGGACGATCCGCGACCGAACGCCGCCCGTCGATCCACAAGGCAAGCAAGGTGCAGGCCGCGCCCGAGAGCAGGTAGGCGCCCGCCGCGATGAGGCCGAAATTGCCGGCCAAAAGCAGGGCTGCGAGCGGCGCGAAGCCGGCGCCGAACATCCATGCGAGATCCGAGGTTATCGCCGAGCCGGTATAGCGATAGTGTCGCGAAAAGCTCGATGCTACGACGCCCGACGATTGCCCGAAACTCAGCCCCAGCAGGATGAAGCCCAACACCATGAACAGGGCCTCCCCGACGGTGCCGCCATCCAGGAGCTGCGGGGCAAAGCCGCTGAACGTCGCGATGGCGATCGCCGAACCGCCGAGCAGCGCACGGCGTCCGACACGATCGGCCAGTGGCCCCGACGCGACGATGGCCGCGATGCCGAACAGCGCGCTCACCGCCTCGATCGTCAGGAAGCGCGCCGGCCCCTCATTGGTGAACAGGAACACCCAGGAGAGCGGAAACACCGTCACCATGTGGAACAGGGCGAAACTCGCCAGCGGCGCGAAGGCGCCGATGACGACGTTGCGGCCTTCGGCCCTGATCGTATCCCTGATGCGCGTCGGCTGCAGGTCGCCGCTCTCGTACAATCTTGAAAATTCGGGCGTCACCACAATGCGCAGCCTGGCAAACAGGGCCACGACATTGATGGCGAAGGCGACGAAGAAAGGATAGCGCCAGCCCCAGGCAAGGAAGTCGTCGGCCGACAGGTTGGCGACGAAGAAAGCGAAGAGGGAACTCGCCACGATGAGGCCGATCGGCGCGCCGAGTTGCGGGATCATGGCGTAGAAGCCGCGCCGGTTCTGAGGCGCGTTCAGCGCCAGCAGCGAGGGAAGTCCGTCCCAGGTTCCGCCGAGCGCCACGCCTTGCCCGATGCGGGCCAGCGCCAGAAGCCAGATCGCAAGCGCGCCGATATCGCCATAGGCGGGAAGGAACGCGATGGCGACGGTCGAGGTGCCGAGCAGGAACAGCGCGATCGTCAATTTCGCCCCGCGGCCATAGGCGCGATCGACGGCCATGAACAGAACGGAGCCGAACGGACGGGCGATGAAGGCCAGTGCGAAAATGGCGAAGGAGTAGAGCGTTCCGACGAGCGGGTCGTGCGTCGGAAACACCAGCTTTGGGAACACGATGACGGACGCGATCGCATAGACGAAGAAGTCGAAGAATTCCGACGTCCTGCCCACGATCACGCCGACCGCGATATCGCCCGCGCTGACCTGGCCGTGGTCCGAGCCGATCAGCCCGCTGTTTGTTTCGGCAGTCGAAGTCTGAGCCATCTTGTCCGTCGCCACCGCGTGGAATGAAATATCTGGGACCCAATCACAGGGATTCCATTGTGCGCGGCACACTGTGCCAGACCCACCCCGGCTGGGCATTGGACAAATTGTCCAATGTCAGCGCGCCGCTGCCGGCAGTAGCCCTTTGTTGATACCGCACCGCAACATCCCTCCGCGTGCGGCGGTCCATCGAGGGCAGCATCTGATGAAACGATTTGGGGCCTTGCTTCTGTTTCCCCTGACCGGGCTGTTGAGCGGCTGCGATATGGTCGTGCTCGCGCCGGCAGGCGATGTCGCGGCCCAGCAGCGCGACCTGCTGGTGGTCTCGACCTTGCTGATGCTGATCATCATCGTTCCGGTCATGGCGCTGACTGTCTTTTTCGCCTGGCGCTACCGGCACTCCAATGCCTCGGCGACCTATGCGCCGGATTGGGATCATTCGACGAAACTCGAACTGGTGATCTGGGCAGCACCGCTTCTCATCATTATATGCCTTGGCGCGCTGACCTGGCTCGGCACGCATTTGCTCGACCCGTACCGCCGGATCGACAGGATCGAACCCGGCCAGCCCGTCACCCAGTTGCACAAGCCGCTCAGGGTCGAGGTCGTGGCGCTCGACTGGAAATGGCTGTTCATCTATCCCGATTACGGCATCGCTGCCGTCAACGAGCTGGCGGCGCCGGTCAACCAGCCGATCGACTTCCGCATCACCTCCTCGGCGGTGATGAATTCCTTCTACATTCCAGCCCTCGCCGGGCAGATCTATGCCATGCCGGGCATGGAGACGAAGCTGCACGCCGTCATTAACCGGCCAGGCACCTATAGCGGTTTCTCCGCCAATTATAGCGGCGCCGGCTTTTCGGGCATGCGCTTTGCCTTCCACGGCCTATCCGATGATGCCTTCAGCCAGTGGGTGGCACAGGCCAGGACCGCATCCGCGGCTCTCAACCGCGACAGTTATCTCGAACTCGAAAAGCCGAGCGAGAACGAACCCGTCCGCCACTACGCCTCCGTCGATCCCGATCTCTATGGCGCCATCCTCAATCTGTGCGTCGAGCGCGGCAAGATGTGCATGAACGAGATGATGTCGATCGACGCCAAGGGCGGTCTCGGCCTTGCGGGTGTGCGCAACACCTTGCCGCTGCAATATGACAAGCTCGCGCGGCGCGGCGCGGTGTTCGGAAACGACCCCTCCTATGTCGCCAGCATCTGCACGGCGGAGGAGGCCGCTGCCGTCTCGCGCGCGTCGCGCGATGCCCGGCCGACCTATTGGCCGGCGAAGAACCTGTCCCCGCTGCGCGGGGCGGGACTGCTCCGGCCAGGGACAGACAGCCGCAGCGCGGAGGCCGATACCCCGGCCCTCGGCCTGCTGCGGCGCGAACTGTGAGAGACTTGCGATGCCCGATACACTGACCAAATTCATTTTCGGCCGCCTCAACTGGGACTCGCTGCCGCTGCATGAGCCGATCGTTGTCGCCACCTTCGCCGCGGTGGCACTCGGCGGCATCGCGCTTCTCGGCGTCATCACCTATTTCAAGCTGTGGGGCTACCTGTGGCGTGAATGGTTCACCAGCGTCGACCACAAGAAGATTGGCATCATGTACATGGTGCTGGGGCTGGTCATGCTGCTGCGCGGCTTCTCGGACGCCATCATGATGCGCCTCCAGCAGGCCATCGCCTTCAATGGCTCCGAGGGCTACCTGAACTCACATCACTACGACCAGATCTTCACCGCCCATGGCGTCATCATGATCTTCTTCGTGGCGATGCCCTTCGTAACCGGGTTGATGAATTTCGTCGTGCCGCTGCAGATCGGCGCCCGCGACGTCTCCTTTCCGTTCCTCAACAATTTCTCCTTCTGGATGACGGTCGGCGGCGCCATCCTCGTCATGGCGTCGCTGTTCGTCGGCGAATTCGCCCGCACCGGCTGGCTCGCCTATCCGCCGCTTTCCGGCATCGGCTACAGTCCCGACGTCGGCGTCGACTATTATATCTGGGCGCTGCAGGTGGCGGGTGTCGGCACGACGCTGTCGGGCATCAACCTGATCTGCACCATCATCAAGATGCGAGCGCCCGGAATGACGATGATGCGCATGCCCGTCTTCACCTGGACGTCGCTCTGCACCAACGTGCTGATCGTCGCCTCCTTCCCGGTGCTGACGGCGGTGCTCTCGCTGCTGGCGCTCGACCGCTATGTCGGCACCAACTTCTTCACCAATGACTTCGGCGGCAATCCGATGATGTATGTCAACCTCATCTGGATATGGGGTCACCCGGAAGTCTACATCCTCATCCTGCCGCTGTTCGGCGTCTTCTCCGAGGTCACCTCGACCTTCTCCGGCAAGCGCCTGTTCGGCTACACCTCGATGGTCTATGCCACAGTGGTCATCACCATCCTGTCCTATCTCGTCTGGCTGCACCACTTCTTCACCATGGGCTCCGGCGCCAGCGTCAATTCCTTCTTCGGCATTACGACGATGATCATCTCGATCCCGACGGGAGCGAAGATCTTCAACTGGCTGTTCACAATGTACCGGGGCCGCATCCGCTTCGAACTGCCGATGATGTGGACGGTGGCCTTCATGCTCACCTTCACCGTCGGCGGCATGACCGGCGTGCTGCTTGCCGTGCCGCCGGCGGATTTCGTGCTGCACAACAGCCTGTTCCTGATCGCGCACTTCCATAACGTCATCATCGGCGGCGTGCTGTTCGGGCTGTTCGCCGGCATTGCCTACTGGTGGCCCAAGGCCTTCGGGTTCAAGCTCGACCCGTTCTGGGGCAAGGTCTCGTTCTGGTGCTGGGTGGTCGGCTTCTGGTTCGCCTTCATGCCGCTCTACGTGCTCGGGCTGATGGGCGTGACACGCCGCATGCGCGTGTTCGATGATCCCTCCCTGCAGATATGGTTCGTCATCGCCGCCTTCGGCGCGGTGCTGATCGCCTGCGGCATCGCCGCCTTCCTGATCCAGATCTTCGTCTCCATCCGCAGGCGCGAGGCGCTTGCCGATCCGACCGGCGATCCATGGGACGGCCGCACGCTCGAATGGTCGACCTCCTCGCCGCCACCTGCCTACAATTTCGCCTTCACACCTGTCATTCGCGACAACGATGCCTGGTTTGACATGAAGCAGGCCGGCTACGTCAGGCCGCTCGCCGGCTTCAAGCCGATCCACATGCCCAGCAATACCGGCACCGGTGTCATCCTGGCCGCCTTCAGCGTCGCGCTCGGCTTCGCCCTGATCTGGTACATCTGGTGGCTGGCGGCGCTGAGCTTCGTTTGCCTCATCGCCACCGCGATCGGCCACACCTTCAACTATCACCGCGACTTCCACATTCCGGCAGCCGAAGTCACTCGGACGGAAGAGGCGAGGACGACGCTCCTCGGGGCTGGGGTTTGAGCATGGCATCGACAGCAATCACGGCCGGCACCGAACCGGTGTTTCACCTGGAAGAGGAGCATGCGCACGCCGAAGGCGGCTCCACCATGCTCGGTTTCTGGCTCTATCTCATGAGCGACTGCCTGATCTTCGCGATGCTGTTCGCCGCCTATGGCGTGCTTGGCGGCAACTACGCGGCCGGGCCGGCACCCAAGGACCTGTTCGACCTCGATCTGGTGGCGGTCAACACCGCCATGCTGCTCTTCTCCTCGATCACCTATGGCTTCGCCATGCTGACCATGGACAGGGGTCGCGTGGGGGCGACGCAAGCCTGGCTCGCCGTCACCGGCCTGTTCGGCCTGGCGTTCCTGTCGATCGAGCTCTACGAATTCTCGCACATGATCCATGAAGGCGCGACACCGCAGCGCAGCGCCTTCCTGTCGTCTTTCTTCACCCTGGTCGGTACGCACGGCCTGCATGTCACCTTCGGCATCGTCTGGCTGGTGACACTGATGACCCAGGTCGCGAGATTTGGCCTCGTCGAGGCGAACCGCCGCCGGCTGATGTGCCTCTCGATGTTCTGGCACTTCCTCGACGTCGTCTGGATCGGCGTCTTCACCTTCGTCTATTTGATGGGAATGTTGCGATGAGCGCTCATGATCATGCCGAGGGTCACGGCCACGCCCATGGTGGAGCAGCACACGGATCGTTCCGGAGCTATCTGACCGGCTTCGTCCTGTCGGTGATCCTGACCGCCATCCCGTTCTGGCTGGTCATGAGCGGCGCCATCGACGACAAGCAGGCGATGGCCATCGTCATCATGGCCTTCGCGGTCGCGCAGATCGTCGTCCACATGGTCTTCTTCCTGCATATGAACACCACCTCGGAAGGCGGATGGTCGATGCTGGCGCTGATCTTCACGCTGATCCTGGTCGTGATCGTACTGACCGGCTCGCTCTGGGTGATGTATCATCTCAACGCCAACATGATGCCGGGGCTGCACGACATGCGCGAGATGCCATGAGCCCGGTTGCGGGCTCTGGGAGAACCGACACCGAGGCGACGGGCATCGGTCCGCGGCCCGCGTCGCAAGAAGGCGCCGGCCGGTCGTCCGCATCGCGCCTTGTCCTTGTGCTGCTCGGGCTCCTCGGCGTGCTGGTGTTTGTCGGGCTCGGCATATGGCAGTTGGAGAGGCGGGCCTGGAAGCTCGACCTGATCGCCCGTGTCGACCAACGCATTCATGCCCCGGTTTTCGAAGCGCCTAGCCCGGAGAGCTGGAACGGCATCACCGCGGCCCGCTACGAATACAGCCATGTGCGATTGGCCGGACGCTTCCTGGGCGGCGCCAACACGCTGGTCCAGGCGGTGACGGAGCTTGGCGGCGGCTATTGGGTGCTGACGCCGATGCGAACCGACAGTGGCTTCGTCGTGCTGGTCAATCGCGGCTTCATTCCCCCGGAGCGCAAGGCCGAGTTCGGACAAGAGAGCGGCGGCTCAACCGCGCCGGTCATCATCGATGGACTGTTGCGCATGAGCGAGCCAGGCGGTGGCTTCCTGCGCAAGAATGACACCACGGGCAATCGCTGGTATTCGCGGGATGTCGCTGCCATCGCAACCGCGCGCGGCCTGACGGAAGTCGCACCCTATTTTGTTGATGCTGAGGCATCCGGCATCGACGGCTGGCCACGCGGCGGGCTGACCGTCGTGACTTTCCGCAACAGCCACCTCATCTATGCTTTGACCTGGTTCACGCTCGCTGCGATGCTTGCCCTCGCCCTGGCCAAGCCGATGACCGGCCGCCCCCAGCGGCAAGGACCAGCAAGATGAGCGTTCCCACGCAAGCGCTCCGCCGCGACAAATCGCTGGTGACGGCGTCCCTTGCCGCCAACAATGGCGCGGTACCAAATCCCGAAGCAACGAACAGGAAGAACCTGTTCCTGCTCATACAACTGCGTTGGCTGGCGGTGGCGGGTCAGGTGCTCACCATTCTGGCGACGCAATACTGGTTCGAGATCCCGCTGCCGCTGGCGAAGATGGCCGGCGTGGTGCTTTTCCTGGTTGGCCTCAACATCTTCAGCCTGCTGGTCCTGCGCGGTATCAGGCCGATCACCAACACCCAGCTCTTCGTCGCGCTCATCTTCGACATGGCGGCACTGACGACGCAGCTTTACCTGAGCGGCGGCGCGTCCAATCCGTTCGTATCGCTCTACCTTCTGCAGATCACGCTCGGCGCGGCACTGCTGACCCCAAGGTTTACCTGGATCCTGGTTGCAGCCGCGTCGGCCTGCTTCGTCTTCCTCATCTTCCTTTTCCAGCCGATCGCCATCCCGCATCATGGCGGCAGCGATCTCCTGTCCCTGCATATCAGGGGCATGTTCATCTGCTTCGTGCTGGCCGCCGGCCTGATCGTGATCTTCATGACGCGCATCGACCGCAACCTGCGCGAACGTGATGCCTATCTCGCCGACCTGCGCCAGCGCTCGGCCGAGGAGGACCACATCGTGCGCATGGGCCTGCTGGCCTCCGGCGCCGCGCACGAACTGGGTACGCCGCTTGCCACGATATCCGTCATCCTGTCCGACTGGCGCCAGATGCGCACCCTTGCACGCAACCGCGAACTGGCGGCCGACATGGCCGAAATGCGGGCGCAGATCGAGCGCTGCAAGCGCATCGTGTCCGGCATTCTGATGTCTTCCGGCCAGGCCAGAGGCGAGGGAACGATACGCACCACCATTCGCGGTTTCCTCGACGATCTGGTCGAGGAATGGCGCATCAGTCGCCAGCCATTCAAGCTGGAATACACGAACGATTTCGACCCGGACGAGCAGATCGTGTCCGACACGGCGCTGAAGCAGGTCATCTTCAACGTATTCGACAACGCCCAGGAAGCGTCGCAGGCTTGGGTCGGCGTCACTGCCGAGCGGCAGGGCGACAAGCTGGTGATCGCCGTGCGCGATCGCGGGCCGGGTTTCGACGAGACTATTCTGGCAGCGCTTGGCCAGCCCTATATGTCGAGCAAGGGACGGCCAGGGGGCGGTCTTGGTCTTTTCCTTGTCATGAATGTGGTCCGGAAACTGGGAGGCGATTTTTCCGCGCGCAACATGGAGCAGGGCGCCTGTGTTACGCTTTCGCTGCCGCTCGCGGCGTTGACCGACGGAGATGATCATGAGGCCTGATAGATCCCTCTTTATCGTCGAGGACGACACGACCTTCGCCAAGACGCTGAAGCGCTCCTTCGAAAAGCGCGACTACGACGTCATGGTCTGCCACGACAGGGAAGCCTTGCTCGACGCCCTCGAAAAATCCGTTCCGGCTTATGCCGTGGTCGATCTCAAGCTTGGGGCCGGCGGTTCCGGGCTGGAGTGCGTCAAGCTGCTCAGCGCCCGCGATGCGTCGATCAGGATCGTCGTGCTGACAGGGTTTGCCAGCATCGCCACGGCAGTCGAGGCGATCAAGCTCGGCGCCAGCCACTACCTGGCCAAACCCGCCAACACCGATGACATCGAAGCCGCCTTCGGCCGTGCCGATGGTGACGTTTCCGTACCGCTTTCCAGCCGGCCCACCTCGATCAAGAACCTGGAGTGGGAGCGCATCCACGAAACGCTGGTCGAAACCGGCTTCAACATCTCCGAAACGGCGCGCCGGCTTGGCCTGCATCGGCGCACCCTGGCCCGCAAGCTCGAGAAGCGTGTGGTGAGATAGCGGGAAGGTCCGGTGAGCCGCGGTGCCGCTCTCGGCACAGCCTTGGAAAAGGACCGCCCCATAGCTCCGACAGTCTCATGCGAGCGCCTCCGTTCACCGCGGCGGAGACGCCGGCCACCCGCGTCGGTTCCTGCCGGCGGCTCAGGAACGAGTTCCCGCATGCGGCGTTGCGTATCCGGATGGCAGTGCCGGAAGTCATGAGAACGCACCGCCGGTCGGAGATGCGTTGATGTCGATGCCAGGCTTGGCTTATGGCCCATTGGGCGACCGGTGCATGCATGTCTGTGTGGATATGCAGAAGCTGTTTGCCGAACCGTCGCCTTGGGCGACACCCTGGATAACCCGTGTCTTGCCTCAAATTGAGAGGTTGGTCGAAAGGCGTGCGGAACAGACGGTTTTCACGCGCTTCCTGCCTGCGCAAAGGCCGGGACAAGGCGCTGGTACATGGAAGCGCTATTATGAGCGCTGGGCCTCGATGGCGATCGACAATATCGGGCCGGAGATGATCGAACTGTTGCCGGCGCTCGCCGCTTACTGTCCGCCGGCGGCAGTCATCGACAAGCACATCTATTCCCCCTGGTTCGAAGGGCGCCTCAGGGCCTTTCTGATGGAACGCGAGATCGACACGCTGGTCGTCACGGGAGGCGAAACCGATGTATGCGTCCTAGCCACCGTGCTCGGCGCCATCGATTTCGGCTATCGCGTGGTGCTCGTCACCGACGCATTGTGCAGCTCTTCCGACGCAACGCATGACGCACTGCTTACCGTCTATCACCAGCGCTTCGCGCAGCAGGTCGAGACAGTCGAGATGGAAACGGTTCTCTCGAACTGGACTTGACGCCAGTGTAGCGTCAGCCTTCCCTGCGGGGTCTGTAGTGCTTATCTGTCCCAATCGCGGACATTGGAGCAGGCAAACGTGGCGCAACGATCGGGCAGTGCTGATCTTCCCCTTCACGGTGGACGCGTGCCGAAATGGCTGGGCGACCGCATGACGCGTCTCGGTGCCGTCATGTGCGAGGCGATCATCCATCACTATGGCCGCAACGAATTGCTGCGGCGTCTGGCGCATCCGTTCTGGTTCCAGTCCTTCGGCGCCGTCATGGGCATGGATTGGCATTCGTCCGGCATCACCACCAGCGTCGTCGGCGCCTTGAAACGCGGCCTCACGCCGCTGTCGGGCGAACTCGGCATCCACGTCTGCGGCGGCCGTGGCGCGCATTCGCGCAAAACCCCCCACGAGCTTGCCGCCATTGGTGAGCGCATCGGCTTCGACGGAGCCCGCCTTGCGACCGCCAGCCGGCTTGTCGCCAAGGTGGACAGCGCCGCCGTTCAGGACGGGTTCGACCTCTATCTGCATGGCTTCATCGTCACCGACGACGGCGACTGGGTGGTGGTGCAGCAGGGCATGAACGGCGACAGCAAGGTGGCGCGCCGCTACCATTGGCTGTCCGAAGGTTTGAAGAGCTTTGTCGACCAGCCGCATGCTGCCATCGAAGGCGCCAACCAGGGCGAGATCGTCAACCTGACCGACCGCCGCGCCGAAGCCTCGCGCCAGGGACAGCTTGATCTCCTCCAGGATCTTGGGCCGGACCGCATCCTTCGGGAGTTCGCCGCGCTGGAGCCCGGTACGGCACCGGCTCCGGTGCAGCCCCTGCTGCCGCATTTGATCATGCCGGCTCATCACGACGTCCGCGAAAGCGACGTCGTGATGCATCGCCTTCATGGCAACATGGCCGCCGCCGCCGAGCGAGGTCCAGCCGATTTTGCCGAGCTTCTCCTGGTTCCGGGCGTAGGCGCCCGCACGGTGAGGGCACTCGCTCTCGTTGCCGAAGTGGTGCATGGCGCGCCTTGCCGATTTTCGGACCCGGGTCGTTTTTCGCTGGCGCATGGCGGCAAGGACAGGCATCCGTTCCCTGTACCGCTCAAGGTCTATGACGAGACGATCGGCGTGCTGAAGTCCGCCGTGCAAAAGGCCAGGCTCGGTCGCGAAGAGGAAATCGGCGCCCTGAGGCGGCTCGACCATCAGTCGCGGCAGGTCGAGCGATACGTCACGGGTCCCAGCCTCAAGGAAATTGTCGCCGGCGAATTCGACCAGTCGCATCTGCTTGGCGGCCGCAGTGTCTTTGGTTGGGAACCGGCGCCGGATGAGTTGAGCGCCGACGAGAACAGGAAGGCGTGACGGGCCGGGCATCACGCCACGCGACGGTACCTGTGGTGGTCCTTGATGAATTTATTGAAGAAGCGGCCTTTCGAAGGAGCGCGCATGAACGCCGCATAGGTAGCCGGAGCGACGTTCTCATAGTCATAGCGGTTGCCGTGCGGCACGAACCAGACCGAGAGGATCCTGGTCGCGGGATCGTATTGCGTGTTTCGAATGACGGTCGACGGCATGCTGGCACCTGACGGCTCAGCAAAATAACCCGCCAGGCGTGGTGCGGTTCCGTGCCGCAACCCGACATTGCTACCTGGCGCTTGGGTTGCCGAACTTCGCATCGCGTTTCCTCGAATATCGATCGATGCGCGGCAGCTTGTCGGCAAAGTCGACCCAAGGCAGCCTGAGATCCCAATAGGCATGGGCCTGTGGCCGCAGCCCTTCGGGTTTGTCGAAGAATCCGATCGTCAGATAAAGCTCGTCCGGCAGCCCTTCGTCGCTATAGCCTATCGCACTCCCGCAGTCGGGACAGAAAGTGCGGATAACACCCGGCGTCTTGGAAAAGGCCTTTGGCGCCCCCCTCAAAAGATTGAATTGGCTCGGCCGATACCCGACCCAGACGGTGAGTGGACTGCCGATGGCCCGTCGGCAATCGTCATCGTGATCGTAGCATATCCAGAAAGGCTCACCGTCCATGGTGGCGGCGATCGCCCCGCAAAAGCAGGCCCCGGTTTCAACGCGCGGCATCCGGCACTCCAAGGCTAGAACGTGCCCGGCGGCCCCCGACGGAACCGCCGTTGCTAAACTTTCACGCTCCTCCCGCGGTTCCGTTGCGCCGGTTTTGGGACGTATCCAGGGCGGGCAAGCGCGGTTCCCATATTGCCTTGTGGTCCGGCCTTCACCATCTAGGCAAAATGTCGCCGCTCAAACCGAAAACAGCCGGCCGTGTGGCCCAGCACGATCTCTTCGGTGCCGCTCAGGATGATCTGCCGGAGGGTTTCGCCTACCAGACCGGACTGATCACGCCACAGGACGAAATCGAACTCGTCCATCATCTAGAGGCACTGCCCTTCAAGGCCTTCGACTTCCATGGCCATCTGGCAAACCGGCGTGTCGTCGGTTTTGGCCTTCGCTACGATTATGACCGGCGCGAGGTGGTCGAGGCACCGCCGATACCTGATTTTCTGCTGCCCTTGCGCGAAAAGGTCGCGGCTTTTGCGCGCCGGCCGGCCGAAACCTTCGCGCAGGTCTTGATCAACGAGTACCGGCCCGGCGCCGGTATCGGCTGGCACCGCGACAAGCCGCATTTCGAGGATGTCGCGGGCGTTTCGCTGCTGGCGCCCTGCGATTTTCGCCTTCGGCGCAAGAATGGGTCTAAATGGGAGCGTCGGACCATCACTGTCGAGCCGAGATCGGCCTATCTCATGACGGGGCCGTCGCGGTCGCAATGGGAGCACAGCATCCCGCCGCTTGCCGAGCACCGCTACTCGATTACCTTGAGGACATTGCGGCCTCGCAATCCCTGAGCATGCGCAGAGGTTTGCACGGGAAGTTCCGCATCATCTCGCCATAGTGCTCAACCCGACCCGCGTGCAGCGGGGCGGGTTGAACGATCCTGTGCTCTAACTCTTTGTTTTTACGCAATTCCGAACGGAAAACCGCTACGCACTTTTCCCTGGAATTGCCCTAGGTCAGCACCAGCACGATTTTGTATGTATCCGGATCGACGATCACGATCCGGCCGTCGGCGAGAACGAAATACTCGTACGCCTCGTAGGCCGGAACGATCTTCACGATGCGAGCCGGCAAGCGATGCAGCCTGACCTTGTGCCGCGGAACTTCGATGCCGACGGAGACGTCGAAGTCGACGTTCGTGACCGGCTCGACCTTGGTTTCCCTGATCACATGAGTGATCTGGGTCTTCTGTTCAACCGTCACATTGTTGATGGAAGCGGTCGAGGTCTTGTCCTGCGTGGAGGCCTTGCCTTGGGCCTGCTGATCGGTCTGGACCTTTGTCTTGTCCTGAGCCTGCTGATCGGTGGTGGTGCCGGCCTTGCCCTGTGCCTGCTGATCGGTCTGGACCTTTGTCTTGTCCTGAGCCTGCTGATCCGTTGTGGTGCCGGCCTTACCCTGTGCCTGCTGGTCGGTCTGGACCTTGGTTTTGTCCTGGGCCTGCTGGTCGGTCTTGGTGCCAGACTTACCCTGTGCCTGCTGGTCGGTCTGGACCTTGGTTTTGTCCTGGGCCTGCTGGTCGGTCTTGGTGCCAGCCTTGCCCTGCGCCTGCTGGTCCGTCTGGATCTTCGTCTTGCCCTGGGCCTGCTGGTCCGTGGTGGTGCCGGCCTTGCCCTGGGCCTGCTCCTCTGTCTTGGCCTTGGTCTTGTCCTGAACCTGCTGATCAGTCTGGGACTTGGTGCCCTGTGCCTGCTCCTTCATCTTCGAGCCCTTCTGGCAGTTGGTCGTGCCGGAAGCGCAATTTGTGTCCGCTCCTGATTGGCTATCGGCGGGCTGCTGCGTCTGAGCCATCGCCGTCCCGCAGCCTAGCCCGATCGCCAGCATGCTGGTAATGAGAACATGTTTCATAGGAAATCTCCTTCGGAGAGTTCGTCCCTTCAAGGGGTAAAACTTCGGCCAAAAAAGATTGTTCCGAACTGGCTGCGTTAATGCACCACTCCCGATTGGGTCTCGAGATCGATCTTCACGGTCTTACTTCACGCCGATGCCGGCGGTGAGGCCGCCATCTATCTTGTAGTCGGCGCCTGTGCAGAAGCCGGCCTTCGACGAGCACAGGAAAGCGATGAGTTCCGCCACTTCCTCCGGTTCCCCGATGCGGCCGAGCGGATGGGCCGCGCCGAAGCGCCTGTAGGCCTCTTCCACGTCGGCATCGCTGCCGCCGTCGCCACGCGCGGCCTTTTCGAGGATCGGTGTGCGGATCGAGCCCGGGCTGACCGAATTGACCCTTATGCCGGACGCGGCATAGTCGAGTGCCAGCGAACGCGTCAGCGTATGAATGGCGCCCTTGGTCGTGGCATAGGCGGCAACGTTCTGCTGACAGGCGAAGCCCTGCACCGAAGCGACGTTGACGATGGCGCCGCCGCCACGCTTGATCATTTCCGGGATGCCGAAATGGGCGGTCAGATAGATCGAGCCGACATTGACCGTCATAGCGCGGTTCCACGTTTCCCAGTCGGTTGTCGTCGCCGTTCCGTAGGGATGCACCGCCGCCGAATTGACGATGACGTCTATGCCGCCGAATTTCGCCACGCCGGCCACGACCGCGTCGCGAACCTGCTCGGAAACGGAGACGTCAACCGTTTGCACCAGCGCATCGGCTCCGGACTTGGCGAGGCTTTCCTGCATGGCGGCGTTGGCCGCGCTGTCGATCCCGCAGGCGACGATCGCGGCGCCCCCAGCCGCCAGGCGTTTGGCGGCTGCCAGGCCGATACCGGTCGTTCCTGTCACCAATGCCACCTTGCCGTCAAAATCCTTCATTGCGGAAGCTCCTTCATTGCTATCGAAACCGGCTCTTAGTTTGACACTCATCGTGGTCAAACAATAGGTTGCCGGTCTCTCGCAGAAAGGAAGTGGCAATGGAACAGTGTTGGCGTTGGTACGGTCCCGATGATCCGGTGACGCTTGAACATGTCAAACAGGCTGGCGCCACCGGCGTGGTTTCAGCGCTTCACCATATCTATGATGGCAGGGCCTGGCCTGAGGCCGATGTGCTCGAACGCAAGCGCATCATCGAGGCGGCTGGGTTGACCTGGTCGGTCGTCGAGAGCATTCCGGTTCACAATTCCTTCAAGATCGGCGCGCCGGAGCGCGAGCGCTATGCCGGCTATTATCGCGACAGCATCCGCGCGCTCGCGAAGGCCGGAATCCAGACGATCTGCTATAATTTCATGCCTGTGGTCGACTGGACTCGCACCGACCTGGCCTACCGGCTGCCGACGACCGGTTATGCCTTGCGCTTCGACGCCATCGACTTCGCTGCCTATGATCTCTTTGTCTTGCAGCGCAAGAACGGCGCGGCAAGCTATACGCCGTCACGTATTGCCCAGGCCGAGGAGCGCCTGAAGGCGCTGACACCGGAGCAGATCGGCCAGATCGAGCGCAATCTGATCGCCGGCCTGCCGGCTACGGAGCGTAGCTATAACAGGGACAGTTTCCGCGAGGCGCTGGCGGAATACGACGCGATTGGGCCTAAGGAACTGCGCGACAATCTTGCCTGGTTCCTGCGCGAGATCATCCCGGCGGCCGAAGAGGCGGGTGTGCGTATGTGCATCCACCCCGACGATCCGCCCTTCTCGCTTTATGGCCTGCCGCGCGTCGTTTCGACGGCCGAGGATGCGCGTTTCATCCTCGAGACGGTCGGCAGCCCGGCCAATGGTTTGACCTTCTGCACCGGCTCCTACGGTACGCGCGCCGACAACGACATTGTCGCCATGGTCAAGGAATTCGCCGACCGCATCCATTTCGTCCATCTGCGCAACATCACCATCGAGGAGGACGGTTCGTTCTACGAGGCCGAGCATCTCGAGGGCGGCACGGACATGGCGCATGTCATCCTCGCTTTGATGCAGGAAGAGAAGCGCCGTCGCGGAGAAGGCCGAGCCGACTGGCAAATTCCGATGCGGCCCGATCATGGCCATCTGCTTGCCGACGACATCGGCAAGAAGAAGATCAACCCCGGCTATTCGCTCATCGGCCGGCTGAAAGGCCTCGCGGAGCTGCGCGGCATCATGCGTGCGGTGGAGCGGTTCGGGCTGGCCTGAAGCCATCGGGCGGCAAGCTAACGTTTGCGATCTTCCGCCGGAATGTCGCGACAGGTCTGAGCGAGCGCTTCGCTTCGTCCGGCATCCGCGTGCCCTAGCCACCCGATTGTCGATGAAGCCGGGGCTGCCCTGCGACGAGAAGTGGCCTCGACGGGTGGTCAACAATTTCATCGAGCTGGCACGCAAATTTTCGAGGCCGGTCGTGTAGTGCTCGTCGGCGCACTTCATGCTTGGCCAGTGTCCGATGAAAGCGGGCGACTTTCGCGCCACTGGGACCAGCCATCGGCGCGGGGCACGCTTATGAGAAAAGGACAGTCCTTTGACGATCTTCCCTTTCACCGAAGCCAGTCCGATCCAGTTCCAGGCGCCGCTGCCGAAGACGTCGGATGTGGTCATTGTCGGCGGTGGCATCATCGGCGTGACCGCGGCCTTGTTCCTGGCCCGTCGCAACATACCTGTGACCTTGCTGGAGAAGGGACGCATCGCCGCGGAGCAGTCCTCGCGCAATTGGGGCTGGATTCGCCAGCAGGGCCGCGACGCGGACGAATTGCCCATCGTCATCGAAGCGCAGCGTCTCTGGCGCCAACTGGCCGAGGAGTGCGGCGAGGACATAGGCTTGACGCAGACGGGCGTGACCTATCTTGCGCGGACCGACAAGGAGATGGCCGGTTTCGCCAAGTTCCTGAAGATCGCCGAGGCCCATGGCGTCGACACGCGCCTCCTCGACCAGGGCGAGACCGCCAAGCTGATCCCGGCCATGTCACGCCCCTTCAAGGGCGCCATGACCACGCCGTCGGACATGCGTGCCGAGCCCTGGGTCGCCGTGCCGGCGCTTGCCCGCCTGGCCGCTCGCCAGGGTGTCACAATCATCGAGAACTGTGCGGCACGCATGCTCGACATCTCAGCAGGGCGCATCAGCGGTGTCTGGACCGAACGAGGCCGCATCGCCACCTCGAACGTGCTTGTCGCCAGCGGCGCCTGGACGTCGCTGTTCCTGCGCGCGCATGGCGTCTCGATCCCGCAGCTCAGTGTCCGCACGACCGTCGCGGCGACCGCGCCTATGCCAGAAATCCATGCCGGCGCTGCCGCGGACGAACGCATCGCCTTCCGGCGTAGAAAGGACGGCGGGTACACGCTCGCGGCGGGAGGCAGCCACCTGCTCTATGTCGGGCCGGATGCATTGCGTCACGCACCGAAATACCTGCCTGCCCTGAAGGCAAATCCTTTCGGCACGCGCTACCTGCCGGCGGCGCCGCGTGCATATCCGGACAGCTGGTCCACCCCGCGCAAATGGGATGCCGACAAGGAAAGCCCGTTCGAACGCATGCGCGTTCTCAATCCTGCCCCGGAACCCAGGGCCCTTCGCGCCATCGATCATGGGTTCAAGGCGCTTTTTCCGCAATTCGAGGCGGTGCCGCTCAGGGCAAGCTGGGCCGGCATGATAGATGCGATGCCGGATGTCGTGCCTGTGGTCGATCGCGCCGTGACGGTCGATGGCCTCGTCATCGCCACCGGGATGAGCGGCCATGGCTTCGGCATAGGGCCTGGCATGGGCCGCGTCCTGTCCGACTTGATCCAGGGCAACGAGACTGGGCACAACCTTCACAGGTTCCGTCAATCCCGGTTCAGCGACGGCAGCCCTATCCGGATGGGACCATCGCTTTAGGCGAAATTGCCCTGACGCCGGTTGGGGCGGCAGGTCAGGTCGGGCGACCTGATTGTAAGCTTTCGAGAGGTTGTCCATTTGGACCGGACCGTTCCCCGCTCACGCGAGCGCCGCGCTGATGGCGAGAAGCGCGGCTTGCCGACCTGCGCCGTGGTCGCGGCGTCACCTCCGCACCGGCTGAGATGCCTCCGTCTCGTGCGCCGGCAGCGCCGCCGCCAGCCGGTCCGCCCATTCCTTGATGCCCGACCGTGTCGACAACAAGTCCTGCCTGATCTCGACAAGGACGGCGGGGATGCCGCGATCATCGCCATGGATGGGTACGGCGTAGTCGGCATCGCGGCTGATCACATAGGGTACGTTGGCCGCGACGTTGAGTGCGGCGTCGGTGCGCAGGCCCGAAAGGATCGCCGCTGCGAGATCGGCTGCATGACCATGCAGCACACCCGCATGCCAAGGCCTGGCGACACCCAGGAACACCGGTGTGAAGGAATGGATCGTCACGATCCGCGTCGGCCGGCCCTCGGCCACACGGCGATCGAGGTGCGCGGCCACCCGCTCATGGAACGGCGAAAACATGATTTCCGCGCGCCGGTCTCGTTCCGCTCCGTCGACGCCGGCATTGCCGGGAATGTCAGTGTCTTCCGACAGCACCGGAATGCTGCCCAGGCTGCCCAGTGGCCGGTTGAGATCGATCAGCAGTCGGGAATAGCCGCTGAGAAAGGCCGCTGCATCAAGCCGTGCCGATAACAGGCGCGTCACCTCCGCGGCGCCGATGTCCCATGCGATGTGGCGCTGCAGATGACTGGCATCGAGCCCGAGCCGGCGGTACTCCGCCGGCATATGGTTGGACGCATGCTCGCACAGCAGCACGATCTCGCAACGGCCATGCTCGTTGAGCACCTCGACGGCTTCGGGCCAATCTTCTTGGGGGCGCGAGCTTTTTTCGGCCTGCGCAGTCATCAATAAAGCGTCCGGTAGAGATCGCAGATGGCAGCCGGATCAAGGCCTGCCAGGCGCTCGGCTTCATGCTGCTTCAACCCGACGAAGGTCTCGATGAAGATCGGGGCGAACCATCCCGTAACGGTCTTGTCGGCCAGGAGCGCATCCAGTGCCGCCGGCAAGGTCTCGGGAAGCCGCACCAGACCGAGTTCCGCCCGTTCCGTCTCGCTCATCAGCGTCGGGTCGCCAGTGACCAGCGGCGGTGATGGCAAGTCCGCCTTCAGCCCCTCCAGCCCGGCGCGGATGATCGCCGCCAGCGACAGATAGGGATTGCCGGTGGCGTCGGCCGCCCGGTACTCGACATTATACTGCCGTGCCGGGTCGCGTCCGCCGATCGTCACCGTCGGACAGATGCGGAGCGACGCCTCGCGGTCGCGATCGGCGAGCCAGGTGTAGGACGAACTCCAGCTGTGCGGCTTAAGGCGATAGAAGGACGACACGCTCGACGCCGTCATGGCGGTCATCGCAGGCAGATGGCGCAGCACGCCGGCGCAGAAGGCGCCAGCCTTGGCGGACAGGCCTCCGGGACGCGCCGGATCGTAAGTTGCCGGCTTTCCGGCTTCGTCGACGAAGCTGAAATGGATGTGCACGCCGTTGCCGACGGCATCCGGGGCGACCTTGGGCGCGAAGCTCGCGCGCCAGCCGGCATTGCGTGCCACTTCGCGCGTGATTTCGCGGATGGCGACGGCGCGATCTGCTGCCGTGAGCGTATCGGCCGGCTCGTGCGTCACTTCGAATTGCTCACTGCCGAATTCGGCGATGACCACTTCGGGGCCGACACCTGCCTCTTCGAGTGCCGCCATCAGATTGGGGGCGAACGGGTCGGTGCGGCGCAGGGCGGCAAAGGACATCGAATGTGCCGGCGCGAAGCTGCCGCCGGCAACGTGGAATTCGTGCTCGAAGGCGGCGATGACGGAAAGGCCGGTGGCCGCCTTCAATTCCGCCAGCGCATCCCGGAGCATGGTCCGCGTGCAGCCAAGCCACGGGCTGCCATCGAGCTCGACGATGTCGCCGGCCACCATGTCGAAGGGCGTCGCCGATCCCGTCCGCTCGGTGCGGAAGCGCGCCTTGAGATCCGGGATCAGCCGAAGGTCACCGGACGAACCCCAGGGATTGGGATCGACTATCGAATTGAACGGCGTCATTGACAGATTGGCCTGCAGCCAGCCGATCCCTGTCGCGGCGGTCTTTTGCAATCTGCTTTCGACCACGAAGCGGCCCCGCGTAATGGCGGAGAGATCCGTGGTGACGACGGCGACGAGAGGCTCGACGGCAGATGTCATGCCTTTTTTCCCAGAGCGTTGAAGCGGTCGACGACGGTGTCGGTGTCCGTGACCCAGCAATAGCCGCCAAAGGCCTTCAGCGCGATGTCGTGGCGCTCCTGGGTAATGGTGGCGCAGGCATCCGATACGCAGGTGACGAGATAGCCGCGGTCGGCGCCGTCGCGCACTGTCATGTCGACGCACTGGTCGGTCAGCACGCCGACCACGACGAGATAGCGGATGCCAAGGTTTTTCAGCAGGTAGTCGACATTGGTCGAGTTGAAGATGCCCGACGAGGTTTTCGGCAGCATGATCTCGTCGCCGACCGGCCCCAGCGATGGCACTGGCAGGCCTTCGGGGAGGCTGGGCGCAACATGGATCGGTGTCAGCTTGTGGTCGAGCGAGCGGTCGCGGCCGTCTTCGGTCAGGCTCTGGATGATGGTGTGCAGCACTTCGACGCCATTGGCCCTCGCCGCCGCCAGCAGGCGCTCCTGGTTGGGGATCGTCTGCGAGCATGTCTGCCGGTAGAAATAATGATCGGGTCCGCGTTCTGGATGCGAAGGATCGGCACCCGGCTCCAACCAGATGCGTTGCATGTCGACCAGCAGCAGCGCTGTCTCGCCGGTACGAAAAGCTTCGTCTCGCTTGGGTAGGGCTTGGGTCATGCCTTCTCGTCCTGCTTTGCTGCTTTGGGTCCAGGTATCTTGCGCGGTCCTGATGTCTTGCGCATGCCGCTCCCTTCCGCATCGCTGTCGAGCGTCACCGCATTGGCGTGCCGCACTTTCTCGATCCTCTCGATGCGAGCCCGAGCGTCGTCGCCCAGCGTCGAAACGATCTGGGCCGTCAGCGCCTCCATCTGTGCGATCGCCGGCGCCAGCGTGTCATAGGGCGAGGCGACTTCGAGCGGGCTGACGATCGTGACTTCGGCAAGGTCCGATATCGGCGACAGCCATTGGTCGGTGAACAGAAGAATGCGTACATCGAGCGCGGCGGCTTGGCGCGCATAGGCCATCACGTCGAACTGGTAGCGGCGATAGTCGAAGACGACGAGCACGTCGCGACGACCGAGGTCGGCCAGCGTGTCGAACGACTGCGGAGAGAGCACGCCGAGATCGCGGACCCCGGTGCGGAACTGCACGAGATATCCAGCCAGCATCCCGGCGATGTGGCGGCTGAACCGGCCGCCGACCAGCAAGATTTCGCCCTTGGCCTCCATCAAAAGGCGGGCGGCACGCTCGTAGGTCTGGACCGGTGTCGCCGCGGTGGCTTTCTGCAGGGCCGTGGTAACGGAATCGAGATAGGCAAGCACCGCGCTGTCGCTGGAACCGCTTTGCCGCTTGGTCTCCATCATCAACAGCGGCGAATGCAGCCTGGCCTCGACCTCGGCGAGCAGCTTTGCCTGAAAGTCCGGGAACCCTTCATAGCCGAGCTTGACGACCAGCCGGACAACGGTGGGATCGCTGACGCCGGCGCGTCGCGCAAGCGACGATGCGGTACCGAGGCCCGAGGTCGGATAGTCCGTCAGCAGCAGCCTGACGATCTTCTCTTCCGACGGCGTCAGCGCCAGATCCCCGCGCATCAGAACATCGCGTATCGCCATAGGCCTCCCCTGAAATATATGCTGTGTCGAGTCTATTTCAGATATTTTAATTATGGTCAATAATGAAGAGGTATTGACATACTTTCCGAGACTGCCGACGATGATGAAGGTTTACAACCCGCATCGCCAGGGCTGACTGGTGTACCGGCAAGGAACAAATGATACCCAATCTCAACATCGTGCCGTTCGTCAGCGTCGACAATATGATGAAGCTCGTGCTCAGGATCGGCGTCGAGCGGTTCCTGGTTGAGCTCGCCGGCTATATCGAGGACGACTTCCGCCGCTGGGAGCTGTTCGACAAGACCCCGCGCGTCGCTTCGCACAGCGCCGAGGGCGTTATCGAGTTGATGCCGACCAGCGACGGCGAGGTCTATGGTTTCAAATATGTCAATGGTCATCCCAAGAACATGCGCGAGGGCCGCCAGACCGTGACTGCCTTCGGCATGCTGGCCGACGTCCACAACGGCTATCCCGTGTTGCTGTCCGAGATGACCATTCTGACCGCACTACGCACGGCGGCCATGTCGGCCCTTGCCGCGAAGCACTTGGCGCCGGCCGAGTCCCGCTGCATGGCGCTGACAGGCAACGGCGCCCAGGCTGAGTTCCAGGCGCTGGCCTTCAAGGCACTGCTCGGCGTCGACAGGCTGCGGCTTTACGATATCGACCGTTCGGCAACACAGAAATGCATTCGCAATCTCGCCGGCCTCGGCTTCGACATGACGGCCTGCACGAGCGCGCAGGAAGCGGTTGAGGGTGCGGACATCATCACCACCGTCACCGCCGACAAGCAGTACGCCACCATCCTGACCGACAACATGATCGGCTCGGGCGTACATATCAACGCCGTTGGCGGCGACTGCCCCGGCAAGACCGAACTGCACCGCGACATCCTGCTGCGCTCCGACATTTTCGTCGAATACCCGCCGCAGACCCGCATCGAAGGCGAGATCCAGCAGCTCGCGCCGGATCATCGGGTGACTGAGCTGTGGCAGGTGGTCACCGGCGCCGTTGAGGGCCGGCGCGACGCCGGCCAGATCACGCTGTTCGATTCGGTGGGTTTCGCTATCGAGGACTTTTCGGCGTTGCGCTATGTCAGGGATCAACTGAGGTCGACCGGCCTGTACCAGGAGCTCGATATGCTCGCCGACCCCGACGAGCCACGCGACCTGTTCGGCATGCTGCTCAGGGCAGCCCAATAGCGTGGAGGTCGCGCGCCTGCTGGCGGTCCGTATCTGCGCGAATGATCGCGGTCATTGTCAGCTTGCCGGCGCGCGCGCAAAAATTGTTCATCGCGGCGGTCTCGAAGGGCCGATCGTTTCTTTCTTGGCAATCTGGAGTCGATGACACTTGCAGGCATTGCCGGCGGGTGTGACCGCCGAAAAGTGCACGCCTGTCCAACAGTCCTGGTTTGCGGACGGTAACATCCGCACAAAGCCGGGAAAGGAGCCTGATATGCCCAGAATAGTACCCGTGCTCGACTTGAGCCGCTTTGAACAAGGCGCGTCGGAACGCCGGACATTTCTGGCGGATCTGCGTTCCGCGTCGCGCGACATCGGCTTTTTCTACCTGGCCGGACATGGCATTTCGTGGGCGGAAATCAGTGAAGTGCTCACCGCGTCGCGCCGCTTCTTTGCCTTGGCCGAGGCCGACAAGCTCGCGATCGAAATGGTGAAATCCCCGCAGTTCCGTGGCTATACCCGCGCCGGCGGCGAGCTGACCAAGGGCAAGGCCGATTGGCGCGAACAGCTCGACATCGGCGTCGAGCGTCAGCCCATAGCGCAAGGGCCAGGAATTCCCGCCTGGACGCGGCTGCAGGGGCCGAACCAGTGGCCCGCTGCGTTGCCGGAACTCAAACCCGCCCTGCTGGCATGGCAGGCCAAGGCAACAGCAGTGGCCATCAGGCTGTTGAAAGCCTTCGCGCTGTCGCTCGATCAAGCCGAGGACGCTTTCGACCCGATCTACCGCGAGCAGCCAAACCACCGCATGAAAATCGTGCGCTATCCCGGCCGAGAGGCGACCGGCGATGACCAGGGTGTCGGCGCGCACAAGGATGGCGGTTTCCTGACGCTGTTGCTTCAGGATGACAATAAGGGGCTGCAGGTCGACTATGACGGAAGCTGGGTGGATGTGGACCCCATTCCCGGTACGCTCGTCGTCAACATCGGCGAATTGCTCGAACTGGCCTCAAACGGCTATTTGCGGGCGACCGTGCATCGTGTCGTGACGCCGGCGGCCGGCATTGAACGCATTTCGGTGCCGTTCTTCTTCAGCGCCAGGCTCGATGCGACGATACCGCTGCTTAGCCTTTCCGAGGATCTGGCGGCGCAGGCGCGCGGGCCGGCCAGCGATCCGGACAATCCGCTGTTTCGCGATGTCGGAACCAATGTGCTGAAAAGCCGGCTGCGCTCGCATCCCGACGTCGCTCGGCGCCACTATGTGGATCTGCTCGAGCCGGAAAGCCGGGCCGGCTGAGTCTTGGACGAGAAAGAACGGGATTTTTGCCATCCCGACCGATTCTTAGAAAATCATTCGTCGTATTCGTCGGGGAATCGGCTCAAAAAGGAAAAAACGTTCGGTGTTTTCCTCCCATTTCACCGAGCGGTGTTCCCCTCTGAAGGTTATGACCTTCTTTTTTGGCCGGGCCGTTTGGCGCCCGGCCATTTTTCTTTTCGCCCTGCGTGTTGCCGGTGCGGCGCCGATCCGGCAGAGTTCAACACGCGCCGGCCATTGCGATCACTGGAAGAGGAGAGGGTCTCATGACATCCGACGTCGCCGTGATTGCCGGAGCGGGCTCCGGATTGAGCGCCTCGCTCGCGCGTCTTCTCGCCAGGGAAGGGTTCCATGTCGTCCTGGCCGCCCGAAACATCGAGAAGCTCGATGCATTGCAAGCGCAAACCGGCGCGCAAGCCGTGGCGACGGATGTCTCGGATCCGGCATCGGTCGAGCATCTGTTCGATATCGCGGACAAGGCTGGCCCGCTTTCCCTCGTGATTTTCAACGCCGGTGGCCGCGCTCGCGGTCCAATAGCCGAACTCGATCCCGAGGCTGTCCGACAGGCTTTGCTGGTCGGGGCCTATGGCGGGTTCCTGGTAGCTCAGCAAGCGGCCCGCCGGCTGATCGCTCAAGGGGCGGGGTCGATCCTCTTCACCGGAGCGACAGCAAGTGTGAAGGGGTTCGCCGGCTCCGCCGGCTTTGCGATGCCCAAATTCGGATTGCGCGGGCTGGCGCAATCCATGGCCCGTGAACTGGCGCCCAAAAACATCCACGTTGCGCATTTCATCATCGACGGCGCCATTGCTTCGGCCGCTTCCGGACAGGAGCCTGGGCCGCAGGATCGCCGGCTGTCTCCGGATGCGATCGCAGAGGCCTATCTCGCCATCCACCGCCAGCACCGCAGCGCCTGGACCTGGGAAATGGAACTCAGGCCGTGGGTCGAAAATTTCTGACTGGATCAGCGATCCATGCGACTTTTGCATGGCTCGTCTGCACGGGCCTTGAGGAGAGTCGACATCGGATGTGGATGTCACTATATAGCGGCGGCTTCGCGGGCTCACGCCTTGAAGCGCAACGTCATAGGCGGCTGTAGCGACAGCCAGTGAGATTAAGAAACGGACTGGAAGCCGTAAAAGGTAGAAGCAATTGCTCGGAGCGGGAAGACCCCGCCAACGGTACAGTCCTTCAGAATCAGAAAATGTTCTTCACCCCTCGATTTCCTTCGGCTCTGTGGACCCTGGACGGCTTCGGCTTGCCGGTTGGCCGCGACTCGGCTCGAATGGGAACATGCATCCTTCGCGGGATGCCGACGCTTATGATTACCAACCGGCTTTGCCGCCAGGGAACAGCAGTATGAGTGAACACGCGATCGAGTTCTTGCGGGGATGGATCGGCGAAAAGGTCCATTGCCAGTCCCACGCCAGGATCGAGAAGCAGGCCGAGACGTTGGCCCGCGAATGCGCCGCCAAGGCGGCCGAGGTCGGCATACCGCTGGAGGACATCCAGGAGGAAGTCGGCGACATCCAGGAATTGATCGCTTCCCGGCTCGAGGAAGCGGCCGAGGCCGACGAAAACCAGCAGGCCTCAAGCAAAGCCGCGGAATAACTGCGGGTCAAACCTGTTCGAAACGCGCGGGCTTCGGCCCGCGTTTTCGTCTCAGCCATTCCTCTCAGCCAAACTTTTCTTCCAGCCAGGCCTTTGGCAGCGCCGGCACGAAATTGCCGTCGCGCCCGGTCATGTCGTCATTGGCGATAAGAGCGTTGAGGATGGATTCCTCCACCGTCTGGATCACCGCATCGAAGAACGGGTCGATGTCTGTATCGGGGATGAAATCGGCGCTGGCGATGCGGCCGGACAGCCCCAGCGCCGCGGCGGGATTGGCCGTCGAGAAGGCGAGGAAGATATCGCCCGAACTGTGATAGCCGAAGCCGCCCGTCAAGGCGACGCCGAGCGGCACACGGCGCGCCAATCGCTTCATCTGATGCGGCAGGAAAGGCGCGTCGGTCGCGATGACGGCGATGATTGAGCCCTTTTCCGCGCGCGTGGCTTCGCGGATCGCCGGTTCGGTGAGTTCGGGCTCGGCGCGCAGGCCGCGAATGGTGAAATTATGCCGCTTGCCGAAATTCGACTGCACGAAGGCGCCGACCGTGTAGGTGCGCCCTTGCCATGCGACGATGCGCGAGGCCGTGCCGGACCCTGCCTTGAAGCCGAAGGTGATCATGCCGGTGCCGCCGCCGACGCTGCCTTCCTCGACCGGTCCGCCGGCGGCGCCGTCAAGGGCTTCGGCGACGTGCTCCGACGTTAGATGGTGGCCGTTGATGTCGTTGAGAAATCCGTCATAAGTCTCCGCCGCCACCGGCAGCCCCCAGGCGCTGTCGATCGCGGCCGGCAGCACCCGGTTCATCCAGCGCAGCGTGCCGTCACGCGAAACACCGCAGGAATGCGTGTTGGTGATGGTGATCGGGAAGTTGAAGGCGCCGGTTTCCTCGATGATGTGCGAGCCGGTCATCTCGCCATTGCCGTTCTGGCTGAAAATGCCGGCGAAGACCGGGGTGGCCAATTCGGGGCGCGGCCTCGGCAGGATTGCGGTCACGCCGGTGCGCACCGGCCCCTTGCCGACGATAAGCGGACCATCGCCCGATATCAGCGTCGCATAGCCTACAGCGACGCCGGGCACGTCGGTGATCGCGTTGAACGGCCCGGGCGTTCCGTCGAAGCCGATAGCGAAGCTTCGCGCGCGCGGCTTGGCGGACGGCGTTGCCAGATGGTGCGGATTGTCGATCATGCTCTTAGAACAAGGATCCCTGATTGCCGGGTTCCTTTGCCTTTGCCGCCGGTCTGGCCACGGGCTTTGGCCGCGCCGCGCCACTGGTTGCCACCGCATCCGCCGTGCCATCGGCGAACTCCAGCGACAGCGCCATCCCCGACACCACGTCGGCGGCCTGCTTGATAACCGCGCCGTCGGCATCCTTCACCAGCGCGAAGCCGCGCGCCAGGACGGCCTTGTGCGAAAGCGTCGCCATCAGCCGGTCGGCCTGGACGATGCGGCCGCGCAACCGCTCCAGCCTGAGCAGCATCGCCTGGCCGCCGCGTCTCGTCAAAGCCGTCAGAAGATCCCTCTGCACACGTTGGCGCCGGGCTGTCGGCTCGATCGTGATGCGACCCTGCAGCAAAGCCAATTGCTGCCTGTGCCGCTGCAGCGATGCCTTGGCGCATTTCGGCAACTGATCCGCGGCACGATTGAGCTCCGCGCGCCGGCTTCTGGCCAGAGTGCGCAGCGCCCCTTGCGCCCGCAAAAGGCTACGGTCGTTGGTGCGCCGCGCTTCGGCAATCCGCTGCGACAGCATTGCCGGCGTCAATTTTACAGCGAAGAATCGCGCCCGCTTGCGCTCGGTGGAAACCATCAGGCCACGACCGAGCCTCGATGTCGCCTCGTCCAGGCGCCGGCGCGGCAGCGCCAGCAATTGATCGGGCGAGGGCATCGCACGCGCCGCCGCACGGGCTGCCTGCCGCTTGCGCTCGAAATTGCGCAAGACGGCGGCCTTGAGCCGCGCGCCGAGGCTGGCCAGCGTCGCTTCGAGGTCAGCCTTCACCGGCACGGCGATTTCGGCCGCGCCCGTCGGTGTCGGCGCCCGCACATCCGCGACAAGGTCGATCAGCGTCCAGTCGGTTTCGTGGCCGACAGCCGAAATCACCGGAATGCCCGAGGCGGCGACCGCGCGGGCGAGTGCCTCGTCGTTGAAGCCCCACAGATCTTCCAGGCTGCCGCCGCCGCGCGCCACGATCAGCAGATCGGGGCGCTGAATGGGGCTGTCCCATGCCAGCGCGTTGAAACCGGTGACGGCACTGGTCACTTCCGCACTCGCCGTGTCGCCTTGAACCCGCACGGGCCAGACCAGCACATGCAGTGGAAAGCGGTCCTTGATGCGATGGATGATGTCGCGGATGACCGAGCCGGTCGGCGAGGTGACCACGCCGATGACGCGTGGCATGAACGGCAGCCGGCGTTTGCGCACCGCATCGAAAAGGCCCTCCGCCTGCAGCCGGCGTTTGCGTTCCTCCAGCAGCGCCATCAGCGCCCCGGCGCCGGCCGGCTCGAGATTGTCGATGACGATCTGGTAATTGGACTTGCCGGGATAGGTGGTGAGCTTGCCGGTGGCGATCACCTCCATCCCTTCCTCGGGACGAAATTTCAGCCGGCTCATCGTGCCTTTCCAGACCACGGCGTCGAGCCGCGCACGGTCGTCCTTGAGCGCGAAATAAGCATGGCCGGAGGAATGCGGCCCACGATAACCTGAGATTTCGCCGCGCACCCGCACATTGCCGAAGACGTCCTCGACCGTGCGCTTCAGCGCGCCTGATATTTCGCTCACCGTGTATTCGGTGGCGTTGGTGCGTGATTCGGATGCTGCTTCGCTCATCGGTCGATTGGGGGCCGGTTGGACGCCGACGTCAAGGCGGCCGTGTCAGGCCCGATAGTCATGACCCGCTTTTTACCAGCCCGGCAGGATCTGGTTCGGCTTGCTTCGCTTCATCTTGGCAAAGGCGAGGGCCGCGAAATCGAACGTCCCCGTCTCCTCGCCGAGCGGCACCGAGATGTTGTCCAGGCTTTCCGAGATGTGGCGGGCAAGCGCATCGACGATCTCCGGCCGCGAGGTCTGGCCGCGCATGATGCCGATGCGGCAGTCGGGCAGGGCGCCGAAGCCGTCGGCCTCGCCCAGCACCCGCATGCCGGGCCTGAGCGCGCATTCCGGCAGCACCGAGATCGCCAGCCCCGACAGCACGGCGGCGGTGATCACGGTCGCTGAGAAACTGGTGAACAGGATGCGGTAGTCGCGGTTCTGCTGGTCCAACACGTCGACCGCGGCGCGCCTCCAGATGCAGTTCGGCCGGCCGAAGGCCATCGGCAGCGTCTCCTGTTCATGTGTCGCATGGTTGGCCGAGGAGACCCAGAGCAGCGGTTCACGCCGCACCACCTCCGACTGGCCGCGCACATCATTGTGCGTCACCAGCGCCAGGTCGAGATTGCCGCGCTTGATGTGCTCGACCAGCCCCGGCGTCGGTTCGCAGATGACGGTCAGTTCGACGCGCGGATTGGAGCGCGTGAACCGTGCCATGATCTCGGGCAGGAAACGGTCCGCATAATCGTCAGGCGTGCCGATGCGGATGGTACCTTCGAGCCGCTGGTCGTCGAAGGCGGCGAGCG
Source organism: Mesorhizobium sp. CO1-1-7 (assembly GCF_020164885.1). Lineage (NCBI taxonomy): Bacteria > Pseudomonadati > Pseudomonadota > Alphaproteobacteria > Hyphomicrobiales > Phyllobacteriaceae > Mesorhizobium > Mesorhizobium sp. CO1-1-7. The sequence goes on along the minus strand of NZ_JAIUHA010000001.1, from coordinate 43,191 downwards.
TTTCGCGGTTGAGATAGAGCAATCGCCTTGCGTAGGAGAGCAGTTTGTCGCCTTCCTCCGTCAGCCTGTTCGAGCGCCCCTCCTTCTCGAACAGCGGCTTGCCGATCCGCTCCTCCAGCCGGCGCATCTGCATCGACACCGCCGACTGGGTGCGGTGCACTTCTTCCGCAGCGCGGGTGAAGCTGCCGGTATCGGCAATCGAGATGAAGGTCTGCAATTGATCGAGATCGAGCGGCGCTTTCATCGGTCCAATCCATCACTGCTGTTGATATTAAAGATTAGAAACATTCGTTGGATTAATCAATCGGTCGATGGCAAATTGGCATTGTCCAAATGAAAGCCCATGCATGTCGCCCAAAAGTGGACACCGGTTTTGGGACGACGACATGCATCTCTAGAATTGTATTGAGACCGGAACGGTCGCTGTCGCCAGCGCCGATCGTCGGGTTTCGTCCGTTCGAGTCTGAAGGAGACCGATATGACCACGATCGATTTCGCCACCGAGACCTCGCGCATCACCTCGCGTCCGGCCGTTGCGACGCGCGTGGCCAACATTGTCTCCAACGCCTACCGCGCCTGGAAAAACCGCCGGGCCTTCTACCGCCTTGGCGAGATGTCGGACGCAGAACTCGCCGATATCGGCCTCACGCGCGCCGACCTGCATGTCGCAATCGACGTGCCGTTTGGCCGTGACCCGACGGCAATCCTGCGTGAGATCGCCAGCGATCGCGTGGAAACGATCGAGGAAATCGCTCGCAAGGTGGCCTGATTGGTTCAGCTTCGGTTGCGTTGAACCCTTTCACGGTTCAGCGCGACCAAGGTTCTGCAGGCTCCCCACTCCCTGCCGGTTCCCCGCCGGCCTGCCTGCACGCTGCCCGGTCCTCCCAAGGACCGGGCTTTTCCTTTAAGGTTTACCGAAGGCCGGGCGACTACCGCCGGTCCATGTCCCGCTTGAACTGGTCGAAGATCGTTTCCACGCCCTTCTGGTATTCGTCGCGCTGCTGGGCTCCGGTCTGGAACATCTTGCCGAAAATGTCGTCGAACGGGTTCCGTGGCCGTCCGCTCGGATTGGCTTGGGGCTGTGGTGCTTGGCGCTGCTGCGGTTGCGGCGCTTGAGGTTGCGGCGCCGGCTGCCGGCCGGGCATCCCGAGGCCGCCGCCTCCACCTTGCCGCAGCATCTCCTCGAAGATTTTCCCCAGCGGGTTGTCGCCGTAGGGGCTCTGTGTCTGCTGGGGCTGGGGCCGGCTTTGTGGTTGCTGCGGCGCGCCGCCACCGAACATGTCCTGCAGCACCTTGCCGAGCGGATTGTCGCCATAGGGATTGGGCGCCGGCTGCGGCTGGCTTTGCGGCTGCGGTGAGCCGCCGCCGAACATGTCCTGCAAGACCTTGCCGAGCGGGTTGTCCATGGGGTTCTGAGGCGGTGGCGCCTGGCGCTGTTGCGGCGCTGGCGCCTGCATGCCGCCTTGCCGCATCATCTGCTCGATGATCTCGCCCAGTGGATTGTTGCCGCCGCCGCCAAGACCAGCCGCTGCCTGCATCTGGTTTGTCGTCTGCTTGAACAGTCCGCCCATTACCATCGAGGCGATAGCAGGCAGCATCTGCTGCAAGATCTGCTGGCTGACGCCGCTCGCCTGCGCGGCCTGGCTGGCCACGGCGCGCGACAGGTCTTTCGAACCGAACAGATGTCCCAGAATGCCGTTGCCCTCGTCGACGCCTTGCGGCGAGAAGGCGCGCGTGGCGTCCTCGAAATATTTGGCGTGCTGGCCGCTTGCCATCGCCGTCATGAAGGCGCCGAGCCCATAGGGATCGGCGGTGTTGCGTTGCAACCCTTGTGAAAAGGCTGGCAGCAGTGCGGCGACCGCCGCCTGCGTCTGCTGCAGCGAAAGCCCGTATTGCTGGGCAAGCGCCTGCATGCCGTTGCCGTTCTGGGCCTGCGCCAGCATGTCGAACAAGGTAGGCATCGGCTTCTCCTCCGGGAAATCCTCGAAAGAGAGCCTAATTCGTTTCAGCGCCCGATTGAAGTTACTTTTGCCACCCGCCATGGCTCGCGGTTAATAGGCATACTCCATGAACACCGGCTCGATCGAGCCGCCCCAGCGCGTGTGGTAGGCCGACAGCATCTCCTCCGCACTGGTGGTGCCGCGCGCCACGACCTCGTCGAGCGTGTTGAGGAACGAGGTTTCGTCGTAGCCGTCACGGTTCTTCTTGCCGCGGTTCTTCAACCCCGTGCGCGAAATGGCCATGACGTCGCGGGCGACCTCGCGCAACGTCGTGTTGCGGAAGGGCGCGGCAATGCCGAGCTCCGGCACGGCGTTGCGCATGGCCAGGACTTCCTTGTAGGTCCAGCTCGACGTCAACGCCTCGGCCGCGTCGAGTGCCACCTCGTCGTAGAGCAGCCCGACCCAGAAGGCCGGCAGCGCGCAGATGCGCCGCCAGGGACCGCCATCGGCGCCGCGCATTTCAAGGAAACGCTTGAGCCGCACGTCCGGGAACAGCGTCGACAGATGGTTCGCCCAGTCGCCCATCGTCGGCAGCCCGTCCGGCACTTCATTGCGCGCGGCCCCGGCCATGAACTGGCGGAAGGTGATATGCGTCATGTCGTGATAACGGCCATCGCGAATGACGAAATACATCGGCACGTCGAGTGCCCATTCGACATAGTCGGCGAAACCGAAATCGGGCGAGAAGCAGAATTCGAGCAGGCCCGAGCGCTGGTTGTCGGTGTCGCGCCAGATGTCGCCGCGCCAGCTCTGCAGCCCGTTCGGCCGGCTGTCGGTGAAGGGCGAGTTGGCGAACAGTGCGGTCGACAGCGGCTGCAGCTTCAGCGACACCTGCATCTTGCGGCGCATGTCGGCCTCGCTCTCGAAGTCGAGGTTCACCTGGATCGTGCAGGTGCGGTACATCATGTCGAGGCCCTTGGTGCCGACCTTGGGCATGTAGCGCGTCATGATCTCATAGCGCGACTTCGGCATTTTCGGTGTCTCGGCCAACGACCATTTCGGGCTGCCGCCGAGGCCGAGGAAGCGGATGCCCATCGGCTCGGCGATCTCGCGCACCTGCGCCAGATGGGCATTGCCCTCGCGGCAGGTCTGGTGGATCGTCTCCAGCGGCGCGCCGGAAAGCTCGAACTGGCCGCCGGGCTCGAGCGAAATTGCCCCCTGGCCCGTCGGTTCGACCAAGCCGATGATGCGGCCGTCATCCATGATCGGATCCCAGCCAAGCTTGTTCTGCATGCCTTCAAGGATGGCGCGGATGCCGCGCTCACTACCATAGGGCACCGGTGCGTTGCCATCGACATAGAACGGGAATTTCTCGTGCTCGGTGCCGATGCGCCATTTTTCGCGCGGCTTGTTGCCTTCGGCCAGGTGCTCGACAAGCTCGTCTATGCCTTCGATGGGCCGGAAATCGGTTGTGTCGCGCGCCATTCTCAAGCCCTCAAAGGCGGTTGGACCACCGCCGGCGCTAAATGGACGAAATGTCAGTAGCCGATCAAGCGAAAAATCCTGAGCCACAGGTCAAGAGGAATTGAAGGCCACGTTCAGCAAACACCTCTTGCAAGAGACAGAGCACTACCAGTCGCCGATTGTTGCCTGCATCACCGCAAGCGCTGCCACGGCCGCCGTGTCGGCACGCAGGATACGCGGCCCGAGCGGAATGGCGGTCACGAAGGGAAGCGCGCGCAGCATCTTGCGCTCCTCGTCGGAAAAGCCGCCCTCGGGCCCGACCAGCAGGGCGAGCTTCTTCTCCTTCACCGTCTGCAATGCTGGCAGTGGGTTGTTGGTCGAGGCGTCCTCGTCGCAGAAGATCAACCGGCGTTCCTTGTCCCAGCCGGTCAGCAGGCGCTCGAATTTTTCCGCGTCGCGCACTTCTGGCACCGCCAGGATGCCGCATTGTTCGGCAGCCTCGACGACATTGGCGCGCAGGCGATCGAGCGACGGCTTGGCCACCTGCGTGTGCTGGGTGATGACCGGCTGCAGGACGCCGGCGCCCATCTCGACCCCCTTCTGCACGAGATAATCCAGCCGGCCCTGCTTCAGCGGTGCGAAGCAATAGACCAGGTCAGGCAAAGGCGGCTGCGGCCTTTGCAGCGCCAGCACTTTCAGCCGCACCGAGCGCTTCGATTTCGCTGATATCGCGGCCGACCACTCGCCGTCGCGGCCATTGAAGACAAGGATCTCGGCGCCTTCGGCGAGCCGCAGCACATGCAGGAGATAATGGCTCTGCTGCTGGCCGGGTTCGACCTCGATGTCCAGTCCGAGGTCGTCGGGCACGAACAGACGTTGCATCTTGTAGTTGGCGCGCATGGCCGAGGAATGGGCGAGGCGGCCGCCGGCGTCAAGCCTTGGCGGAGGGATGCCACACAGGCTGAAAGCCGTGACGCAGGATGGCAACCGTCGTTTCCGGGGTCAGCAGCACCAGCGTCTCGTCCTCGAACCGACCCAGGCTGGTAGGCGGGCCGTATCCGGCAAAAGACCATGGCAACGCCTTGCCGTGGCACAAGGCGTAGGTGCTGCCGCCGGTTGCGATCATCGCGCCGTCGGGCAGGCGGGCAAGCGCGTCCATCGCGACGGCAGGCCGTTTGCCACCCGACGCCAACCGCTCCTTGTGCAGCCGCTTGTCCACCTGCGGCGCGCGCGGCTCGGCAATGACGAAGGCTTGGCCGAAGCGCCTGACAAAATCCCTGGCTCGTTCGCGCTGGCAAAAGAAGCAGGGACGATGCCCGGCGGCGAGCGCCGTCACCTCGTCGAGGAAGAACAATTCGGTCCAGCCGGCCTTGCCACCGGCCCGGTTGCGGCCCATCGGCTCGCGCCGCACATTGCGGAATTGGCACACGCAGATGATCCAGGCCTGAAGCGCCCAGCGCTTTTTCAGGAGCGTCTTTGTCGCGGGGTCGTGGATGATGCCGCGATTGCCGGTGAACAGGCCGCGCTCCGGCACGGCATGAATGGCGCCGAACGGATCGACCCGGTTCTGCAGTGGCATGGTTTTCTCCTGGGATACGCATCTTGGCTGCGATACTGGCGGCATGATATCGCTGGTTTCCTCGTTTTCATGTCAGCAGGGTTTGCCATGCGGGTGCTGGTGGTCCAGAACTTCGACAATACCGGCCTTGGCCAGGTTGGCGCGGCGCTCGCGGAAGCGGGTGCCGATCTCGATGTGCGCCTTCCCTACAAGGGTGATGCGCTGCCACGGGACGCAACCGGCCATGATGCCATGGTGGTGCTCGGCGGTGGCCAGACTGCACTGGACGACGAAGACTATCCCTATTTCCCGGCGCTGCTGGAACTGACCCGCGATTTTGCCGGCAAGGACCGCGCAGTGCTCGGCATCTGTCTCGGGGGTCAACTCGTCGCCCGCGCCTTTGGCGGCGAAAACCGCATTGGCGGCGCCAATGAATTCGGCTGGCGCGGCGTGTCGTTGACCCCGGATGCCAAGGCCGACCCAGTGCTGTCTGCACTGCCGGAAACATTCCCGATCTTCCAGTGGCATGACGATACATTCGAGCTGCCGGACGACGCCGTGCGGCTCGCCGGCAACGATGTCGCCGAAAACCAGGCGTTTCGGGTCGGCCGCGCCGTCTACGGCTTCCAGTTCCATTTCGAGGCCGACCGGCCGCTGGTGAAGGACTGGAGTTCCTCCTTCGCGCCGACCATTGCCGCGCGCCATCCCGACTGGGCCGGCGAGCTCGAGGACGAAATGGCCCGCAACGGCCCTGATGCCGATGCTGCCGGCCTCGCCATCGCCCGCGCCTGGGTGGCGACGATCTAAGCATTCGCTTCCGCGTCCTACCGCGTGACATAATTGGCACGTGGGCCGGAATCCGTCTGGGGAAAACCCTTTCATCCTTGGCTTGTGTCCGCCCGCTATCCTAGAAGGCGCGCGCTATATCGGCTGTGCAACCGGGATGAACCTTTTGTGTGACCCGTGCGACACACCATCGATACAGAACACGCCTAGAAGCGCGAAATCGTCGAAACTTTGAAGCGATTTTTCCGTTTCAACGCATTGGTAACCGCCTCGTGCACAGATGCAGAAAGCTCAACAAGAGATGACGTCCGTGAAAGCAGCTCTTCTGTCCTTTGCCATGCTGTCCGCCATCGTGCTTTGCGGCCTTGGCATCTATGCCGCCGATGCCGCCAACAACCACAATGCGGTCGACGGCTACGGCGTCACCGCCTCCCTGCGCTAAAGCCCAGGCATCGCTCGCGCGAGTATCCCTCGCGCCAGTATCCTCGCGCCCTTGGGCGCCGGGGCCTCAAGGTTCCTTTATCGACATTTCCAGGATGCGTTTGTCCGCGCCGTCCACGACGAGCGCGGTAAGCTTGCCTGACTGCCAGGCAAGCGTGTCGACATTGACGCGGTTGGCCATCACTTCCGCCTCGGGGACCGGCGTGTGGCCATGCACCACGATCTTCGGGAGGAGACCGGTGTGATCGTGGAAGACGTCACGGATCCAGATCAGGTCCTGGATATTCTGTTTCTCCAGCGCAATGCCTGGCCTTATGCCGGCATGGCAGAAGAAGAAGTCGCCTGACGTCACCGAGAACGGCAGCGACCGCAGGAAGTCGATATGGCTTTGCGGCACGGCTGCGAGCAAGGCTTGGTGGCCCTTGCGCATGGCTGACTCGGCCTTGCCGAACCAAATGCCGCTGCCGTTGTTGATCGTCACCCCATAGGATTGCGCGGTCTGGATGCCGCCAAAACGGAGGAAGAGCCCTTCGGGGTCGGGTGTCTCGAGAAAGTCGAGAAAGCCGAGGTCGTGGTTGCCGGCCAGCATCATGTTTCGCTGATCGCGTTCGCGCGCTTCGATCAGGAAGTCGATGACGCCCTTGGAGTCGGGCCCTCGATCGACATAGTCGCCAAGATGGATGATGCGCCAGTCCGCGACCAGGTCCCTGGCGATCTCGGCCTCGATCTGTCCGTGCATGGCGGCCAGCAGGTCGAGCCGGCCATGCACGTCGCCGATCGCGTAGAGACGCACGCCGTCCGGCCCGCGTGCGTCGAGGAAATGGATGCCGGGTTCCGCCAAGGTTCTGGTATCTCCGTGGTCAGATGTCATGGCCTAGCGCCGGAGTTGGTCCTTGCCCATGTCGGTGACCAGACGCTTTCCGCACAGCGCCAGCGTGATGTCCATCTCCTTACGGATGATTTCCAACGCCTTGGTAACCCCTTCCTTGCCGAGCGCGCCCAGGCCGTAAAGAAACGGCCGGCCGATATAAGTGCCCTTGGCGCCCAGGCAGAGTGCTTTCAACACATCCTGGCCGGAGCGGATGCCGCCGTCCATATGCACTTCTATTCTGTCGCCGACCGCATCCGCGATCTCTTCCAGCGCCATGATGGAGGACGATGCGCCGTCGAGTTGGCGGCCGCCATGATTGGAAACGATGATGGCATCGGCGCCGGTGTTGGCTGCCATCAGCGCGTCCTCCTTGTCGAGGATGCCCTTGAGGATCAGTTTGCCGCCCCAGCGCTCCTTGATCCAGGCGACGTCCTTCCACGACAGGTGCGGATCGAACTGTTCGGTCGTCCATGACGACAACGAAGCCACATCGCCGACGCCCTTGGCATGGCCGACGATGTTACGGAAGGTACGGCGCTTCGTGCCAGCCATGCCCATCCACCAGCCAGGCCGCACAGCGATGTTGGCGATGTTGGCGAGCGTCATCTTGGGCGGCGCCGAAAGCCCATTGCGGACGTCCTTGTGGCGCTGGCCGAGGACCTGCAGGTCGAGCGTCAGCACCAGCGCCGAGCACTTCGCCGCCTTCGCCCGGTCGATCAAGTTGAGGACGAAATCCTTGTCGCGCAGCACATAGAGCTGGAACCAGAACGGTTTCTTCGTCACCGACGCGACATCCTCGATCGAGCAGATGCTCATCGTCGAAAGCGTGAACGGCACGCCGAATTCCTCAGCCGCCTGCGCTGCCAGCATCTCGCCGTCGGCGTGCTGCATGCCGGTCAGGCCTGTCGGCGCAAGCGCCACCGGCATCGACACTTTCTGGCCGATCATGGTCGATTCCAGCGAGCGGTTGCTCATGTCGACCAGCACGCGCTGGCGGAACTTGATCTTCTGGAAGTCTTCCTCGTTTGCCCGGTAGGTGCTCTCGGTCCAGGCGCCGGAGTCGGCATAGTCGAAGAACATCTTGGGCACGCGCCGGCGCGCGAGATCCTTGAGGTCTGCGATGGTGAGAATGTCGCTCATGATGGTCCCCGCTTGATCGAATTAACTAGGAGCGGCTGCGCGCTGGTTCGCTGCCGCCGGTTTCCGAGCGCTGCCTTAGCCTCAGCCGCGACACGCGTTGCCAGTCGCCGCTGCGCTCGGCTTCCGCCATCGAGCGCTCGACATAGGTCATGTGGTCCATCGCCGCCTGGCGGGCGGCGGCCGGATCGCCAGCCCTGACCGCGGTGTGGATCGCCCGGTGCTGCGCCAGCAGCGCCTCTCGCGCGCCCGGCACGGTGAACACCAGCAGCCGGTTCTGGAACACGCCTTCCGATAAGAGGCGGTAGCAGGAGCGCAGCGTGTGCAAGAGCAGGATGTTGTGCGCGCATTCGCAGATCGCGTGGTGGAATTCAACGTCGATTTCCGCCTCGTCGTCGAAGTCGCCGGTACGATGCGCCTCATCCATGCGCGCCATGATGCGGTCGAGCAGGGCGAGGTCTTCGGGTGTGGCACGCCGTGCCGCGTATTCGGCGGCTATGCCCTCGACCTCGCGGCGATACTCCAGATAGTCCGTCACCGCCTTGCGATGCGTCGAGATCAGGTCCGCCACCGGCTTGGTAAACAACTGGCCGATAATGTCGGCGACATGCGTGCCGCCGCCGGCCTTGGTCGTCAGCAACCCACGTCCTTCGAGCGCCTTCAGCGCATCGCGCAGGATGGGCCGCGACACATCGAACTGACGCGCCAGTTCGCGCTCGCCCGGCAGCCGGTCGCCAGTGCGCAGCACGCCTTCGAGGATGAGGCTTTCGATCTGCTGCACGACTTCGTCGGCGGTGCGCGAATGCTCGATCCTGGAGAAAATATCGCTCAAAGGAAGCGCCTGGGGACGGAATGAATGTCGCGCAGATTAAAGCGTCTGTCGCCAACTGGTCAAATTATTTATCCAATTCGCCTGGTTCGGTCGATTTTCGCATCGCGCCGGCACGTCGCCTCGCGCTAAACTTTGCTGTTTACGTCCCTTGTCGATTGCCGCAAGACGGCACCATTGCACGAAGGGTCGAAACCAGGGGGACCAGACGTGTCGGACGAGACGTCCAATCTTGAATTCCAGTCGCGCAGCCAAGGCAGCGTCATGGGCTTTCCGGCGCATGAAGGCCGGCCCGGCGCGCTCGGCGAGGTTCATGCCCGTCCGCATCCACTCGTCGAGAAGCCGCGCGTCCTCGTCCAGCTCTCCTTCATGACCGAAGGAGGCTCCGCGGTCGACCATGCCGTGCTTTCGGAACTGTCGCGCCGCCTCGGCATCGCCGCCCCCGAGCGTCATGCCCGCCACCACGCCATGAAATGGGGCAAGGGCACGCTGCGCTGGGAGCGGCATACGGAGTTCTCGACCTATCTCTGGGAAGGACCGCTGGCCGAGAATGGCCGGGGGCAAGAGGATTCGCCGTTCGGCAATGGCTTTTCGCCGCCGGGAACCGTCATCTCGGGCATCCGGCTCGAGATCCGCAAGTGGACGCAGGCGAACGAGAGGCTGATCGCCGGCTTCGACCCGACCAGCCTCTGTCACTCGCTCGTCGAGCGCGGCAGCGCGGCTATTGTCACCGACTTCCGCCAGGACGGCGATGGCATGACCCGCATGCTGGTGCTTGATCGTGGTCTGACCCCGGCCAGCACCGGCGCGCTGTCGCAGCGGCTGATCGACATCGAGACCTACCGCACGCTTGCCATGCTCGGCTTGCCGCTGGCGCTCACCTTGTCCAGCCGCGCCCGCCGCATCGAGGATCGCTTGGCACAGACGACCCTGGAAATGAAAGTTGCCGAGACCCGCGACAGCCAGACGCTGCTCGCCGACCTGACGGAGCTTGCCGCCGAACTGGAGGCTGATGCCGCTTCCAGCCTTTACCGCTTCGGCGCCAGTCGCGCTTATGACGGCATCGTCACTGAAAGGCTCGAGGCACTGGATGAGGAGCCAGTGCTGGGCTACGACACCTGGGCGGGCTTTCTGCTGCGGCGCATGGCGCCAGCCATGCGCACCTGCCGCTCGGTCGAGGAGCGCCAGGCCAATCTGTCGCGAAAGCTGACCCGTGCCACCACGCTGTTGCGCACCTGGGTGGATGTCGAGGTCGAGAAGCAGAACCGCGATCTGCTCGCCTCGATGAACAACCGCGCCCGGCTGCAACTGCGCCTGCAGCAGACCGTCGAAGGGCTCTCGGTCGCCGCCGTCTCCTACTATGTGGTGGGCCTCATAGGCTATGTCGCCAAGGGCGCGTCGGTCTTTGGCCACGCTTTCGCGCCGGAGGTCGTTACCGCCGCATCGGTGCCTGTCGCCATCCTACTGGTCTGGTGGGGCGTGCGCAGGGTGCGACAGATGCATTCCGAGCCGGCGAAGCATCCGGCCGAATAGACCGCGCCAAGCTTCGAAGCGCGATGGATGTGCAGCGGCAGATTGCCGCTGCGGAAGCCTTGCCTGCATCCGCCCCGGATGCCATCAAAGCAAGGTTTGCAACAAATGTCCCTAGCTGGTAAATCATTTTTACCAGTTGAGTGGAGGAAGCGCCGATGTCCGGCCTTGCCATGCCCAAGCCAGACGCCGAGACGCTGCGCCGGCGCAGCGAAATCGTCGCCGACATGCGCATCATCGTGCCGGGCGAGGGCGTGGTCGACGCGGCCAACGAAATGCGGGCCTTCGAGAGCGATGGCCTGACCGCCTACCGGCAAGTGCCGCTGGTCGTGGTCCTGCCGGAGACGGTGGCGCAGGTTTCCCGTCTGCTGAAATACTGCAACGACCGCAACATCCGCGTCGTGCCGCGCGGATCCGGCACCTCGCTGTCGGGCGGCGCGCTGCCGCTGGAAGACGCGGTGCTGCTGGTCATGAGCCGGTTCAACCGCATCCTGGAGATCGATTTTCCCAACCGCATCGTCGTCGCCCAGCCTGGCGTCACCAATCTCGGCATCACGTCCGCCGTCGAGCAGGAGGGTTTCTACTACGCCCCCGACCCATCATCCCAGATCGCCTGCTCGATCGGCGGCAATGTCGCCGAAAATTCCGGCGGCGTGCACTGCCTGAAATATGGTCTCACCGCCAACAATGTGCTTGGCATCGAGATGGTCCTGATGAATGGCGAGGTGGTGCGGCTCGGCGGCGGCCACCTCGATGCGGAAGCCTATGACCTGCTCGGCGTCATGACCGGTTCGGAAGGTCTGCTCGGCGTCGTCACCGAGGTCACCGTGCGCATCCTGAAGAAACCGGAGACGGCGCGGGCGCTGCTGATCGGCTTTCCGACCAGCGAGCAGGGCGGCCAATGCGTGGCCGACATCATCGGCGCCGGCATCATTCCGGGCGGCATGGAAATGATGGACCGGCCGGCGATCCATGCGGCGGAAGATTTCGTCCATGCCGGTTATCCCCTCGACGTCGAGGCGCTGCTGATCGTCGAACTCGACGGGCCGGGCGTCGAGGTCGATCATCTCATCACCGCGGTCGAGGCGATCGCCATTCGCAACGGCTCGACCACCTGCCGCATCTCGCAGTCCGAGCAGGAGCGGCTGAGTTTTTGGGCCGGCCGCAAGGCGGCCTTCCCCGCCGTTGGCCGCATCTCGCCCGATTACTACTGCATGGACGGCACGATCCCGCGCAAGGAGCTGCCGCGCGTGCTGGCCGGCATGCGCGAGCTGTCGGAACAATACGGCCTCGGAGTCGCCAATGTCTTTCACGCCGGCGACGGCAATCTGCATCCCCTGATCCTTTATGACGCCAACGTGCCTGGTGAACTCGACAAGGCCGAAAGCTTTGGCGCTGACATTCTGAGGCTTTGCGTCAAGGTCGGTGGCGTGCTCACCGGCGAACATGGCGTCGGGGTCGAGAAGCGCGACCTGATGCCGGAGATGTTCAACCAGGTCGACCTCGACCAGCAAATGCGCGTCAAGTGCGCCTTCGATCCCAATCATCTGCTCAATCCCGGAAAGGTGTTCCCGCAACTGCGCCGCTGCGCCGAACTGGGGCGCATGCATGTGCATCGCGGGCAGGTGGCGTTTCCCGACATTCCGAGGTTTTGATGGACATGTTGGCGCTTGAACACCCCCCTCTGTCCTGCCGGACATCTCCCCCGCAAGGGGGGAGATTAGCAGTTCCGGCGTCTCGCCGTTCAACAGACATTGGATGTTGGCGAAATCCGATGCGGCATCTGATCTCCCCCCTTGCCGGGGAGATGTCCGGCAGGACAGAGGGGGGTGTGAAGAAACGCGACCTATCACTTCTCGCCCGCTTTGCGGGGCAGAGGAAGGGCACGCGTGCATGACCATCTTCACCCCCACCACTTCAGCCGAAGTCCTCTCCACGGTTGCCTGGGCGACGGCAGAAGAAGCATCGCTCGAAATTCTCGGCCATGGCTCCAAGCGCGGCATCGGCCGTCCGTTGCAGACCGAGCATACGCTCGACCTGTCGAAACTCTCGGGCGTGACCCTCTATGAACCCGCCGAACTGGTGCTGTCGGCCAAGTCAGGCACGCCGCTGGCCGAGATCGAAAGGCTGCTGGCTGAAAACGGCCAGCAGCTTGCCTTCGAGCCGATGGACTACGGCCCGCTGCTCGGTGGCGAGCCGGGCAAAGGCACCATCGGCGGCGTGCTTGGCGCCAACCTGTCCGGTCCGCGCCGGCTGAAGGCGGGTGCCGCGCGCGATCATATCCTGGGCATCAACGTCGTCTCCGGCCGGGGGGAAGCTTTCAAGTCGGGCGGCCGCGTGGTCAAGAACGTCACCGGCTACGATATGTCGAAGCTGATGGCCAACAGCTGGGGCACGCTGGCCGTCTTTACCGACGTCACCTTCAAGGTGCTGCCTGCGGCCGAGACCGAAGTCACGCTCGCTGTGCGTGGCCTGCTCGATGATGCAGCCTGCGCCGCCATGGCCTTGGCCCTTGGTTCCAGCGCGGAAGTATCGAGCGCTGCCCATCTGCCGGAGCGCATCGCTGCCCGCGTGGCCGGCGGGACGCTCGGCAGTGAAGCCGCCACGCTGCTGCGCGTCGAGGGCTTTGGCCCGTCGGTTGCCTATCGCATCACCGCGCTGAACACCCTGCTCGGCAAGGCCGGGCCGCTGGAGGAGATTTCCGGTGAGACCTCCAAGGCAATCTGGCGCGACGTGCGCGATATCAGGCCCTTCGTTGACGGCAGCGAAAAGCCTGTCTGGCGGGTCTCGATGACGCCCGCACAGGGGCACCAGATGGTTCTGACCCTACGCATGCAGGCCGCCGTCAGTGCCTTCTACGACTGGCAGGGCGGGCTGGTGTGGCTGCGCATGGAGGAGGGCGATCCCGAAGCCACCCTGCTTCGTGGGCTGTTGCGGAAACATGGCGGCGGCCACGCGACGCTGGTGCGCGCTGCCCCCGCCCATCGCGCCGCGCTACCGGTGTTCGAGCCGCAGGCGCCGGCGCTTGCCGCGCTGAGTCAGCGCCTGAAACAGGAATTCGACCCGAAGAACATCCTCAATCCCGGCCGCATGGCCTAGGACATCAGAGATGCAGACCAATTTTTCGCCCGCCCAGCTTGCCGACCCTGATGTCGCCGAGTCCGAAAAGATCCTGCGCAAATGCGTGCATTGCGGTTTCTGCACCGCCACCTGCCCGACCTATGTGACGCTTGGCAACGAGCTCGATTCGCCGCGCGGGCGCATCTACCTGATCAAGGACATGCTGGAAAACGGCCGTCCCGCCGATAAGGAAATCGTCACTCATATCGACCGCTGCCTGTCCTGCCTGGCCTGCATGACCACCTGTCCGTCGGGCGTCAATTACATGCATCTGGTCGACCATGCTCGTGCCCATATCGAGGAAACCTACAAGCGGCCGCTGCTCGACCGACTGACTCGCGCTATGCTGGCTTTCGTGCTGCCTTATCCCCAGCGCTTCCGCGCCGCGCTCAAGCTTGCGAGGCTGGGCAAGCCTTTCATCAGCCCGTTCGAGAAGATTCCTGCACTGAAGCCGCTCGCCGCGATGCTCAAGCTCGCGCCTGAATCGATCCCGGCGGCCTCGCCGATGGCTTTGCCGGGTGTCCATGCCGGGCAGGGGGCGAAAAAGGGCCGCGTCGCCATCCTGACCGGCTGCGCGCAATCGGTGCTTGACCCCGCCATCAACGACACCACCATCTCGCTGCTGACGCGGCTCGGTGTCGAGGTCGTGGTGCCACCGGGCGAGGGCTGCTGCGGCGCCCTGGTTCATCACATGGGGCGGGAAGAAGCCGCCCTTGCCTCGGCCAGGCAAAATGTCGATGCCTGGACACGCTCCATCGAGCAGGGCGGGCTCGACGCCATTGTCATCACCGCATCGGGTTGCGGCACGACGATCAAGGATTACGGTTTCATGCTGCGGCTCGATCCGGCCTATGCCGACAAGGCCGCGCGCGTGTCGGCGCTGGCCAAGGACATCACCGAATATCTGGCAAGTCTCGAGCTCCCTGAACCGGTGCGCAAGCCGGGCACGGTCGTTGCGTATCACTCGGCCTGCTCGATGCAGCACGGCCAGAAGATCACCCGGCAGCCGACGGAGCTGCTCGCCAAGGCCGGTTTCATTGTGCGCGAGCCGCGCGAGGGCCATCTCTGCTGCGGCTCGGCCGGCACCTACAACATCCTGCAGCCCGAGATTTCGGCCAGGCTGCGCGATCGTAAGGTGAAAAACATCGAGGCGACGGGCGCCTCGATCGTCGCCACCGGCAATATCGGTTGCATCACGCAGATCGCATCCGCCGCCAGCATGCCGGTGGTGCACACGATCAAACTGCTCGACTGGGCCTATGGCGGGCCGAGGCCGGATGGCATCCTGGATGAGAGCCTCGTCGCGGCGGAGTAGGCCGGGCGCTATTCCGCCGCAAGCCTGTCGGCCGTGCCGTAGGTCGCCTCGTAGAGCGCGCGCTGGCGGCTGAGCGCGACCATGGTATTGCGCAGCAGGATCGCCACCGTCAGCGGACCGACGCCTCCCGGCACCGGCGTGATCCACGAGGCCACTTCCTTGACGCTGTCGGTGTCGACGTCGCCGACGATGCGGCTCGTGCCGTCCGGTCCGACCTCCGAATTGATGCCGATGTCGATGACGGCGGCACCCGGCTTGACCATGTCGGCCTTGATCAGCCGCGGCTTGCCAACAGCGACGAACAGCGCATCGGCGCGCCGCGCATGGGCAGCGACCGACCGTGTCATATGATGGCAGACCGTCACCGTCGCGCCTTCGCTCATCAGCAGGAAGGCGATCGGCTTGCCGACGATTTCCGAATGGCCGACGATGACCACTTCCAGCCCCTTGAGGTCGAGGCCGGTTTCCTTGAGCAGTTCGACCGAGGCGGCCGCCGTGCAAGGTGCGAGATCGAGCTGGTTGTACACGATGTTGCCGATCGAGGCCGGATGCATGCCCTCGACGTCCTTCAGCGGATGCACGGCCGCCTGCAGCATCTTGATCGGGATATGCGCCGGCACCGGCCGCTGGATGATGATGCCGGTGACACGCGGATCGGCATTCAGCCCATGGATGGCTGCTTCGAGTTCACCTGAGGTGATCGTGGCGGGAAAGCGCCGTTCCTCGAAATCGATGCCGGCGAGTTGAGCCTTGGCACGCTGGTTGCGCACATAGACGTCGACGGCGTCGGTATCGCCGACGGTGATCGAGATCAGCTTGGGCGGAAAGCCCTCGGCCTTGGCAATGGTCGCGTCCTCGCGCACGGCGGCGATGATGCGCTGGGCAACCGGGCCGCCCCTGAGATAGCGGCTGTCGTCGGACAGGGACATGGTTCGAACCTTTGGTGGGGAAATTGTGCACTGCAATAGCAGAGCACGGCCCGGAAATCAGCCCTGAAAACGAAACACCGTGCCTCCGGGGCGACCTGTCGCACCGTGAAACGAAAAGGGCAGCCCGGTTACCCGTGCTGCCCTCTCGTGACTGGCCGTATCCCCACACGGCCCGTCCCCCGTTAACTCGTTGCCAGTCTAAGCACGTCTTCCAAAAGTGCGCTATGACTTAAGGGCAACAGCGCGCCAAAACCTGCTCAGCACTGCTTAACCGGCTGATTCGCCGCCACTATATCACCTCGACGGTGGTTCCGACATTGACCCGCTCATAAAGGTCGACCACGTCCTCGTTGCGCATCCGGATGCAGCCCGATGATACCGCGCCGCCGATCGTCCAGGGCTGGTTGGTGCCATGGATGCGGTACTCGGTCGTGCCGAGATAGAGAGCGCGCGCGCCGAGCGGGTTTTCCATGCCGCCGGCCAGATAGGTCGGCAGGTATCGGCCCTTGGCCGCTTCGCGCTTGATCATCTCGGCCGGTGGACGCCAGTCCGGCCAGACGCGCTTGTTGGTGATCTTGTGGGTGCCCGACCATTCGAAACCGGGCTTGCCGGTGCCGACGCCGTAGCGCCGCGCTTTGCCGTTCTTCTCGACCAGATAGAGGAAATTCTGCGTGGTATCGATGACGATGGTGCCCGGCTTCTGGGCGCCGTCATAGGCAACTTCCTGCGGCAGGTAGACGGGGTTGATCTGCCGGCGCATGACCATGCGTTTGGCAGGCGCCTGCACAGCGGCCGTCTGTACGCTGTCGGGCTGTGCCGGCTGCGCGGTGCGCTGGCGCGGCTGCTGCTGCACGGCCTGTCGGTTCTGCCGCACGATTCCGGGCGCATGGCCGAGCTGCAGCACCCAGGGCGCGGAAAGGTCGGGGCTCACCATCACCGGCGGTCTGTCGGCATAACGGTCGTTGGCGGTTGAGGGTGTGACGCCGGCGGCAAACACAGCCACGGCGCCGAGCAAGGGAAACAGAACTCTTTTCATCGGGAACGCACCTTGATCGTCTAATACGCCGGGCAAGAACGCTCCCGGCTTGCGCGATCATTGGCGGCGAGCAGCAACCGAAACATGAATCGGAATGCGTAAAATGCGGTTCTGTCAGTAAACTCTTTGGTGTGGTTACCGCCCGGTTCAGGAATCTGGTAAAGCCACGGTAAAGACAGCGCGCAAGCGCGTTAACGGATGGATTTCTTGGGATGAGCAATGAAAACACCGGCCTGCTTGCCGGTCCTGACGGTGTCGTGCGCTGCTTCTGGCACGGCAATCTGCCCGATTATCTGGATTACCATGACCATGAATGGGGCCGGCCGGTGGCCGATGACCGCAGGCTGTTCGAGAAGATCTGCTTGGAAGGGTTTCAGTCGGGCCTGTCCTGGCTGACCATTTTGCGCAAGCGGGAGAATTTTCGCGAGGCCTTCGCTGGCTTCGACTTCGATAAGGTCGCCGCCTTCAACGAACGGGATGTCGAGCGCCTGCTCGGCAACGCCGGCATCATCCGCCATCGCGGCAAGATAGTCTCGACCATCAACAACGCCAAACGCGCCCGCGCGATGGTGGATGAGTTCGGCTCGCTGGCCGCCTGGTTCTGGAAGTTCGAACCCGGCAAGGAGGAGCGGCCGGAGATCGTCGACCTCGCCCATCTGCGCGCCAACCCGACCAGCGCGGTTTCCGTTCGGATTTCGAAGGACCTGAAAAAGCGCGGCTGGACTTTCGTCGGCCCGACCACCGTGTACGCCTTCATGCAGGCCATGGGCCTGGTCAACGACCATCTCGAAGGCTGCGTGTGCCGTAAGGAGGTCGAGAAGCAGCGGAAGGCTTTCCAGCGGCCGAAATAGCCGCGGGCAGCTCAGGTGCCGTTGGCGCTGGCCAGGAACAGCCCGGCGACGATTGCGGCCACCGTGGCGACCGTCGGATAGATCACCAGCAGACCGGTCACCAACGCGTCGCGCAGGGAAGGATCCTTGCTGGTGCCTGCCGGCACATCGAACGGCCCGGCAGCCTGACCAACCATTTGCGGTGCATGGGTGCCCGCCGGGCGCAGGCGCGTCGGCACTTCGCCGGCCTCGCTGTTGGCCTCAAATTCCGTTGCGCTGGTCATGTCCCGAACCCCTTCGTTTCGGTGCGCTATATCGGCCGCGATTGTGTCGGCACGATGCCGCGCCCGTGGCGGCATTGTTTCATTTCTGGTGTGTTTTTGTTTCAGGGGGTTTCGATTCTTCCTGATCTTGTCGGGTGCGCTCCGGGGCGCCAACCCTTGCCGCTCCCGGCTTCATCGGTTAGGAAACGCGCGCTGTGAACGCGCTAGATTTGCCGCGTCACGAAGTCATGAACATCGGGTGCCCAGATTATGGCCGACAACTCGGAAAAGACGAAAGCGCGGCTGCCGCGCGGGTTTGCCGACCGCGGCGCCGAGGATATCCGCGCCGTCGAGAAGATGATGGCGACGATCCGCTCGGTTTATGAGCTCTATGGCTTCGAACCGGCCGACCAGCCGCTGATCGAATATACCGATGCGTTGGGCAAATTCCTGCCCGACCAGGACCGGCCGAACGAGGGCGTGTTCTCTTTCCAGGACGACGACGACCAGTGGCTGTCGCTGCGCTACGACCTGACCGCGCCGACCGCGCGCTTCGTCGCCGAGAATTTCGAACGCCTGCCAAAACCCTACCGCAGCTACCGTTCCGGCTGGGTGTTCCGCAACGAAAAGCCCGGGCCCGGCCGCTTCCGCCAGTTTATGCAGTTCGACGCCGACACGATCGGCACGCCGGGCGTCGCGGCGGACGCCGAGATGGCGATGATGATGGCCGACGTCATGGAAGCGCTCGGTATCAAGCGCGGCGACTACGTCATCCGCGTCAACAACCGCAAGGTGCTGGACGGTGTGCTGGAAGCGATCGGCCTTGGCGGCGAGGAAAATGCCGGCCGCCGGCTGACGGTGCTGCGCGCCATCGACAAGCTCGACAAGCTCGGTCCGGACGGTGTCCGGCTTCTGCTTGGCCCGGGGCGCTGGGACGGCGGCAAGGAAGGCGAGGGTGACTTCGCCAAGGGCGCCGGGCTGAATGAAACGCAAGCCGAGGCTGTTCTTATGGCGACAGCGCGAAATGTGCAGGCGGGTTTGGATGCCAGCGTCAGCGGGAACGCGGTCTACCAGGAGGGCGTTGGCGAACTTGCGACCATCGAATCGTTGGTCCGGGCTGCCGGATATGCCGAGGACCGTATCGCCATGGATCGTTCCGTCGTGCGCGGCCTCGAATACTACACCGGCCCCGTCTTCGAGGCCGAACTCCTGGCCGAAATCCCCAATGAAGACGGCCAGATCGTGCGCTTCGGCTCGGTCGGCGGCGGCGGCCGCTATGACGGTCTGGTCTCGCGCTTTCGCGGCGAGCCGGTGCCGGCGACCGGCTTTTCCATCGGCGTCTCGCGACTGATGACGGCGCTGAAGAACCTCGGCAAGCTGGACGTATCGGAAGTGATCGCGCCGGTCGTCGTGCTGGTCATGGACAAGGACACTGAAAGCCTCGGCCGCTATCAGAAGATGGTCTCGGAATTGCGCGCCGCCGGCATTCGCTCCGAAATGTATCTCGGCGGCGCCGGCATGAAGGCGCAGCTCAAATATGCCGACCGGCGCGGTTGCCCCATTGCCGTCATCCAGGGCGGCGACGAGCGGGCCAAGGGCGAATTGCAGATCAAGGACCTGATCGAAGGCGCGCGTATGTCGGCGGAGATCACCGACAACGCCGAATGGCGTGCGGCGCGGCCGGCCCAGGTGACCGTGGCGGAAAGCGAACTGGTCGCCGAGGTGAAGAAGATTTTGGCGGCGCAGGCCGCTGATCGCGCCAAGGGTGGCGCTTGAGCACCCCCCTCTGGCCTGCCGGCCATCTCCCCCGAAAAGGGGGAGATGGGATGTCGCGTAGGTTTTCGCCAATCTCCGATGTTGGGAAAAACGCGCCGAGCCCGAAGTTGCCGATCTCCCCCCTTGCGGGGGAGATGGCCGGCAGGCCGGAGGGGGGTGCCTCGCGCCCAACCTGTCTATGACCTCCCGCCCCGCGATCGCCACCGACATCACCACCCTCTTCGCCGCGCGCAACACACATGCCGTCGAAGTCGCGGTGCTGCAGCCGGCCGATCCCTTCCTCGACATGGCCGGCGAGGATCTGCGCCGCCGCATTTTCCTGACCGAAAGCGAAACCGGGCAGACGCTCTGTCTGCGGCCCGAATTCACCATTCCCGTCTGCCTCGACCACATAGCCAGCCAGGCCGGCACGCCACGCCGCTATTCCTATCTGGGCGAAGTGTTTCGCCAGCGCCGCGAGGGCGGCAATGAGTTCTTCCAGGCCGGCATCGAGGATCTCGGCGACCGCGACACGGCCGAAGCCGATGCCCGCTCGGTCGCCGACGCGCATGCGCTGCTGTCGCTGGTGCTGCCCGGCCAGCCGCTGGCGGTCACGCTTGGCGACCAGGCGATTTTCGAGGCGGTGCTGGCGGCGCTCGGCTTGCCGCGCGGCTGGCGCATGCGGCTGGCCCGCGCCTTCGGCTCGGCGCCTATGCTGGAGACAGCACTCGCCGATCTCGCCAACCCGCCGCGCAACAGCCAGCTCTCCGGGCCGGTCGCGGCGCTTGTCCTCGATGGCGATCTGGACCGTCTTTCCCAGCATATTGCCGGCGGCATGGAGGAAGCCGGCTTGTCGGCATCGGCCGGGCGCGCGCCGTCGGATATCGCGCGACGGCTGATCGAGAAAGCCGAGTTGCGCAGCGTGCGGCTGTCGAACGAGGCTTTCGCGGCGCTGAAAGATTTTCTGGCGATCGACGTGCCGCTCGATGGCGCGGCCCAGGCATTGGAAACCTTCGCGGCCGGCGCCGGACTTTCGCTGGGTGCGGCGCTGGAAAAATTCTCGGCCCGCGCCAAGGCGATCGAGGCGCATGGCTTGCCCTCCGAAAAAATCCGCTACGACGCCGCTTTCGGCCGTCCGCTCGACTACTACACCGGTGTCGTCTTCGAAATCGCGGCCGCCAGCGGCGAGCGCCCCTTGGCCGGTGGCGGGCGCTACGACCGGTTGCTGACGCTGCTCGGCGCCAAGACCGCGATCCCCGGCGTCGGCTTTTCGGTGTGGCTCGACCGCATCGAGGCTTTGCGGGGGGCGGCATCATGATCACGCTCGCCGTTCCCTCGAAGGGTAGGCTCAAGGAGCAGGCGCTGGAGGTGTTGGCCAAGGCCGGCCTCGCCGTCAGCCTGCCCGGCGACGAGCGTAAGTATCATGCCCGCGTCGAGGGCCTGGACAATGTCGAAGTGCTCTTCCTGTCGGCTTCCGAAATATCGGGCGAAATAGGCCAAGGCGCGGTCGATCTCGGCATCACCGGCGAGGACCTGGTGCGGGAAAATCTCGCTGACTGGGAAGCGCGGGCCGAGATCGTCGCCCGCCTCGGCTTCGGCCATGCCGATGTGGTGGTCGCGGTGCCCGAGATCTGGCTCGATGTCGACACCATGGCCGATCTCGACGATGTCGCCGCCGATTTCCGCCAGCGCCATGGCCGCAGGCTGCGGATTGCCACCAAATATTGGCGGCTGACGCAGCAGTTCTTCTCCCAAAAGCACGGCATTCAGGTCTATCGCATCGTCGAGAGCCTCGGCGCCACCGAGGGCGCGCCGGCGGCCGGCCTCGCCGACGTCATCGTCGACATCACCAGCACGGGCTCGACGCTGCGCGCCAACCATCTCAAGGTGCTGGCCGACGGCGTCGTGCTGAAGTCGCAGGCCTGTCTGGTCGCGTCGAGGAAGACACGTGCAGCGGCCGACGACGCCGTTTTGCGCGACATCGTCGCGAAAATGGCGGCAGCGGTCGCATAGCGACCTCCAGGGAAGGGGCTCCAGTACCATCGACGGGATTTCCAGCGTCCCGGCAGGCTGATAGGTTCGGCCAGTCTTGGGAGGAGACAGCAATGCCGGTCAATCTCGACGAGCTGAAGAATGCCACCAATCTGCGCGGACGCGGCGCGCGCGCCGGCAGCGTCTTTATTGCACCGGTCGATGGCAGGGCGCATGTCTCGGGCGACCGCAAAGTGCCGCTGCTCGACAAGACCATTCCCGCGCTGTTCTCCGACACCGTCGGCAAATACGGCACGCTCGATGCCGCCGTGTTCGTCGGCCAGGACAAGCGCTTCACGTGGAGCGAACTGTCGGACACGGTGGATGCACTGGCCGCCGGCTTTCTGGCGCTCGGCCTCCGGAAGGGCGACCGGGTCGGCATCTGGTCGCCCAACCGCTGGGAATGGCTGGTGACGCAATTCGCCACCGCCCGCATCGGCCTGATCCTGGTCAACATCAATCCGGCCTACCGGCTGACCGAGCTGGAATATGCCCTGAACAAGGTTGGCTGCAAGGCACTGGTGACGGCGGCGAGCTTCAAGACATCGGACTATCTCGGCATGATCGAGACTCTGGCGCCGGAGATCGCGACGGCGACACCCGGCAAGCTGAAGGCTGCGAAATTGCCGGCGCTCAGGATCGTCATCCGTATGGGCGAGGAGAACTCGCCAGGCATGTTCAATTTCGGCGACGTGCTGGCCATGGCCGGTCGCGACGAGCATGATAGCCTCGACCGCATCTCGGAAGGGCTGAAGCCTGGCGATGCGATCAACATCCAGTTCACCTCAGGCACGACGGGCGCACCCAAGGGCGCGACGCTCACCCATCTCAACATCGTCAACAACGGCAATTTCGTCACCTCGGCCATCAAGCTCACTGTCGACGACCGGCTCTGCATCCCGGTGCCGCTCTATCACTGCTTCGGCATGTCGATGGGCACCATGGGTTGTGTGTCGAAGGGCGCGACCATGGTTTTCCCGTGCGAGGGGTTCGATCCGGGCCTGACGCTGAAGGCGATCGCGCGGGAGCGCTGCACCGGGCTCTACGGCGTGCCGACCATGTTCGTCGGCATGCTCGATCATCCGGATTTCCCGACCTTCGATCTCTCCAGCCTGCGCACCGGCATCATGGCCGGTTCGCCCTGCCCGATCGAGGTGATGAAGAAGGTGGTCTCGCTCATGCACATGGCTGAAGTGACCATCGCCTACGGCATGACCGAGACCAGTCCGGTCTCGTTCCAGAGCAGCACCGACGATCCGTTGGAAAAGCGTGTCTCGACTGTCGGGCGCATCCACCCGCATGTCGAGGTCAAGGCGATCGACGCCGATGGCGCCACCGTTGCGGTTGGCGCGCCGGGCGAGCTTTGTACGCGCGGCTATTCGGTGATGAAGGGCTATTGGGACGACGACGAAAAGACCCGCGAGGCGATCGATAGCGATGGCTGGATGCACACCGGCGACCTCGCCACCATCGACGCCGAGGGCTATTGCAACATTGTCGGTCGCGTCAAGGACATGGTCATCCGCGGCGGTGAGAACGTCTATCCCAGAGAGGTCGAGGAATTCCTCTACCGCCATCCCAAGGTGCGGGAAGTGCAGGTCTTCGGCATCCCGGACGCCAAATATGGCGAGGAGCTGTGCGCCTGGATCGTGCTCAAACCTGGCCAGGTCGCCACCGAACAGGAGATCAAGGCTTTCTGCGCGGGCCAGATCGCCCACTACAAGGTGCCGCGCCACATTCGCTTTCGCAGCGAATTGCCGATGACGGTGACCGGCAAACCGCAGAAATTCCTGATGCGTCAGGCGATGGTGGAGGAACTCGGGCTGGTGGCGCAGAAGACGGCGTGAGGCCGGATCAGCCGTGTCGCACAAGCGCGCCGATAGCCTCGAGCAGCGCCTGCTGGTCGCCGACCCAGAACCAGTGATCGTCGCCATCGACCTCGATGAACCGCGCGCCTGGAATCTTGGTCGCTAGGAACCGCCCCGCCTCGATGCGCACGGCGCGGTCGCGGGAACGGTGGAGGATCATCGTCGGGGCGGAAACTTTTGCGAGGAGGTGACGGACATCGGTGTCCCGCAACGCGTCGAGCAGCCCTGCGACCGCGCCGGGACTGGAGGCTGCCCTGAGCAATCCGGCCCACCAGGTCCTCGCCTGGCGGTTGCCAGCGAGGCTCGGTGCGAAGGTGTCGATTTCCGCCGGGCCACCCCAGCCCGCCAGCAGCCGTTGCTTCCACAGATCATACTGCGCGACGGTCAAGGCGTGGTGATAGTCAGGTGCACGGCTGCCTTTGGCGAGCGAGCCCCACAAGACAAGGCCCGTCAGCCGATCGGGATGCTGGACCGCAAAACGGGTACAGCCCGGCCCACCCTCGGATGCGCCGACCAGCAAGGCCCGGCGGCTGTCGGCCGCGTTCATGACCGCCAGAATATCCTGCGCCGTCGCCTCGACCGTGGGGCGGGCACCGACGCGGTCGGAAAGCCCCATGCCGCGCCGGTCGAAGAGGATCAGGCGACCCAGGCGCGAAACCGCGGTCAGCCAGGCGCGGCAACACGGGTCTTCCCAGATACGCTCGACATGCGAAATAAAGCCGGGAACAAGCACGATGTCCGTCGGGCCGCTGCCGACGATCTGGTACGCGATGTGGATGCCGCCCACCGCGACATAGCGCGTCCTGGGCACGTCCAGGGCGGCGTCCTGAGTTGGCTGGCTCAGCATGGCAAGCGTGGCGGGGTCCGGCGCTACACCGAGTTCGTCCCGCAAGAGCCGGATGCACGTGTCGATCTGCCGCTCGGCCGCCGCCCTGTCCCCGGCCGCCAGATGGGCACGGATCAGATGTCGGTGCGCGCTTTCGCTCAAGGGGTCGAGTGCCGCCAGCCGTCTCGCGTGAACGACCGCGCCACGAGGCTGGCTGTCGGCGATCTTGGCGTCGATGAGCCGCTCCAGCGCCTGCACCAGCCGGCCACGCAACGTCTCTCGCCGAAAGAAGACCCATTCCTCGAATTGCGGACAGTCCGGCAGCAAGAAGCCGGCGAGATAGTCGTCTTTGTAGATCTCGGCTGCCTTGTCGAGAGCGCCGGAATTGCAGGCCTGCTCGAAAATCCTGGTGTCGATCTCGGCGGACAACGCCGGGTGCAGGCTTAGCGAGACGCCTGTGGCGGCGATGATCTCGTTGCCGAACGCGATGCGGATTTTGTACAGCGTGCGCCGAAGGCGGGCGCGTGCGGCCTGCTCGTCGGCTTCCGGCCACAACAGCGCGGCGGCGACCTCGCGCGCCACCGGCCCGCTGGCCTCGGCGAGATAGATGAGCAGGGCTGCCGCCTTGCGCAGGGCGAGTTCCACCCGCCGGCCGTTCAACCGGAACTCCGGAAAACCCAGAAATCGGAATTCCAATCGCTCCATCGATCCGACCACGGCCATGCAGGGACGTTGAGGGGACGCCGGCCTTCTATCCATTCCCACGACGTCGGGCCGATCGGGCCCGATCACGGGACTCCCTTGGAGCGAGAAATGTCACTGGTCAATACTCTCACCCGCCCTGTCGGTGCCGCCAACACACGGCAAGGAGGCTGAGACATGTGCCAATCCTGTCTCTCCTGGTACGCGCGCTGCATTGCTCCCTACCTCGTCCACGCCGGCTGTTCGGCCAACGCTTTCACGGACATGCGAAGGCGCCTGATCCCGCGGGCAGGAGGCGTCGTCGTCGAAGTCGGCTTCGGCTCCGGCCTGAACCTTCCCCATTACGACGCCGCCAGGGTGAAGCGGCTGGTCGGCGTCGATCCCGACGGCACGATGCTGGGCCTTGCCGAACCGAAGAGCCGTTCCGTGCCATTCGATGTCGACTGCATCAGGGCCAGCGGTGAAAGGCTGCCCTTGGCCGACAGCTTCGCCGATACGGTGGTCGTCACCTATGCCTTCTGCACCATTCCGGACCCCGAGGCGGCGCTGACCGAGATCCGGCGCATCCTCAAGCCCACGGGCCGGCTGATCTTCATCGAGCACGGCCAGGCCGAAGGGCCGCGTTGCCGCCGGTGGCAGGAGCGTCTGAACCTGATATGGGGCCGGCTCGCCGGCGGCTGCCACCTCAATCGCGATCCATTGCACCTGATCCGGACGGCGGGCTTCCATATCGTCGAAGCGCAGCGTGAGCGGTTCCAGCTACCCTTCTGGCAGTTGGGAAGTCACCATGCCGGCATCGCGATACCCCTAACGGGTTGACGGGATGCCTCGTCCGCTAACGCCGCCCGCGCCGTATTTCCGCCGGCCGTGGCGCCGAACCCGGCTCCTGCACCAGCGGCCCCAGCAGCACCTCGCCGAACAGTGGCTGGTAGCTGCGGCGCACCGCCGGGTCCTCCTTGAAGGACAGCGCATATTGCCCGATCTGGTGGAAATAGGTGATGCGGGCCCTGACCAGGCTTTCGTCCTCGGGATAACCCATGGCGCGGAAGGAGCGGGTCAGGAGTTCGATGCGCAGGTCATCGATATCCTTGACCTCCTGCGCCAGCTTTTTCGACGTTCGTGACCAGTCGCGCACGGCGAGGTCGAGCAGGGGACTGAACGGCGCCTCGTCGACCCAAACATGCACGATGTCGGTGAAGAACTGCAAGCCGTCTATATCCAGCATCTCGCGCATTGCCCAGAAGGGCTCGCAATTGATATCTCGCCATTCTTGCAGCAGGCCGTCGCGAAGATCGGCCAGGCTGGTGAAATGGAAATAGAAGCTGCCGCGCGTCACCTTGAATTGCTTGGCGAGGCGGTCGATCTTGACCTCGCCAATGCCGTGCTTCTCCAGCACCTTGCGCGCCGCTGCGATCCAGGCCTCGCGACTCAGCGTCTGCCGCGCCGTCTTCCCAGGTCCCGCGGCTTTGGCTGGTCTCTTGCCTTTGGCCGGGGCGCTGTCCGATTTCATCCGATCAAGACCTTCATCGCACACGCAACGCCCACAAAACCGTTCGCCGGCTCCGATGCGCTTCGCGACTCATCAAGTGTCCATCTATCGCGGAAGGCGCAACTCAGGGCAATGCGCTGATCCGCTCCAGCATGAGTTCGAAGAACGGCGCGGGATGGATGCGCCGCAGGACGTTGCAGTTCTTGCGCCGGCCGGTGACGTGCCACCAGTCGACGACGGTCATGCCGATTGTCTCAGGCGAGACAATGTCGACCGTCACCGCGCACTGGCGCTGTTCATAGATTTGCGGTGCCAGGAGATAACCGGTGACGCAGGCATCGTGGATGGGGCGTGCCGGCGTCTCGAATTTGTGGGTGCCATACTGGCGGTAGAAGTCGGCCAGGTTCGCGGCCTCGATCGCCGCGCGGCTGCCGCTTGCGCGCAGGCGGTCGAGCCACTCAGGCGTCATCAGCGCCGTGTAGGTGCAATCGATGCCCGCCATGGTCACCGGCGCGCCGCTGTCGAACACCTTGTGCGCGGCATGCGGGTCGACGAAGATGTTGAACTCAGCGGCCGGCGTCGCGTTGCCACCCTGGAAGAAGCCGCCGCCCATCAGCACCACTTCGCGCAGACGGGGCACGATCCTCGGCTCCATGGTCATGGCCATGGCCAGATTCGTCATTGGCCCGAGCGTGCAAACGGTCAATTCGCCTTCCGGCGCGTCCATGATGGTGCGCACCATGTAGTTCACCGCGTGTTCGCCCCGCAGCGGCGTCACCGGTTCGGCAAGGTCGGCGCCGTCGAGGCCGGTTTCCCCATGGACATATTCGGCGGTGATCAGCTTGCGCACCATCGGCGCCGGGCAGCCGGCATAAACGGGCACATCGGGCCGCCCGGCGAGTTCGACGACTTTCAGCGCATTCTTCGAGGTCAGGGCAAGCGGCACGTTGCCGCCGACCGTGGTGATGCCGACCACGTCGAGTTCATCAGGCGACCCCAGTGCGAAGAGGATGGCGAAGGCGTCGTCCTGGCCCGGATCGGTATCGATGATGATCTTGCGTGGTGCCATGATGCCGCGTCCTTCCTTTTGCGATCGAAAGCCTATTGATGAGGCCGTTCGGATGTGTAGAAATACAGTACTGTATCTTATGTTCAAGACAGGGTGTTCGAAATGGATGCACAAGAGCGCGGCGATTTTTCCGAAATTCCGATCCTCGACGTTTCGCCGCTCTATGGCGACGACGAAGGCGCGATCAGGGAAACGGCAGCGACACTGCGCCGCTATCTCGAGACGATCGGCTTCCTCTATGTCACCGGCCACCCCATTCCGCGCACCGATGTCGAAGCGGTCCGCGAGGCCTCCAAGCGTTTCTTCGCCTTGCCCGAGGAGGAGAAGGCGAAGCTGAAGATCGACAAGAATTTCCGCGGCTACTTGCCCTTTGCCGGCTCGACCATCGTGACCTCGTCCGTGGCGGCCGTCAGCAAGCCGAACCAGAGCGAATCGATCTTCTTCATGCACGAGGTCGGCGCCGACGACCCCCGGGCCTTGGCCGGCAAGCCGCTGCAAGGCCCCAACCAGTGGCCTGACGAGGCCGCCCTTGCCGGCTTCAGGGAGACCATCGAGCGCTATGTCCAGGAGATGGGCACGCTCGCCCGCAAGATGGTGCGCGCTATCGCGCTTTCGCTCGGGCTGCCCTCCGACAGTCTCGACCGCTATTTCGAGCAGCCGACGACTTTCCTGCGGCTGCTGCACTATCCGACGCAGCCCCAGGAAGAGGGGCTTTTCGGTTCGGCGCCGCACACCGACTACGGCTTCATCACGCTGCTAGCCCAGGACAATGTCGGCGGCCTCGAGGTCAAGAACAAGGCGGGCGACTGGGTTCCCGCGCCGCCGGTTCCGGATTCCTTCGTCATGAATGTCGGCGACATCCTGGCGCGTTGGTCGAATGACCAGTTCGTCTCGACGCCGCACCGCGTCATCAACCGCTCCGGACGCGAGCGCTATTCGCAGCCCTTCTTCTTCGATCCATCAATGGACGAGACGATCGCCGCACTTTCGGTCTGTGTGCCGGCCGGCACACAGCCGAAATACGAGCCAGTGCTCTATGGCGATTACCTGATGGAGCGCATCGACAAGAATTATCATTATCGAAAGAAGAAGGCGGCCGAAGCAGCCGCTTCCTAAGGGACACCGAGCCCGTGCCGGCCACTGGCCCGGGCTCTGCCGGAAAGACTGCAAACAAGGACAAGAAAAGGGGAACAGCAATGAACAGATATCTGCGAATGACCAGCCTTGCACTGGCGCTCTCCACCACCGTCGGGGGCGGGGTTTCCAAAGCCGCCGACGTGCCGAAATCGGCTGAGGTGAAAGAGAGCGGAACGCTCGCCGTCGCCAACACTCTGGACTTCGCGCCGTTCGAATATCTCGACGCCGACGGCAAGCAGACCGGCATCATCGTCGAACTCGCCGGCGAGGTGGCCAAGCTCGTCGACGCCAAGCTCGATATCCAGCGCACGCCGTTCCCGTCGATGATCCCGGGTCTTGCGGCGGGCCGCTTCAAGATCGCCTGGGAGACCTTCTCGGCCACGCCGGAGCGCCTGAAGCAGGTCGATTTCATCATGTTCCTGAAGGCAGGGCTCGCCGTCTCGACATCGCCCGACAAGAAGGCGAGCTTCAGCGGCGACATGCCGCTCTGTGGCAAGCGCATCGGCGTCTCGGCCGGCAGCGCCTCGGATTTCCTGGTCGACAAGCTCGGTAAGGAATGCACCGACAAGGGCCAAAAGGCTATCGAGAAATCGGTGTTCAACTCCTCCACCGATATCGTCCAGGCCGTGCTTTCGGACCGCGTCGACGCGCGTATGGACGATGCCACCGCATCGAGCTATTTCGAGGTGACGAGCAAGGGCCAGTTGGTGGTCCTGCCGACGCTTTACGAGGTTGCGCCGCTCGGCATGGCGATCGCCAAGGACGACAAGCAGACCGCCGACATGATGGTGGCGGCACTTGCCGAACTGTTCAAGAACGGCACGTACAAAGCTATCCTGGAGAAATACGGCATGGGCGCCTATGCGATCAAGGAACCCTACTTCGTCGGCACCATGGACGCGCTTCGCGCCGAATAGAGACCATCCGGCGCCTGATGAACGTCAGGCGCCGGCCCGCAAGCTGGAGACATCCGATGGGCGTTGCCCTCCCGACCGACATCGGCGTCGAGCCAAGCGTTTCCGCCGCCGTGTCACGACTGACCGTCGTGCCGCAGCGCCGCTATGGCATTTGGGTCGGTACGGCGTTCGCCCTGCTGCTGGCCTTCCTCATCATTCGTGCTTTCGCCAGCAACCCGGCCTTTGCCTGGGGCACGGCAGCCGGATACCTGTTCCATCCCTCGATCATGCGAGGCCTCGGCAACACGCTGATGCTCACCGTCATCATCATGGTGCTGGCGATCATTGTCGGCACCGTCATCGCGATCATGCGGGTGTCGCCGAGCCCGGTGCTGCGCGCCTTTTCCGGCGTCTATGTCTGGTTCTTCCGGGGTGTCCCAGCCCTGATCCAGCTGATCTTCTGGTTCAACCTGTCGCTGCTGGTGCGCGAAATCTCGCTGACTTTGCCGTTCATAGGCACGCTGTTTTCCGTGCGCACCAATGATTTCATGACGCCGTTCTTCTCCGCCGTGGTGGCGCTTTCGCTGTGCGAGGCCGGCTACATGGCCGAGATCATCCGGGCCGGCATCAAGTCGGTGCCGTCTGGC
The DNA here is from genome assembly GCF_020164885.1 of Mesorhizobium sp. CO1-1-7. NCBI lineage: Bacteria > Pseudomonadati > Pseudomonadota > Alphaproteobacteria > Hyphomicrobiales > Phyllobacteriaceae > Mesorhizobium > Mesorhizobium sp. CO1-1-7. The sequence goes on along the minus strand of NZ_JAIUHA010000001.1, from coordinate 12,722 downwards.
CAGTCAGAGGCGGCGAGCGCGCTCGGCATGCCCTACCGCATGATCCTGAAGCGCATCACCTTGCCGCAGGCCATGCGCTTCGTGCTGCCGCCGACCGGCAATGAGGCGATCAACCTCCTGAAGATGACGTCGCTGGTGACGTTCATCGCCGTCGACGACCTGTTCTATACCGCGCAGAGCATCTATGCGCGCACCTTCGAGACCATTCCGCTGCTGATCGTGGTCGCCTTCTGGTATCTCGCGGTGGTCAGCATCATGTCGGTGGGGCAGCATTTCCTGGAGCGCCATTTCGGCCGCAGCGATGTCAGACGCGACCCCCTGACGATGCGCACCTTGCGCAACTTGATCAGCCTGCGCGGCGTTGCTCGATGAGTGATGTGAAGTCCGAAAATCGTGCCCGCTTCGGGGTGCCCGCCAACTCCATGGTGTTCGCGCGCGGCGTGCGCAAAACCTATGGCCAGCTTGAAGTTCTCAAAGGTGTCGACCTCGATGTACCGGAGGGATCGGTCGCCTGCATCATCGGCCCGTCGGGATCGGGCAAGAGCACGTTCCTGCGCTGCATCAACCATTTGGAAAAACTCAGCGGCGGCATCCTGCTCGTCGACAGCCAGTTCGTCGGCTACGACCTCCAGGGCGACAAGCTCTATGAGGTGAAGGACGATCTTCTGTGCCGGCGCCGCGCCGAGATCGGCATGCTGTTCCAGTCGTTCAACCTGTTCTCGCACATGACGGTGATGGAGAACCTGATCGAGGCGCCGACGCAGGTGCGGCGCATTCCAGTCGACCAGGCAAAGACCGAGGCGGAGGTGCTGCTGCGGCGTGTCGGCCTGGCCGATAAGGTAGACCGCTATCCCCGCGAACTGTCCGGGGGCCAGCAGCAGCGTGTCGCGATCGCGCGCGCCCTGGCGATGAAGCCCAAGGTGCTGCTCTTCGACGAGCCGACCTCGGCGCTGGATCCGGAACTGGTCGGCGAAGTCCTGCAGGTCATGCGCGACCTTGCCGAGAGCGGCATGACGATGGTCGTCGTCACCCACGAGGTCGGCTTTGCCCGCGAGATCGGCGACCAGCTCGTGTTCATGGACGGCGGCGTGATCGTCGAACGCGGCGCGCCGCGCGAGATGATCGCCAACCCGGTGTCGCCGCGCACCCGCGAGTTCCTGTCGCGGGTGCTGTAACGAGCGTTAGGGCCACCTCTCAGGCCGCCAACAGCGCCGGGCCTAGCCCCCGTATAATCTTGGCTAGCTCGACGCATTCCCCGTGCCGCGCATTGTTGCGTCGCCAGGCCAGGCAGATCATGCGCTGCGGCATCGGTTCCTGGAACGGCACGATCTTGAGGTCGGGGATGGTGCCGGCGGGGCCGGTCGCCATTTCGGGGATGAGCGTGACGCCGAGCCCGTGCGCCACCATCTGCAGGAGCGTGGTCAGGCTGGTCGCGCCATAGCTTGCCATCGCCACCGGCCGCACATTGCCGCAGACGGCCAGCGCCTGTTCGCGCAGGCAATGGCCTTCTTCCAGCAGCATCAGTCTTTCCAGCGCCGGGCTCTCGGGTGGAACCGGCGGCGAGGCAAAGGCCGGATCGTCCGACGGCACGGCCAGGAAGAACCGGTCGGGAAAGAGCGCCTCGGTGATCAGTCCTGGATGGTCGAGCGGAAGTGCCGCGATGAAGGCGTCGAGTTTTCGCGATGCGGTGTCTTCGACCAGGGAGGTGGTGACCGCCTCGCGCAATTCGAGCAGCAAGGCCGGGAAATGCTTCTTCAGTTCGGGCAAGGCGCGTGGCAGAAGATAGGGCGCGACAGTCGGGATGATGCCCAGCCGGAAGCGTCCCTCCATAGCCGTGCGGCCGCGCCGGGCCGTCGTTTCCACGTCACGTATGTCAGCCAGGATGCGCTCGATACGCGGCAACAGGGCGATCGCCTCGTCCGTCATGCGCACCGACTTGCCGCCGCGTTCGAACAGCCGGCAGTTCAGCCGTTGCTCCATTTCGGCGATCTGCGAGGACAGCGCCGGCTGGCTGACACCGGCAAGTTTCGCCGCACGCCCGAAATGCAGCGTCTGCGCCAGCGCGTCGAAATAATGCATTTGGCGAACTGTCAGTCCGATCATGCGGTCAAGGCCATCATAAGAAAATCCTATCGAAATAAACAGGAAAGACAATTTGTTTTTATCGGCGGTCTGGCCTAGGCTGGAATGGTTCCAGATTGGCGCGGGCCGCTGGCCGCCCCCAAAATCTCGGCAAAAATCAACCCCGGCAAATCAAACCTCGGCAAATTGGAGTGAGAGATGGACGCGAAAACCGACGACAGCAGCGCGGGCAAATGCCCTGTCGCGCATGGATCCGCCGGCCGGACCAACCGTGACTGGTGGCCGAACCAGCTTGACCTTGGCGTTCTCCATCAGCAGTCGAACCTGTCGGACCCGATGGGCGAGGACTTCGACTATGCCAAGGAATTCGCCAGCCTCGATCTCGATGCGGTCATCAAGGACCTGCACCAAGTGATGACGGATTCGCAGGATTGGTGGCCGGCCGACTTCGGCCATTACGGGCCGCTGTTCATCCGCATGGCCTGGCACAGCGCCGGCACCTACCGCATCGGCGACGGCCGCGGCGGCGCCGGCGCCGGCCAGCAGCGTTTCGCACCGCTCAACAGCTGGCCGGACAATGCCAATCTCGACAAGGCGCGCCGCCTGCTGTGGCCGGTCAAGCAGAAGTACGGCCGCAAGATCTCCTGGGCCGACCTGCTGATCCTCACCGGCAACGTCGCGCTGGAATCGATGGGCTTCAAGACCTTCGGCTTCGCCGGCGGCCGCGCCGACGTCTGGGAGCCCGAGCAGGACGTGGACTGGGGTTCGGAAACCAAGTGGCTGGGCGACGAGCGCTACTCGGGCGATCGTGAGCTTCGCGGCCATCTCGGCGCCGTGCAGATGGGCCTGATCTACGTCAATCCGGAAGGGCCGAACGGCAAGCCCGATCCGCTGGCCTCGGCCCGTGATATCCGGGAAACCTTCGCGCGCATGGCGATGAACGACGAAGAAACCGTGGCGCTGATTGCCGGCGGCCACACTTTCGGCAAGACCCACGGCGCCGGCGATGCCTCGCTGGTGGGCGCGGAGCCGGAAGGTGCCGGCATCGAGGCGCAGGGCCTCGGCTGGTCGAGCAAACATGCGTCAGGCATTGCCGGCGACGCCATCACCTCGGGTCTCGAAGTCACCTGGACCACGACGCCGACCAAGTGGAGCAACAACTTCTTCGACAATCTGTTCAATTTCGAATGGGAGCTGACGAAGAGCCCGGCGGGCGCCCATCAGTGGACGCCGAAGGGTGGCGCCGGTGCCGGCACGGTGCCGGATGCGCACAACCCCTCGAAGCGTCACGCGCCGGCCATGCTGACCACCGACCTCGCGCTGCGGGCTGACCCCGCCTATGAGAAGGTCTCGCGGCGTTTCCATGAACATCCGGATCAGTTCGCCGATGCCTTCGCCCGCGCCTGGTTCAAGCTGACCCACCGCGACATGGGTCCGGCGGTGCGCTATCTCGGCCCGTTGGTGCCCAAGGAAGAGCTGATCTGGCAGGACCCGATCCCGGCGCTCGACCATGAACTGGTCAGCGAGCAGGACATCGCATCGCTGAAGGCCAAGATCCTGGCCTCCGGCCTGTCGGTTTCCGAACTGGTCTCGACGGCCTGGGCCTCGGCTTCGACCTTCCGCAACTCCGACAAGCGCGGCGGCGCCAATGGCGCACGCATCCGGCTGGCGCCGCAGAAGGACTGGGAAGTCAACCAGCCGGCCGAACTGTCGAAGGTGCTTGCCAGGCTCGAAGGCATCCAGACGGAATTCAACACCGCGCAGACCGGCGACAGGAAGGTCTCGCTGGCCGACCTGATCGTGCTCGGCGGTATCGCCGCGGTCGAGAAGGCCGCGAAGGATGGCGGCAACGACGTGAAGGTGCCGTTCACGCCCGGCCGCATGGATGCATCGCAGGAGCAGACGGACGTCCACTCCTTTGCCGCGCTCGAGCCGAAAGTCGACGGCTTCCGCAACTATGTCAGGGGCAAGCAGCCCATGTCGGTTGAAGCCATGCTGGTTGACCGCGCGCAGTTGCTGGGCCTGACGGCGCCGGAACTGACGGTGCTCGTTGGGGGCTTGCGGGTGCTCGGCGCCAATACCGGCAAGTCCAGGCACGGCGTGCTTACCGACAGACCCGGCACGCTGACCAACGACTTCTTCGTCAACCTGCTCAGCATGAGCACGGTCTGGGATCCGGCTGCCGGTTCTGTTCCGGGTTCGGAAGAAGTGTACGAAGCGCGCGACCGCAAAACCAAGGCAGTCAGGTGGACCGGCACCCGTGCCGACCTGATCTTCGGTTCGCATGCGCAGCTGCGGGCATTGGCCGAGGTCTACGGATCGGCGGACGCCGGGCAGAAATTCGCCCGGGATTTCGTTGCGGCATGGACCAAGGTGATGAACGCCGACCGCTTTGACATCGCGGCCTGACCCGAGCTTGAGGACCTACGAAAGAGGCGCGGGCCACGGCCCGCGCCTCTTGCATTCAGGCTCTGGAATCAATCCTTCTCGAAGACACGCACCTTGGCGACGACGCCGGCAATGGCGCCGCCGATCAGCGGTGCGACGATGAACAACCAGAGCTGGCTGAGTGCGGCACCGCCGGTAAACAGCGCCGGGCCGATCGAGCGCGCCGGATTGACCGAGGTACCGGTGACCGGGATCATGGCGAAGTGAATGCCCGCTAGCGTCAGGCCGATGACCAGGCCGGCAAACGCCGTCGAGTGTTTTTCAGCGGTAACGCCAAGGATCACCGTGACGAAGGTGAAGGTGCCGATCAGCTCCCACAGGAACGCCGAGCTCATGCCCCATTTCGTCTCGTCCCAGCCATTGGCGCCGAAGCCGCCGGTATGGCCGCCGGTCTGGCCGGAAACGATGATCCACAACGCCAGCGAGGCGATGATGGCGCCGATGATCTGCGCGATCCAATAGGGGATGACGTCCTTGGCCGGCAGCCGGCCAGCCAGGAACACGCCGAGCGTCACCGCCGGATTGAGATGCGCGCCCGAAATCGGGCCGATCGCATAGGCCGCCGCGATGAGGCCGATGCCGAATGCCAGACCGATGCCTTCCTGGCCAAGCGGCAGCGCGCCGCCGAAGCCCCCCGTCACCACGGACGCCGTACCGATGAACACCAACAGAAATGTGCCTAGAACTTCCGCCAGATAAATCTTCATTGCCCTCTCCTCGTGACGATCCGCCGGTCCACGTTTTCCGCGCCGCGAATCATGACGGCAAGAGTATTCCCAACCGAAAAACTTGGAAAGCAGAGCTGTAGCGCCACACGCCGTCCTTCCGGCCGCCAGTTAAGAACATTAGAGATCTTGTATCTACTAGTCCGCCTGCTTCTAACCGCCGCGAAGATTTACCGGTCGGACAGGTTTAGCCGACCATCGCCAGCTTGCGCTCGCGGCGAGGCCGGGCGGGGTTCAATCCGGACGTGAAAGGCTCTAAGAGCAGACCGGATAATGTGCTCGATTGATGGAATGACGAATGCGACTGGGCGGACGGCTGGCTGCGGCCATTGAAGTGCTGGAGGACATTGGTCGGCGTCACCGGCCGGTGGCCGACGCGCTGAAGGATTGGGGCCTGTCCCATCGCTTCGCCGGCGGTGGGGATCGCGCCGCGATCGGCAACATCGTCTACGACGCGCTGCGCCACAAGCGCTCCGCCGGCTGGTTGCTGGGCGAAGACACGCCGCGAGCCATCGGCTTCGGGGCGCTGCTGCTCGAATGGAGCCAGACGGCGCAGTCGCTCAACGCAGCGCTCGAAGGTGACAAATTCGCGCCGCCGCTGCTGAGCGCCACGGAACTCCAGGCAATCGCGGAACGCCGGCTTGCCGACGCGCCGCCTGCTGTTCGCGCCGACATTCCCGATTGGTGCGAACCGCTTTTCCAGCGGGCCTTTGGCGACACATGGGTCGAGGAGGGCGCGGCGCTCGCCACACGTCCGCCGCTCGACATCCGGGTCAACACGCTGCAGGCCAATCGCGCCAAGGTGTTGGCTGAACTCGCGCAGACCGGTGCCAGTGCCGCACGGATCGCACCCTACGGCATCCGCATCCCGCCGATCGACGGTGACGGCCGGCATCCGAACGTGCAAGCCGAGCCGGCCTTCCAGAAAGGCTGGTTCGAGGTCCAGGACGAGGGGTCGCAAATTGCGGCGGCGCTTGCCGGCGCGACGGCTGGCATGCAGGTGCTCGATTTCTGCGCCGGCGCAGGCGGCAAGACGCTGGCGTTGTCGGCGGCGATGGACAACCACGGTCAAATCTTCGCTCACGATGCCGAAAAGGCGCGGCTGGCGCCAATCTTCGACCGCATTCGCCGCTCGGAAAACCGCAATGTGCAGGTCACCACCAAGCCGGCCGAGCTTGCCCCATTGACCGGCCACATGGACATCGTGCTGGTCGACGCGCCCTGCACCGGCAGCGGCACCTGGCGGCGGCGTCCCGACGCCAAATGGCGGCTGACGCAGAGACAGCTTGATGCCCGCAAGGGCGAGCAGGCGACGATCCTCGATGCCGCCAGAACCTACGTCAAACCCGGTGGCCTGCTGGTCTACGTAACCTGCTCCGTGTTCGACGAGGAGAACGGTGAACAAATCGCCGCGTTTCGCGAGCGGCACGGCGGCTTTGCCCCGGTCGATCATCGCCAGCTCTGGGACAGCCGTTTTCCCGGCCATACCGCCGCGATGCGGATCGGTGCCCTGGGTGGCATTTCGCTCTCGCCGGCGCTGAGCGGCACAGACGGATTTTATTTTTGCGCCTTGCGCCGGGCGAACTGACGCTGTCGTTGACAGCTGCCCGCAGCGCCCCAATTGCAGATGCGCGGCGTTGCGCCGCCACAGGGTGAGTGCTTGCAAAGATATCTGTCGCTTCTGCTGTTCCTCGTCCTGGTGCTGGGCGGAGGCCTGCTGATCGGTTTCGCCACCTTGCCAGGTGCCTGGTATGCATCGCTGGCCAAGCCTTCCTTCAATCCGCCCAACTGGATTTTCGCGCCTGCCTGGACACTGCTCTATGTGCTGATCGCCGTGGCCGGCTGGCGGACATGGTTGCGGGACCCGGCCGGCACCGCGATGAAGATCTGGGGCGCTCAGCTCGTCCTGAATTTCCTGTGGTCGCCAATCTTCTTCGGCGCAAAAATGATGGGGCCTGCTCTGGTCATCATCGTGCTTCTTCTGGCCGTCATCGCGCTGTTTATCGCATGCGTCTGGACCCGCGATCGGCTCGCCGCCTGGCTTTTCGTGCCCTACGCGGCGTGGGTGGCGTTCGCCACCTTGCTCAACGCCTCGCTTCTTTGGCTGAACTAGGTGACGTGCGGTTTGCTGCAGTGCAGCAAAAGTATTTGCCTGCCGCTCATGCCTCTGCGATAAGCTTTCCCGGCAAACGTGAAGGCAACGGCGATGGCAGCAAAGATCGTACCGGCTCCGGACTATGAGGATCGCGTCAGGGCGTCCTTCGCACGCCAGCAGGCGATGGCGACGATCGGCGCCGAACTGACATTGGTGACCCCCGGCATCATCGAGATTGAGATGCCTTATTCAGCGGCGCTGACCCAGCAGCATGGGTTCCTGCATGCCGGCGTCATTTCGACGGCGCTGGACTCGGCTTGCGGCTATGCGGCGTTCTCGCTCATGCCGGAGAATTCTGGCGTGCTGACCATCGAATTCAAGGTCAACCTTCTGGCGCCGGGCCGGGGTGAGCGTTTTCTGTTCCGCGGTTCGGTGACCAAACCCGGCCGTACCATCATCGTTGCCGACGGCCAGGCCTATGCCTTCGCCACCGACGGCGAGGCCAAGCTGATCGCCACCATGACCGGGACGATGATGACGGTGCTAGGCCGTGATGGTATCGCTGGGTGAGTGGCCGGTTCGCCGCGGGCGAATTTAATCGTGCCGGCGGCACGGAGCTGCCGCCGGCAGCGGCCATGCCGTTGGTCATAATGTAGCGCAAGCAGGAGGATCGCCATGACTGGCAACGTCGTGCGCATTGGCGGCAAGGATGTCCTCTTCGTCATGGCGGCGCGGGCCGAATATGGCCCGCATCTGCAGCGATTGTTCACGCCGCTGATGACGGGCGTGGGCCCGGTCGAGGCCGGCGTGCGGCTGGGCGCTGAGCTCTCCTGGTTGAAATCGGACAAGGCATTGCCCGATCTGGTGGTATCGCTCGGCTCTGCTGGTAGCCGGACCCTGGAGCAGACCGAAATCTACCAGGCCGTCTCCGTCAGCTATCGCGACATCGATGCCTCGCCGCTGGGCTTCGAAAAAGGCGCGACGCCGTTTCTCGACCTGCCGGTGATCGTACCGTTGCCGTTGCGTATTCCCGAAATCAAGGAGGCGACACTGTCGACCGGCGGCGCCGTCATTACCGGCGCGGCGTACGAAGCGATCGCCGCCGACATGGTCGACATGGAGACCTTCGCCTGCCTGCGCGCCTGTCAGCTTTTCGACATCCCGCTCATCGGGCTGCGCGGCATTTCCGACGGCGCGGCTGATCTCAGGCACGTCGGCGACTGGACCGAATATCTGCACGTCATCGATGAAAAGCTGGCCGACGCCGTCATGCGGCTCGAACAGGCGATCGGTTCGGGCTTGCTCCGGCCGGATTCACCTGGTGACGAGGCGATACCGCTCTGAAAGTCAGGCGACGCAACCCATTGCGCAGACTCGTTTCTTTCTCTAAAGGCTCGCCATGACGACAGCCAATCACACCGACACCATCCTGATTGTCGATTTCGGCAGCCAGTTTACGCAGCTCATCGCCCGCCGCATCCGCGAGGCCGGCGTGTTTTCCGAGATCGTGCCGTTCCAGTCGGCCGAGGCGGCATTCAAGCGCATCAACCCGAAAGCGGTCATCCTGTCCGGCGGCCCGGCTTCGACGTCCGATATCGGCAGCCCGCGCGCGCCGCAGATCGTCTTCGATGCCGGCGTGCCTGTGCTTGGCATCTGCTATGGCCAGATGGCCATGTGCGTGCAGATGGGTGGCGTCGCCGAAAGCTCCAACCATCGCGAATTCGGCCGCGCCTTTGTCGAGATCGAGAAGGACAGCCCGCTATTCGAGGGCCTGTGGGCCACAGGCCAGCGCCATCAGGTGTGGATGAGTCATGGCGATCGCGTCATCGCCCTGCCGCCTGGCTTCGAGGTGTTCGGCAAATCGGAAAGCTCGCCCTTCGCCATCTTCGGCAATGTCGAACGCAGGATGTACGGCATCATGTTCCACCCCGAGGTGGTGCATACGCCGGATGGTGCGAGGCTGCTCAGGAACTTCGTCCACAACATCGCCGGCATCGAAGGCGACTGGACGATGCGCGCCTATCGCGAGCACGCGGTCGAGGCGATCCGCAAGCAGGTCGGCAAGGGCAAGGTCATCTGCGCGCTGTCGGGCGGCGTGGATTCCTCGGTGGCTGCCCTTCTGATCCACGAGGCGGTCGGCGACCAGCTCACCTGCATTCTTGTCGACCATGGCCTGATGCGCAAGGACGAGGCCGCTGGTGTGGTGGCGATGTTCCGCCAGCACTACAATCTGCCTTTGATCCTGGTCGACGCCTCGGACAAGTTCATCTCGCAGTTGGAAGGCGAGTCCGACCCGGAAAAGAAGCGCAAGACCATTGGCCGGTTGTTCATCGAAGTGTTCGAGGACGAGGCCAAGAAGCTCGGCGGCGCCGATTTCCTGGCGCAAGGCACGCTCTATCCCGACGTCATCGAGAGCGTCTCCTTCACCGGCGGCCCCTCGGTGACCATCAAGTCGCACCACAATGTCGGCGGCCTGCCCGAGCGCATGAACATGCAACTGGTCGAGCCGTTGCGCGAATTGTTCAAGGACGAGGTGAGGGCGCTGGGCAAGGAGCTCGGCCTGCCCGAAAGCTTCATCGGACGTCATCCGTTCCCAGGCCCCGGCCTCGCCATCCGCTGCCCGGGCGGCATCACGCGGGAAAAGCTGGAGATCCTGCGCGAGGCCGATGCCATCTATCTCGACGAAATCCGCAAGGCCGGCCTCTATGACGCGATCTGGCAGGCCTTCGCCGTGCTGCTGCCGGTGCAGACTGTCGGCGTCATGGGCGACGGCCGCACCTACGAATTCGTCTGCGCGCTACGCGCCGTGACCTCCGTCGACGGCATGACGGCTGACTTCTACCACTACGACATGGCCTTCCTGGGCGCCGCCGCCACCCGCATCATCAATGAAGTCCGCGGCATCAACCGCGTGGTGTATGACGTGACGTCGAAGCCGCCTGGCACAATCGAGTGGGAGTGAAGGAGCGGCAATCGCGTAGATTCGGCGGCGATTTTCGCCATCGAGAATTGTTCTCGTGTCGTGTCTCACTTTCGCTGAACTGGTATTCTTCATCTCCAATCTGGCAAGTCCGATCTGCCCAAGTCCCTTACGAGGTAAAGACCTTTAAGAAGGGGGCTACGGCGTAAAACGGCGTGCACAAAGGCAAGATCTGCTTCGCGCCTTGTCATCCTTGGAGTGATCTGCGTTGGAGCGTGAAAATTCCGGATGTCCGGCTCGCCCGTGGCAGCGATCAAGGTCCAGCGTTAGTGCGCTGGCGGGCTCTCGTTACGCTGCCCCGCATCTTCTGCCGCGCTGGCTCATATCAGGCGTGCGCTCGTTCGATCTCACAAGCCGATCCGGGTGGCTGCAGCTCCTTCATGTTGAATATTAACCGTTCGCCCAAGTTGGACGTTGACGCTTCCTCCCCAGTAGAGTTAATAATCTCCTAATATAAGCATTGTCTAAAATCTCTTGATCGCAGACCGGCGATTTAGGCGATGCAATTGGGTTGGGAGACGCAGCGCTGCGACAACGCCGTCGCAGCCGCCATCATGCGATCATCATCCGCTAGCTCCAGCCGGCACCTGCTTGTCCGGCAGGCTCGCTGATGATGCGCCGCACTCGCTTTCAACCCAGCTGCGTGGCGACTTTGGGATCGGTGCTCGGACAGAGCGTGGTCGTACAGGACTATCAACAAACAGGCGTTGGGGCGTCTGCTACACAAACAGGGGTTGAAAATGGCTACTCAGGTCACCGGTGCCGGCGGCACCACGGCGTCATTCTCCAATACACCGCAGGCAAACGATGACACCTTCCTCTATTCGGAAGATGCAACCGGGGTCCTTGTCCTGAACGTTTTGGCGAATGATCTGGGTGGCGCAGCCAAACAGCTCTACTCCATCGACAACGCAGACAGTTTGTCGACCGCAACCAAGACATATGCTCCCGCAGATCTGCTCACGCGGGATACGACATATTCTACTGATAGTTCGGGAGCCGCCGGGACCACCGACACAAGCTTCTTGGGAGCCAAGATCTGGATGGCCAGCGATGGCACAATCCACTACGACACGGCGAGTATCGCTGGGCAGCTACAGGCACTTTCTGCGGGTGAGGTTCTCGTCGATAAGGTGACCTACGCTATTCAACTCGGCAACGGCACGCTGAGCTGGGCCACTGCCACCGTTCAGTTCACCGGCACGAATGACAAGCCCGATATCCATCTGGTGACGACCGACAGCGCGGCCGCGTCGCTGATCGAGACGAACTCGGCTCTGACGAAGAGCGGCACGCTGACTGTGAACGACGCTGACGTCTCCGACACAGTAACCGCAAGTGTCGCCTCAGTGTCGCTCGCCGGCACCCTTGGCGGCCTGAACAGCGCCGCCGTCATCGGCATGATGACGGTTTCACCGACCTCGCTGACGGCTAACCCTGGCGAAACCAACAATCTGGGCTGGACCTTCAATTCGGCGCCACAAGCCTTCGACTTCCTGGCTGTCGGCGAGACGCTGACGCTCACCTACACGATCAAGGCCGACGACGGCCATACAGGCACCGACATGCAGACGGTGACGATCACCATCAACGGCACCAATGACGCGCCGGACATCACCGTTGGCGCCGGCGACAGCGCTACAGCCTCGCTGACCGAGACCAATGCAGCCCTGATGAAGAGCGGCACCCTGACGGTGAACGATGCCGACCTCTCCGATACGGTGACTCCTAGCGTGACATCTGTATCGCTCGCCGGCACAACGGGCGGTCTGAACAGCGCCGCGGTGCTCGGCATGCTGACGGTGTCGCCGGCCTCGCTTGCCGCCAGTCCGACCGACACGCACAATCTGAATTGGTCGTTCAACTCGACACCGCAAGCCTTCGACTTCCTTGCCCAAGGCGAGACTCTGACGCTCACCTACACGATCAAGGCCGACGACGGCCATACCGGCACCGACACGCAGACGGTGACGATCACGATCACCGGGACCAACGATTCGCCGGTGATCACGACGGCTGTCGGCCAGGCTGCCGGCACGGTTGTCGAGGCCGGCAATCTGGACGACGGGACGGTTGTCCCCGGAACGGCGTCTGCGTCTGGCACGCTGACGTCTTCGGATGTTGACCACCTTGCGACGGCGACCTGGAGCGGTGACGCGACGGGCACCTATGGGGCGTTTGCGATCAACCCGGCGACGGGCGCATGGACCTTTGCGCTCAACCAGGGCGCGGCCGATCATCTGGCCGAGGGTGAGAGCGACACGCAGACGTTCACGGCGACGGTGACGGACGACAAGGGCGCGACGGCGACGGAAACGGTGACGATCACGATCACCGGGACCAACGATTCGCCGGTGATCACGACGGCTGTCGGCCAGGCTGCCGGCACGGT